>JANWYJ010000009.1 GCA_025055115.1 Gemmata sp.
CTCACGGTACCCGGACGCCTAGCGCATCCCACAATGTGGCATGCCATGATTGTTCGGTTGAACCGGAACTGTGGCATGCCATGATTGTTCGGTTGAACCGGAACGACGGCGAACGCTCCCAATAGCGGCGGCGTGTCTCAATAGCGAGAATGTGATGCGTGTTAGAGGGCCTGAAAGACACAAGCCGCCCGGGATGATCCGTGGCGGCTTGTCGTCGAGAAATCTCGACTATCTTGATTGAATTAGTCGATATTAGTGATTTCCCCACTGCTGGGTGTCATCAGGGCCAGCCAGTTGGTGCTGCCGTTGCTGCTGGTGGCCGCTGCGGCCGACGCGGTCAGAATGCGAACGCTGCCATCGCCCAGAGCTACGAGGATGATATTGGCATGGGGGCTGCTGGGGCGGGTGCGATCGCAGCTGCTAGGAATTCCACCGAAATTGGCGGCAATAGGAACGCCGGTGGGCAGGATGGCGGGGTCGAAGTTGGTTCCGGCGGTGTTGTAGCCAAACCACGGGTTGAACCGACCGCCGCAGTTCGCCAGGCGTTCACCAAAGGCTAGCGTATTCGAGGTACCGTCGGCGATGCGTTGCCAGTTCATGTTCGCGATGAACAATTGGGAGTTCCACGCATAACTGGCCAGGCCGGCCCGAGCCGATGCGGTTGTGGCGCGGCTGATGGTTGTTGCCGCGACCGGACGGATCGTCAGTTGCGCCACTTCCAGATCGACTGGCAACGCCATCAGTGCGGTGAGCAGAGCCTGCTGTTCGGCTGTGGTCATGCCGGCCCACACCGCGTCGATGGTGTGGGGGGGCGTGGGGGTGTGGCTGATCGCCGTGGGGGCGACGGCGACGGCTGACAGCAAGCTCCAGGTGATGGTCGCGACATACTCGGGGTGGCTGATGTCGGCCGGGTTGGTGAGGGTTTTGATGATCATCGGTTGCGCAGCGGCCCCCAGATTGAACACCGCATCTTGTTCCATGAACGGCAGCAATTGGAAAAACACCCCGTTGTTGGCCGATTGATTCGGCAGCAGATTCGAGTTGGCACTGGCATAGGAATGGACCGCCAACCCCAACTGCTTGAGGTTGTTCATACTGCTGGTCCGCGCGGCGGCTTGGCGCACCTTCTGAATGGCGGGCAGTAACAGGCCAATCAGAATGGCAATGATAGCAATGACCACAAGCAACTCAATCAAGGTGAAAGCGCTACGACGACGAGGCATGGAACGTCCTCCAGATGAAGAGGGGGTAGGGGGGAGGGATTCCGCAGGAGCGAAGTTGACCATTTTGGGGCCAAAACTTCACTTTTCTGCCGGACTGATCAGATCGTAGCTGAAAAGTTGTGCGTCCCACCAGTGAGAAATCTGTAACAAACCGCTGGCGGCGGTCTTTGTGAGAGCCGTTTTCCGTTTTCATCCTGCGAATGCCCGTGCGGGGTGGCTTGCGCGGGGGGCGGCGAGTGGGAAAAATTAATTCTTTTTGTCTCGCAATGGCTGGCGGGAGGTGACGTTTTCGGGGGACGGTGAACAAGACCAGCCGCGAGGGACCGCCCCTCGCGGCCGCGACGGAGTCTCGCACACTCGCGTCGTGATCGGGTCAGTCGAGGGTGACCACTTCTCCGCCATCGGGCGTTTGCAGGGCATAGAACGCAGTTCCACCGCTGGACGAGGGGGTAACGTTGACGGTGGGGTTTAAGGTTCGCACGCTCCCATCGGCAAATACGGTGGGCATTCCGCCGGGGTGGGGCGTTTGTGGGCTGCCCGGGGTGCAAGTCGCTTCCGTGGGCACGACCTCGAAGGGCACACCAAGATCAAACACCGGTCCATAGACTTCCATCCGGGAGTGTGTGCGGAAGTAACTGTAACCCCATGCGGTCGGCAGTTCTTGACACTGGCGGTAGCGTTCAACCAATAGGAGGGTATTCGAGGTGCCGTCGGTGTATGTGGCGTCGAGCCGGGCCCCGAAGCTGGGCAGGGCCAACGAATTGCCGGCGTAGTTGGTCAGGGCGTAGGGAATGTGGCCTCCGTTGGCATCGTCGCGGGCGGCGTCCGCGGCAGTGAGGCTGACAGCGGTCAGGCGGCTACCGGCGGGGTTGGGGATGCTTGCGCTTTCCACGTGGGAACGGTCGGATGGGCATAGATACAGCCGGACGATAACGGTTGAACCGTCGCTGGGGATGTTGGCGGGCGAAACTTTGTGGATGTATTCCGAGAAATCGGCATACCACACGAGAATACCCCCGGGCGTGCCAAAGGGATCGGTACCGGGTGGGTAATAGACTGCGGCGAATTTCTCGGCGGGCCAGTGATGGCCATCAGGATCGGTGTAGTCGCCAGGTATCCGATAGCCGGCCCAGCCGCCCACACGCTCACCATAAACGCCATACACAAAGCCTGCCAGCCCGCCACTGGTTTGGACATTCCCTTGCTCGATGAATGGCAGGATCGCAGCGAACAGTGTGCCGCTTTGGCCGAAGCGGTTTGCGTTGGCTATCGCCCCGGGAAAGCGGTGGTGCACATCGTGGTAGTTGTGTAACGCCAAACCGATTTGCTTGAGGTTGTTCTGGCACTTCACGCGGCACGCCGCTTCGCGGACTTTCTGGACCGCCGGCAATAGCAAGCCCACCAGAATCGCGATGATCGCGATGACAACCAACAGTTCAATGAGGGTAAAGCCCAAGCGGGCACGGACGGAGAACGGGGAAGCCATGATCGCTCCAGGAATGAAGGAAGGACTCCGAGAACACCGCCGGTCACGACCACCAGCGGCCAGCGACAACACCGGGGTCACGTCCGGCGACACAGCCGCCGGCCCTGACCCACCGCAACACCGCCCCCACAGGACAGCGACAACACATCGGCCACTTCGGGCCCCAGGCAGGATGGGACGCGACACAACGTCAGCGTCCTGCACAACAACCTAGCCCACCGACGATGAAAACCCGATGACCGAACGATGAGTTCCTGAGGAGTTGGTTCCCGGTGCCTTTCAGAATTCGGGATCCGCCACGACACTGCGAGCCCAGCTGAGGACAACACGATAGTTGGTTCCTGGTGCCGTGGAGAATTCGGGATCAGCGGGGTCAGTGGCTTGCTCTGAGGCAATCCTCTGCTATGTCATTGAGGTGAGGGAACTAGAGCCTGTTTCCAAACGTCGGGTCGGTCGTCGAAAGAACGTTGCTCGCCGGCGTTTTTCGAGTTTTGGAACCACCTCTAGCCTCTGATTGACCGGGTTTTTCCCCAGCTGACATAGGACTTCCAACGTGCGGACTCTCATCACCGGCGGCGCGGGCTTTATCGGCTCGCATCTGTGTGAACGCTTTTTAGCCGAAGGCCATGAGGTGATCGCGGTCGATAACATGATCACTGGTGATTTGGCCAACCTCGATCATTTACGCAACAATCCGCGCTTCCGCTTCATCGGTCACGACATTTCCAATCCGCTGAAAGTCAAGGATAAGCTCGATAACGTGCTGCATTTCGCCAGCCCGGCCAGCCCGGTGGATTATCTCGAACACCCCATTCCCACGCTCAAAGTCGGGGCGTTGGGCACCCACAACACGCTCGGGCTGGCCAAAGCCCATGGAGCCCGCTACCTGCTGGCCAGTACCAGCGAAGTGTACGGCGACCCGCTCGAACATCCGCAAAAAGAAACATATTGGGGCAACGTCAATTGCATTGGTGTTCGGGGCGTCTACGACGAAGCCAAACGCTACGCCGAATCGCTCACGATGGCCTACCACCGCGTCCATGGGCTGAATACCCACATCGTCCGCATCTTCAATACCTATGGAGAACGGATGCGGCTCAACGATGGCCGGGTGCTGCCCAATTTCATGTATCAAGCTCTCATGGGCCAGCCGCTGACCGTCTACGGCGATGGTCAGCAAACCCGTAGCTTCCAATATGTCTCGGATTTGGTCGAAGGGGTGTGGCGGCTGTTGCACACCGATTTTCATGAACCGGTCAATCTGGGCAACCCGGAAGAAATCACCATTCTGGAGTTCGCCCACGAAATTTTGCGGCTCTCCGGCAGCCAAAGTGGCATCGTCTTCAAACCCTTACCCCAAGACGACCCCAAGGTCCGCCAACCCGATATTACCCGAGCGCGGCAACTATTGGGGTGGGAGCCGGTGGTTCGCCGCGAGGAGGGATTGCGGCGGACACTGGAATATTTCAAGCGGAAATTAGGAAAATGACACGGATTGTGAGGCGAGCTGGGCGAGGGAAAGTCCGGCGCTCGTTGAATCATCCGATTTTGCTGGCTCCCGTCGCGTTGCCGCGAAAAATTCGTCACTTCCGACTTGACGCGCCCGCCGTTGTGTCATCCTATTAGTGAGCAGGTAACTCGCCGAACGCCGGTGGTGAAAGCGGCTGCCGGCGTGGCGGCAGTTCGACTCGCTGGTCAGCGATGGTTGCGATAGTCACGCCAACAATTGGGAACTAATCGAGGGTCGGCCGCGTCCAAGTGAGAACATGTCACGAGGCGATGCCAGCGCTCGAAGTCGGTTCGCCCTTCTAGGACTGGTGGTATGAGGCATTCTCCGTACCGGTATCTCCCCGCCATGCGGTTTTTGACGCAAGTCGTTATTGCGCTGGCATTTGTGTTGTTGATCGTCAATGTGGCCCAGGCCCAAGACACGGCCCCGGATGAAACGGCCCCCGCGCGGACAAACCTGGTCGTCTTCATGCTGGAAGCCCTCGGCTGGGTGTTCGGTCCCCTGCTGTTGGCTGTTTCGGTGACCCTCTTGGCTCTGGTTGTCTTACTGGCGCTGGACCTGCGCATGATCGCCGCCATCCCTCCCGGCTTTGTGGATGAGTTCACCGATATTGTCAACAAACGGAAGTTCAAAGAGGCGTTTGATATGGCGCGCAACGACCCGTCCTTCCTCGGACAGGTTCTCACCGCGGGCATGAGCCGGTTGCAATACGGCCTCGAGGATGCCCGCGAAGCGGCGGCCAACACCCTCGAAAGCATCAAAAGCGACAAAGAACAGAAGAATAACTACACCGCGGTGATCGCGACGCTCGGCCCGATGTTCGGGTTGGTGGGCACCGTCTACGGGATGATCAAAGCCTTCTCGGTTCTGGCAACGGCCAAGCAAGTCAATCCCGGTGAACTGGCCGACGGAATCGCCCACGCCTTGGTGGTGACGCTCTTTGGTGTCGCAATCTCAGTTCCAGCGATTTTCTTCAATGCGTTTTATCGCAACCGGATCACGCGTGTGTGTATGGATGTGGGCCACATCGCCGACGACTTGCTGACGCAGATGTACCACAACTCGAAGAAACCAGCACCACCCATGCCGGCGGCCCCCCCGGGGGCGGCTTCTCCGGGGGCGGCCCCCACCCCGGCGCCCCCTCCCCAGCCCGGCCCTCGTTAGGGTTCGGGCCAGGGCGCAGCGGCTACGACACCCCGGGGCGTCGTCTTCGTGAAGCTTTCGGCTGAGGAGGCGTATGAGTCACGGCGCAGCTTCGTCAGACAAGTGTGAGCCGAATTTCGTCCCGTTGCTCGACCTGGTCTTGCAACTGGTGATGTTTTTCATGCTCTGCGCCAATTTCGTCATCGAGCAAACCAACGTGACGATCGAATTGCCGCACGCAGCGGCCGCCAAAATACTCGATAAGGGCATCGAATATGCAATTTATCTGAATGTGAATAGTGAGGGGGTGGTGCTGTTGGCCCCCAGCGATCAATACACCGATTCCCAAGGCAACGTCATCAGTACCCTGAACAACCCCGACCAGGTCGAGACATTCCTGAAGCGGCGCGCCCGCGACGACATCGCGGCGGCCGGCCCCGGCGGGGCCGACAAACCCCTCCGCTCGGTCATTATTCTGCGGGTCCACAAAAATTGCCCCTTTGAGAAAACTTATGGGATTATGAAAGCCTGCCGCCGAGCTGGTTATCACCGGGTCCAATTGCGAGCGCTGTTGGTTCAACCCGACTGACGACGGTCATCCGCGGCGAAGGGACGGCACTGATGCTCACCCACAAGCGTAAAAAAGTACCCGAACACGTCGATCCCGATTTGCCCATCGTCCCCATGCTGGACATGACCTTCCAGCTGTTGGCCTTCTTCATCATGACCTTCAAACCGGCTCCCACCGAAGGGCAAATCGCCCTGGCTTTGCCCAAAGAAGAAGGGGGCGGTATCAGCAGCCCCAGCCCCATCGACGAAAACAAACCTCTCGAATACGTGGTCCGGGTGGAAGCTACCGACGACGGCCGTATCGCCAGCATGAGCTTGATCGAAAAAGGTAGCGCCGCGGCCCTGCCCAAAGACCTCAAAGCGGATGTCCAAACTTTCAGCAATGAGCTGTCGAAAATTTCCCAACAACTGACACAACAAAACAAAACAGGGAAACTGACGCTCGAAATCGACGATAAACTGGTTCAGGCGTACGTTGTGCAGCTGGTGGATCAGGCGATCCGCATTGGCTTCAGCGACATTTCGCCAGTTCCGATCGACCCGAAAAAACGCTAATCGCTCCGTGCAGGCTCTCTGCGCCGACGATGGGGTGCGAATTCTCCTCCACTTTTCCTTGGGGAGACCAACGTCGCGAGACTCTGGCGAGAAAAAGCTGCAAATTTTGCCTCCCGGTGCCGGCCGTGGCGTCGTTGTGGCGGTAGCCGCGACATAAAGTCTGATAGGGAAAGAACATCTGTTCGATTGACCGTGAGCGAGGAGGCGGCCACAATACACAAGGCAAGAAGGCCGTAGCGCAGAAACAGAAGCGTTTCTGAGGAACTTCCGGCGGGTGTGACTCATCTAATGAGTATTGGAGGGATGGGCATGCGGAATCCCTGGCGACAGTCTGATAGCCCTTGGCGCGGCCGTGGCGTCGCGCGGGGAGCGATTGTGGGCTGTGCGCTGGGGGGGCTGATGCTGGGATGGGTTGCAGGCGTGGTCGCACAACCGCCGCTGCCCCCTCCGACGACGTTGCCCGCGCCGCCGGCGGTGGATCACAGAAGCCCCGTGCCGGCCGATGCCCCCCACAAGCCAGCTCGCGAACGCTTCGCCATTCCCAACCCGGATCGTAACCTCTTCACCGCCATTGAAGATTTCAAACCGGTGGCTTCCGAGGCCGACAATGCCTTGGAGTATTTGGCGTGGTGCGAATTTTTGCTGCACGCCCGTCAATTCACCGCCGCCGAACTCGAAGAGGCCGGGCTGCGCAGCCTGTACGCGATTGATCTGATCAAGCCGCTGCGGGGCGTTTACCGCCAACAACTGATCCGCTTCGACGGTCGGCTGACGAGTCTGCGCCGCCTCGAAGCCCCGCAGTTTCTCACCGACGTTCCTGAGGTGTACGAGGCCCGGTTCGTCCCGTTGGGGGAATCGCCCCTGACGCCGGTCGCCATTGTCTTTTTCGATCTGCCCGAAGCTTGGGCCGCCCTGCGCCGCCACAATTTCCGCGAATGGATGCCCGCCGACGCCTGGATTCAAGCCGCGGGCTACTATTTCAAAACCATGACCGTACCAGGTCCCAACGGCGACATCTTCGTGCCCCTGCTGGCCGGCAAAAGCATCACCCCCCTGGCCCACGAACCGGTTGCCCCCGGCAGCGACCCTACCAAAATCGACAAAAACAAGAAAATCTTCAGTTTCATTCGCGACAAAGTGAAGATCGCCAACCGGCCCCAACTCAACGACTTCACCAGTCCCTGGGAAGAAGCCGCCGCCTACGACCGAGTCCTTCTCCATGCCGCCCGGTTTTCGGCCGAAGAATTGGAAAAATATGCCCAAACTGGAGTCAGATACGCGGACCTGTTTTTGGACAGCTCTGCGGCCGGCTACCGACTGGACCTGATCAAATTCGAAGGCCGGCTCATCTCGCTCCGCCGTTTTGAAACCGGCCCCGAAGTGCAGGCCGCGGGCATCACGCATTACTACGAGGGGTGGCTGATTCCCGCGGATGAATACGGCGGCTATCCGCTGTGTATTGTCTTCACAGAACCCCTGGAGGGTTTACAACCCACCGGTCGTGTCAATCAATGGGTGACCTTCGCTGGTTATTCATTTAAGAAACTCCGCTACGAATCGGCGGAAATCGACCCTGAGAACCCCGAACGTCGGCTCGACAAATACGCCCCGTTGCTGATCGGCAAACGGCCGATTGCTCGGCGCGATCCGAGCCAAACGTCCCCCTTCACCTGGGGCGCGTTTCTGAATACCTCGGTTGTGTTTGCGGTGGTGTTAATTGCCGCTGGTGGCGGGTTGGCGTGGTGGTATCGGCGCGGGGATCGCCAGGCCAAAGCCGCGGTCAACCACGCCCGCAACCGCAACCCCTTTGAAACCCCCGTCAGCCCTTCGGCCGACTGGCAATCATAGCAAGACGATACCCCAAGATGGATGGGAACAACGATTTCCTGAGAATTGACCGAATCCGAATTCTCCCGCGACTATCCAATACCAAGCCCACGACCTGGAGGCGAAAAAAATGACCACTCCCAACGCTTCGTCGGCTCCTGCCCCCCCGGCCCCGCCGCCGGTCACTTCGGGAGCTGTCATTCGCCGCATTGAAGCTGCGGAAGAGACACCTCAAGAGCGGCTGTTGAAAAAGCACATTCCCGCCTGGGTGGTCAGCGGTGCGATGCATGTTGTCATCATCGCCCTGATGATTCTTGTGTTGGGCACCCGCGGTACCGTGGCGCAGAATACCGATAAAGTCCTCAACACCACCGCGGCCAAAACCGACGAACCCGCCGACCCCGACCTGACCAACGACGATCTGGGGCTGCAATCGAATTTTGACGCCGCCTTGCCCCACATTGAAGAAGTGGCCGAACGCACCGTCGAGTTTATCGAAACCAACGATGCGTTGGGCCGCCCGGATGTCACCGAGCCGAACCCGACCACTTATGCTCCGCCCGGCCTGGTGGCCAGTGACTTCAACACCGCCGGCACCACCGGTTTAGAGGGGGCCATGAAACTGGGCGATGGCGGTGCCGGCGGCCACTTCGAGGGTGGCTTGAATGGCCGCAGGGGAGCGACCAAATCCCGTTTGCTCCGTGAAGGTGGTGGGAACGAAGCCAGCGAGCAAGCCGTGGCCCTGGCATTGGCGTGGCTGGCCCGGCAACAGAAAAACGATGGTAGCTGGGAATTCGACATGGGCCGTAAGGACGAACGCGCCGCCGCCACGGGCCTGGCCCTGCTGCCCTTCCTCGCCGCCGGGGAAACCCATAAGAAAACCAAAGATCGCGTCAAAGATTACTCGCAAACGGTTTCTAAAGGGCTGGGCTATCTCATCAAAATCTGCCCCTTGGGTGGCGCCAACGCCGGACGCATGAGCGGGAATATGTATGCTCAAGGCATCGCCACCATCGCTTTGTGCGAAGCCTACGGCATGACCAAAGACCCCGCCTTACGCCCCTACGCCCAAGCCGCCATCAACTACATCCAACGCGCCCAAGGGCCGAATGGTAGTTGGGGCTACAGTGCCGGTACCGATGGCGATACCTCGATTGTCGGTTGGCAAATTCAAGCCCTGCAAGCGGCCAAGCTCACCAAAGACCTTGTCGTCAACGATCGCGTCATCAAGAAAGCCATCGACTTCCTCAACTTTGCCTCGGCCGGTTCCCGGAAGGCGATGTATGGCTACCGCAACAACGTCGGAGCTAGCCCCGGCACCGCTTTGACCGCCGTCGGTCTCCTGTGCCGCTACTATATCGACTCCAACTGGGGACCCAGCAGCCCTGGCATGATCGAAGGCGTTGCCGGCTTGATGCGCAACCCGCCGGTGGGCAGTGGCGAATTGAAGAACATGTACTACTACTACTACGCCACCCAAGTTGTTCACTTCTACGAAGGCGAAGAGTGGAAGACGTGGAACGAAGGCCCCAAACAACCCGACGGTACCCGCAAAGGTGGCATGCGCGATTGGCTGGTTCAAACCCAAGAGAAGAAAGACACCAATAACCGCGGCAGTTGGAACCCGGAAAATGGCTGGTTTGGTCGGGAATGCGGCCGTCTGGGCACCACCGCCATCGCCGCCCTGACACTCGAAGTCTACTACCGGCACCTGCCGACCTACAAACGCGGTGCCAACGGGAACGACGTCCGGATTCTCGAAGATAAATAGTCGCTGGGGAATCCTCCCCCCGCTCCGGCCCGCGGGGGGAATCCTTCGTGGGCCACACTCGTGGCGGGAACGGCTCGACTTCAGGGCGGCTCTCGTCCGAGAGACCTAGGGGGGAATCCTTCGTGGGCTACGCTCGCGGTGGGAACCGTTGGCGGTTCGCGCTGCGAGCGTTTTGCGTTGTCTGCCGCCACCATCCCGTTCTGCCCCCGTCGCAGTTGTTCATCCCGCGGCGCGTGTCAGCAACCCAGAACCGACAAGAACGTTTCTGTATCCCTTGACCGTCGCAGTTATTTCTGCCGCGGCGCGTGCCAGCAATCTTGCTCGTCCTAGCGCGGAAATAGGCCACCAAGAAACGCTAAACACGTCCGGGGGGGATTTCGACAACCATTCAAATAACCATGTTCGTTCGAGTGCGGAACCATGTTCGTTCGAGTGCGGAAATACGCCACCGGGGTTGGCCAGAATGGGGTTTGCCCCCAAGGGCTGGCCAAGGTCGATGATGGTAGGTATTCACCGGGGCTTGGGGTTGGGGCATTAGCCCTCCTGGCCACAACCGCCGGTGAAGGGGCTTCGTGAGGTTCGGGGAAAGACGATGGCGGTTCGGGGTAATGGTGCGGGCGTTGTCCACATCTGGCCGCAACGGCCGGTGCCTCGTGCGTGCCGAACGCCTGGTGCCTGATTCTGGCCGGGGTGTGTTATAACCACCCTTCAGCTACCAGCGCGAAAATCACCAGACCCAGTCCGATGCGGTAGAGTACAAATACCGCCATACTGTACCGCTGCAAGTAATTCATGAGAAAAGCGATGGCGTAGTAGCCGACGACAGCCGAAACCACTGTACCCACTATCAAGGCGACAAGGTCATCTCCTGAGGCGAACAAGCTCGTCGCTTCGCCTGGCTGTGGCGCGTGCAGTTTCTGGTATTCGTCGTACAGTTCTTTGAGACCTGCGCCCAAGATGGTGGGCAAGGAGAGCAAGAACGAGAAACGGGCCGCGGCCGGTCGGGCCAGTCCGGCCCAAAGGCCCCCGGTGATCGTCGTTCCGGAACGGGAACCGCCGGGCATCAGGGCCAATGCCTGCCAAAGCCCAATCCAGAGAGCATCGAACCAGCGGATGTCATCTTCGCCGCGGCGGCGATAGCCGCGCCGGGTTCGATACTTCGCCCAACCTTCCGCCGCGGCCATCAACAGGGCAAAGACAATAGCCACGACGGCGATCGGTCGCGGTTGGAAGAAATTCTCCTTCAGCCACGTTTTGAGAAAATACCCGGTCGCTATCGCTGGGAGGGTGCCCAGTGCGATCAGCCAGGCTAGCCGGGAATCGGCGTTGGTTGCGAATCGCCCTTGGCGCAGATCACTGCCCAGCCCGTGGACCAGCCGGATCAGGTCGGGGCGGAAGTAGACGAAAACCGCCACCAGGGTTCCCAGTTGAATGACGACGGTGAAGGCGTCTTCCGGGTAGGGGTGGCCGAGCAATCCACGGGCGACCAACAGATGTGCGGTGCTGCTGATGGGCAAAAATTCCGTCAATCCTTGAATGACGCCCAGCAAGACCGCTTGCCAGATGGGCATTCCCTTCCCCCCAAGCTTACAATGACTGTGCCTTATCCGGAGTGAATCATGCCATCCGTGCGTGGGTTCGTTGTAGGAATTGTTGCGGTTACTGGCGTGCCTCTGACGGCTTCCGTCGCGCAGGCGCACAAGTTGTTTGCCGATGTGAAAGTCGGCCCGAGCATTCAATTGCTCGCGTATTTTGAGGAAGACGCTCCGGCGGAGTACGCCCAGGTGACCGTCACAGATGCCACCGGCCAGACCATTTTCACCGGCCAGACCGACGAACGCGGGCTGCTACAGTTTCCCAAGCCAGCGCCAGGGGCGTACACGCTGCGGGTCCAGTGCATCGGTCATACGGCGAAAGTCCTCTTAGAAGTGCCGGCGGAGTCGGGACCAGAAGGTGCTGCTGCGGAGCCGGTGCCACAACTGTTCACGGAAAAGCGCGTGGATTCCGCGGCCCGTCTGGCGCTGGGGGTGGGAATTCTGTTGGGTGTTTCGTGGTTCAGTTGGCTGATGCTTCGGCGTCGCCGCCGCGCCATCTGATGGGCAGCCGATCCGTGGGCGACGAAGCAATCCCGACTCGTCCCACCGAACGCCAGCCAAGGATCGTCGCGATCGGTTGACCTTGCCGGGGAGTCGATCATCCCCTGCGCTCCGGTGGTGGGAGTGGAAGAATCCATCGGGGCGTTGTGATCATCTGGATAAGAGAGGACAAACGGTGGTCTGGTGCTGGGAGTGGGGCAATCCATCGGGGCGTTGTTCGGGCTTCGTGGGCCAGTACCGAGTTGTGGTGAACCCGCGGGGGGGCGCGGCTCTCAACTCTTTCGAAGACTCCTCATCGCCAGGCGAAGGCTTCTGATCCAGGAACCTGACACAGAGGCCAGGCGAAGGCTTCTGATCCAGGAATCTGACGCATAAAATGGGGTAGCGAGACGGTTGGTGGGCCGGACGGTCGCCGCCGGTGTGGAACCGGGGGAGGAAAGTCCGGGCTTCGTAGGGCGCGGTGGTGGATAACGTCCACCCCCGGCAACGGTGGCGAGACTCCCGGCTCGCCCCGCCAACGGGCGGGAAAGTGCAACAGAAAGGATACCGCCGGGAACTGGTGGCGGGCGCTATCCATGGGAGGGGTGGATTGTGGCCGCAACAGGCATCGGTTCCCGGTAAGGGTGAAAAGGTGCGGGGCGCAAGCCCTTAATGTAAGAGCGCACCAGCGGCGGGGTGACCCGCCGGCTCGGCAAACCCCACCGGAAGCAAGGTCAAGCAGGGGACAGGCTCGGCCCGGGCCGCGATGATCCCCGGGTAGACCGCCAGACCCCGTTGGCAACAGCGGGGCTAGAGAAATGACCGTCGCTCGCCGTAGCGAGAACAGAACCCGGCTTACAAGCCCACCAACCGCCTCGACCGGGACGACCCGCGTGATGGTTCCAGCCCGCCTTTCTAGCGCTGCCAGCTTATCTTCCATTCCCCGCTTCCAGGGGCATCAGGCCGTAAACCGAGTGCCGGTAGTGGCCCAGCGCTGCCAGCTTATCTTCCATTCCCCGCTTCCAGGGGCATCAGTAGGATGACAGACGCGATCACGGCACACTCAGCCGCGTGCCGCGCAGCGGCTGTCCAGCCGAAACTTTCTGCGGTCAAACATCGTCTTGCCGTTCTCCAGCCGAAACTTTCTGCGGTCAAACATCGTCCTCCGGGCGAAAGTGTCCGCACGCCGATTGCAGCTCTCTTGGCGCAAGCTTTTCCTACCAAAAAGCCATCTTCCTCAGACTGCCGTTATCATCGTCCGGTGCCGTCATTGTCGCAGTCCGTCCGAAACGTCTTCCCCTGGGAATTGTCACCGATTCTCCTTCCGATCCTGGTAATCGTCGCGGTGGAGGGTGCCCACAGCCACCGGGGGCTTCAAACCCGACGCCTTTTTCCGAAGGTCGGGGTAGCGACGGTGTGAAGCCATCGGAAGGCTAGCGTTGTGAGGGGATTTTTCTTCGGTTTCGGCCAGTGATGGATTAGACCGGTTCGTTACAGGCGGCGTAATCGTTAGATTGGCCTGGCGGCTTCTTGCCCTCTTCACAACCCGTTGGCTTGGGATTTGACCGCGCGGGCGTTGGCGCGGTAACGTGGAGTGTGGTAACGTGGTGGATGCTGGGGTTGCCTCTTCCCCCCAGTACCGCGACCTGCGAAGGTCCCTTTGCGGGGCGCGCCGGTGCAACACGAGGCTGCCATGTCTGTCCGCCCTCCATTCCGGCGGAATGACCGTTGGAGTGTTCCGACTCCCGGTCCGGCTGTTCCTCCCCGCCGGTTCAAAGTGGTTTTGCACAAAGCGGCCGACAAGGATTTGATGTTTGTCG
The DNA here is from genome assembly GCA_025055115.1 of Gemmata sp. Lineage (GTDB taxonomy): Bacteria > Planctomycetota > Planctomycetia > Gemmatales > Gemmataceae > Gemmata. Next base: position 13,981 of record JANWYJ010000009.1, read on the forward strand.
CCCGAGTGGTGATGGAACTGACTCGGTTTGGGACAGCGGAGGCCGAATACCGGATGTGGGAAGCGTATCACCGCGGCCGCTCGCTGATCGTGGTGACGCATTTGGAGCGGGCCGAGTTGTTTGTCGAGCAATTTGCGGCCCGGGGCTTGCCGGCAAGCATTGAACCGGCTTAGCTGCGCGGCGCGTTGCCGTTTTTCACCTTCAGCTTGCGTGGTGTGCCTAGGTGGGTCATCAGGGCGTGGGTGAAAGCGGGCAGATCGTCGGGTCCGCGGCCGGTCACCAGGGGGCCGTCGATGATAGCGGCTTCGTCGCTGTAGATGGCACCCGCGGCGCGGACATCGTCGCGAATGCCGGGGGCACAGGTGACGCGGCGGCCATCGAGGGCGCCAGCGCTGAGGAGGACTTGTAGCCCGTGGCCAATCGCTGCAACTTTCATGCCATCTTCGACAAAAGTCCGCACCACATCAACCGCTTCTTCTCGTAACCGCAACCGTTCGGCCGCCGGACCATCCGGAATCAGCAGCCCATCGAAGTCCGCGGGGTTGATCTCATGAATCACCGCGTCCGGCTCGACCACATAGCCATGCGTCCCGCTGACCGCATGCAACAGCGGCGCGGCAATCGTAACTGCCACTTCCTCTTCCCGCAGCCGATACCAGGGCACAAAGAGCGTTAAATCGTCAAACCCATCCGCGACCAGAATGAGAACTTTCATGGGAGTGGCTCGAACCGGATGTTGAATGAACACAACAGCACCATTTTAACCACTATTCCGGTTTTGCGAAAGCCCGAACGGTCTCGCCGCCTCGGCCAGACCGTCGGCGAGGTTGCATCACGACCGAATTCCCGTTGTTCTGAAGCGCGCCGAGACACCGATACAGTTGCGCAGGCGGGGCCATCGACCAGTTCTGACCAGATGGCGTCCTTGGCATCCACGTTCGACATGGATCCACGTTCGACACGCATGGTCTATCCTGTCGGGCGGGGTCGTCGTCGCGGGGTGGCCCACGGCGAAGGACACGCGATTGCGATTGGCCGTGCGGCCAAGTGCAGGGATTGTGGAGCTTGGCCGGGGTCACGAGCCATCGGCACACTCGGAATTGACCAAATCCGCGCTTCGGCGTATGGTTCCGCTGCTTGCGAGGCCTGACTAGCCGTTGCCAAGCGCACTGGATGAGCAGCACCGACACCATCTCCACCAGGACGGGCACGGATGCGCGTTCGTAGTTGGCTTATCCGCGGGTTGATCCTCGCTGGCGTGGCAGCCATTGTCGCGCTGGCGTGGTTGGCCAATTCGTGGGTCAGCCCCGAGCGGGTGCGCGCCCAGGTGATTCAAACACTCGCCGCGCAATTTGAGGATGTCGAAATTCATGTCGGATCGGCCCGATTGCGGATTTTGGGCGGAATCGCCGTGACCGACCTCCGCCTCGGCCGCCGGGGCGATCCGCCTGATCAGCCGTTGCTCGTGGTACCGCAGGCCATCCTTTATCACGACAAAGAGAAGCTCAACCACGGCCATTTGGTCATTCGCAAAGTGGAATTAGAAAGCCCCACGCTGCGCGTCGAGCGCAGCCCCAGTGGGCGGTGGAATTGGGCCGATGTCATGAAACCCGGGCCAGCCGATCGGCCGATTCCGTCATTTGTCATCAAAAATGGCACTCTGGCTCTGATCGATCACACATCGGGGGCCTTGCCGGCAATCACCTTCACCGAGGTGCAAGGTACCCTGGTGAACGATCCTCTACCCACCCTCACGGTTCAGGGGGCGGCGGTCACCGCTACGTATGGAGCGGTGAGCTGGCGCGGTCGATTCCATCGCCTGACCCACCATCTGGCCTTGTCGGTGGAAGTCAGCGCCTTGCCGTTGGGCGAAACCGCTTTGGCGATGGCGGCCCGCTATGCCCCGGAGCTGGTGCCCCATCTCGACAAACTGACCGCCACGGCCAAAGTGCGGGCCGACCTGACCTACACCCCCGAGACTGGCGCCTGGCGGCACAAAGTGACCTTGCACGTGACCGACGCCCGCTTTGAACATCCCGACTTGCCGTGGCCCCTCGAAAACATCACCGCCACCGTCCAGAGTGAAAATGGCTTCATTTCCGTCGATCGGGCTACGGCCCGCATTGGTGCGGCGAAGGTGACACTCTCACTGGAAACACGCCCCGACCTGCCCGCCGCCAGCCGGACCAGCAGTGGACATCTGGCCGCTGGGACCACCCCAACCGACGATCCTCTGCGCAAGCTCGAAAACAACCTGCAACGCCTCGAGGTCACCGCGACCGACATTCCCTTGCGTGATAGCCTCTTTGAACGCTTGCCGGACAAGCTCCAGCGTGTCCGGCGCATGTTCAACCCCACCGGCGTGGTGGATGTCAGCTACAAGTTTCACCGCGATGGCGCCGGCTGGCGGCGGGAACTGGAAGTCCGACCCAAGCAAGTGGGGATGATGTATGAGAAATTCCGTTATCCGGTCGCGGATGTTCGCGGAGTTGTCAAAAAATTGAACACCCACACGGGCAGCGAAACCATCACGCTCAATCTCGTCGGCAGCGCTGCGGGGCAGTTGATCACCGTGACCGGCACCATCGACGGCGATGGCGACGATCCGGCCATCAATATCAACGTGGCTGGGTCCAACATGCCTTTGGATGAGCAGGTCTATGCTGCCCTGCCGGTGAAGTACGCGGCGATGGTCCGCAAATTCAATGCCACGGCCCGCGGTGATTTCCTGGTGAAAATCACCCAGCCCCACGGCGTCAATCTCTGTGAAAACGAAATCCGCATCGACGTCAAGGATGGCCACCTCCATTACAGCGAATTTCCCTACACCCTGCAAAAACTCAAAGGCCGCCTGGTCATTCGTACCACGATGACTGACCCCGCCCGGCCATTGCGACCTGGGGAACCGCGGCAACCGCTGCCCGACCGCGACGAAATCCTCTTCGATCACTTCACCGCCCTCCATGGCGCGGCCCCCGTGTGGATGCACGGTTCCAAGCGAATCGCCCCCAATGGCCACGACCATGTCGTGGTGCTGCACATTGGCGGTACCATGGTGCCGCTTGATGACGAATTGAAAAAGGCCCTGGCGACAGTACGGATTGATGAATGGTGGGACGCCCTGGCACCGCGGGGCCACATCACGTTTGAAGCCGATGTCGAAGTGATCGACCGGGCACCCGACCCACGCACCCCGCAACGCATCCCCCCGCTCGACCCTGCCAACGACATCCAATTATCGCTCAAATTCAGCGGCCCAACCATCACCCCCACCTTCTTCCCCTACGAATTGACAGAAACTTCCGGTGTGCTGGACTATCACAAAAACCGCCTTCAGTTCACCCATCTGGCTGGGCGGCATGGCACTTCGCGGGTGAAGCTGGCAGCCGGGGAGGTACGCTTCTTCCCCCAAGGGATGGTGTGGGCCAATCTGGGTGGCTTGGAAGCCAAGCCGTTGGTGGTCGATGAGGCCTTGGTAAAAGCTTTGCCGGGAAAATTGGGGCCTGCTGTGGCCGAGTTGCAACTGCAGGGTCCGATGGAGCTGCTTGTCAAACATCTGGTGGTGTTGAGTCCGCCGGAGGCCCCCGCGGCGGCAGTGCCCAACCCACCGGCGCTAGGACCTGTGGCGGCGACCTCAGAACCACGGCCCGACCCGGTCGTGTATTGGGATGGCGAATTGCGGTTCTTGGGAGCGTCGTTCGACACGGGTATTGCGTGGGAGGAGGTGGTGGGGGCGTGGGCTTGCCGCGGACGCTATGAAGGCACCCACCTGGGCGCAGTGCGGGGGAATGTCTGGCTGGAACGCGCTACGGTGTCGGGGGTACCGGTGAAGGCCTTGACCTGTCAGCTCAAGACCGAAGCGCAACTTCCTGATCCGGCCCGCCCCGGCCAGTACCTGCCCCCCACGCTGCAATTTCTCCAGGCCACCGGCGACGTGTTCAGCGGGGCGTTGGTCGGCCAGGCCCGCGTCGTGCCGACCACCCCCCCCCGTTACGAAGTCTGGCTGACCCTGACCGATGCCAAACTCGAAGAAGTGGCCAAACACTACAAACTCGGCTCCGATGCCGACCTCAGCGGCATCGCCCAGGCCCAGTTGCTCGTGTACAACCGCTGCGACCCGAAAACCGGGCAATGGCTCGTCGAAGGCGCAGGCAAAATCGATGTCCCCCATGGCCGCATGTACAATCTGCCCATCATCCTGGATTTGGTCAAAGTTCTCAAACTCCAAACCCCCGACAAAACCGCCTTCGAACAAGCCCATGCCGTCTTTCGCCTTCAGGGCGACCGCATCAAAGTCGATCAGTTGGATTTAGTCGGCAAAGCGATTTGCGTCGGCGGTTCCGGTGAGCTGGATACCCAAGGGGATTATGTGAAGTTCGACTTTTATACGATTTGGTCGAAAGTTCTTCACGAAATGAACCCGCTGGGAGACATTACAGCGTTTTTGAGCAAAAACCTCTTTACGATCAAACTGGTGCGGGAAAACGGCGAACTGAAGTACAAGCCCGAGCCGGTACCGTTGGTGACCGAACCGGCCAAAGCCGTCGTCAATCGCTTGAAACGAGGCGTTGGGCAACTGATGGGCCGACAGGCCCCTTCACGCTAAATACAGGTGTCATCGGGTGTGATGTCTCGTAGGAGTTGTTTGTGCTGGGCACGACGCTCAATCGAATGATCTTCTGGGAACTGGTGCGGGTGTTTTTGCTGTCGTTGGGCACCCTGACCAGTTTGTTCCTCATTGCCGGGGTTGTCGATCAGGCTTCCAAGCAAGGCCTGTCGATCGGCCAGATTGTCCGGATTGTCCCCCTTTTGATTCCCAGCATGCTGCCCCTGACGATTCCTGCGACGACCTTATTCGCCTCGTGTGTGGTTTACGGGCGATTGGCGCACGACAACGAAGTCATTGCCCTCAAAGCTGCCGGCGTGCATCTGTTCGGCATTGTCAAACCGGCGTTGCTCTTGGGCCTCATCACCACGGGCACCACGCTCTATCTGTCCCATTCGGTCATTCCCAACACGCAAAAGTTGCTCTACGTTCAGGTCCTCTCCGACCCTGAGGAAGTGATCTACAACATGCTCCGCCGCGACCGTTGCTTACGCCACCCCAATCAGCCGTATGTGGTGTATGTCCGCGATGTCCAAGGCCAGCGCTTGATCGACGTAGTGATTAAACAGCGCGAAAAAGCGGAAGATAAAACCACCGGCGCGACGGTTTACACCGGCTACGGCCTGGTTTTCCGCACTCCCGAAGCGCAAATCCGCGTCGACCGCGACGCCGGCCTCATGACGATCATTTCCAATCACTTCGTCATCTACGATAAAGCGGCTATGGGAACGACGACCCAAGCCGGGCCTATCACCCGGCCGTTGCCCGATTCGGTCAGCGGCAAAGACGCCATGCAGAAGATCAGCGTCATTCCCTGGGATCAGTTGCCCCGCCGGATTGCGCAAGTGGAACTCGAACTGGCCGAAATCCTCCGCCAACGCAGCCAAACCCAAGCCGCGGTGGATCAGGTGGAAGATGCGCAATTGCGGCTGGTTCTCCAGAACGAAATGCGCAACTATCAGTATCAGATCGACATGAAATCGCGGCAGATCCGCAACCTGCAAGCGGAAATCCACATGCGGCCCGCGATCGCCGTCAGCTGTTTGGTATTCGCCCTGATCGGCTGTCCGGTGGGGATTTGGGCCAATCGGGCCGATTACCTGAGTACCTTTGTGATGTGCTTTTTGCCCACCCTGGTGATTTACTACCCCCTTTTGCTGGCCGGGGCCGATTTGGGCAAAAACGGCCGCATCCCCATTGCCCTCGGCTGTTGGCTGGCCGACATCGTTATGGGGCTACTGGCGGTGCTACTGCTGTGGCGACTTCTCCGCCGTTAGGGGCGTTTCCGGGAAATGGGCCAGCGTGGGGGGGGCCGACCGGGAGGTATTCGGCCCGTCGTGGGTGGCCGAGGAATCGCACCGGGAGCCAGTGCGCGGTTCAGCCTCGCCGCAATGGTCTGCGCTTTTGTGGACACTGATTTCGACCAACAGGTCGTCTTCGTGCGTGCGGTGTAGCCTCGCCGCGATAGTCTGCGCCGGACGAACGCCCGGCGGCGCTGGAACCCCGCAATGGCAGTACGTGTGGTGGTTATTTGACTTCAAACAGTTCGATTTCAAAAACGAGGGTGGCATTGGGGGGAATGACCTTGCCTGCGCCGCGTTCACCGTAGGCCAGATGAGCGGGGATTTTCAGGCGGCGAATACCGCCGGGTTTCATGCCGGGGATACCTTCTTGCCAGCCCTTGATGAGTTTGCCCAGGGGGAATTCGGCCTTCTCGCCGCGGTCGTAGCTGCTGTCGAACTTGGTGGCTTTATCGTCGGTCAGCCAACCGGTGTAGTGAATCACCACGGTGGCCCCCGGTTTCACCGCAGCCCCTTGCCCTTCCTTGACATCCCAAATTTCCAAGCCGGAGTCGGTTTTCTTCCATTCCTTGGCATCCAAGGGGGGCCGGACCGGTTTTTTCTCCTCCCCCGCGGCATACGACATCATCAGGAATACTCCAACAAGTGTACAGATTCTGAACCGGCCCATTGTCGATCTCTCCCCGAGAACCATTCGCTGCCAGGGCTTTCATCACCGCGGCTTTCATCACTGCGGCGAGGACTGCGAGCTGGTGGCCACTTCGTGTCGGTTGAGACACCCGTCGGTTACGACCACGCCGCGCACAATTCCCAGCTTGCAGCCAGTGTAACCAACCTATCTTGCAGCCAGTGTAACCAACCTATCCGCGACCAAGCTATTGGCCAGAGCTGTAGCGACCAAAGACGGTATTGGCTGTGGCCGTGGGGAGAACGACCGTGCCTGGGGCATCGCCGTTCGACCGAGATATAACCGACCAGGGTATCACCACCTGTCGTACAAATACGTGGCCATGGGGAGAACGACTGCGGTCATGGGGAGAACGACTCCGCCTGGGGCATCGCGGCCTAGCGGGGCAAACTCATCGGGACCGATGGGGCTGGTGGTCAGGAGTTGATGCCATTTCCGCCGCATTATTTTTTCGCACTAGCCAGGTATTCTGCGCCGGGTCGTTCACCCGGTTATCGCTTTCTGAAGAGGTTGATTGTTCATGGTCTTGCTCGCCAAGCATCCTGCGATGGGTTGTTTATCCGGTGCTGGCGCTGGCCGCGGTGAGGGCATTATTTTTTTCGCACCAGCCAGGCATCCTGCGGCGGATTGCCGGTGGCCCCTTGGGGGAGAAAGTCGAGAATTTCAAAGCGGGGTGTGAGCATGGCGCGGACGCACGCCGGCGGGTGGAAGGCGGCACAATGATTCGTCCCTGCCAATCCGGGGAGCCGAACTACCAACCGCCCAGCGCGGTAATCGGCGCGTTCGGCCCAACTCAATTCGGGGAGCAATGCATCCCCATGCAACGACAGCAACAGCACCCCCCCGGGTTTCAGTACCCGGTGCAGTTCATCGAGCCAATGCTGCTGCAAGGGCTGCGGCAGATGGGTGAAGACGGAGAAAGCGCAGATCACGTCGAAGGAATCGTGGTCGTAAGCGAGGGGTGATTCGAGGGCATTGACGGTGCAGCGTGCGAAGGGCAGATGGTCAGCGCACCACTCAATAGCCAGCGGGTTAGCGTCGCACCCATGCAGTTGCGCTGGCGTGTGCCGCCAATGACGCAGGACGCGGCCACAACCGCAGCCGAAATCGAGAAGGTGGGTCGATTCCTCCAAGCGAATACCGTGGCGGTGCAGCAGGGCTGTGAGCATGGTCGCCGCCCGCTGCCCGCTGGCGAGAAACCACGCGGCATCGTCGGTCCCGGCGACCCAGCGGCGCAATAGCTCCGGGGGCAGTGGCGGTTCGTCGTCGGGGCGGGGGGCGGGGCGGTCGCGGCGCGGGCTTTTGAGGCGGTAGTTTTCGTAGGCCAGCCGCTGGCATTCTGCCAGCAGCAGGTGGTTTTCTCGTTCACGGGCTTCCAGCCGCTGGAGAAGCGGCGTCAAACCAGGAACCCACCGCAACAGGTTGCGTGTGCGCATATTACGCCTTCCAAAATCGTAACAACTCGTAGCGCAGAAACGCCCACAATCCGCGCACCGCCAGCAGGCTCTTCTGGGCTTTCTGCCGCCGCCCTGTGACGAAGCGACCGGCTGCTTCGAGCAACTTCAGCCCGATTTGCACCGGGGTATCGAGTGTGACCAACAGCTTGTAGAGAAACAGTAACGCGGGGTGGCTGCCGGTTTTGCGGAAGTAACGAACATAGCCAATGGCGACGTTGGGCGCGGCAAAATGGATGTTGGCACGCCCGGCGGCGCGCCCGTGGTGGACAATTTCCACCTCGGATACAAACAACAGTGGACCGCGGCGGTTCACCTGCGTCGAGAGATCGATATCTTCCACGCCGAAGGGATAGCCTTCATCCCAGCGGCCCGCCTGCTCAAAAACTTCGCGCGATAAAAACACCGCCGCGCCCATCAGGACTTCGACCGAGCGGATTTGCGTGGGGTCGAAGGTCGCTCGGCGGTAGTCGTAGTAGGCTCGGCGGAACAAGCGCGTCCAGCGGAGAAGACTCAGTTTGTGGAACAGGGCGGCCAGCGTGGGTCGCCGCCGGTACGACACCTGAAACAGCCCATCGCTGCCACGCAGTCGGGGGCCGAACATGCCGGCCCGGGGATGCGCTTCGGCCCAAGCAAGCAGTTGCTGCAGGGTATTCGGAGGAACCAGGGTATCGTTATTGAGAAACAGCAGAAAACGACCCCGGGAGGCTGCCGCGGCCTGGTTGCTGGCCGAGGCGAAGCCGCGATTGTCGGCATTGCGGATGAGCAGCACCTGCGGGAACTCCGCCGCGACCATTTCCGCTGCGCCGTCGGTGGAGCCGTTGTCGGCCACAATCACTTCAAACGACACACCTTGCGGCTGATCGAACAACGATTGCAAGCAGCGCCGCAACAACGTCGCACAATTCCAATTGGCAATACACACCGAGACATCCGGCACTGGCAGTAAACTGCGGCTAGCCGGAGGTTTGGGTGCGGCGCGCACCTGAGCCATGATCGCATCCTGCAGGCAGCAGAAATTCGAAACCGAGCGGAGGTTGTACCACGCTCGCCATTGACCGGTCAATGGCGACCCGCGGGCCACCACCGCGACCACCCAGCCGGTGAGATGGACGGCAACCGTGCGACCGAGTTAAATGCGACTTCTCACGGGGGATAGGATTGGAAAGCTACTGTGCGACCGAGTTAATGGCGACCAGCCCCTTCCGGGGTTTCGACAAGGAAAGCGAAGTCGTGGTCGGTGCCGGGAAGCACTTCCCGCAGAATGCCGGATTGATCCGGGCGAGCCAACCGCGCCGGGAAAGACGGTTCCGCCGAAGCCGAGAGCGGCTGTGGCCATGCTGCGGCCGGAGCTAAGGCCACGCGATACCAACCGGGGGGGATGTGGGTCGAACCGTCGAACTGCAATTGGAAGCGGCCGTCGGGACCGGTTTCCCCATAGGCCGGTTTTCCCCGGCCACCTCGCTGCGGGTCCGGAGCAAAAACAACCAGCCCCCCCACCACCGGTTGGCCGTTGAAGATCAGGCGTCCACGGACCGTGGCCGGCTCCGGCGCGGGCGATGCAGAACCACAACCGCTACTAGGACAAAGACTTGCGAATAATACTAGGACTGCGACCAGCCCCACAACCCCCCACCGGCGTGACTTCATAACGTACCATCCTGCCATCCGTGACAGCGGCTCAAAGCCCCCCGGCCCGTCTCACTTCGTCATCGGCTAATGGACGCCAGCAGATTCAATACCGCTGGGCAACTCCATGCAGCGTTGTAGGAAAATCAACGCTTCTTCGATATTCGCTACCACCGACTGTGATCCGGCGGTTCCACAGCTCCGCGGCACAACCGGCCTATTTTCATCATTCTCTCACCATTCTCCCCCTTGATTCTCTAGACTGGTCAGACTAGTATAACCACACTTACGACTAGTCCAATCGGTCTATTGGGTGGCGACTAGAACGGAAATTGAGAATTTATCGAAACTTAGGAGAATTCTCGCGGGTAGCGAATGGAGAAATCGCGGTCAGCTCCGAATCCTTGTGAAGCGACGCACGAACAACACAACGGTTCGCGTTGTCCGCCGTGGGCCGGACTGAGCGACCCGGTGGAAGGATTGTCCGAAATTGCCCAGATTCGCCGCGAGCAAATTCTCGACGCCGCGGAAACCATCATCGCCCGCCACGGTATTCAAATGCTGTCGTTGGGCCGCATTGAATCCGAAGCCGGCATGAGTCGGGGGCAACTGACCTACTACTTCCCAACCAAGGAGTCGATCCTGCTGGCGGTCTACGACCGCATGCTGCGGCGCATGATTCGGCAGGCGCTGGCATCGGATGGCCCCAAGCCGATGACCGGCCAAGCCTGGCAATGCCTGCAACATGGTTTGAAGAAACATCTGGCGGCCGATTGGCCCCCGCCTGGAGGCCAAGAACTGTTCAGCCTGCTGTATACGTTTCTGGCCCAGATGGGTCACCGCGACGACTATCGGAAGCGCCTGTCGCAATGGTATGCGGAATGGCGGTCCTTTATTGCCCGCGACATTGAAACCAGCGTACCAGAACCCCGGGTGGTCTCGCCGCAGGTGTTGGCGGCACTGATCCAAGCCCTCGTCCACGGGCTGGACATGCAGATGATGCTCGACCCTAACGCCTTTGATCGCCACGAGATGTTCGCGGCCTGCGTGCGCTTGTTGGCCCCGCTGTTTGCATCCTCTTCTCCTGCCGGGCTGGAGAATTCTCAACCGGTTGGAGAGATGGCCCCTTCTCCCCCTGCGGGGAGAACTTCTGAGGAACCCTGATGGCGACGACAACCGAATCGCGGCTGAACGCCTCCGCCAACGGAGATTTGGTGAATCGCGTTCAGGCTCTGCGCCTCGATAGCCAACTGGCGGCGGGCCAATCCCGCACCAGCGGTTCGCTGCTACCGTGGATTCTCTGTGCCCTTTTGGCGATCACGTGGGTGGGTGTAGGGGTGCGGTGGTACAAATCGGCCCCACAACCGGCCTTCGCCCCCACCGCGTCACCCACAGCTGGCAGCGGGCTGACTCCCGGCACGCCCCCACCCAGCAGCGGCTCCCAACCTGTTGTCGCTTCTGGGGAAATGGTCATTCAGCTCAAGGGCATCGTCATTCCGTCGCTACAAGTGACCGTCAGCCCACGCGATGTGGGCGCGGAAATCACCAACATCTACTTCTCGGAAGGAAAACGGGTCAAAGAGGGGGACATTCTCGCCACGTTGGTCGATCACCAATACGCCAACCGGCTGAAAACTGAAGAAGCCGCAGTCAAAGCCGCCGAGGCCATCAAAGCCCGCGCCGTGGCCGCGGAGGTAGCCGCGCTGGCCCGTGTGGCGAAAGCCAAAGCCGCCTTGAGTGTCGCCGAAGCGCGCCTCACCCGCGCGCTGAAGATCAAAGACCGGGCCGATAAAGACTATGAAGCGGCCAAGATGAATCCGAGCGTTGTACCCGCACAAGAATATCGCCGCTACGAAGCGGACAAACTCGTCGCCGATGCCGACAAACTCGCCGCGGATGCCGAGGTCCTGGCTGCGCAGCGCGAAGTGGAAGCCGCCGAGGCGGATGTCGTCACCGCCAAAGCGAATGTGGCTTCCGCCAGCGCCGACCTCAACGCCGCCATCGCCCGCCGCGACGAAGCCCGGCGGTTGGTCGACAATTGCACCGTCCGTGCCCCGATCGACGGCACGATCCTGACCAAATCCGCCGATAAAGGCGCACTGGTCAGCCCCATGTCGTTCAATGTGGCCGCCGGCATCTGCACCATCGCCGACTTGGCCAAGTTGGAAGTGGAAATCGACGTGCCCGAACGACAAATCACCCGCCTTAAGCCCGGCCAAAGCTGTGTCCTGCAGGCCGACGCGGACCCAACCCGGGAATATCGTGGCGTCGTCGATCGCATCATGCCCATCGCCGACGATACGAAAAACGTCGTCAAAGTTCGCGTTCGCGTCTACCTGAAAAAAGACGAAGAACAGGGAACCTTTCTGAAACCGAAAATGGGTATCACCGCGACGGTGTACGAAAATCGCTTTCAGTTCAACCCCGAACTCGACTACCCCTGGGGCGACGAAGCCGAACGGCAACTCCTGTGGGATGCAGCGTGGAAAAAGAAGTGATCCTGCCGCCGGGGCGGCTCAGCGCAAGCCCCCCGCTGGCTCACACGACCATTTGTTATCCGAGGGTATCTATGGCACGTCCGTTGGTGCAGGTTCGCAACTTGCACAAATCCTTCACCCGGGGTACGGAGTCGATTCACGTTCTCCGCGACCTGACGCTCGATGTGGCCGAGGGCGAATTCCTCGCCCTCATGGGCCCCTCGGGCAGTGGAAAAACCACCCTCTTGAACCTGATTGCCGGTCTCGATCAACCGACCGCGGGAACCATCATTGTCGGCGACAATGTCATCTCCGAGATGTCCGAAAGCGAATTGGCCCGCTGGCGCACCCGGCATGTGGGCTTCGTCTTCCAGTTCTACTACCTTCTGCCGGTGCTGACGGCCTACGAGAACGTCGAGCTGCCACTTCTGCTTCTGCCGCTGACCAAAGAACAACGCCGCAAGCAAGTGGAAAATGCTCTGGCGTTAGTGAATCTGTCGGACCGGATGGACCACCGCCCCGGGCAACTCTCCGGCGGCCAACAGCAACGCGTCGGCATCGCCCGAGCGATGGTCACCGACCCCGAACTGATCGTGGCCGACGAACCCACCGGCGACCTCGACACCAAAAGCGCTGACGAGATTCTCCGCCTGATGGAAATTCTCTGCGAGCAGCTGAACAAAACCATCATCATGGTCACGCACGACCCCAAGGCCGCCGCACGGGCGCAGCGAACCTTGCACCTGGAGAAAGGCCAATTGGTCCTAGATACTGCGACGGCCAACGTGATGTAACCACCGGCAAGAAACCCACTGCCGGCGCTTGTGGTGGGAACCGGCCTTCATCAGGCAACCGGCATTCATGAGTGCTGGCATGAGTGATCGACCGTGAGCTGGAATTGCTACTGGAGTCATCAATAAAGTGAGGAATTCCGATGTTCGGTCTGCCTCCCGAACTCAGCAGTGCCGGGTTCGGCTTCGATACCTCGATGTTCATGTTGACCGGCTATCTGTTCGCGGGGCTGGTCGGGATTATCGTGGGGGCCATAGCGCTGGGGTTACTCACGTTGCCGGCGTTTTTCGTCATTTTGTGGGGGGCCGATCGTGTCGCGGGGCTTCTGGCGTCGGCGACCGGGTGGTTCCCGATCAAGTTGGTGCTCATCATGTTCCGCGGCTTGCGACGCAACATGCTGCGGACATCGCTAACGTACCTGGCGATCTTTGTGCTGACGCTCGTGTTGTGCCTTATCTACGCCGTGTTGTGGATGATAGGCAAAGCCACCACCGAGAAAGAAGCCAACTTCAAGGCGATTGTGACGCACAAAACCACCATTCCCAGCCAAATGCCGCCGGGTTACTACGAGGAGTTCAAGCGGATTTGCATTGAAGAAGTGCCGAAAGTCTACGCCCAGAACCACCCTGGCGAGCCACCACTGGTCATTCGCGAATCCGACATCATGAGTTGGTCGTTTGTGCTGGGCACAACCGACAAAGTCAACCAACGCAAGGAGAATATGGTGTTTCTCTTTGCGCTGGAACCCGACAAAGTGCTGACGATGATGGACGGTCTCGATGACCTGACCGGGGAAGAACACGAGATGCTCAATAAGGCCTGCGACATCATGAAGCAGAACGAACGGGCCATTGTCATGAGCAAAAGCCGGCTGAAATCGTTGAACATGGAAGTGGGGCAGAAAATCAAGCTGCATGGGGTGAACTATCCGGGGCTGACGTGGGAGTTGGAAATCATCGGCACCTTGCCGGAGGGCAAGTACGAAGGGGTTTCCTTCATGAACAAATCGTACTTGCTCCGCAGCCTGGAAGCCTATCCGCGTGACCGCGAGGCCAACCCCCAAGGCCTGACACACCCGATGATGGAGAAGTGCATCAACCTCATCTGGGTGCGGCTGCCCAATAAAGAAGCCTTCGAGATTCTCAGCGGCATGGTCAACGACCGCGCTCGCTTCAACAAAGTCCCGATCAAGTTGGAAACCGCCTCCAGCGGCATCGGGACATGGTTGGGGGGGTTCAAAGATATCTTCTGGGGGATCAAATACATCCTGGTGCCAGCGATGATCGGCATTATGAGCCTGGTTGTGGCCAATGCCCTGTCGATCTCCGTGCGTGAGCGGCGGACCGAAATGGCCGTGCTGAAAGTTCTCGGTTTTCAGCCGCGGCACGTCATGTTCCTGGTGTTGGGCGAAGCTTTGCTCGTCGGCTTGATGGGCGGGGCGATGAGTACGTTTCTGGCCTGGCGGCTACTGGGCCATTTCAAGTTCCAGATTATGTTCTTCGGGGCGTTTTTTGTGCCGGCGATCGCTATGCTCTACGGCACGCTGCTGGGTATGGCGGTGGCCCTGGCCGGCAGTATCGTGCCGGCGTGGACCGCCAAGGATGTGAAGGTGGCGGAGGTGTTCGCCCGCGTCGCCTGAAATCCGCACCGGCCAACTGGCCGTAGCTGAGAACTGGCATGGCCCGTGGAGAGACGGGGCCGCAACGGCCATCCCACCGATGAGATCGTTGCGACGAAAGATGTTGATAAGGCGAGAATCGCGTTTGCGATGCCGCAACGGCCATCCCGCCGATGAGATCGTTGCGACTTCCTGCAGTTTTGTCAAAAACATCACCGCCGAGGACTAAGCCGCAACGGCCATCCCACCGATGAGATCGTTGCGGCGGGAGTTTGCGACCGGATGAACGCGACCAACCTGAGCCTGCAGCGTGTGGCTCCGCCCCGAGGGCCGGGACGGTTCGTCAAAACCGTCGGCCAATTCGTCCGCACCCTGTTCCGCCTCATCGGCACACTTTTTGTCATTGGTTTTTCCCTTTTGCCACTGTCGGCCTTGTTGGTGGCTTTGCCGGCGGTATCGCCCCATGAAGCGGTTTTGACTGATTCGGTCCGTCCGTTGCCCTCGTGGTGGGCACGTACCCGGCGGCGGCTTTTAGCGGCTATGGCCGGGGTGGTGGTTCTTGTCGCCCTCATCGCGTTTGCGATGGAGGTGGTGGCGCGGGCGCCGTTGCCCAGCGGCGGGCAGATGGCCACATTGGCCAAAAAGGTTCTCAGCTACTCGGTGGCGGATTTTCCGGTCGTCTCGTGGTTCATCTTCCCCGAAGACCCCCGACCGGCCGACATCGAACCCCTCAAGAGTTTCTTAGACAAGCGGGATAACGCACGCAAAGAACTCATCAACCCCGACCTTTCACCCGAACAGCGCCGTGCGTACCAAAACGAACTGGCCGAAGCCAACGCCGCGATTGCCAATTGGGCCGAAGAACCGGCCAACCGCTGGATCGTGCCTGCGGAATTGTTCGCCCAACGGCAGGCCGCCAGCCCCACTGGCAGCGACATGCGCCGGACCCTGGTCGACGAGGCCATTGCGGAGCGCGTGGCCGACGTGACCAAACGCTGGCTGCCGGCCGACGAGCTTCTCAAAAGCCGCGATTCGTTCCGCAAAGCCGCCAGTCGTCCCAACCTGAATCCCCGCGATCAAAGGGAAGCCGAAAAGCGCCTGGCCGAGGTCGAACGCGAAATCGCCGAACGCACCCCCCACTCGCCCAAGCTCCGCTTGCTTCAAGACCCCGACCTGCAACCCCTTCTTGGCGTGCCGCTGTGGACCCTGTTGCCTCCGGTGTTGGTCGAACAGTGGCCCTTCGTTTTCCTCATCGTTTATGGGACCGATCTCATCTTGCTGCTGCTGATCGGCAAAGTTCCCCTCAGTTATAACTGGCGGTACTTGTGGGTCCGCAAGCGCGATACCGCGCTGACGGCTGTGGCTTTTACTGTGGTCGTGGCCCTGGTGGTGGTGCTTCTGGCCTTCGTCAATGGCATGTACAAGCTGAACGAAACGACGGGAGTTCCGGGCAATGTCCTCGTGTTGTCGGAAGGTTCCACCGACGAACTTTTCAGCAACCTGGCCCGCGGTGGCGATATCGAAAATGCCATCAAAGCCACAGTCATGGCCGATGCCATGGGGCGGCCCATCGGCCCCAATGGCCAAGGCGTCAGCGTCGCCCGTGGCACCTTCGGCCCCGATGGCCGCTTCCAACGCTTCCCCGTCGGGACACCCAAAGATACCCCCGGTGAATACCTCAAGAGCTTCGAATCGTACGTGGTTCTCAATCAAGCCATCCCCACCAAACCCGGCGAACCGCCCAAACGTCGCTTCCTCCAACTGCGCGCCTTCGACGATATCCGCATCGGAGCCATCGTCCACGATATTACGCTCGAAGAAGGCGGCCGATGGTTCAATACCAATGCCGTCGAACCAGGCGAGAAAGCCCCGGATGGCCTGGAATACCTGCAATGCTGCCTGGGTGAAGGGGTCGCTGTCACCTTGGGAGAAGACCAGGGCAAAGCCCGCCTGACGGTCGGGGATACTTTCGAATTGGGCGACCGTTGGTGGAAAGTGGTGGGCCTGATGAAAACCCGCGGCACCACCTACGGCTCCGAAATCTGGACCGGAATTCAAAACCCCGTGGTGCGGGCCAGCGGCAAGGGGGATAAGTTCAGTACCCTCGTTCTGCGGATGGAAGACGATTCCGACGAATCCGCCCGCGCTATGGCGTACTTCCTCAACGAAATTTACACCCAGGCCAAACTCAAAGCCTTCGCAGAATCGGACTACTACAAAGAATTGACCAAAACCAATGAACAATTCCTCACCGCGATTGTGCTGATGGCGGTGATTATGGCCGTCGGCGGCATTTTCGGCGTGATGAACACGATGTTCGCCTCGATCGCCGCCCGGATTCGCGAAGTGGGCGTGTTACGAATTCTCGGCTTCAAACGTTGGCAAATTCTCATTTCCTTCATGCTGGAATCACTCACGATTGCCTTCGTCGGCGGTTTTCTCGGCTGCCTGATCGGCTATTGCGCCAACGGCTTTGAAGCGGCCAGTACCCTCTCGGGGGGTCAGGGCGGCGGCAAAAGCGTAACGCTGACGATGCAAGTTGATACCCCCATCATTGCGACCGGGTTGCTATTCACCCTAGTGATGGGCCGCTTGGGCGGATTGGTGCCGGCGCTATCGGCCATGCGCATGGAGATTCTCGAATCTCTCCGCTGACGGACAAGCCAACCCCCCGCCCGTGACGAACCCCCGAGCATCGAAGGGCCGTTCGATGCACCACCGGAGAAACCGCAATGCGCTTCGAGGCCATCCAGAAGTACTTCATCGCCCTTTCCGAGGGTGATCCGGTTGCTGTCGGCTTTACGGCCATCATCGGCGCCATCGCGCTGATTTTGGGGCTTTGGGTCTGGATCACCCAACGGCAACTCGATGCCGAAGACCGGCAGATCAAGAAACGCCGCGGATATTAGCGAACGCGAATAAGAGCGAACGCGAATAAGCGGCTGCTGTGCCGACGTTTTGTTGTGAGAATCGCGTGACAGTGGTGGGAATTCGCGATACACTTCTTCATAACCTACCTGGCGTCCCGCCAACTGCCTTCCCCGTGTGAATCGCTTCGTCGTCGTTATCCCGATCGAGGGCGCACCATGACTCATCTGGGGTCTGCTCGTGGGGTCACTGTGGCCGTTGCTGTGTTCTGGTTAGGCGTGATTCTGGGTTCATCCACCACCGCGGCCGAACACGATCAGTACGAGGAACGCTCCCTGATGCAAACGGCGCAGCGCTGGGCCGAACGGATGACCCGTGCCGCCCGCTCCGACCGAACCCTGTGGGTCAAAGCTCTTGTCGAAGTCTTCCCCGAGAAGGCCACCGAAGGGCTGCTGGCAGCCAGCAAAGACGAGGAATACGAAGCCTGGTTCGACCTTGTGACTGCAGGAAAAGATGAATGGCGGCGCGACGAATTGAAAAGCCCGCTGCTCATCGAGGTGTACGACAAATTGTTGCAGCGGCTCGAACTGGGTCCGGTGCCGTCCATCCAGCGGGAAGAATTCCGCCGCTACTGCAAGCGCCATCTGGTTCCCAGTACCCCCGCCAACGCCCTGATGCTGGATACAAAAGACGATGCCGACAAAGTCTTTCGCGTCCTCGATAAAAACTCCGATGGGGAATTATCTCACGAAGAATTGACTATTAGCCTCAAAGAAGACAAAGTCCGCACCGACCTCGACGGCAACGGTCAGATCAGCAAAGACGAATACCGCGCCTACTTTCACCGCAAAGTCGCGGCCAAAGCGGAAGAAATCCGTGGCAAAATGACCGAACATTCTGGCGGCCGCTCGTCGCCTTCCCCCGTCGGAAACACGAAGCCCGCCACCGGTAGCATGCCCGATTGGTTCACCGCCCTCGATGAAAATGCCGACAAGCAAATCTCCCTGTTCGAGTGGCGAGCCGGTGGCAAACCATTGGAGTTATTCCAAGAAATGGACCTCAACGGCGATGGCCTGCTGACCGAAGACGAATACAAACGCTACTTGAGGCTCAAACAAATCGAAGCGGATCAAAAACGTCGTGAAGAGAAATTCCCCTAGACCGTCAACGACGGCCGGGGGGAACGAATCTTGTGGTTGCCGCCGTCGCCGTGGTGCAGCACAGCCGCGACGGTAGTCGGGGACACAAGCAGCCGCCGGGGCACGAACCGCGCAGTTGCCGTCGTGGTGCAGTGGTCGCTTCCACGCATTCCATCGTGCGGTTGCCGTCGTGGTACAACCGTTGCTCCCACGAACTCCATTGTACAACCGTTGCTCCCACGAACTCCATTGGGGTAAGCGATGCAGTTCTTGGCCCCGAATTCCTTCACCGGGCGAATGAGTATGTTGCTCCCACGAACTCCATTGGGGTAAGCGATGCAGGGGAAACGGACGACGCGGTGGCCGTCCCGAGTGTTCTCTGCCGCCAGGGCGTCGGCGGCAGGGGGCGCATGGGTGCGGGCTTCACCACCGCCGGCCCAGATGGAAGGGGTGCGGCGTGACCCAGCCGTAGTTGTAACCGTAGTTGTAGAAAGGAGTTACCAACGGGCTGACCGTGCCGGAGCCAATGCTGAAACTCCAGGTGGGCCGAACCACGGTCAAGCCGAAGGTGTTGTAATTCCAACCCCACGCCGGTTGCAGCACGGGGGGGCATACCGGCGCTATCGGGACCACCGGGGTCAGCGGAACAATCGGTGAGACGCGATAAAAGTTGTATTGGGAAAAGCCCCCCGTGGGCACTACAACCACAGGACCCGGCTGTGCCGACGCGGTGCCAACCGAGAGGGCTATCACCGCCATTGCCGTCCCAGAAAGCGTTGCCATTCTCATGAAGTGTCTCCTCGAAGTGGAAGTGAGCGGGTGGTGCAGCGGCCTTCGTCGCACATCACTCACAGCACAAACGCTCGCGGCGGTCGAGCTTGCGCCGCACCACCGAGGGGATTCCAGCACCCCCCCGCCAAGCCGACTGTTCCTCTCGGCCGACCAGATAATTTGACGTCGCCATTGTGGCTGAAGCCAACTAACCCCCCGCCAAGCCGACTGTTCCCCTCGGCCGACCAGATAGCACATAACATGTCAAGCGTGATTTCAGCACCCCCTCCGCCGATCCGACTGTTCCCCGGGGATTGCGACGAACTTCGCAGCGCAACCCGTCAGGCCGCGGCCCAGGCCCTGCTCGACCCTTGCGCGCAAGCAATGAGAGTGGTGACGAACTTCTTGGACTTAGAGTGGTGACGAACTTCTTGGACTTAGAGTGGTGACGAACTTCGCAGCGCGGCCGGTGAGGCCGCGGCGGAACGGGCCTCCCGCCGCCCCTTCGTGGAGACACTTTGGCCACTTTCTAGGAGCGGACACCCAAGGCGTGCTGGAGTTTCTTGATCGCTTTGTATTTTTCGTCGCTGACCCGTTCGACCGTAGTTCCCAGTTCCGCGGCAATCTCGGGAACCGGCCAACCGTCGGCGGTCAATTCCAGAATGCGGCGCTGCCGGGGGCTGAGGTGAGCGGCGGCCGCTTGGGCGACCACTTCGCGGTCGTCGCGGAGTGTGTTGGCTACGACGGTCCGTTCGGGTAGGTCCGGCGTTAAACTGCTGAACTTCCGCGCCCGTTGCGTGCGTTTCTTGACCGCGTCGATAGCGCGGAGAAATTCGCGGCGTTCGGCGGTTTCGCGATCGTGCAACACACTGTCCCATTTGTCGGCATCGACCCGTTCAAGCAGGCGAACAAAGACCGCTTGCGTGCAGTCGGACCAGCGATCCGCTGGCAGGCGCGCGTTCCGCCAGCAGGTTTGACAGTATTTGGTGATGTCGGCCACCGCCTTGGGGGTGGGGGTGGGGCTGGTTTTGCCGGCAACGGCGGCTTTGGCCGGAGTGGCGGCTAGCGCCGTGCCCAGAACCACCGCGACCATCACCTGGCGTGAGGAGCGTTGCGAAGGCAGATAACGGGTCATGCGATTCACGGGGAATCCTTCAGTGGGTCATTGCGAACTACTGACCAAGCTCACCAGCTCGGCCGCGACAAACTAAGCCTTTCAAGACAACTCGTGAGCTACCAAAATCCCTCACGCTGGCCGGGTCGGCTGCAGCGGCAGGTTCGGCCTCTGTCATCTCTGCCGAGTAGCCGTGCGAGAATAATCGCGTGACCTGCCACCAATACCGCACGCCCTCGGGAGCTTGGGCATTGAGCCGATTCACTTCGGCCTCGGCTAGCTCACGGCTGCGGACGATCTCTTTGACGATGACGGACACTTCGGGACCGGCATCCGAGCCGTGAAAGCCGTCGTGCCGTAGCACCGCGTACACTTCCTCCTGCTCCCGATAAGCGCGACTCATTGGTCGATTACTCGCTTTTTCGCCCAACGACCAAGCTCATCGGCCCGGCCGCGACACACCAACCCTACTGAGACGACCCGTGAGCTACTAGGAATCAGAAACCGCAGCCGGGTCCGGTGCAGCGCTTGGTTCGGCACCGGCTGGCCCACTGGGCCTAGCGGACGCCGCGTACAAACCACCCGACAGGACCGCCAGAAGTGCCCCAAGACCGCAGCCCGCCGCCTGCCATCCGCCCGTCAGCAGCGATAACGATACCACGATTGACAGTGTACACCCCATGAGGCTGAGGAAACCCCACCCTTCGAGATGCGACATACGTTGATCCTCCTCCCGCTTGACTGAGCCTCCGCTCTAGTCTTCGCACGAACGCAGGCTCCCTTTGCTGCCCAACGGCGCATTATACCGACAGCGTTATGGGAGAATCTCGCCGAATCGCCGCGGAGAATACCGAAAAAGCGGGAAAATCTTTGCCCCAGAAGGCGATTGTTTCTTGAAGTTGTTGTGATTGAAGAAGTTACAGCGTTTTTCATCCCAAGGCGCAACTATTTCCCGGGGCGTAACTATATCCCAAGGTGTAACTATTTCCCGTTCCCGAGCCGGAACTATATCCCAAGGTGTTAGTACTTCGAGTGCGGGGCTGGCTCGGGCGGGTGTTGGGCCGCCGATCCGTAATCACTGCCGATCGGCCTGTTCGGTATTTCATTGCGGGGTTGGCTCGGGCGGGCGTTGGGTCAGCAAATAGGCCAAAAGATGGTACAATTCCGCTTCTGGGATCGTATCGACGAAGTTAGCCGGCATCGCCGACAGCGAGGTTTCGCGGTTGCTTGCGATGTCGGACAGCGGGATGCGGCGTTCCTTGCCTTCGAGGTCGGCGACAACCAAAACTTGCCCTTCAACACGCAACAGGAGGGCGGTGAGCGTTTGTTCGTTGGTGAGTGTGATGACGCGGGCGCGGAACGCGGCATCGACATTGCGGTTGGGGTCGAGGATGTCTTCGAGCAACCGTTCGACCCCGCGAACGCCGATGCCATCGAGTTGGGGGGCGATTTTCCCGCCTTGCTCACCGATCTTGTGACAGGCGGCACAATGTTTGCTGAAGATTTTGGCCCCTTCGGCGACATCGGTTTTCGCCCGGGCAAAGCCGGTGATGCGGTCTTGGATGGCTGCGGCGATCCGCTGGTCGGCGGGGGGGAGGTTTTGGGTCAGTGCCGCGACGCGTTTCTGCCAACCGTCCACATTTGTGGCTCGTAAGCGTTCGAGGATGGTCCGTTCTTGCAGGAGGCGCGCGGGGGCTTTGCCGGCCCGGACGGCCTCGAGGAGGACTTCCGCTCCCCCTTTGGTACTGGCGAAGCTAGTGGCAATCGGTACGGCGATCCGATAGGGCACCGTGGCCAAGGCGTCGCGGGCGTCGAGCTGGGCGTCGGTGTAGTTGGACGCGGCACAGGCCAACAGCAGCCCGGTGCGAACACCTTCGGGGGTTGTGGTATCGGCCAATTGCCGGCGGATTGCCTTGACGGCCGTGGCGGGGGCATAGTGGAGTAGCACTTCAGCCGCCCCTACGCGGACTTCGTCCAGGGCTTGGGTATGGCCCAGCCACTGCTCGAGCCGTTGCACGGCTGCGGGGCGGAGCTGGCGTTCCTGGGGCGCAGTCAGCGGCGGCAAGGCGTTCAGCAGACGGATGACCCAGCGTAGGGTGGGGACTTCGTCAGAGCGTGGTTCAGCTGCCAGAGCGGTTTCCGCTGCGCGCAGAAGAGTTTTCGTGCGTTCGGCGCTGAGGGGTTGGCCGCGCGCTTGCACGCCCCGCAGCGCTGCCACCAGGGCCTCGCTGTTGCGGTTCTGGAGCAGGGCAGCAAAGAGGGTGTCTTCATCCGCCGCGGTCCCGTAGCGGGCGATGTGTTCGGCGGTGGCGGTCCATTTGTCTGCAGGGAATGTTGGCGTGTTGATGCGGGTTGCCAGATAGTGCGCGGCTTGCGGATTCGCGATTGCCAGGGCGATGTCGACGAAGAGCGGTTCGGTGCTTTCCGGCCAGGTTTTCAGATCGCGCAAACTATTGCGCAGGGCCACCTTGATCGCATGGCGCAGGTGGGTGTCGGTGGGCAGGGCGGTGTTGAACAGCTTGACAAGTGGAGCGATGAAGTCGGGGTGAGGGTGAAGGATCATCGCGTCCACGCAGGCCCGTGTTTCATGCACCGATGCCGCTGCGGCCAGCCGTTCGAGCAGGAAGCGGCGTTCATCGTCGCCCCAGCGGGTACGACTGGCGACCATGCGGGTCAGATGGCCGGTGATCTGCTCGGGCTTCAGCCCAACACGCTGGGGCGACGTAACGACTTTCAGGATCGCCCGATAGTCGTCCAT
The DNA here is from genome assembly GCA_025055115.1 of Gemmata sp. Taxonomy (GTDB): domain Bacteria; phylum Planctomycetota; class Planctomycetia; order Gemmatales; family Gemmataceae; genus Gemmata. The sequence goes on from JANWYJ010000009.1 coordinate 37,196, forward strand.
CGATGGGGGAGGGGTGCGGCGGCGGGCTTCTTCCATCCCCACCACCCAACCGAGAAACTCGGAAACCCGCTCGGGATGGGCCGCGAGCTTCTGGACCATGGGTTCGCCCCACTCCCCCTTCGGTCCTTGGCCGTGGGCGATACGGTGGAGCAGTTGATGCCCGGCGAGGAAGCGGACGGTGCGATTGGGGTGTAACAGATCGTCGAGCAGTTCGTCGGAGCTGGCCTTAGTGAAATCATTGCGGTGGAAGCGGGGATTGGGGGCTTGACCATCCCGACCCTTCCAGACGATACGCCAAATCCGGCCGCGGTCCTTGTCCCGGCGTGGGTCTCTCAAATCGACTTCATAATGACCAATGATCTTGTTGTAAAAGTCGGCCACATACAACGCGCCATCGGGGCCGAGTTGAAGATCGACCGGGCGGAACCACCGATCGGGGCTGACGAGGAAATCTGGCAGCTCCTTCGCCACTGGGCTGGCTCCGTGCCAGACGATGCGGTCGAAATTGATGCGATTGGTCACCACATTGCCGACGAACATGGTTCCGCGGTACTCGGGGGGGAAGTGGTCGGCATCGTACCAGGTCACACCGCACAGACCGGTGCTGCCGTGGGCGTGCGCGGTGACGTGGGGGGCGAAGCCGAGACCATCGTGCGGTTTGGCGAAGCTCTGATACGTTGCCCCGGGGATCAGTTGCGTGATGGGTTTGGAATGACAATCGGCGGTGTAGAGATTGAACCACGGGTCGATGGTCATGCCGAAGGGGTTGACCTGTCCGCGGGTCCACACTTCGATTCGCGAACCGTCGGGCCGGAAGCGGAAGGTGTTGCCGCTATTCATCTTCACTTCGTGGCCATCGCGGCCTTTCACGGTGCTATCGTTGCGGAAACCGTGGCAGGCGTAGACCCAGCCATCGGGCATCAGTGTGAACGAGTTGGTCATGCCGTGGGTGTCGTCAGAGCCGAAGCCGCGGAAGAGAACTTCCATCGTATCGGCCTTGCCGTCGCCGTTGGTGTCGGTGTAGAGGCGAATTTCCCCCACGCTGGAAACCAGTGCGGAGCGGCCGTCGGGTAGGGGGAGAAGGCCGATAGGAATGTTCAGGTCCGCCGCGAATGTCTGGATTTTCCGCGCTTTGCCGGTGTGCGGGTCGAAGTCGGAGAG
>JANWYJ010000086.1 GCA_025055115.1 Gemmata sp.
CGACCAACAACGTGGTGACGATCGACCAACACCGTGGTGACGACCGACCAACAACGTGGTGGCGACGATCGACCAACACCGTGGTGACGACACCGCTGGCAGGTTATTCGTTGGAACGGTGAGAACCTTGAGGCCTGAGTGAAGAAAAAATGGCCGGTTGTGACGACCGGCCGCCATGAGTCGCATCTTCTTACTCAGAAGAGGTTTATGTCGTCTATTCCCATGCTACGGCCCCCGCGCCGCGCCTTCTCGCCGGGGCCGTGGCGGCCTTTACACCCGCTGCCGGGCCATTTTTTTGCGGTCACTTTCTTTCAGATAAATCTTCCGCATCCGGACCGAGGCGGGGGTGATTTCCACCAATTCATCGTCCTCAATATACTCGAGGGCCATTTCGAGAGAGAAGATGGTTGCCGGTTTGACCACCGCTTTGGCATCGCTGCCGGTGGCCCGCATGTTGGTGAGTGGCTTCTGTTCGGTGACGTTGACGACCAAATCGTTGTCGCGGTTGTGGTCGCCGACAATCTGCCCCTCGTAAACATCATCGCCGGGCGATACAAACAGCCGCCCGGCTAGGCCATCCACCCCGTAGGCGGTCACCCTGGCAGTGTTTTTGGAGATGTAAACACCATTCTCGCGACGCACCGGCGGCCCTTTCTGCGGACGAAATTCCAAAAAGTTGTGGTGCATTATCGCGGTGCCTTGTGTGGCCGTTAGCATCAGTGTTCGCAAGCCAATCAGCGCGCGGGCGGGAATGTGGAATTCCAGATGCGTGGTTTGGCGATGGCTTTCCATCTTCTGGAATTCGCCCTGGCGTTCTAACACCAGGCGCATCACGGTGTTTTGATGCTCCGCAGGAACTTCGACAACCAAGTGTTCATATGGTTCACATTTGACGCCGTGGATATCTTTGACAATCACCCGGGGTTTGCCAACCGCCAACTCGAAACCCTCGCGGCGGATCGTTTCGAGCAATACCCCCAGATGCAGCAGGCCACGGCCACTGACGATGAACTCACTTTCCCGTTCCCCCGGGGCGACGCGCAAGGCGACGTTGTGCTGCAATTCGCGCTGCAGGCGATCGCGCAACTCCCGACTGGTCAAGGGTTTACCTTCGCGTGAGGCAAATGGCGAATCGTTGACGCGGAAGACCATATCCAACGTCGGCTCGTCGATGGTCAGGGGCGGTAGGGCGTGCGGTTTGTCGGATTCGCAGATCGTATCGCCAATCTCGGCCTCATCGATACCGACGACGGCGCAAACATCCCCGGCCCGGACTTCCTCGACTTCTTTTTTCGTCAGTTTGTCAAATTCGAGAACTTGTACGACCGTATCATAGACAATCGCACCATCCTTTTGTTTCACCACCGCGACTTTCTGATTCTTGCGAATCTTGCCAGCAAAGACGCGACCGATGGCAATTTTGCCGACAAACTCGCTGTATTGCAGAGCCATGACTTGCATTTGCAGTGGGGCGTTCTCATCGACATCGGGCGGCGGAACGTGGTGAATGATGGCATCGAAGAGCGGGCGCAGGTCCTTGGGTTCGATGGCCAGATCGGTGGTCGCGATCCCAGCACGGCCACTGGCGTAGATCACTGGGAAGTTCGCGGTGTCGTCGTCGGCCCCCAATTCGATGAAAAGGTCAAACATCATCGCGTGGACATCGCTGATGCGTGCGTCGGGCCGGTCGATTTTGTTGATGACGACGATGGGTTTGAGTCCGGCGGCGAGGGCTTTTTTCAATACAAAGCGCGTCTGCGGCAGCGGCCCTTCCGCAGCATCGACCAGAACAAACGCCCCATCGGCCATTTTGAGAATGCGTTCCACCTCCCCGCCAAAATCGGCGTGGCCGGGGGTGTCGATGAGGTTGACTTTCACATCGCCAATGCGAATACCGCAATTTTTCGCCAAAATCGTAATACCGCGTTCCCGCTCTTGGTCGTTGGAATCCATAATCAGGCCGTGTTGGCCGCCGACGAGTTTATCGAGTTCTTCCGCGCGAAACAGGCCAGATTGCCGCAGCATCTGATCGACCAGGGTCGTTTTACCGTGGTCGACATGGGCGATGACGGCCACATTGCGGATGTCATTCCGTTTCATGGAATCGTTTCGTGAAAATCTCGGTCTGGTGAAGCGAGGTCTTGATAGTAATGTAGAAGTTGTTGCACCGGCTCGAAAGAGCAGTTGGTATAGTGAATCCGAGGGATCGCACGGCGTTGGCGATTCCAAACGGAGCGCAGAAACGATGCGGCTGTATCTGATTCGGCACGCCGAGGCGGTGGAGTTGGGTGCGCCAGGGGCCACCCGGGATTTCGACCGCGTTTTGACCGCTCACGGGCGCGAACAAGCGCGGGCGTTGGCCGAAGTTTTCGTGAAACGGCAGTTGCCGGTGGATGCCGTGGTCGCCAGTCCGTTGGTTCGCGCGCACCAAACCGCGGTGGAATTGCTCAACGTATGGCAACCCGCCGCCCGGGTGATCACCTGCGATTACCTGGCCCCCGAGCGGCTCAAACCCGGAAAGCTCTCCGACTTTCTGGCGGATATTCCCGGGCAGCGGATTGCCGCTGTCGGCCACATGCCGGAAATTGGTTACTACCTCGAATGGCTATTGGGGGCCATAGAAGGCAGTTTGCCGCTGGCCAAAGCGGCGGTCGCCTGCGTGGATTTCAAAAACGATCCGGCCAAAGCCGCGGGGAAACTTCAGTGGCTCGTAACCCCGGAATGGTTCCTTTAACCGTGCGTTCTTCTCCATAAACTCTTTTCCCACAGAAACTTAGAAACACGCAGCCCTGGTATCGCCCACTTGCCCTGCGGCACGGACCGATGTAACGGCCCCGCGACGGGCAATCGCAACCGCGTTCTGATCCGTCAGTACTACAGGACTACAGGACACATACAGGACTACAGGACACAACGTTACCTTGGGGTCAGACGTGATGCGCAGCGAATTCCTGCTTCGGATTGCCGGTGTCCTAGCGGCGCTTGTCGGTGTCAGCGTGTCGCGGCCAGCGACGGCCGCCGATCCTGCCGAGGCCACGACGCCCCCCTCCCGGGAGTTGGCGCAAAAAGCCCAAGCCATCCTCAAAAAACATTGCTACCGCTGCCACGGCCAAGATGGCACGGTCGAAGGTTCGCTCAACTACATCACCGATCTGAACAAACTCGTTGCCCGCAAAAAAGTGGTACCCCACGACCCCAAAGCCAGTCGATTGCTCAAACGCATCGAAGATGGCAGCATGCCCCCCCCGGACGAAGAACCGCGGCCGACCGAAGCCGAAATCGCCACTCTCACGCAGTGGATCGAAGCCGGTGCCCCCGCAGGTGCAGTAGCCAGCCGCACGCCGATTCCCACCAGCGCCATCTCTGCCGCCATCTTGGCCGACTTGGAACAATTCGACCGCCGCAGCCGCCGCTTCCAACGCTACTTCACCCTCACCCACCTATACAACGCCGGCTGGGGCGAAGACGAACTGCAAACGCACCGCAATGCCTTGGCGAAATTGGTCAATAGTCTCTCGTGGGCTTCGGAAATCAAAAACCCCGTGGCCATCGATGCCCAACGCACCATCTTCCGTATCGACTTGCGCTGGTACGTCTGGGACGCCAGCATTTGGAACCGCATTCTCCAAGAATACCCCTACGGTATTCTCGATGATTCCGTCACCGCTCGGGCGATCTCGGTTTACACGCTGGCGAAACTGCCGATTGTTCGGGGCGATTGGTTCGTCGCCACCGCCTCCCGAGCGCCCCTGTACTACGATGTGCTGCAACTTCCGGCGAGCCTTAGTGAATTGGAGAAACTCCTGCGCGTCGATGCCGCGGAAAATATCCGCCAAGATCGGGTTGTCCGCGTCGGCTTCAACGGCAGTGGTGTCTCCCGTTTCAACCGTATTCTCGAACGCCACGACTCGGCCCAAGGCATGTACTGGCGAACCTACGACTTTGATGAACCGCCCGCCAACCTCGTGGACCGCATCAATGGCGGACTGGTTCCCGATCGGCGCAACATCTTCGCCTTCCCTCTGGGCCCCGGCGGACTGGCCCCCAACCCCTTCCAATACATCGGTGGCGAGGTGATTTTTGCCCTCCCCAACGGCTTGCATGCCTTCTACCTCTACACGGCCAACGACGCCCGCCTGAACAAAGGCCCGATCAACGTCGTCAGTGATCCCAAACGCCCCGATCGGGCTGTGGAAGCTGGTATTTCGTGCATGTCGTGCCATACCACCGGGATTCTTCCCAAAGCTGATCAGATTCGTGAACATTTGGAGAAAAATCCTAAAGCCTTCAGCCGCGAAGAAGCCGATGTCATCCGATCCCTCTACCCCGGCAAGGAGGCTGGGCTGAAGCGGATGGCCGCCGATGCTCAAAAGTTCGCCGAAGCCGTGGCGAAAACCGGTGCGAAGGTCAGCAAGTACGAGGCCGTCAGCACCATGACGCTGAAATACGAAGGGGATGTCGATCTGATCACCGGGGCGGCGGAGGTTGGGCTTTCCCCCGAGGAGTTTCGCGCCAGTATCAGTCAATCGGAACTGTTGACCAGACACATCGGTGTGCTGCGAAGCGGCGGAACCGTGACCCGGCAGTTGTGGGTTCAGGCCTTTGGCGATATTGTTCGTGAACTGCACTTGGGCAGCCTTTATCAGTCGAACCTCAACGGCCCGACCAATCGCGACAACACCGGGGAACTCGACCCCTTGGAAGCCCGAGATTCAGCCAATCAATGGGCCTTCACCGCCGATGGCAAACGTGCGGTGATTGCGAGCGGGGATCGCAGCGTTCGCTATTTCGATGTCGAAGGCCGCCGCGACCTGCGCCGGCTGGTGGGCCACACGGCCAGCGTCTGGTCGGTCGCGCTCAGTCCCGACGGCCATTCCGCCGCCAGCGGCGGTATGGATAGCACCGCCCGGGTGTGGGATTTGAAGACGGGGCTGGAAATCCGCCAGTATACCGACCACGACTCCCTCGTCAGTGCAGTCGCTTTCACCCCCAATGGGAAGTGGATCGTCTCTGGCGATTTGGCTGGGAATGTCGCGTACTGGCGCATCAGCGATGGCCAAGTGGGTTGGCGAAGCGAGCAGCAGGGGTTGGTCACCAGTTTGGCAGTCGATCCCCAGGGGCAGTTCGTCGCCATTGCCACGGCCAATGCCCTGATCCTACGGAATTTAGCGACTGGCGAAGAAGTGCAACGCTACGGACCCTTCACCACACCTTTGGGGTGTGTCGCGATCAGCCCCGATGGGCAGTGGATCGCCGCCGGCACCGACGCTGGCGTGATCCGCGTGTGGAAAGTGGGCGAAGACAAAGCCCGTTTCACGCTCACCGGCCATCAGGGGGCCGTACGGAGTGTTGCTATCCAAGAGGGCGGGCGGTGGGTTCTCAGCGGCGGAGCCGATCGCACCGTTCGCCTGTGGGACACCCACGCCGACAAGCCCCAAATCCCCCCGTTCCGCCATCACAAAACCACGGTCACAGCCGTGGCCTTCCTCAGCAACGGCACACAAACCGTCTCGGGGGATCGCGAGTTGGGCGTCCATCCGTGGCGGATCGAGAAGTTCCTCAACGCGGCTCCCAAAGCCCCGTAACGACATCGGGCCATGTGGTGCCAGCCTCCGGTCGCCCGCGGCGGCTTATGTCTTCTTCCCCCGATGTTGGTACGAAGGGCCCTCGGGTTGGAACGACCTCCGCGGACCACTGCGGAGGCTTATTTCTTGAGGTTTATTTCTTCTGGCTGAGGTGTTGACGGAGGAATTCTGTCAGCGCTGGAACCAATTGGGGATGAAGAGGTAGGCTGGGATCGGAATAGCTGCGGAGCTGCTCGAGGCGGTTGAGTCCCTTCACCGGCTTCAAGACATGGTTCATGCCGTCGATCGTGACCCGCTGCGCCCGTGGGTTGGCCTGAGCGAGTTTGTCCGCATCCTCCGATGTCACTTGCAGATCCGTCGATCCTGAAATGATCAACACCGGCATTTGCGTTTTGGCCAACAATTGCGCACAATTATAGCGGAAGAGCGAAATAACGAACGGTTGTACACTGGGGCGAAACAGTGCGGCCAACTCCGCCGGGACTTTCTCGACTCTCCGACCGGCCTCCAACTCCACGATGATCGCCTCCGCTGAAGCGTACAACTTCTCTGGAACATTCTTGTGGAGTTGTTCCCGCAAAATGGCCGACAATGGCCGACCTGGTCCGCACAGGGAAATCATCACTTCCCAGCGTGCCTGGTCGGCAGCGATCAGACCGGTTAACCACCCTTCACTATGGCCGATGAAGCCCACGGTCGTGAAGCGGGCATCGGCGCGGAGACGGTTGGCCCAGGCCACCGCATCTGCGGCGTAGGTCTCAATGGTGAGTTTTTCTTCGTGTGGGCCGGCTGTCGCACTCGCGGCGATACCGCGCTTGTCGATGCGTAGCACGGCGAACCCTTGGGCCGCCAAGGCGCGTCCGAGTTGCTTGTAACAATCGGTTGCTAGCAGCGGGCCGTTGCCGTTGCGATCGGTAGGACCAGAACCGGGGTGCAGGAGCAGCACCGGCCACGGCCCGGGCGAGGCGGGCAGGTCGAGCGTGGCGTGAAGTGTACCCGTGTCGGTTCGGAGTTCGCACAGTTCACCGACTTGCCGCGGCGCGGGTGCTAGCGCCGTAGCGGGGGGAGCTTTGGTCCCAGAAGCCGCCAAAAGCAGAATCGTTGTGAGCATGGAAGGAAGACTCGTGCCGTGCAAACGTCAGGGATTCCATCACAATACAAACGTCGGGGATTTCGCCACAATACAAACTCCGGGATTCTCTCACGAGCACAATACAAACTCCGGGATTCTCTCACGATACAGTAGAATACTCCCATGCAACAGATACTCCGTTTATTACCTTTCACCCAAGCCGATGGGGCCACCCACATGGCCGCCGATGAAGCGATGCTCGAATCGGCGGTCGCGGGTGTTGCTTCCTTGCGATTCTACACATGGGCTGTGCCCACGCTATCGCTGGGATACTTTCAATCCGCCGCGGAGCGCACCGGCCAACTGGCCAAGCTGGCCTGGGTGCGTCGCTCGACCGGCGGCGCGGCCATTGTTCACCATCATGAACTGACTTACGCTCTCGCCTTGCCGCCGGGAAAGGAGTGGCAGTCGGCGGAGAATTGGATTTGTCGCATGCATCACATTCTCCAGCGTGTGTTGCGTCAACACGGGATTGAATCACACGCGGTCGTGTGTGGAGAAGAACAAAAGCTCGGACCGGTGGTGTGTTTTCTTCACCAAACTGCCGGGGATGTGTTGATTGGCGGTTCGAAAGTGGCCGGCAGTGCGCAGCGGAAGATGCGTGGAGCATTGCTGCAACACGGGAGCATTCTGCTCCAGCGGAGTGAATACGTCCCGGAGTTGCCGGGCATTGGCGATGCTGTACCGACGGTTCGCCTCTCTCCCGAACAGTTGGCCCGTGAACTGTGCGAAGCCCTGGCCGCGGACACTGGCTGGCCGATTCAACCAGGCGATTGGTCGGAAGCCGAACGCCAAAGGATCGCGGCCATTCGCGCTGAGAAATACGCCAATCCAGCCTGGAACGAAAAACGCTGACGTTTCGTCAGTGTCGTATCGGTTCACGCACTGCGTTCTGACCCCCTTAGGAGTCCGCATGCCTGGCGAATGGGACTACATCGCATGGCTTCGCTGGCGCACGCCGAGCCATCCGCGGGTGGTGCTGGGCGTGGGGGACGATTGCGCCGTTCTGGCAGCACCGTCGCGACCGCTTTTGGTCACCACCGATATGCTCATGGACGGTACCGATTTCTGGCTGGCCGAAGTGGGTCCGCGTCGGGCCGGCCGGAAGGCGATGGCGGCCAACCTCAGCGATATCGCGGCGATGGCGGGCGTGCCAGTGGCGGCTGTCGTCAGCCTCGCGTTGCCGCAGAGTGATGGTGCAGTGGCTGAGGAGTTGTATCTGGGCTTGCGTGAGATGGCCGATCGCTTCAACGTTCCCATCGTGGGTGGCGACACCAACAGTTGGATGGGGAAGCTCGTGGTGGCCGTGACCGTTTTGGGCGAAGTGACCGAGCGTGGCATAGTGCGGCGCTCTGGGGCGCAGGTGGGGGATTGGCTCTTTGTCACCGGTCCATTGGGAGGCAGCATCCTCGGCCACCACCTCGACTTCACTCCGCGGATTGATGAAGCCCTGCGCTTGCATGAATGCGTTGCGCTGCATGCCATGATCGACATCAGTGATGGGCTGGCAGCCGATGTGAACCACATCTGCCAGGAAAGCGGCTGCGGTGCCGTGCTGCGTGCCGATGCGATTCCGATTTCTCCCGCGGCCATCGAGCTGAGCCGCCAAACGCAGAAAACCCCACTCGACCATGCGTTGGAAGATGGCGAAGACTTTGAGCTAGTGTTTGCCGTTTCACCCGAGGATGGCCGGAAGCTGCAGCAGGAGCCACCGTTGCCGGGGCTGTGCAAAATTGGCGAGTGTGTCGGCTCCGGGTTGTGGCTGGAGGACGCAAGCGGGCAGCGTCAGCCGCTGGCCCCGCGCGGTTGGGAACACCCCTTCGCCATCGCTCCGGTCGCGGTGGATGCCCCCGCGTCGAAACGCCAACCGTAGGTTGTGCGAATCAGTCCTGTCGGTGTTGGAACCGGTTGGTGGGCCGGCGTGATGGTCACGGGGGTGTCAGCCGATAGGTTCCCATTTGCGGCCGTCTTTTTCGAGAAGTTGGTCGGCACAAGTGGGTCCGGATGAGCCAATCGGGTATGGCTCGGGGGTTGGGGCCGCGGGATGTTCGCTGGCGGCAATCAACGGGTCCATGATTTCCCAAGCCCGTTCGATCTCATCGGCGCGCATAAAAAGCGAAGCATCGCCGCTGATGGCATCTAGCAACAGCCGCTCATACGCTTCGGGCAAAGCCTGATTGTCGTAGGCTTTTCGATAGTCGAACGACAAATCCCGTGGTTTGAGCGACACCCCATCGACATCCGGGACTTTGGTTTGGAAGTTCAAATGAATGGATTCGTTGGGTTGAATCACCATTTTGATACGATTGCACTGGAGAGTTTCATTCTTGGGCAATGGGAACATCAAGCGCGAGGGACATTTGAACTGAATCATGACTTCGCTGTAGCGGTCCTTCAGACCTTTGCCGCTGCGCAGATAAAACGGCACACGATACCAACGGCGGTTGTCGATGGTCAGCTTGACGGCGGCATAGGTGGGTGTCTTGGAGTGGGGCGGAACGCCTTTCTCGTGACGGTAGCCCTCGTATTGCCCCAGAGCCATGACCTGCCACGCCTGCTCCGGCGAAACAACGTTGATCGCCGAGAGGACCTTCATCTTTTCATTGCGGACGTTGTCGGCGGTATAGCGGTTGGGGTCCTCCATGGCCACGAGAGTGAGCACCTGGAGCAGGTGGTTTTGCAGCATATCGCGGATGACACCGCTGGTGTCGTAGTACGAGGCCCGATCGCCCACAGTCACCTTCTCGGCCACGGTGATCTGGACGTGATCGATGTACTGTTCGTTCCAAAGAGGTTCAAAAAGCGTGTTGGCGAAGCGAAACACGAGGATGTTTTGGACCGTATCTTTGCCGAGGTAATGGTCGATCCGGTACAGTTGACTTTCGTCCCAATGTTCGTGCAGGGTATCGTTGAGTTTTTTGGCGGACAGGCGATCGCGGCCAAACGGTTTTTCGATGACCAGCCGGCGATACCCCGCAGTACACTGGTTGAGGTGGGCATTGGCCAAGGCGCGGCTGATCGCCGGATAGTGTTCGGGCGAAACCGAGAAATAATAGAGGCGCCGACCGTTGTTCTCGGGGTCGTGCTGGTCAAACCATGCGGCGATGGGTTGGGCTCCGTCGGGTTGGGTGGCATCGGTCGCAAGGTAGTGGATTTTTCGAGCAAACGTGGACCATTGGGAATCGTCGAATTGGGAGGGGGGGAGAATCTCTTTGGCTTTGGCTCGGAGATGTTCCCGAAAGCCGTCGTCATGGAAAGGCGTTCGAGACACACCGAGAATCCGCACATCGGCGGGTAACTTGCCTTTTTGCATGAGGTTGAAGAGGGCCGGAACCAGTTTCCGCGAGGTGAGATCGCCGGAGGCGCCGAAGATCACAACGGTCAACGGGGAGGACATATCTACCTCATCAGCTGCAGGTTCGCTGCACCAGAAAAACCCAGGGGGACGCCAGCGGACACGGCCCCGGATGGGATCATGCTAGCTATTGGATCGGTGGGGGGGGAGTGTGGGGTACTAGAAAATGCTCGGGTCGGACCTCCCGGGTGTGGCGGGAGGCTACGCTGGGGCCACTGGCTGCGCTGGGGCCACTGGCTGCAATAATGGGGCCACTGGCTGCGTTGGGGCCAGTCAATGCGTGCCGGCG
>JANWYJ010000035.1 GCA_025055115.1 Gemmata sp.
TGCAGCGTTTGAATCAGGATCAGGATCGGATTCGCAAGAATCTGCGGGACACGCCGCGGGATGCGGAGGTGTATGAGGTGTATTTGAAGAAGTTGTCGGCGCAGGAGAAGGAGATTGACCAGTTGACGGACAAGCAGAAGAGGCTGATGGATGAGGAGTTCCGGGCTCGCAAGAAGTATGAAGACTTCCTCAGCAACATCAGCGACTGAGAATCCGTACGACACGCGGTGTCAACAACATCAGCGGTGAAGCCCTGATGTTGCGAAGCAACGAAGGCCGTCAGAGTTTTCTCCGACGGCCTTCATTTTTTCCAGGAGCTAACGTGTGTGGTCGCCGTGAGGATGGGAAGACCAGTTGGCTGCCATGCATTCCTCGGCTCGGGATTTCCGACGCAAGAAGGAATTCCCCCAGTCGTTGTTACTTCAAACTGAGCAGATAATCGACCAATTTATTCAGATCATCATCATTGATTTTGTCTTTGCCAAAGGGGGGCATTTTACCATCGGGTTTGTGTTTGCGGGGGTCGCGGATTTGTTCGATCAGCCATTCGCGGGTATGTAGGTCTTCCGCGGCGACGTGGGTAAGCTCCGGTCCGAGAGGGGGCAGGGGGGGCGCTGGTATATCCGGAGGGCCGCCCGGAGGGCCACCCGGGGGGCCTTTGGGGGGAAAACCCGGAGGGCCACCGGGGGGGCCACCCGGAGGGCCACCGGGGGGGCCGCCGGGGAAAGTGGGAAGATCGATTTTCGCCACTCCGGTTTCGCCCAGTTTATGGCAACGGTAACAGTTATTGTCGGTGTAGATTTTCTTACCTGCGTCGAATTCTTTGTCGCCGGGGAGTTTCGCCAAGACTTCTTCGGGATTGACGCTCAGGGGCAAAGTCGGTGGTTGCGGCAGACTTGGCGGCTGGGGTGGACCACCGGGCGGTTGAGGGCCGCCCGGTGGTGGGGGGCCGCCCCCGGGGGCGTTATTAGCCTTTTGGCCGCAACCGATGATGGCGATAAAACTGAAAACCACGCTCAGACACACAATTACCCGAATGTTGGGCCGCGTGGGTGCAAACATGATACGCCCTTTCCGAGGAGGATGAAAGCGAACAGTGGATGGGTCATCACGACGAATGGTTCGTCTTCAGGAAACATTCATATCTCGGCGGGCCGGGGATGTCACGGGAAATTCATCCCCTTGTTGCAAATATTCGGCGAGCCGGGTACGGTGACTGGTGGTGTGTTGTGGAATTGGTATTACCACCAACAGCGGTCGGCATCGAACTCGATCATGCCATAGTCTTCCGGGGGGGCCGGCGGTGGCTTTTCTTTCTGCTCGCGTTCGTACTCGCGCCGAGCTTTCAGGCGCAGCCATGCTTTCTCGGCCAACGTGTGGGGTTTTTCTTTTTCTTGATGAACCCGGATGAACCGTTTTTCTTCGGGTGTCACGGGGTGAGCCTGACCGGTGGCCAGTGCTTCAAACCGGGCACCATGCCGTTGTAACGCTTGCAGTTCCGCTTCGGAGAAGATCGCAACATCGCAGCCGAAAACAAACGGTTCCGTTGCCTCCGCGGGCTTTTTCCGCCGGGGGGATACCGTTTGCGGTTTCGGGGATGGCGTTCGCCCATGGTTTTTTTTGGCCTTCGCCACAACAACGACCTCCTCGGCAGCGGGGGGAACGAACATACGCCATTCTCCGCCCAGCGAGCGGCGAAGTCAATTCGCTGATCAGTTTTTGTACAGATGGCCAGCGATAGTTCGCCTCTCGACGCGACTTGGCCAGTGCCGAGGGGATCGATTCCGCGGGTGGGGCCTCCATGAGCGATGGCTCGGTTCTCCCGTGAAGATCGTGTGGGTACCGAGCCATCGGTCGGTATTTTTAGGATGGAATCCGCATCATGCGACTTTGAGCAGGATAGCCCCTTCGCCATTGCGGAGGGTGATCGATGTGACAAAGGCCCCTAATGTTCCGTTGCTGTTGACGATCCGGTAGGTTCCGCCGAGCTGGTGGGTGGTGGCGGTGGTGTTGGCCGTGGTGCCGGTCCCTTGCCCCAGAGTGTAGGAAAGAGGTTTGTAGAGGATCAGAGCGTTTTCATATTCGCGGGCATAGACGCGATAGGTGAGGGCGGCATTGGCTGGGTCGTTGCCTGTGGCAAAAACCCGCATTGCGCCCGTGGGAAGCCCGACATTCACCTCCACCGCGGGTGACCAGCGACCCGTCCACGACGACGACGGACTGTCGCCACCATAGAACATCAGGAAGGTTCGGTCAGGGTCAGCAAGTAAGTAGTAGTAGGCCAGAGTGGCCATCTGGGTACGTCCATCGAAGCGCGACCCACCTTGGGGGCTGCTGTCGAGAACGACATAGGGGCGATTGTCACTATTGAGGCGGCGATTCACAAGTTCCGCAGCATCCAGAACTTGTGACCAATTGGCTGCCAGCGGTCGCAGCAGAAATTCTTCCAAGACGCCGGCAGAATAGCGGGTGATGGCGTCGGCCGTGGTGGCTCCACCGGCGGTGTTGGCCAAGACCCACTTCGGTGCAATAGCCCGCGAGACAACGGCCATCAGAGCGCCGGAATCGTCGCTGAAGGTGGCCGTCGGCTCGAGGACATTCACCCCGGGGAAGGGGACTTTGCCGGTGGCGTTGTCCATGAATAGGCCATCGGCTAACGGATTGGCTTCGAGTAAGCGCACATGATAATCGGCGGCCCACCGGCGCACCGCGGAAGCGGACGGATTGGTGACAAAGCGCATCTGTCCGTAATACGGGTAGAATAAGCGCGATTCATAAACGAAGCGGGCATCCATCCCCGGTTGGCGATTGGCATATTCGGTATCGTTGAGGTAGCCATCGCCATCGACATCGGCTGTATAATCGAAGGCGGGAATGATGCCGCTGGAGCGTCCGTTAGCGCCCACATAGTCGCGGCCGAGTACCGAGAAGAGTTCAGCGCCCTGAGTGGCGGTTCCTTGGGTGGCGCGGAAACGAACGTAATAGAGCCGCTCGCCGCCGGAAAGCATCGCGGCCGGTACCCAATCGGCGGGGGGGTCAAAGGTGATGCGACCGGAAGAACGCAGGGCATTGGTGGTGTCTTGGAGAAGGGTCAGCGATTTCCATTGCGTGGGCAAGCCTTGGGCATCGGTTGCCGTGACATATTCCCAAACCCCCGACCAGCCCGTACTCGCTCCGCGGGTCAGGGTGATGTTCATTTCGCGGAATTTCTCCAGGTAGCCGATTGCGGTATTCGTTCCTGCGCCACCGAATTGCACAAAGAAGTTCCGACCAGCCCGAGCCGCCGAGGTGACATCCGTGGGCGTGTTATTCCCGCTCCATTGATAGGTACCCCAGAACCATGTTACCGGTTGCGACGAGGGACTCGATCCCTGAAACGCCGTCGCTTCCGTGACATGATAGAAAGCCAATTCTCGTGACACGCCGACGCGATCGGCATAGTTGAGCCAATCGATCAACAACTGCTGGTACAGATTCGAGACATTGCTGTAGATGAGTTGGGGCGTATTCGGGGCAACCTCATCAATTGTGCCAAGAAACCGCGGATTGGCGACGACCAGGTCGACACTGTTTTTCAACAGGTTTTGCTCGAAGGAATTGGTTATCGGTGTGCCCGTATACGCAAGCTGGGCGATGCGAATATGGGGGTAATGCCGAGGAATCTCCGGGGTTGGCAACGGGTCCATATTGGGGTTGACGACGTTGAGAACCAGCTCTGCGGTGCCGACATTCCCCGCGGCGTCGAAGGCCCGTACTACCAGGTTGTAGCGGCCATTGGCGACGGTGGTACTATCGAAGGTCCATGTGGCCGGCGCGGCGGCCGAAATAGCGCGGACCACGTTGTTCAAACGGAATTCGATTTTGGTGAAAGCTCCCGTGACCTGGGCTTGGAAGGTTACTTCCCCGGTCACGTCGCCGTGGCCGGTCAAGCGGCTGATACGGACACGTGGTCCGCTATCGACACCGGCCGGCTGCGCTTCAAAATCATCGATAGTCAAAGTCCCCGCCACCGCGGCCCGACGACCGATACCAGCATGACCGGGACCCGTAATGCTCGTATCGCGGATTTCGAGAGCAAAATCGGGGCTACTGCTCCAATTCCCATCGGGGGCAAGCCATTGTTGCGTATCCGGGCGATAGATTTGCAGTCGTAACCGGTCGCCGTCCGCAATCAGCCGGACCCGTGCCCAACGGCCGCTGAAGTAAGCGTTCGATTTGATGGAGGCTAGGGTGGTTTCCGTTCCTTCAACCACCTTGACTAATTGGGCCTCCAGGCCGCGGGTAATCTGAACCGCGTAAAACGTGGGTCTGGATGTGTCCAGATTTGATCCACGAACGAAAATTTGTGCCGGGATCAGACTATCAAGGTAGATGGCCGCCGCGGCGTTGACATCCGCCGGCAATTTCGTGTCGGCCCACGAGCGCGCGGTCGTATTGGATTGTCCGTGGGAGGCATAACCGTGGGACGGGCTATTGGAGCGCGTGGAGGAAACGCTGAAAGCCCCGGTGGCCGTGTTCACCCAGCTCATCCATCCCTGAGGGCGTTGACCGGAGTTGGTGGTATCGAAGGATTCGCGGATTGGATCGTAGGAAATCGTTGGATCGGTCACGGCGGCGAAGTTGTCGAGCGCGACGGCACCGAAGTACAAGGCGTTTCGCCCCACGCCCACATGGCCTGTTCGCGGCGTGAGGGTCGTGGTGGCCGTGATGGCCGAAGTCGGCGTGGTCTGCCAGGTGCCCGACGCATTGAGGTATTGCCCGGTATCATGCCGGGTCACCTCCACCTGCACTGTGGTACCCACCGGAATGAGGGAAACCCGGACCCAACCGTTCGAAAAGTACGCGGCATTGGGTGAACTGACGCTGCCGAGGACTTTCGCTGTCGTTCCTGTCACTTCCAGCAATTGCACGCGCAGCCCCCGGGTGACGACAGCCGCCAGATAACTCCGCGTCGCCGGATCACTCAGATCATTGCCGCGCGTGAAGATGAACACGGGAACAAGCGAATTGGCGAAGATCGACGCTGCTACGCCGGTATCGCCGGTCACCGCCTCGGGGTGCCAGGTGATTCCGGCTGTGCGGCTTCCGGCTTGGCTGACCAAGCTGTTGCTATTATTCAGCCCGCTATTGGCCGCAGTGCTGAACACGGTGGTGGTGTCGCTCGACCAGCTGGACCAACCGCGGGGCAGCGTGGGGGGGGAGAGGTGATCGAAGCTTTCGGTGAATAAGGTGGTGGGGTTTTCGCGAGTTTCGAGAATTTCACAATGCAGGGGGGGGCGCGAATCAGCCATGGCGCGTGGTCACTCCTCAATGAGGTCCATCTTCCGCAAATCCGTGCGACGCTCATGCGGCGGTTGAGGCCCACAACGTCGCGTGCGGGGGCTGATCCTTGCCAAGCGGATGGGTGTGACAATGTTTCGGCAAGGCGAAGGGATGGAACCGAGGCAATGTGTCGGCTGGGCGCGCTTTGGGTGCCCAGCGTGCCGTTACCGCACAGACGACAGGCGCAAAAAGTACAACGCGAAAGGCTTAACAACAGCGGGAGGTATGCGGCGATCAGGGTTCACCCGGTGTGCCATCGTCGCCCACACGAACCACCCGCACCGTGGGCGAACGACGGCCACCCGCGATGGGATGCCCAGCCAGGACGACAACACGCTCACCGGCTTGGATGGTTCCGGCCCCAAAGGCGTCGCGGACGGCGGTATTCATACGGTCGTGCCCCGGTTCGAGGGCCGACATCCGCACTGCGGTAATCCCCCACACAAGTGCTAAGCGTTGTAAAACGGTTTCACTGGGAGAAACTGCGATAATCCGTGCCCATGGCCGACAACGGGAGGCGAAGCGAGCAGTGCGTCCAGAAAGGGTGGGCGTGATGATCGCAGCGGCATTGATTTCGTCGGCCAAACTGCAGGCCGATAGAGTGATGGCATCGTCAATTTCGTTGCCGCTGGGGTCGTAGAGGGTGGTGGGCGATCGGCGTTGGAAGCGCATGTGCATTTCCGTTTCAACGGCGATACGGTGCATACAGGCGACGGCTTCGACGGGGTAAGAACCAATGGCGGTTTCGCCGGAGAGCATCACGGCATCGGTGCCGTCGTAAATCGCATTGGCGACGTCGCTGGCCTCGGCGCGTGTGGGGCGGGGATTGGTCCGCATCGAATCGAGCATATCGGTGGCGATAATGACCGGTTTGCCAGCGGCGCGGGCTTCCGCGATCAGTTGCTTTTGGACTGTCGGGACACGCTCTAAAGGCAGCTCCACGCCTAAATCCCCCCGGGCCACCATGATGGCATTGAAGGCTGCGACAATCGCTGCCGCACGCCCGACTGCTTCCGGGCGCTCAATTTTTGCCAAGACGGGGGCCGTCAAACCCACGGCCTGACAAGCGTCGCGCACTTCGTCGGCGGCTTCGGGTCCGCGCACAAACGACACGGCCACCCAGTCGACCCCCGCTTGGGCAGCAATGCGAATCGCCTCGTGATCGCGGGCCGTGAGGGCGGGCATCGTCAGCGGCGTATCGGGCAGGTTCAGCCCTTTGTTGGGGTGAAGAGTTCCTCCTACCAGCACCCGCGCGGCCAAACGCCCCGGGTGTATCTGAACCGCTTCCAATTGCAACCGGCCATCGTCCAGGAGCATCCGTTGCCCTGGTCGCACATCGGCCAGCATTTCGGGTTCTGTGAGCACCAAATCCCCCGGTTCGGTGGGTGTGGCCCCAAGGGAGAAGTACACCATGTCGCCGTGATTGAGAAACCGTAACGCCGGCATTTTCACCCGCATCTTGGGGCCGGGTAAATCCGCCATGACCGCGACGATTTTGCCCACGCGCTGCGCCGCGGCGCGGAATTGGGCGACGCGGGTCAGATGTTCCTCCGCGGTTCCGTGCGAGAAGTTCACCCGGGCGACGTCAACACCGGCGCGTAAGGCGGCTTCCAACACCTCGGGGGAATCCGTGGATGGACCCAGTGTCGCCACAATCTTGGTTCGTCGCGTCACGCGAACTCCTCCAGGAGTGGCAGGGGGATGACGCCCAGTGCGGGCAATCGGCCAAACCCAGCCCAACCCCGCCGACCACGCCCTCAGCATGCAGGAAGAGGGCCGATTCGGCCGACGCGAGTTGCGCTCATGCCAGTACAATCCCGCCGACCACGCCCTCAGCATGCAGGGGTGGTGGTGATACACCCAGACGCATCGGGTGTTCAGAAATGCCTGCGAGGGCCGAACGGAACCCTGAACCGGCGGCGGTGTTCAGGGTCCACCGACTCCTCCTCGACGCTATCGGCCAGCTTTCGCCGCGACATACTTCTCCTCAACGGCTTTCCAGTTCACCACATTCCACCACGCGTCGATGTAAGAAGCCCGCAAGTTCTGATACTTCAGGTAGTAGGCGTGTTCCCAGACATCGATTCCCAACACCGGGATCAGGCCCTCCATCAGGGGGCTATCCTGATTGGGTCTCTTGATGGCGTCGAGTTTCCCGGTGGTGGGATTGTAAACCACCCAGCTCCAGCCGCTGCCGAACTGCGTCAGGCCGTTGTCCTTCACCTTGGCTTTGAAGCTGGCAAAATCCCCGAAAGCCTCCCGGATGGCATCGGCGATTTGTCCGGTCGGTTCCCCACCGGCGTTGGGGCCCATGATTTCCCAAAACAGCGAATGGTTGTGGTGACCACCGCCGTTATTGATGACCGCTTGGCGGATCGTCGCCGGGACGTTGTTGATATTGCGCAAAAGGGTGACGATATCGAGGTTGGCCAGGTCTGGAGCCGATTCGAGGGCTTTATTGAGGTTGTCGACGTAGGCCTTGTGGTGTTTTTGGCTGTGGATTTCCATGGTTCGGGCGTCGATATGGGGTTCCAACGCATCGAACGCATACGGCAGAGCAGGCAAGGTGTGTGGCATCGGAACAACTCCTCGCAGGGGAAAATTCACGCTGGGGACTGGGCGACTGTTGCAGTTCAGTGTATCAATCCGCAAGCGCGACTGCAGGCTCTCGTAACACAGCCACCCTCACAATCCGGGGGACGCAGCGGACGGATACCAGCCGTGGATCGAATGGTGCCCTCGCGACGCCACAGCCCCCCGACTGGCGCGACAAGCCCACACCGGCCATCAACGATCACCAGAGAGTGACCTTAACCCGTAGCGGCTCCCTCGGAACCCGCTGGTGTGAACCCGCCGTGAGCCAAATCGGTCTGGAAAAGAACCCGACGACCGCGCGGATGGTAGGTCACCGAGCGACCCCAGCAGATGAAGGCGTAGCCCACAGCAGAAGAACATTCGACGACCGCGTGGATGGCCGGCCACCGAACGACTCTAGAACCGCGGGGCGCGAGGGGGATTTTTCATCGCCTTTTGGGTAGTCTGCGGCAGACGCCACCGAACGACTCCAGAGCCGCACGGCGCGCGAGCCGCGGGGCGCAAGAGGGATGTTGGGGATGGATTTTGTGGAGGAGGAAGTCCCCCGGGAAGTTACTGCCGCTATAATAGAGAAGTGCCTTATCCCCACGGAGGAAGGGTGGCAGAGTGGTCGATTGCACCGGTCTTGAAAACCGGCAACGACGCAAGTCGTTCGAGGGTTCGAATCCCTCCCCTTCCGCTCTCATGTCTCGCGAAAACCCCTGTTGGAGCGCAGTCGTCCTCCGGCCCAAGCCCCATCTTCTGTGCTCTTTCCGCGCAAAATCCCAGGTTGTGCTCCGCGCAAAATCCTAGGTTGTGCTGGCTGTTCGCGTTGTTGTCGTTCGAGGCCGTTCCAAAACCCGAAAAAATGCCCCCAATAAGCCCCCTGGCCGCCGTCCGGTATCTCCTCGCCTCGGATACCGAGTTGCGAAACCCCCAAAAAGCCGAAAGATCAGCCGTATTCGGCAACCATCCCAGTTGTTTGGAAACAACCTCCGATAACTCCCGCTCATCGGGAATCAATGCTCGTGGTTAGGGTATCAATAACGTTTTTGAGTGTTTTGACACCACCTCGCGCAACTCCCGCTCACGGGGCCTATCCATACGCGTTGCGAAACGGTTCAGGGGGGCCAGGGACTGAGAGTCTCCGAGCCGGTTCTCGGAGTCAAGCCGCGAAACCGTTGACGTGAGGGGCGACGGTAGCGGCGAGCCGCGGGTGGAGGTAGCGGCGAAAAGTCTCATGGTGTGATGGTGTCACAACAGAAACGAGTCGAGCCGCGGGTGGAGGTAGCGGCGAGCCGCGGGTGGACGGTACGATCCTTGGAGTTGACCCGCGAAACTGTTGAGGTGGGGGTTCGTTCCAGTGGTTTGCGCTCGTGTGCCCCGGAGCCAATGCCGACGGACGACGGGAGCTACCCATGCCATAAACAAGTACAAACCCACTGGGAGCCGGAATGGCGAGTTTTCTCATCGTTTTTTAATATGTGAGCATCTTGTAATGGAGGCTCGGGGTAGGTAATTATGGATCCAGTTAACTCGCAATTGTCGCCGGTGCAAATCCGGTGCAAATCCCGCGGTAGCTCAGCCCATCGCGACTCATTCTTCAAGGAGATGTTTTATGACTCAGCAGATCCATAATCGCTTTCGATGTCGATCTGGTTTTACTTTGATCGAGTTATTGGTCGTCATTGCGATTATTGCCATTCTGATCGGGCTACTTCTGCCGGCCGTTCAGAAAGTGCGCGAAGCGGCGGCCCGGATGAGCTGTCAGAATAACCTCAAACAGATAGGCTTGGCGATTCACAACCACCACGACTCGACCGGTTATCTGCCAACGGGAGGCCAACACTGGTCGATGGCACCCACGTATGGCAATCCGATTGTCGGCACGGCACCCGATCCATCGCAGCCTGCAGGTCCACCGGCGGGGGTATTGGAACAACGGGCGGGCTGGCTCTTCCAAATCCTGCCCTATGTCGAACAAGCCCCGATTTATAATGGCGGCGGGCAAACGACCTTGGGTGGGCAAATGAGCCAAGCCCGGGCGGCGGTCATCAGAACCTACTTCTGCCCCTCGCGGCGCGCCCCCACAGCGTGGACGCAAGGATCCTCCTGGTATATTCCTCAGTCGAACTTCCCCTTCACCGGGACGCACGGTCAAACGGATTACGCCGGATCGATCGGACCCAACAGCGCAGACCTCGGTGCGATTGTGCGAACCTTCAACCATGACCTGGGTGACAGCGTCCCGGGGACGCGGCGGCGCCCACCCATTCGCATTCAAGACTTTCTGGATGGTACCTCCGCCACCTTGGTTGCCGGCGACAAAAAACTCATCCGCGGTATCAGCGGTTTCCGCGGCGACGATAACGAAGGCTACTCGGCGGGCTGGGACCACGATACCGTTCGCCGCACCGATCTCGCTCCCATGGCGGATGATGCCGGTGATGGTGGCGGTCGCTTCGGGGGGCTTCATCCCAATGGCTTCAATGCCTTGCTGGCCGATGGCTCGGTGCGCTTCATCAACTTCAACATCAGTTGTTGTGATGCGAACACAACTTTCTGGCGGCTTGGCCATCGCACCGATGGTGGCGTGCTGGGTAACGATTGGTAGGCGTGCTGGGTAACGATTGGTAGAAGAAACGACGGCGTCTTCACCTCACAGACGCCTCCAACCAATAGCTCTGGAGCGACCCGTTGATGAGCCGTCACGGGTCGCTTTCTGCCTGCAAGCTCCGCAATACTCCCCAAGGCTTGCGGATCGATCCCAGAATCCATTGATCCCTTGCGATTGACTTCGTACCGTGTTACTTCTCTCGCCCAATCGTCCCAACGGTACAC
The DNA here is from genome assembly GCA_025055115.1 of Gemmata sp. Classification (GTDB taxonomy): domain Bacteria; phylum Planctomycetota; class Planctomycetia; order Gemmatales; family Gemmataceae; genus Gemmata. The sequence continues at coordinate 10,738 of JANWYJ010000035.1, forward strand.
TGAGGAGTTGTCTTCACTATGATGCCGGCCATCCGTCTTGTGCAACGCTTTGGTCTTTCGGGATTGTGCCTGTGTCTTTTCGTTGTGGTCGGCTGCTCCAACCCAGCGCCGGTGGCTGAAGGACGCACGAAACCCCGCGGGCGAATCTTGGATAATGGCCTACCGATCAAAGTCGATACGTCCAACCTCCCCCCGGGTGATCCGGGCCTGCAAGTCACCTTCATCAAAATCGGTGGCGTGGACGCCGGTACCGAATACGAAGCCACCATCACCGACTCGACCAACGGCAGCTTTGAACTGATTGGCACCGATGGTAAAGGGATTCCACCCGGCGAATATCGGGTCGCTATCGTTCTGGCCCCGTTTGGTAGCAATGATTTGCTCAAGGGGAAATTCAGTCGCGAGAAATCGAAAATCCATGTTGAAGTCAAACCGAACGAAAACGTGGTCATCGATATTGCGAAGTACAAATGATCCACAATCCTTTTGCCTTTCCCCGTGTCGGGACCGCCGGCGATCGTGCGACACGGGAAAATCCCCACCAACAGCCTGAACCTTGCCACGCAGGATAAACGCAACGCCGCTGCAATCAATACGGCCCCGGGCGATGCACAGGCAGCGAATCGATCGTTCGTCCGAGAGAAAACGTGCTAGGTTGAGAGAAAACGTGCTAGGTTCTCGACCGCAGGTTTTCCTTTCTCGCGACCATTCTCAGAATCGGCCGGGATTCCGCAACTCCGCAGCTTGAGCGGTGAGAGCCACGGCCACTTCGGCCGCCAAGCGCGCATTGGCCACAATGAGAGCCCGGTTGGCTTGCAGCGTTCGTCCGCCGCTGGCTTCGGCGATCCGAGCCAGCAAAAACGGAGTCAGCCTCGGCCCGCCGATACCCTGGACTTGGGCCTGGTGCGTGGCCTGTGCCAGCCATGCGTCAAACTCCACCTGGGGAATGGCCAACTCGGCGGGGCAAGCTTGGGCGAGAAGCGCTCCCCCGCCGCCCAGCCGAACGTGGGTGGCGAAGATCGCTGCGGCTTGTTGGGGCGTTTCCACACGGGCGGAAACGGGCAATGTTGGCACTGGGTCGCCGACATAAAACGCCGGGAACGTCTCCGTTTGGTAACCGAGCACTGGCACTCCCAAGGTTTCGAGTATTTCCAACGTCCGCGGAAGATGAAGAAGGCTTTTTGCACCTGTACAAATTGTGAACACCGGGGTCCGGGCTAATTCCACGACATCGGCCGAAATGTCGAACGGTTCCGCGTCGCGATGCGCCCCGCCGATGCCGCCGGTGGCGAACACGCGAATCCCGGCGGCGGCGGCCAGGGCCATAGTGGCCGCCACGGTCGTCGCGGCCGTTTGCTGCAACGCGATCACCGCGGCCAGATCGCGGCGACTGGCTTTCCGAACCTGCTCGCGGCGAGCCAACTCCGCGATCTGCGCTGGGGACAACCCCACCGTAGGAACCCCAGCCAGAACCGCAATCGTTGCCGGAACGGCCCCGGCGGCACGAATAACCTCCTCAGCTTCCAGGGCCGTTTCCTGATTCACCGGATACGGTAAGCCATGCGCTATCAATGTGGATTCCAACGCGACGACCGCTTGGCGGTTGTGCAACGCCTGCCGCACTTCGTCCGACATGGCCCATTCCTGGGGAAACATACACCACCCCTCGACCTCAAATGCAACGGTATCCCTGAACCTCAAATGCAACGGTATCCCGGAGCCACCACTTCCGCGTCCACATTCTGAGAGGCAGTTCCCATAGCCGAAAACAACCAAAAAATCAGGCGTATTCGGCAAGTATCCGGGTGTTTTGCAACCACATAGGGGGAAATGCATCACCTCTTTGCGCGATCTTCTCACAGCGTCGGCTGGCGGTGGTATATACTCACCTCGGGTGACAGCACAGATACGTCTTCTGTGTAGCACAAAAAGTCGCGCTCCTGAAAGTCGCGCTCCTGGAGGTGAACTGTGGCCTCTATCTCCACCAAACTCGCCAGTGCCGGTGTGTGTATCGTGGTCCTTGGCACGGTCATCCTCTTCCGGCACCAGCTGACGTCGGCGGCGGCGAAACCCGATCTGAAACCCTTGGCCCACTGGGTTTTCGATCCGGAACTGCTCCAGGGCAAAACGATCCCCGACCGGTGTGGCCGATTGTCTGCTACCCTCATGGGTGCTGCCACGATCAGCAGCGAGGGGCCAACCCCCCACCTGTTACTCACTGGTCCTGATGATGGCGTGATGGTGAAGCCCCGCGTCAGCCCCGATGCGGCCTTCTTGCCCAAAGACGCTTTGGCGGTCATTGCCTGGGTACGGATCGACGAACCCAATGAGTGGGGGGCATTTCTCGGCTGCTTCCAAGACAACGGCCCATCGGAATTCGGCTTTGTGGCTGGTTTCAACAACAAAAAGTTCTACCTCGGTCTGACCAGTGTCAACACCAAGAAGATGACCTACCTGGAGTCGCGAACCGAATACGTGCGGGGCCAGTGGTATCACTTCGCGGGGGTCTACGACGGTCAAGAAATGCGGCTATACATCAACGGCCAGTTGGAATCGACCAGCCGCGAACAATCTGGGGCTGTCCTGTACGCCAAGAGCGCTCCGCTAGTGATTGGCCGTTACAAAGACGATAACGAAGATTATCCCCTCTGTGGAGCCATCAAGGAGTTGATGCTTTGCGGTCATGCGGTAGAAGCTGAAGCCATCGCCGCCCACTTTGAAGCCGACCGGCCACTGGCCGCGGCCCCCTCGGTGGTTCCTGAGGGGCCACGCTTTCTCATCGAGCCGTATCTGCAGTACGTTACGCGCACTAGCATCGTTGTGATGTGGGAGACGGAAGAACCGGCCCAGGCGGTAGTCGAGTACGGCAAGAAGTACCCCCCCGATCAGCAGGTGGCTGTTCAGAAAATGGTCACGCTCGGCGAGGTGGCCCTGACGAATCTCGAACCGCACACGAAATACTACTACCGGGTGGTTTGCACCGACGCCAACGGACGGAAGCTCGAAAGCAAAATCCTGACCTTCCTGACGGCCGTGGGCTTCAACGATGCGTACAGTTTCACCGTGATTGGTGATACGCAGCGGAACCCGATCATCACGGGGAAAGTCGCCAAGCTGATGTGGGAGCGGCGGCCCCATTTTGTCATTCACAATGGGGATGTGGTCAATGATGGCGATCAGAAATGGCAATGGGTGAAAGACCTCTTCAAGCCGTGCAACGAACTTTTCGGCCGAGTCGCGATGTTCCCGTGTATTGGCAATCACGAGAAAGACCACCCCTACTACTACAAATACTTCTCCTTGCCCAAGCCCGAATATTACTACTGTTTCACTTACGGCAACGCGGAATTCTTCGTGCTTGACACCAATACCAAGCGGAATCTGACACCCGAGGGTGAACAGTATCGCTGGCTCGACAAAGCCCTGGCTGCTTCCACGGCGAAATGGAAGTTCTGCTACCATCACCACCCACCGTACTCGTCTGATTCCGACGATTACGGCAACACCTGGAAAGGCCCCTCGACTGAGGGGGATGTCCGGGTGCGGCACTTCGTCCAACTCTATGAGAAGTACAACGTGGACGTGGTCTTCAGCGGGCACATTCACCTCTACGAACGAACATGGCCGATCCGCGAGGGCCGGGTGGATCAAAAAAATGGTGTCGTGTATGTCACCAGTGGTGGTGGCGGCGGACGGCTCGAAGACTTCAGCCCGACCCCGGCGTTCTTCAAGCGGGAAGGCCGCGTCGATTACCACTTCTGCTATGTCACGATCCACAACGGCACATTCAACCTGAAGGCCTTCGATCACGAAGGGCGGTTGTTCGATGAATTTTCATTAAAGAAAGACTGAGCTTCTTCCATCCGACTTGGGACAGGGAGGCTTGGCACGATGCCATCAAGGGTGCGTCCTCTGGATAACTTCCAGAGTTTCTTCGACGAGAAGAGCACACGCTTGGCACGATGCCATCAAGGGTGCGTCCTCCTCACCCAACTAATCCTTGACCGCCCTCCTTGACCGCCCCGACCTGCACCCGGGAGGCTGCGTCCGATCAGGGGGGAGAACCATAAGAGCCGAAGAGACACTTCTGTAAGCGCTAGGCGCATCGAAAAGAATCAGGGGTTGGGGGGCGAGAACCATCAGAACCGAAGGGGGCGATGCGACCCCGCGAGGCTGCCGTCGGGAGTCAAAACCGTCTGAGGGTATCCACCTTCTTCGCAGGATGGTGGGCCATTGTGGAAACCGAGACGACTGTAGACAGGTCAAAAAGGTCAGAAGGTATTCACCTTTTTCACTGGGGGCCATGCGACCCGGCGAGGCTGACGTCACGAGGGCGTGATTTGTCGGTGACAGTCAGGTCGGTGATGCTGGCCCCCGGCCACCGTGAGGTGGAGGCTTTCCCCGTTAGGGCCGAACGCGATCCAGTTGATCGCGGACGTCGCCCTGAATCGGGGCGATGGCCAAACTGATGAGGCGGGCCGGTCGGTGGGACACTTTTTCGCGTTCTGCGCCTTGTTGGAAGTCTTTGCGGGCTTGTTCGGTTTGCCCCATCGCCCAGCGGGCGGCCCCGAGGTAATACCATGCCACCGGGTCGGCCGGATCGTTTTTGGCGGCTTCGAGGAGGGCTTGTTCGGCTGCGGGGTAACGGCCGGCGCGGTAGGCAGCAATGCCCGCGTCGAGCGCGCGGGCCGCGAGTTTGCTATCGACCGCCGGGGCCACGACGGGTTGACGATACAACGCCAAGGGATCGTCGATCGCTTGCAGTCCGTTTTCGACCACTTGCGCCCACGGTTTGTCCTGAGCGAATGCGGGGCTGCGGCGGGCGGCCAGGAACTCGTCTTTGGCCTGGGCGTATTGGCCTTTGAGCAAAAAGGCCATGCCTTGCAGCGTCCGAGCTTTGGCGGCCTCTTCCGAATCCGGCAACGAACTGGCGAGCGACCGTTTGGCGATTTCCAATGCACTTGCGGCATCCGTGGGCCGGCGCAGGTCGGTCAGCACGGGGAGCCACAGATCAATCGCTTGCGACGGTGTGATGACGTTGGCGAGCTGTTTTTCGATGGTCGCCACTTTCACGGCTGCGGCCTTCTTCTCGGCTTCGAGTTTGGCCTCTACGGCCTTGAGGGCGGTGGCGTGCTCCTCGGTGAGCTTTTGGATGGTCAATTGTTGCTCGCGGAGGATTTTTTGCGTGTCGGCGGTGTATTTTTCGGTCAGTTTCTTGACTTCCGCGGCGTGGCTGTCCTGGAGTTTGGTGATTTGGGTGTTGTAGTTATCCTTGAGCGTTTTGATTTCCGCGGTGTGGGTAGCGGTGAGGTTTTTCAGTTTCGTCTCGTATTGCTCGGTGAGGCGTTGGGTTTCGCGGGTTAGCTTGTCGGTGGCGGCTTTGGCGTCAGTCTCGGCTTTTGTGAGCCGCTCCAGCAGCGTTTTGACCTCTTTATCGTTAGCCAGGGCCGCGAGGTTTTTGACGGCATTGGCAATATCGGCGGTCGTCCATTTTTCGGGCAGCTTGACCGCGGGAGCCAGCGCCGCCGCGATTTGCCCAAGGTCTTTATTGAGCTTGGTCAGTTCAGTGAGGGCCGTGGTTTTCTCCGCGGTGGTGGTTTGCAGTTCTTTGCGCAAGGCCAATTCCGATTCGGTGAGTTGGGCCTTTTCCATTTCGAGCTTCTTGAGAGAGTTTTTGGTTTGCGTTAGCTCCTTGGCTGTGTTGGTCAGGTCGGTTTCGAGTTTTTTGAGTTTGTCGTTGGCCGTGGTGAGGTTGTCTTGGGTCTTTTTCAGTTCGGTGGTTGTCCTTTCGAGGAGCGTGGTGGCTTTTTTGAGTTCATCGTGCGTTTTTTTCAGCTCGTCCTTGGCCGTTGCGAGTTGATCGAGTGCCAGTTTCGCATCAGCTTGGGCTTTCATCGCCTCGGTTTTGGCGGAGGCCAAGGTATTGAGGACCTTGCCCAGGCCATCTTTTTGGATGGCTTCGGCCAAGGCGGGTTGGCGGTACAGTTCTTTCCACACGGCGGCGAGTTCTTCGCAGGCGGTGGGGAACATCTGTTCGAGGGGGTCTGTGAGCGGGTTGAGGCCGCGACCGGCGAAGGCTTTGGCGCGCCGCTGGTGCGCGGCCTTGGCTTGGTCGATGAGTTCAACGGCCTCTTTGTAGTGTCGTTCGCGAGCAAGTTTGATGGCTTTCCAGAAGTAGAGACCGGGTTCGCCATCGGCGGGGGGCTTGGGGTTGTTGTCTTGCAGCAAAAGGCTGACGGCGAGGGCGATGGACGTGAGTTCCTGAGGCGTTGACCGGGGGGCGTGCAGGGAGCTGCCCGCGGCGTTGGGCGGAGCGGCCAGACGATCAAGCAGGGCGTCGAAAATCGCGGCGTGGTCTTTGAATTTCTCTTTGGCTTCAGTGAAGAGCTTCTTGGCGGCCTCAGTATTGCCGGTGGCTTCGTAGGAAATGCCGAGGTCGACGGTGGCTTGGATGGCCCGTTGGAGCATTTCGGGGCTGTGATCTTTTTCTGCGGCATCGATCACGTCGCGTAAATCGGCCTGGGCCTGTTGGAAGTCGTCGTCGGTGGCTGTGCCGTGGATTTTCGCGTAGACGCGGATGCGGCCGGCGATAGCTTTGGCTTCCACGGTGTCCGCGTTCCGGGCCAATTCGAGGGCTTTGGTCCAATCGCCGAGGGCGAAGGCGGTTTTGGCATCCACCGTGGGGGTGGTAGGAGCGCCGGGGGGTGTGGGTAGCCCGGGGGGCAGCGGCGGCATCGGCATTTGCGGTGGCGACGGCGGGCCGGAGTTGGAAACCCGCTCCTGATTCGGCACCAAGCCACTGAGGTAAATCGCAGCACACGCAACGCTTGCTAACACACCGCCCAATACCCCTCCGAGAACCAATCCGCTACCAGATTTCGCCCGGGTGGGTCGGGGGGTGAGCTTGTCTGCAGTTGCCGACGAATCGTCGCGGGCCGTCAGTTCTTCTGCTGTGCCGGTGGTGCTGTCCGGACGACGGGGGGACGTTCGGGTCACAACCGGAGGAGCGGTGGTATCGCCCGCAGACCGGGTCAGTTTGGGGACAGGCTGCGCGAAGGTTCGCGAGCCGAACTCCGGATCGGTTCTACTCGGATCGTGAAGTGCGGAACCTTCCGCCGAACCAGCCATCCAATCGACGGTGACCACCGGTTCACTGGTTGCATCCACCGGTTGTTCCGGCAAGGCGCGGGAATCTTTGGTGGGGCTTTCCGAGGAGTCGTCGGCCAGACTTTTCATCAGTTCAGTCAGACTTCCTTCCTGAGGTGATGCGACAGGAGCCTCAGCGCTGTCGGCGACGTCGGCCGATAGCTCAAAGTCGGATGAACTGAGACCATAGGGGAGACGGGGGCCGGGTTGCGGTGGGCTGGCCGACGCGCCGTGCGGGTCGCGTTCCACAGTTTCACTGAGATGCGGTGCATCGGTGAATTCGACGGCGTCGGAAGAATCGCCGCTGACCCAATCGACGGCGGGTACCGGTGGCTCCCCCTGGTGCAAATCGCTGGGTTCGTCCTGAGCCGGAGCTGATGAGAAGATGCTCGATTGCGAAGGATGCTCACTGTCCGGCGTTCCTCCCAGGCTGATCTCGGGCTGGCTGGGGGGAGGGGCGAACAAGTCGGAAGTGGGTTGCGCGGAAGATGAGGTCATTTCCGGGGAAAGCTCTTCGGCCGAGTCTTCAAACAATCCGGCGGGCAGGGGGCTTTCGGGAACCGTCAGTTCGAACATCGGTCCGTGGCCGCCATCGCCGGACGGTTGCACGGCACTGCCCGAATCGGCCGTGAAATCGGGATGGCTCAGGTCGGCGAGAATGCTGGAGGCCGCTTCGGTTTCCACGGGAGCTTGACCATAGTCGGGAGCGTCGCTGGCCGGCGGTACGCTTTGCGAATCGTCCGAATCGAAAAGCGGATCGCGGGATTGCGGATCTGGCAGATCGTGAATCGACGTGGAATCGGCCACCGGCAGGGCGAATTCAAGCGAACTACCCGCTTCCCGGCCGATAGGCAGCTCACTACTGCCTGTTTCGCTGCCCATGGCTTCAGGCACGGAAGCATCGGCAGCGGCTGCGGCTTGGGGCGGATGGATGAATTCCGAGGGCCGAGCCAGATCGGAACGGGACATGCCGTATGCCGTCGCCGCGATGACATCGGAAGGCTCCACCGGTTCTGCCGCGGGAACATGACCACCACTGAAGATGTCCGAACTTTCAACCACCGGGGACAACAGTGGTTCGCTGGCAGCTTCCGCAGCGATCCAATCGGCCACCGGTGCCACCGGAGACGCTGACGCAGCTGCGCCCTCGCCCGGGGTCGGACTCCCAGCCCCTGGCGCAGAGGCTTCAGGATGGTAGATACCCTCGAATGAACCTGTTGGCGACGTCGCTGGCAACGACGGTGGAACAGCTGCCGGAGAACTTCCCGTTTCCGCCGTCGTGATGGGGCTTTCAGGGAGTTCAAAATCCCCTGAGGAACGACCAGCGTTCGAGGAAATCACCACTGCGCCATCGCCTGGGGCCGCGGTCGGTTCAGGCCATCCCGACGTGGCGGGCACCGGCGCCGAAGGTTCTGAGCTTGGCGCAGGCTCCTCAGGCAACAACCATTCGCCAATCGGTGTGGGTGTGGTGGTGCGGTCTTGGCTGAGCGGCTCAGCGGATGCCAACGACGAATCATCCCGGCCCGAGCTTAGGGAAGGGGGAGGCACAAAGTCCTGAGACCCCCCCTCCACCGGTGGTAAATCCATCTCCGGCATTGAACCTGGGTTCAACAGCGAGACTTCAGAATCGGACGACGAAGCGGCAGGGCGTTCCGGGGGAAAGAGCGTCGCAATATCCGGGACACTCCTCTGGCTGGACGGTGGCTCCGGTAAGAGGTCTGCCGGGTTGGGCATCGCTCCCAAATCCAGGCCACTTCCCCCCAACTGGAAGGTGGTCGGGTCTGCGTCCGACGCTGGCCCCAATCCCACCGTGCTATCGCTGGTGGCCGGGAGTTGCCCTGGCGGTTCCGATGAGGCGGGGGATGCACTCACCTCCGGTAAGCCAGGACCCGATAACGGACCCATCTCAGCCTCAGGCAAAGCCAGGAAATCGAAGGTATTCGCCGCAGGGCGGAGTGTGTTCGGTCGCGGGGGAACGGCGGCCTTATTGACGAAGGTCGAATCGGCCTCCTCGGGCTGCGGCACGGGGGGAATATCGCTATACGATTGCGCACCTTCTGGCAAAACAAATTCAAACGTTGAGTGTTCAACCGCGGCTTGTTCGGTCGATTGCGGCGGTTGTTCCTGGGGCTTGTTGGAATTGGGATCGTGAGGGTTCGACATGGAGGCTGCTCCGTGTGGGCGAGAAGCCAAGACGCATACCAGCCAATCACTTGCGCTAAAGGCCATAGTAACCAAGCCGGGGCGATCCCGCGCGGGGGAGGTTGTATTTTTTTTCCGAATTCCTCACGCGGCCACGGAATCGTCGGAACTGCTTGGGGATGGCTCCTGAGGGCTACCCACCCCCCAGTGCTTGCACCAACCCAACGCCCCATGGGCCGGCCCGATGCTCCTTTTCGCAGCATCACGCGCTAGCCCATGCGGGCAGCGCCCCACGGCAGTGATGGGTTGGTGGTCAACTGTTGCGAGGTTACTCCAATTCTTGAGCAAAGTTGCGTAGAAATTGTGCGGAAGCATTTGTACAAAATCTGTACGATGAAGTTTGTCTGATTGCAAGTCTTTGGAATTGTGGGTTTTGCGTAAAATTTTGCTCCGTGCTCCCAGTGTGGCATTCGCCTTGCTTATGACCCAACACGTGTTCGGCTTCGCGGTTCTGGCCAAGTTGGGGTTTCTGTGATCCACTCGGGGCTTGCTTATCGGCAAACGAATGGTTACCATGCTTTTCAGCGTGGAGCCTCTGGAGATAGGAGCTTGACCCGAAATTCTCGCGGTGACAATCCGCCTCCCACGCCTTCCAAGGTAGGTGATGCCGTGCAACCGTTGTTCGACGCTGTTCATCCGGCCACGGCCCGAACAGATCAGGAAGTGGTTGAAGTGGCCTTGTTGTTGCCCTTGTGGCAAGCGGTGGAACTCGAAGCGGCTGCCAGCCGCCGCGGTATGACCACCGGACAGATGCTCCGCCGCGTCATCGGGGATCTCCTAGCCGCTCAGCCAGCCGCCGGAACTTCCTGATGCATAAACACTTCCGGCGATAACACCAATCCCGGCAACCACTCCTCCGGGACGCACGTGTCCGCTTTGTGCATCACTTTCCTCTACCGCCTTCCCTACGCCACGATGCACTGCGACCTGTCGATCTGCAGCGATGTCACGCGCCGGTGGTGGAGGGGCTACAGTGCTCATCCTCTGTGTCCTGCGACCTGTCGATCTGCAGCAGCGATGTCACGGGCCGTGCCCGCCTTAGCACCTCGCCCCCGTCACGACTCACTCCGACCAGCTCCCCAACCAGCCCCTCGAGGGTCGTGTGGACCGACCTGCGACTAAGAATCAGCGCCTTGCCTGCGTCACGACTCACGCCTTGCCTGCGTCACGACTCACGCGGAGCAGCCTCCAACTGCATCTTGCACAAATCATAGCCTTCGGGTAATCACTCCCGTCCCCAATTGTGAGGATCGCGATGCCGCTTCTCGAAGTAGAAGGGCTGGTCAAATATTACGGCCGCCGAGCCGTCGTTAACGGCGTGTCGTTCAACGTCCATGCCGGAGAAATCGTCGGCTTATTAGGACCCAACGGGGCCGGGAAAACGACCAGCTTCCGCATGACCACCGGGCAGATCACTCCCAACGATGGCCGGGTTCTCTTCAACGGCGAAGATGTTACAACGTTGCCGATGTACTTGCGGGCACGTCGGGGTATGGGTTATTTGTCGCAAGAGCCGAGCGTGTTTCGCAAGTTGACTGTCGAGGGCAATCTGCTAGCGATCCTGGAAGCCCTGCCACGCAGCCGCAAACTCGGCCGCCGACTCACCAAAGCCGAACGCTGGCAGCGAACGAACGAAGTGCTAGCCCGCTTCAAGTTGGAGCATGTCCGCAAGAATATCGCTGGCCGTTGTTCCGGAGGTGAGAAACGCCGCTTAGAAATTGCCCGTTGTCTGGTTTGTGAGCCGCTTTTGATTCTGCTCGACGAACCCTTTGCCGCTGTTGACCCCAAAACCACCGAAGACATCCGCGAGAACATCCGCGAACTGGCCAACTCGGGGATTGGCATTCTGATCACCGATCACAACGTTCGCGAGGTCTTTCGCACGGCCGATCGGGTCTATTTGATCACGGAAGGCAAAGTGGTCACCCATGGAACACCGCTTGAGCTGGTCAACGACCAAGTGGCAATTGATGCCTATCTAGGTCGCAGTTTTGAAGAAGACGGCTTTACGCGGCACTTCGATGCCCGCTTTGCGGCAGCACAGCGAGCCACTGCTGCGGGTTCAACCGTCAGAACAGCTCCTGCCCCAGCAACGGTTGCACCCAGGGCCACCGCCGCAACGGCCGCCAATGCTCCGACCTCTCCTGCGGTGGAAGTGCCCACGTCCATTCCCGCGCCGCCGGCCCCACCCGCAACAGCCCCGGCCCCGTCCACGGTATCCGCAACGCCCAGCGTCCCGTCTGCTCCAGAACCGCGGCCTACGACCGGTTCTGCCGTCAATCCGGTTGTGACAAAGGCTTCTGCCCAGCCACCCCAAGCCGAGAATCTGCCGCCCGGCTCGGTCCTGACTGCACCCGAGACCCTCAGCGAACCCACTTGGCCGCCGTCGAAGCCCGTCGCGAACAGTGAAGCGCGCGCCGTTGATACTCCCACACCACCCCCAGCGACCATTCCCAATCGGGGCGCACTGCATGCGATTTTGGAACTGGAAAAACTTCGCCGGGCTGTGGAAAATCTCACCAACGACCACGCAGTGAAGGCTTCGGCTTTGGAAATTGTCGCCCGGGGCGCTGCAGCCATTCCGGTTTTACTCGAAGCCATGGAACGCCGCGATGCTCTTCTCCGGCAACGAGCCTTCGAGATGCTCAAATTGGTCGCCAAGGAACACGCCCCATTCGATTACGACCCCAACGCGACCATGGACATCGTCTTGCGGCAAGTGGCCTACCTCCGTGTGCGCCTGGAACACCGCCGCTAGCATCAACGACACAATGAACGACTTATCGACGAAAGACTTATCGACGCCTCTGGGTCGATGCTGCGACAACCCGAACTCTCCACCAACTCCAGAAAACAACCCCGACCATCCGGATATTCACATCATGAGCAACTCGCAGACACGCAAAGCCACACGACTCACAGGAGCCTACCAATAACCAGCATCCGCTAGCCAGCATCCGCTGGAAATTCTCGTGCCGATTGGGTGCTGGTTCAGACTTGGTTCAGACAATGTCTACTTTTGTCTAGTTAATCTCGCGTGCCAATTCGGGGGCCAAAATGGTGAAAATGTGATGAGTATTCATATGTTCATATATTTTCGGCACTTCGGCGCGACATTCTAATATTGGCTGACGTTCCACGTGGAACATTTCAACAAAAGTAGACATCCTGCGATAGCCACAACGCCCATCCCATACCCGAGACGCAGCCTTTGTTGATAGCATCCGTTCCTGTCACCCTTCCTTCGTCCAACGTCTTTCCCTTCGGCTTGCTACAACAACCACTGACGTTTTGGCTTCTCGCATTCCTCGAAGGAGTCATTCAACATGGCTACCACACACGAATTGGCGGAACAACTTCTGGCTGGTGCCGCTCAACTTCGCCAGGCCGTCGCGGGAATGACCCGTGAGCAACTCCTGGCTCGGCCCATCCCAGGACGCTGGAGCACGCTCGAAGTCGTCTGCCACATCGCCGACTTCGACCCCATTCTCGTAGAACGGATGAAACGGATTATCGCGATGGGGCCGGACACACCGTTATTGCTAGCAGCCGATGAAAACGCCTTCGTCGCGCAGTTGAAATATCACGACCGCGATCTCGAAGAAGAACTTGCCCTCATCGAGCTGACGCGGCGACAAATGGCTCGCATCATTCGCCAACTAACTCCTGAACAGTTACAACTCACTGGCAATCACAGCAAAAAAGGATTGCAAACACTCGAAAAAGTGATTCAAACGGCGATCAACCATATCCCACACCATGTGCCGTTTATCGCAGAGAAGCGGAAAGCCTTGGGCGTCTGATCCTTCCCGCAAGCTTGGGCGTGTGATTCGTGCCGCAAGGGTGTGGTGATGAACGAGTATTCGACGTCACCCCGGCAGCCGCTGAGACGCAGGTTCGTTCGGGTACTCTACGTCAGCCTGGTCGCCCCTGAGACGCAGGTTCGTTCGGGTACTCCCCATTACTGGCTTATCGGGTCATCAGCCCCATGCGCTTCGTTCGATCAGAGATGCAGGTTCGTTTGGGTACTCTACGTCAGCCTGGTTGGCCTCGAGATGCAGGTTCGTTGGCTGCTGTGATAACCCTAGTAACCCCAGCCAGTCGCGATTCACCGCGGGGGGGAACAGCGCAGGCGACAGCAAGAAACCACGATGGCCGATGCCAACCATCCCATCGTGATTTACCGGAGAGGTGAACCGTGCCTCGGGTTCCCGATCGTTGGGGCTGGCTGGCCGCTCATCGACTTGAAGCTGGTAGCTCATCGGCTTGAATCCAAAACCGCGACCCTCGCCGACCGAAACGGTGTTCTCATCGACTTGAAGCTGGTAGCTCATCGGCTTGAATCTGTTGCCATACGACACGTCGCGTGCCTAGGGTTCCCGATCTTTGGGACTGGCTGGCAGGGATGGGAGCCGCAGGAGGTCGGGTTCCATGAGGAACAGATGCCGCCGGCCGGGGATGTCGGTAGTGTCGATCAGCACTTTATCTCGGCCACGGAGGACATCGACGAGGGTTTGGTAGGTCAAACGGATTTCGATAATCGCGCGCCGCTCGGCGAGGATTTTTTCGCGGCGGGTGGCCAAGTCGCGGTCCACGTTGGCTGCATCCTCGCCCGCGCGGATGCGACTGTCGCGTTCAGCGGCCAGGATTTTCTCTTCCGCCGCGGTGAGCTTGTGTCGAACCGCCGACCATGCCAGAAACGCGTCGCGATCGGCACGAGCGGCTTCCAACTTGGCGTGAGCTTCGGCCAGAGCTTGATTTTTCACTCGCCGTTCCTCTTCTTCGGCACGGCGGATAATCCGCGTGGCATCGGCAGTGGCTTCGTTGATCATCCGGTCGCGTTCTTGAATCGCTTTGGCGACGGAGTGATACGCATCGACAACTTCCGGCGGTGGGTGCAGATCATGCAACGTGAAGCTATCGAGCGTTACCCCCAAGCCCTCAGGGGCTACCTCGCCAAGCCGCTGTTGCAATCGACGCAGGGCCAGATGCTCCAACTCCACCCGGCGCAAGGTGAGTAGCTCCAGAAATCGATGGCTCGCCACCAATTCGCGTAAAACCGATTCCGCGCTCGAACGCACCAGGGCTTCGGGGTTGCTGCTGGCGAGGAGGAATTGCCGGGGTTGCGTCGTTCGATAACGAACCGTGGCCAACACCACAACCAAATCACCATCTCCAGTGATCATGACGGCTTCATCGGTCAGAGGAGTGATTTCGTTACCGTGGGGGCTGGCCCACCAATTCCCCGTCGTTGGCCCCTTGGGGCTACCGGCGACATAGCGGAAGCCAATCTCCAGTGTGCGGACTTCACCTGGTCGAATGCGGGTGATGGTTTCGATGGGCCACGGCCAGCGCAGGTGGAGGCCGGCTTCCAAATCGGCTTCGACAGCGCCAAAACGGCGAACGATACCGACTTCCCCCGTCTCGATCAGGGTCCAGCTGGTTCCTAACCAGCTCAAGGTGACCACAGCCGCAGCCACGGCACCGACGGTTCGCCACCGGTGTGTCAGTTCATGAAGAACGTCATTGATCGAAAACCGCTCCAGCCACTCTTCGAGCTGTTGGGCCGCCGATTTGACACGTGCGAATGTGCGGTGCGAGCCGATACGCTCGAAAGCCAGTAAGCGCAGGGAATTCAACAGCACTGCCAGAGATGCGAATTGATGATAGATGACGCCCACCAATGGCGCTGATTCGTACCAATCCGGCGCTGTCGCAACAAGCGGCCACAGCCAACCGGTCAGCAGCACGCCCACAAGATTGACGGCGAAGGCAAAGATGAGGATGTTTTGGCGAATAATACGCACCGTTTCGCGTGCCAGGCGCACCAACAACGGCAGTGGTTTGAGCGGTTCGCCCATCAGCACAATGTCGCCGGCTTCCGCGGCAATGTCGGTGCCACGACCGCCGCCAATAGCGATGCCCACGCCAGCCCGGGCTAACGCTGGCGCGTCGTTGATGCCATCGCCCACAAACGCCACATAAGAACCGGTGGTCGCGGTTTTCTCACTCTGGGCAGCGATCCATTCCGCTTTTTGAACCGGAGTCAGTTCGGCGTGAAATTCGGTCACTGGCAGCTGTTCGGCCACGGCGCTGGCTGCGGCAGTGCGGTCGCCGGTCAGCAACGCGAGGGGGGCGATGCCCAACGCGCGCAAGTCGGCCAGTACGGCAGCCGCTTCCGCCCGCAGAGTGTCGCGCGCACCTATCACCCCCAGAACCTGACTGTTGCGTGCGACCAGCAAGGCTGTTTGCCCCGTGGTATCGAGCTGTTCGAGGGCCGCCAGTGCTTCGGGAGGAATCCACAGACCGTGTTCTTCAAGGAATCGACGTGTTCCGACCACGATCGTCGAACCACCGGCCTTGGCCGTGATGCCAGCGCCGGGGTGGGCTTGGAATTCTTCGACCCCCGGGAGAGAGCCATTCCTTTCCATCGCCTGCTGCACCAAGAGCCGGGCGATGGGGTGTTCGCTGCGTTGCTCGGCGGTCGCCGCAGTGATCAGTAGTTCATCGCTGTTGCCCTGGAGGGGAATAACATCGCCCAGTTGTAATCGGCCTTCGGTCAGAGTACCAGTTTTGTCGAAAGCAAAGGCTGTGGTGTGGGCGAGGCGTTCGAGGGCTGAGCCACCTTTGATCAGAACCCCGGTGCCAGCTAACCGGCCCAGGGCGGCGATCACCGCCGCCGGTGTGGCCAAAATCAGCGCACAGGGGCAGGCGACGACCAATACGGCCAACGCGGGGTAGGCGGCCACCTTCGCCGCAGCGCGAAATGTTGGGGGGGGAAAACCTGGCGGGGGAGTCCCCGAAAGTTGATAAGCGACGTTACCCGCAAAGGTCAGCAACGCCAGGGCCAAGACCACCGGCAGGAAGTAGCGGGCGAGTTTGTCGGCATAGCGTTCGAGGGGGGCTTTGTCCTTGAGGGCCTGCGCGGTCAGTTCGATCACCTGACCGGCGACGGTTTCTTTGGCCACTTTTTGGGCTTCGATCGTCAAGGCCCCATGCTGCACGATGGAGCCAGCCAGAATGGTATCGCCGGGGCCTTTATCCACGGGCAGGCTTTCCCCCGTCAGGGCGCTGGTATCCACAGCCGAGCGGCCCTCTAACACCACGCCATCGACCGGCACACGGCCCCCGGGCTTGACCACCACCTTATCACCCACAATGACATCTGCGGTGAAGGTGCGAACCTCGACCCCATCCCGGAGAACCCAACAGCGTTTCGGGAATAACTCCGCCAACTGACCCAACGCCCGCTGTGTCCGCGCAAAAGTGTAGGCTTCCAAAGATTCGCCGACCAAACCGATGAAGACCACTTCCGCCGCCACAACGGGTTCCTTCATCAGAATGGCGGCCAATGCGGCAATCGCTAGCGCCAGATCGGCGCCGATGCGTCCCTCAAAGAGCGATTCGAGTGACGTGTACAGTACGCGCGCGCCACCCAGGATGGCCGCGAGCAGGGCGTAGCGGAAGCCACGAATCTCGCGGGGCCACGAGACGGTTTCCATCCCTTGCGCGCTCAGCCAGTTCGCTACCACCGGCCACAAATCGGCCGCCAACAACACCCCGATGATGGCGGTGAACACATACAACCCCAACGGCGATTCTGACCGGAAGGGGTCATCAACAGTCCGAATCTCCCGATGCATACTGCCATCTTACAGGTTGTGGCCGTGAGAGCAGGTGAGGATTCTGTGTGAACAAACGAAGTTGGCATCCGGCGGTTTTCGTAAATCGAACAAGAGGAATAGTTGTGTTGTGAGGAACGCATGCTCCGGGTGTTGCAAGCCACTACCTTCCGCTCCCTGCGGCACCGGCATTATCGGCGCTACTTTACCGGACAAATTGTCTCGTTTGTCGGCACCTGGATGCAGTCGGCGGCGCTGATGTGGCTGATGTACGACCGTACGCACGATCCGCGCTGGCCGTCGTGGTTGATCGTTGCCCAGATTGGGCCGACGATTCTTTTGGGTCCGTGGGGTGGGGCTTTGGCCGATCGCAACCCCAAACGGCAGTTGGTTTTCACCACACAATCTGCGTTTCTGCTCAACGCCATCGCCCTCACCGCGGTTGTCGCGACCGGTTTGGCGCTGCCCGCAGTGGTGTTGGTGTTGGTGGCGATCAACGGGGTGATTCAAGCGGTCGATTTGCCAGCGCGGCTAGCCTTTGTCCCCGATTTGGTTCCCAAGGAAGACCTGATCAATGCTGTGGGGTTGAATTCCTTGGTGTTCAATGGGGCACGGATGCTCGGTCCGGCGCTGGCGGGCGTGTGCTTCATCCTGGCCAACGCCGCGCAACCGTGGCTTCCGGCGGATGCGAACCCGGTCACCGTTGGCGCCACGGCTTGTTTCGCGGCCAATGCCCTGAGCTTTGTGGCGGTGTTGCGCGCGTTGTGGGGTATTCCCGAACCGCCTCAGCATGACCCGACCCAGCGCGGCTCGATGTGGGATGGCTTCCGCTATTTGCGTGGCCATCCGGCGTTGGGGGGATTGGTCGGTTTAACCTTCTTTGTCTGCATCTTTGGCTGGCCAGTGATTAGCGTGTTGCCGGCCTACACCCGGCTGCGGCTAGGATTGAAGGAAGACGCTTACAGTTTGCTTCTGAGTGCTTTGGGAGCCGGCGCCTTGCTGGCGGCATTGGCAACGGCCACATTCGGCAATGTGCGGCGGCGAACGACATTTCTCCTGTTGGGCGTCGTGTGTACCGCGTTAGCGCTATTCGGCTTAGGTGTAGCGGCCGACGCTCTGAGCGCCGGCGTGTGTTGTACCGCGACAGGGTTTGGCCTTATTCTTTATCTCTCGACGGGTCAATCGGTTCTGCAGCTGGCGGTGCCCGATGCGATGCGCGGCCGGGTGATGGCCTGGTGGGCGATGACGCTCAGTGCCAGCGCGCCGTTGGGGCATTTGCTCGTAGGCCAGATGATTGCCACACTCAACGAAGTGGGTTGGGTCCTGTGGGGAATGGCGGCCGGGGTCGCAACGGCTGCGACGGGCTTGGCTGTTCTGTTAGCCCTCCGCAAGCCCTCATAAGAACACAATGCCTCGCGACACAGCCGAAAACCGCTCAGGAGTCGCGCCAATGGCCGCTAGGCCAGGTCCAATCGCGGATGGGGTCGAGCAGTTTCATCACCTCGGTCAGAAGTTGCGTATCTATCGGTTCGGTCATAGCACGCAGGTTGACTTCCAGTTCGCTGCGGCGCGCCGCACCGGTGATGGTGCATGGAATGCGTTTTTGCGCATAGGCGAATTGCATGCCCAGAAAGCTGATGTCGGCGCCGCGATGGCGGCACAGCTCGGCCGCTTGGCGGCAGGCCGCAACAATCTCAGGCTGCCCGGGGAACCACGGTTGCGGGCCTTGGTTCGTCAGAAGCCCCATGGCCAGAGGGCTGGCATTCATCACCCCGGTGCCGCGCGCTTCTGCTACTGGCAGAAGCTCGGTAAGAAGTCGCGTGTTGAAGAGGTTGTAGTGCGCGTAACTGATCACTGCGTCGAGTTCGCAGCGTACGATCGCCTGTTTCAAGAGTCCCAGTGGGTAGCATGACATGCCGATGTAGCGGGTTTTGCCTTCTTGCTTGAGGTCTTGCAATACTCGATAGGTTTCGTGGAAAACATATTCGTAATCGTCGGCAAATTCGATGTCGTGGGCCAGAAGAATATCGACATAATCGGTGCGCAGCCGCCGCAGCGAGGCTTCCACACAGCGGCGCGTGCCGGCGGGGGTGAAGTCGAATTCGGCTTTGTCGAGCCGGCAGGCTTTGGTGCAAATGAAGACCTTCTTGCGCAGGCCGCCCTCGAGAGCCTGGCCCAGATAGTCTTCGGCCAGTCCCCGGCCGTAATACGCGGCTGTGTCGAAGAGGTTCACGCCGGCGTCGATGGCGGCATGAACGCAGTCGCGGACCTCGTCGAAGGCTACTGGGCCGTACTGTTGACCGAAGGCCGCGCCTCCTTGGGCCAAGCTGGAGACCAGCAAATCCGTTTTTCCCAACTTGCGGTAGTCCATGGGAAACTCCCGAGGGCCGTTAGAGCGTGACGATGCACTTCTGCGCGATACTCTTCTCCGCGGCTTCGATCATCCGTTGCGCCATCAGCGCATCATCGAGCGTGGATAGCGGTGCACGGCCCAGCCGTAAGCACTCGACGAGGAAGTGCCGCACTTCATTGGTAATGGAACCTTGATATGCAGTATACGTTTGTGAATGCACTAAGCCTGGTTTGATTTCGACATGATCGCGATAGCTATAGCGGGTGCTGCCCCCGGTGCCGATGACCTTGACCATAACCGTCCAGGGGTCGGCGGCGTGATCGTCGGCGGCGAAACTGGCGCAGAAGTGGGCCAGTGCTCCATTGGCGAGGCGCATCTGGACCATGGCAATATCTTCTTCAGTGTATTGCTGGTAGTGCAAAGTCGCTTTCATCGCACACAGTTCCACCGGCGGGCCGACAAGATACAGCAGAATGTACGAGTGGTGGGTGAGGATTTGCCGGACGACACCGGGATAGCGTTGGGCCACCTCTTCGGGGTGATGGATGTTGTACATCACATAGGCTGAGACGATCCGACCCAAATCCCCGTTTTCGACCAATTCCCGGGTTCGCTGCATGCTCTGTTCATAAATATAGTTATGACCCGGCATGCAGATCAGGTCTTTGGCTTCGGCCAGCGCTTTCATCCGCTCGATTTCGGCGACATTGACCCCGACCGGTTTCTCGACCAGAACGTGTTTGCCGGCCCCCAGCGCCAGCGCGGTGTATTCCAAGTGGGTTTCCAGATTGGTCAGGACAAAGACCGCATCAATGGCCGGATCGCTGACCAATTCTTCTGCGCTGGGGTAGCTTCGGCAACCAAACTGTTCGGCACGCTGTTGGGCGCGATCCGGATTGCGGTTCCATAAGCCCACAAGCCGCGCCCCGGGGCATTTCTTCACCGCGGCCGCATGAAGAATCGAAACATCCCCGGCACCAATAAACCCCACACCGAGCGTTTCTTTGCGGATGGGCATATGGCATCCTCCTTACTCATGGTAGCGTTGTCACTCTATCAACTGGCCGGGGTGTGGCGCTGAATTCTTGTCACGATCGGGGAAGACTATTAGCATGGTAACGGTGTCACGTCACGTGTGTCGATTCCTTCGTGGAGGTCTGGTCCCATGTTCGCCGTCCCCCTGGTTGCCTTTCTGATGGCCGCGCCAACGGAACAACATACGTTGGAATGGAAGTTCAAGGAAGGGGATGTGTTCTACAGCCAGTCCACCATGGTGTTAGATCAAACCATTGAGGTGGGCGGACAGAGCCTTGAGCAGAAAATGGAAATGGAGATGGTCATGCGTTTTCGTGTCAAAAGTGTCAAACCCGGCGCGAAAGTGGTGGAAATGACCTATTTGCAATATTCCATGAATGCTGCCAATCTGCCCGCGCAAGACCTCGCCGACAAATTCAAGGGGCTGACCTTCACAGCCACTCTCGATGACAAACTCCACGTCACCAAACTCGAAGGCTACGACAAGTTCATCGATGCCCTCTCCGACGGCAACGATGATCTCAAAAAAATGATGAAATCGCTGCTACCTGAGAATACGCTGCGGCAATCGTTCAGTCAGACGTTTCTCGTCACGCCGGGCAAGCCGGTAGCGGTGGGGGACAAATGGGAGCATACCGACAAAATGGCGATCGGTTTCCTGGGCGACATTGAATCGAAAACGAAGTATCAACTCGCCTCGGTGAAAGATAACATCGCCACCATCAATCTGACTGGCGACATGACGTTCAAGGCCGGCCAAGCCGACAACTCCCTTCCCTTCCAATTCAAGAAATTGGATATGAAAGTGGAGAAGTACACCGGTACGCACACCTTCGACCTTCAAATCGGTCGTGTCGCGCAAACCAAGATCGCACTGGAGATGAGCGGTACGATGACGATCGAAGCCGGTGGAATGGAAGTTGAGGCGAAGCTCCGGCAGAAGATGACGATGGTCGGCAAGAATACGGATAAAAACCCGATCAAGGATTGACCTTCCCGCACAGTTACCAGCGCCGGTGGGGGGCGTGCTTTGTGCGGCCAGAGCGGAGTCGGGGAACCCTGGCAGGGAAGGGGAGTTAGTCTCGTCGCCACAGCCGTTCTTCGATGCGTTCCTTGCGGCGGCGGATGATGCCCGGGGTAAAGTTCGGTGGCGGAGGAAGCGAAGGCCCCGAAGAGAAGGAGAAGAAGTCTTTGATCTTCTGGCTGAGCCGGTCGAGGGCGTCGGGCGGTGTGATGGGCTTGCCATCGGGGCCAATGACCGGAGCCAGAACGTTTTTGGGGTCGATTGTGGTTCCGCGGAAAATATCGTAGGGGCGACTGGGATCGTAGGGTCGGGAGGGTTGGCCGGTCGCCGGCAGCGCGGCAGGGGGCGCCGCCGGTGGCAGTTGTTGCCCGACGCGGGGGAATTGCCCTATACCCGTGAATGTGCTGACGACCTGCCCCGGCATGGCCGAGTTGCCGATCTGGGGGGTGACCGTCGGAGGTTGGGCGATTCCCGGTGTCGCCAACAGCAGCGCGCAACCCGCGATGCCACTGACCGCCCATTTTCGCATGGCGTACCCCCCTACAGATTCATCCCACGGTTGGGGCGTGATATGCCGTCGGCCCTTCGCGCCGTCAAGAGCAACCGCAAAAAAAGGGAAAAATCCACTCCCTACCGACCATTCCGATACCGCTTCTCGCTCGCGTGGAAGTAGGCGAGGCGACGGTTGACGCGGAAAGAAGCGCCGTAGCGCTGATGGGACAATCGTTGGCAGGCCCGGCGCGTCCGAAATGGTCAGCAGGCTCAACAATCAGAATGGTCAGCAGGATCAACAATCAGAAATGGTCAGTAGGATCAACAACCCTTCACGGAGTGAAAAGCGTCGGATGTCGCGGTTCTTTCCAACAGCGGATGAGTGCGGCCGGCACACGATCTTCGGGAATGTGACGATCCGCACGTTCGCCGGCGATCATGCCCAACTGTCGTTCGTGGATGTGCCCGCGGGGGGTGTCGTCGATTGGCACAGCCACCCCCATGAACAGCTCGGCATGGTTATCTCCGGCACGCTCACCTTTTTCATAGGCGACGAAGAGAAAACATTGACCGCGGGAGATTTCTACTTCATCCCCGGCGGAGTGCGGCACCGGGTGGTCGCCGTCGGGGGGCCGGCGCAGGCGTTGGACGTCTTCTTCCCCATCCGCGACGAATACCGTTGAAGGGCAGCATCATCGGGTACAAAGCCTCTTGTGGCCTCCCATCACAACTGGCTGCCCTTGTTGCGCCGCGCCCCGGTGAAATCCTCGGACGCAAGGCCCTTGTGCCGCTTACGCGCGGCTAAAGACCGGCTTGCGGGCTGTCGATGCGGTTGCCGCCACCGGCGGTTCGGTGGCAGTTTCCACCACCTTGGCGCTGGGGGGGGGTGGTGCAGGATTCTGGCATCGTTCGATGAACGCGGCCATGCGGGCCAAGCCTTCGCGCAATCGGCCGTCGTCAGTGGCACAACTGACGCGAACGTAGCCATGACCGCTGGGTCCGAAGGCCACCCCCGGGCCGATAAGAACCTTTTCCGCCTTCAGCAAGCGTTCCGCGAACGTGCGGCCATCCATGCCCAAGGGGTGAACCGGTACCCACAGAAAGTAACCTGCGCTGGGCATCTCGGGTTCTAGCCCCATGGCGCGGAGTCGGTCGTAAGTGTATTGCCGTTTCATCCGGAATCGGTCCTGCAGGTCGGGCACCGGGGAGTGAGCGAGTAACTTCGCCGCCGCGTGTTGGCAAACCGGCGGTACATAGGGAGCCTGCAAATGGCCCATCAGTTGGCAGGGCCGGACCAGATGTTTCGGCCCGGCCAGCCAGCCCACGCGCATGCCGGGTTGCCCAAATTCCTGCGATACGGAGCCTGCAGTGATGGTCAGCTGATCCGCTCCGGGCCGGTTCGCCAACGATTGTGGAGCAGCGCCGCAGCGGAACGCGGCCAAGCATTCGTCGAGGTAGACCAGCACTCGATAACTGCTGGCGATCCAGGCGATGTGTTCGAAGTCTTCGTTGGCCAGGCAGCCGCCGGTGGGCGAAGCGGGATCACTGAGAATGAGCATTTTCGCCCCGCGCATGGCCTGTTCAAATTCTTTCGTCAGATAACGCAACCGCCCCTCTTCGAGCCAAGTCGGAATCCAGCGGACTTTCGCCCGCCGTGATTTCGCACCCAAGGCGAACAAGGGTGAACAGGGGTCGAAGAGCACCACACGATCCCCCGGGTTGACAAAAGCCTCCAACGCCGCCGCGAGCGCCCCGGTGGCTCCCGGCATGATCGCTACTTCGGTATCTGGGGTGAACTTGCGGCCCGCTTGTTGATAACGGTCGAGAAGGGCTGCGCGCAATTCGGGCAGAACGACCGGTACCCGACCCGGCGATGCCAGAAGCTCACTTCGCCCCACACTCACCGCGCCGCGCGCCGGCGGGGCATCGGGGGTGGGCTGATTGAGATCGAGAACATCCCCACCAGGCGGATACGGTACGACTGCAGGATCGAGCAATTCCTCCACAGGTGCGGTGAGCACACGATCGGAGTAAAATCGGAGATAGGCCGTGCCACCCTCGGTGAGCCGCCGTGCTCGCGGCAGCCAACCGGCGACCCGGGCACGAATAAGAAGTTTCGTGAACCACAAGGGAAGTGCCATGATTTCGCCTCCGTGCGCGCACGGAATTGTGACAAAGCACCCGGGTTGTTGTAAAGAGCGATATTCTTCGGGTTCCGGCCCCAGTGCCGAGGAAGTAGCATTCCCGCAAGCCCCCCGAGGGTGTGAACATCATCATACTCCATCTCCCTCTGAACCCCTTCCCTTGGCTTTTCGCCACGGTGGCTCGAAGAATGATGACGGCGTGGACTACAAAGCGGAGACATGTGGTAACGCGGCGACATGTGGTAACGCGGGGACAGGTGATAACGCGGCGACATGTGATAACGCATGTGTATGTGATAACGCGGGGACATATGGTGAGGAAAGGTAGGAATCTGTCACGGAGTAGCGAATGAGCGGTAGTGGGGCCTGGGTTGGGTACTGCGGAGCGGTTATGCTGGCAGTATTTCTCTTCGATGGGGATGTTTCCGCATCGGCTAGCGACTATCTGGCGCAAGCGGAAGCCGCCTTCGCCGAGGGAGTTTCCCTCCGCAACGACTCGGTCAAGGCTCGGCAGGCTTTCGCGAAGGCCGCTGCCGCCTACGACGCCCTCTGGCACGCGGGCTACCACTCCCCGGCGTTGGCGATCAACCGCGCCCGGGCGCACCGGCTGGCGGGCGATTTGCCCCGCTGCCTGGCGGCCCTTCATAGCGGACTCGCCGTGACCCCGTATTCCCGCCCATTGCAAGTAGAACTGGAAGACGCTCGCGCTGCGGTGCAATATCCCCTGGATCGCGAACTCGTTCAACAAGCCCAACCGCCCCCCATCCGCGGATGGAACAGTCGCGTCGCGCCGACCGATCAGTGGATCGCTGTTGGGGGGCTGTGGTTGTTACTGTGGCTGGGTGTCGCCCGTTTCCTCATGACGCGACGGATGGTGTGGCTTCTGCTGAGCCTACTGGGAACCGCCGCGTTGATCGTGTGGGGCTTGCTGTGGTGGTACGATGTTCAGAGATTTCACCACGACCATTCGCGGCCACTGTTGATCGTCACACACGAGACGCTTCTCCGTCGGGGCAATGCGGTGGTTTATCCGCCGCGCTGGGAGGTGGTGCTTCCTCGGGGGACGGAAGTTCGAGAATTGACCCGCCGTGGTGGATGGGTGCAGGTGCAATTAGCTGGTGGAGCGGTTGGCTGGCTTCCGGAAGGGGCGATTGTCGCTGTGGAACCCGAGCGGCGGCCTCTCAACGCGCGGCATGCTGCCGAGTGAGCCGCGTTCGCTGCTCAGCGCGGATTAAGGCCACCAGACGGTGTTGCCTCTCAACGCGCGGCATGCTGCCGAGTGAGCCGCGTTGACCTGAGTTGTGTCGAGTGCTGGAACCGGCTGTGGTGAATCGGGTGTGGGTTGGTGAATCGGGTGTGGGGTTGGCTCGTTGAGTCTGGGCGAGCCGGTGCCGGGCGGCAAGCCTTTGGCTGCAGAATGGCGGCGGAAAAACGGCTTCGTGACTCGATCTAGTCATCCTGCCGCGCCTTCAACTCGGGTTCAAGGAGCTGGCGTAAGCGTGCTTCAAATGTCGCGGGGAGGCGACCGCATTTGGGTAACGCCCGCGCGACTTTGACGGTTTGGGTGTAGGAGGCCACATACACCTCACAGCGGGGGCAAGCGCGGATGTGCAGTTCGACCGTTTCCCGCCGCTCTTGAACGAGTTCGCCCCCGAGGAAATCGACCAATAAACTCATCAACTCCGAGCAGTTCATGAGGCTAACTCTCCCTCGAAATGCGGGGCGAGCAAGTCACGCATCCGCATGCGGGCCCGGTGCAGGCGGCTTTTCACCGCCGGGACACTCAGCCCTAGCATCTCCCCAATTTCGGCGTTCGGCAGTCCTTCCACATCGGCCAAGACGTATACATCGCGAAATGGCTCGGGTAGTTGGGCAATGGCCTTTTCAATCACGTCTTGTTGTTCTGCCGCCAAGATCGGCTCTTCCGGCGAGATGTTCCACCGCTTGACGGCCGATTCCGGAGCAGTGGTTTCCATCAGATCATCCGCCAGATCACCGGTTTCATGGCGTTGTCGGTTGGCGCGTTTCTGCCGGTGAGCCAAGGCGGCATTCACCGTGACACGATGAAGCCACGTCGATAACTGCGACTCGCCGCGGAAAGTGTCCAATTTCCGTACAACCTGCAATAAGACATCTTGGGTGACATCTTCCGCATCGGCATCATTACCCAGCATCCGGCGAGCGATGTTGTAAATCCGCGGAGCATATTCGCGAAACACCAGTTCCGGCGTCAGTTTTTCCGGGATTGGAGCAACCATGCATACACTCACGAGGCATCGGGGTGAGCCATTGATACGATAGCGAGAACTCTCCCCATGCGTAAGCCCCTACCGCTGGAACCGTACCTCCTTTCGCCACAACGACACAATGACCCAGGCGATACTCTTCGATTTCGATGGCACCCTGGCCGATAGTTTCGCCGCCATCACAGCGAGTACTAATCATGTTCGCAACTGCTACGGACTTCCGCCGTTGTCCGAAGCCGAGGTCCGGCAATTTGTCGGCTACGGCTTGGTTCACCTGATGACCACGTTGGTTCCAGGTGTGCCTGTCGAGGAAGCAGTGGCCCGTTATCGCGAACATCACCCCTATGTGATGATGACCCAGACACGCCTGATGCCCGGAGTCGCTGAAACGCTCCCTCAACTGGCCCACCGGGGCTATCGGATGGCCGTTTGCAGTAACAAGCGCGTGGAATTCACGCAGCAACTCGTTACTGCACTGGGACTTAAGGATTATTTCGCCTGCATTCTGGGACCCGACGACGTTCAGCAACGCGCCAAACCCGATCCGGCTATGCTGTTAGAAGCTCTCAACCGCCTGAAGGTTTCGCCCCAGCAGGCTGTCTACGTCGGCGATATGGTGGTGGATGTGCAAACGGCACGGGCCGCGGGAGTACCCGTCTGGCTGATCCTGCCCCCTGAGAGTCCACTGCGCCTCCAATTTAGGACAAATTCCCCGGCCAGCGCCCTCCCACCACCCGACCGCATTCTCGACACGTTCACCGATCTTTTGCGGTTCCTCTCCCAACCGGATGTTCCTCCCCCAACCGGATGATGTGTGATCGTTCTGGGTTTCTATTATCACAACAAGCATTCGTATTGTCGGGAATTCCACGGCCAAGCGAGAAAATCGCCAGAAGCCGTCCGTATGATGGAAGAAACGGGATGTGCCGGGAGAAGGGGTTCTCGCGGCGCTACCGGCTGTTTGTATTGACCCTTATTTCAACCCGCCTTAGATTGGGCTTCGGACGGAGTGTGCGCACCCGAAGAACTCGGCCCCCGCGGGATTTCCAGGAGTCGCGGCTTTCCGAACAACCAGCGCCGATCCTCTGCTTGCCAATGCCAAGGCGCGCTCTGCTTGCCAATGCCAAGGCGCGGTTGTGACCAGCGAATCTCTGGTGCAAAATTTGATGGAGTAAAGAGTTATGGCAACGACGCAGGTCGGAATGGAACCCGGGATTCTCGAACGCCTCGGCGACCGGTTCAACGCCTTCGTCGAAGGATGTGTCGGGCTTTTGGCCCGTCTGATGGGTGGCAACTCCGATGAACGGCGGATCAAAAGCCTCGGTTACTACCGTCCTAAGAACGCCGAAGTGCACACGGTCCTTCCCGGTTCGCCCCTAGCCCGCGTCAACGCCCTCGAACCGAAGATGCAAGCGCTTTCGGATGCCGAGTTGAAGGCGCTGACAGCGCAATTTCGCGAACGGTTGAAAAACGGCGAAACCCTCGACGATCTGTTACCGGAAGCGTTTGCTGCCGTCCGCGAAGCCGGTCGCCGCACCAAGGGGATGCGTCACTACGATGTGCAAATCATCGGCGGGATGGTGCTGCACGGCTATGGCACCGGCTTGGGAAGTATTGCTGAAATGAAAACGGGGGAGGGGAAAACCCTCGTCGCCACCCTCGCGGCCTATCTGAATGCTCTCGAAGGCCAAGGCGTTCACATTGTGACGGTCAACGACTATTTGGCGCGTCGCGACTGCGAGTGGATGCTGCCCATCTACTACGCCTTGGGCATGACCGCGGCCTACATCCAATCGGACATGGACCCCGAAACACGACGGCGGGCCTACGAATGCGACATCACCTACGGCACCGCCAGCGAGTTCGGCTTCGATTACCTCCGGGATAACATGAAAATCGCCCGGCACGACGATGAAAACTACCACCCCTACTACCGGCAGGTCCAACGCAGTCACCACTACGCCATCATCGACGAAGTCGACAACATTCTCATCGACGAAGCCCGGACGCCCCTGATTATCAGCGGCCCCGCCTTCTCCGACGCGCACCGCTTTGCCGAAGCGGACAAAGTCGCCCGCGCCCTGACGGAACTTGAACGGCAAGCCCGCAAAGAGCTGATCGCTTCCGGGGCCATGAAAGCCGGCGGCACCGAAGGAGCCGGCCTCATCACGCTCGCTCCCCTCGACCCCAGCCGGGTTGATCCACAAAATCCGCCCCAAAAAGGCGTTTACTTTGAAATCAAAGAGAAAGAACGGACCTGTCACCTCACCGATGCCGGCGTCCGCAAGGCCGAGGAACTCGCCGGTGTGGAAAGCTTCTACACCGCTGGCAACATGGAGTGGCCCCACCTGATCGACAACGCCCTCAAAGCCCACCACCTCTACCATCTCGACCGGCACTACATGATCGACCGCGACCCGCGGGAGAACAACGAGCTTAGCATCGTCATCATCGACGAACACACCGGCCGGGCCATGTACGGCCGGCAATGGTCCGATGGGCTGCATCAGGCCGTGGAAGCCAAACATCAAAAAGATGGCGTCAAAATCAAGCAAGAAACGCAAACGATGGCGACCATCACCCTGCAAAACTTCTTCAAACTCTACAAAAAACTCGCAGGGATGACCGGCACCGCCAAAACCGAAGAAAACGAATTCTGGAAAATCTACAAACTCGACGTCATCGCCATACCGACCAACAAACCTCTGCGGCGGATCGAATACAAAGACAAGGTTTATCGGACCGAACGAGAGAAGTGGAACGCCGTTGTTGCCGAAATCGTCGAGATGCATAAAACTGGCCGGCCCATTCTCATCGGCACCAAAGACGTCGATAAAAGTGAAAAACTCTCGGCGATGCTCAAGCGGCATGGCGTCAAACATGAGCTGTTGAACGCCAAACCCGAAAACGTCGCCCGGGAAGCGGAAATTGTCGCCCAAGCTGGGCGTATCGGCGCAGTCACGATCAGCACGAACATGGCTGGCCGCGGTACCGACATCATCCTTGGTGGCAACCCGGAAACACTCGCCTGGGCCCGGCTCAAACAACTCAAGGATGCCGACGGCCGCCCACTGTATCCAACCCGGTTGGAAGTTCCCAATGATATCTGGATTGCTACCGTCGCCGAGATCGAAGCCAAGGAAAAAATGAAGGAGGAAGGCCGCAAAGTGGCCGAAATGGGGGGATTGCACATCATCGGCACCGAGCGGCACGACTCGCGGCGGATTGATAACCAACTCCGTGGCCGTGCTGGCCGTCAGGGCGACCCCGGCAGCAGCCGCTTTTACCTGTCGCTCGAAGACGAACTGCTGCGCCTGTTTGCTGGCGAGTGGGTGGGCAAGCTTCTCGGCTGGGTCGGCATGCAAGAAGGCGAATCGATCGAATCGAGCATGGTCACCCGGCGGATCGAGAAAGCCCAAAAGAAGGTCGAAGAATTCCACTTCGAGCAGCGGAAGAATCTGCTCGAGTACGACGAAGTGATGGACCTGCAACGCAAGCGGGTCTACGGGGCGCGGCAAGAAATTCTCGATGGCCGCAACCCGCGTGCCCTGATCCTCGAGATGATCGCCACACAAATTCGCGCGGCAACCCAACGCTTCCTCGCCGACGACTACGGAGCCGCCAGCTTTGCCGAATTCGCCAGCAACCGCCTGGGTGTGGAGTTCCACGCCAGCGACTTCCGCACGGCTGCTTATGAAGATGCCGCACGTGCCGCGATCGAACAGGCGATTGCCAACATCCCGACGTTCATGCAAGGATTGCTCGAAGAAAACACCCCCCCCGACGAAGACCCCAAGGAGTGGAAATGGGCCGAACTGGTCCGGGCTGTCAACGCCAAATACGATCTCAAAGTCACGGACAAAGAACTCAAGAAAATTCCCCACGACCGCCTGCTGGAGCATCTGATCGCCAAAGCCGAGGCAGCGGTCAAAACCGTCAACCTCTCCGATGGTGCTCGATTTCTCACGCGCACCTACGGAGCCGAATCGCTCGCCGATTGGTGCCGGCAAAAATTCGGCGTCGTTGTCGCTATCGACGATATTCTCGCCCGCTCGGGTGACGACCTGAACGACTTTCTCTATCGCGAAGTCCGCAAGGCCTACCGGCAAAAGGATATTGAATTCCCGATCCGTGTTGGCCTACACAACTTCATGTCCGACAAACCCCAAGCGGGCGGCCAGCGCTACGACCGCGACGGCCTCTACCGCTGGGCCGCGCAACGCCTGGGTACCGTGCTGGCGGCCCGCAAATACGGCTTGCAGTCCCTGGCCGACCAGGCGGGCTTCTTCGCCACCGCGCTCAAAGCCCTCGCCGAGGAAGGGTTGACCGAAGAGTGGCTCCGCACCGAACCACGCTCCAAAATTCGCGAAAAACTGCTGCAAATCGCACCCCAAACCATGCCCCCCAGCGACATCGAAGAAATCGATGCCCGCATCGAGGAGGTTTTCCGCGGTACCAAAGTGGCCGAGACGGAAGATGCCAAAGAACTGGCGGAATGGGCCGAACGCGAACTCGGCCTAACCCTCGAGCCGGCCAAACTCACCGGTCTGAGCAAAGACCTCGCCCGCCACACCCTGCTGAACGCCTACGACCAAAAGTATCGACCCGAAATGCACTCGGTCGAACGACGGCTCATTCTCGAACAAATCGATACGGCATGGAAATCGCATCTTCTGGTGATGGATAGCCTCCGCAGTGGCGTTGGTCTACGCGGCTATGGTCAGGAAGACCCCAAGATCGTCTACAAGCGCGAAGGCATGAAAGAATTCGAAACGATGTGGGAGGGTATCCGCGATCGCACCACCGAAGCCATCTTCCGCATCGAGGAGATGGGCGACGACGAAGCCCGCGAAGCCCTCTGGGCCGGTGCCCGAGCGACACATGCCGCGGCCATCTCAGCTTCCCAAGCCCGCCAAGCTCAAGCCAGTGCCGCGGAGCTACAAACCAGTAGCGGCGAGAAGAAAAAGGCCGAACCCATCCGCAACACCGGGGCCAAGGTGGGCCGCAACGACCCCTGCCCCTGCGGCAGCGGCAAAAAGTATAAAAACTGTCACATGAAAATCGAAGCGGGCAAGCGCTAAGCAACGCCCAATGCCCCCACGCAGTTAGGATCGCGTCGGAGTGGCCGGCAGCCCCTGCCGGTCTTCTGGAGGGGATGGAATCCCATGCTTTTCGACCTCCTTTACTTCCTGGCGTTGATTGCCTTGTCGCCGTGGCTTCTCTGGCGGGCTGCAACCACCGGCCGCTATCGCCGGGAATGGGCCGCGAAGCTTCTGGGGCGTGTCCGCCTCCCCCCTGCGCAACCAGGCCCCGTGGTGTGGTTCCATGCCGTCAGTGTTGGCGAAATCCATCTTCTGGGAACACTTGTGCCAGCGTTTCGCCAACGACATCCTGATTGGCGTGTCGTCGTTTCTTCGACAACCGATTCGGGCTTGGCCGAAGCCCGGCGGCGGTTCCGCGATCTGCCGGTTATCGCTTGGCCTTTCGATTTCTCATGGGCGGTTGCATCGGCTCTGCAGGCGATTGCCCCTTCTCTGATTGTGTTGGTAGAAAGTGAGTTGTGGCCGAATTTTCTGGCCGCCGCGGGCCGGCGCCACATCCCGGTTGTGGTGGTCAATGCTCGGCTCAGTCCGCGGAGCTTCCGCCGCTGGTGCCGCGTGGGTCCCAGCGCCTACCGATTCCTCTTTCGCTACATCAGCTGCTGGGCTGCTCAGGATGGCGATTATGCGTGGCGGCTGCAACAGCTGGGGGTGCCGGCGCGGTGCGTCCATGTGACCGGATCGATCAAATACGATGGTGCGACGGGGCTGCCCCAATCCCTGAAGACCGCCCATCTCGCCGAACTCTTGGGCCTGCGCCCACGATCGATTCCGCAGCGCCGCGCCGGTGGTGAGACTGCCCACCATGCCGAAAACGATGATGCCCCGCGGCCGTTGGTGTGGCTGGCGGGCAGTACTCATGCTCCTGAAGAAGCGATTGTTCTCGATGTCTTCGCTCGGTTGCGGGTTCGTTTTCCCCATTTGCGGTTACTTCTTGTGCCGCGGCACCCGGATCGCTTTGACGAAGTAGCCCGGTTGATTGCCGCCCGCGGCTGGCCGTGGGTTCGCCGTTCGAGCTTGCACAGTCCGTTGCCGGAGATGCCGCCAGTGGTACTGCTCGATACGGTCGGCGAACTGGCAACCGCGTGGGGGCTGGCTGATGTGGGCTTCACCGGCGGCAGCTTGGATGGCATTCGCGGCGGGCAGAGCATGATCGAACCCGCCGGCTACGGGGTGCCGTGCCTGTTTGGCCCGCATGTGTGGAACTTCCGCGACGCCGCGCAGCGCTTGCTCGAAGCTGGAGGTGCCGTGATGATTCACGATGCCGCGGAATTAGAAGCGGCATTGACGCAACTGCTCAGCGACTCCCAGCGGCGGCAGCGGATGGGGCAAGCCGCCCGAGCATTGGTGGAACGGCAACAAGGGGCCACTGCCCGCACCCTGGAGCTTCTGGATCGCGTCATGGGTCGGTCGGCGTTGGCGCGAGCGGCCTGAAGGCTTCACCGGCCGAAGGGAGCTAAAGGCTTCAGCAACAAATTGTCACAATATTCATCGATAATAAGAATAATCGCCCCCAAGCTATCATCATCCCCTGAACCAGCTGTTGGCAACGACGCTGTACCAACCACACAGCTGTTGGCAACGACGCTGTACCAACCACACAGCCGTTGGCAACGACGCTGTGGCAACCACGGCCAGACCGCGAATCCCCCACGCCACAGCGTGCTGAACCGTACTCTGGCGTGTACGGTTGAGTGCCGAGCATGGCCAGAGCGCGAATCCCCCACGCCATCATCGCCTGATGAAATAGCCACTGGCAGAGGATAAGAAGGGCGGTTTGCCGTCAAGGTGTGGTTGCTTCCAAGCCCTAGTAGCCGTCAAGGTGTGGTTGCCGTCAAGGTGTGGTTGCCCTTCGGATTGTGCGGGATAATCATCACCGTTATGAAACAGCCGCTGGTGTATTACAACGGTCGGTTCATCCCGTTTGCGGAAGCCGCGTTACCCCTGGACGATGCTGGCTTTGTTTCGGGGGCGACGATCGTTGATAATGCTCGTACATTTCGTCACAAACTTTTCCGCTGGCCCGATCACCTCGCCCGTTTCCGGCAAGATTGCGCCGCGTGTTATGTTCCGTTGGAATGGACCGATGCCGAACTGACTGCGATTGCTGAGGAGCTGGTCGCCCAGAATGCACCGTTTGTGCCCCCTGGTGGCGAGTTCCAATTGGTGACCTTTGCGACACCAGGGCCGGTGGGTTACTATCGTTCGGCAGCGAAGGATGCCGCGGGGGGAGAATCCTCGTCCCGCCGGGGCACGTTGGGCATGCTGACCTATCCGCTGCCGTGGAAGCGTTACCAGAAGTTTTTCACCCACGGTGTTACTTTGGCCATCGCCGGGATTCAGCCAACGGATCAGTTGGCGTTGGTACCTCCCCGTATCAAGCACCGTAGCCGGTTGCATTGGCATGTGGCCGCGCAGGTCATCCGCGATCCGCATTCCGATTACCACTGGCAGCTCGACCCTCCGGCATCCGATCCGTCGGTTGTACCGGTCGTCATCAACGGGTCATCCGCGGATACTGCGATTGGTTCCATTATCGCTGTGTTTGGCGAGACCGTCATTTTCCCAGATGAACGGAATGTTCAAAAAAGCATCAGCGTTCAGGTGATCCGGGAACTCTGCGACACGCTGGGATTGAAGCACTCCACAGCAGCTCTCGACATCAGCGGACTAGTTCGCCCGGACTGGCGCGAAGGACTCACCGCCCATGAGCCGCTGCCCACGGAACTTTTACTCGCGGGTACGGCCTTCTGTGTTGCGGGGGTGCGGCGGTGGGGTGTTCGCGATCGCTATTGTGATTTCGTCTGGCCAGGTCCGCTCCTGCGCCGGTTGCAAGCGGCTTGGAGTGAGATCGTCGGAGTGGATATTGTTCAACAGTTTGTGGGTGGAGAAACCCCGGTGGACGCTGGCAGGACCTCTAACTAATCTTAGCTCTCTTGACAGCTTGTGAAGTTTGTCACAAGCTACGTGGTTATTCCAACCGGCCGGGCGTGTGGGGAGTTCGACCTCTCCGAACCCCACGTTTGGCCCCCGGTTGGCAGGTTACTGAAGGTTTGTAGACACGCTCAGGATTGCCCCATGTCTCTCTCACGCTCTCGCTGGCAACGACTTCGTTTTCCCTGGTGGCTTGCGCTGGTGTGTGTGTTGCCGTTGGGCTTGCTGGGTGCGGCTCCGACGCATTCCCTGAGTCTGTTGGGCGATAGTTGGCAGCCATTCGGCTTCATCACCTCAAGCGCCTATGGCATCGGTGAAAAGCTGGGTTTGCTGGCGTGCCTTCTCGTAGCTATTGGTGGCCTGGGGTATGCCGGTTGGCTGATGAAGCAGGTTTACGCCGCCGATACCGGGACCGCGGCGATGCAAAAAGTGGCCGATGCGGTGCGCCAGGGGGCCAATGCGTATTTGTATCGGCAATTCTCGGTGGTCATCATTTTTGTTCTGGTTTTGTCGTTCGTGATTGGGGCGGTGAAATGGCCGGATGATTCCAGCCCGGGTATTCACTCGGCCAGTGAACTGAAGACGGTGGCCCTCGGGCGGGCCTTGGCGTTCTTCATGGGGGCTGCGTTTTCGGCGGCGGTGGGTTTCACCGGCATGCGCTTGGCCACGGCCGGCAACCTGCGGGTCGCCGCGGCGGCGCGGGCAGCGCGAAGCGACTTTCGCGAAAACTTCGGCGATGCCATGCGCATGGCCTACCGCACCGGGACGATCACCGGGATGTTCACCTGTGGATTGGGCCTTTTGGGCGGAGTGCTCATTTTGTTGGTTTTTGGCGAATTAGCCTATGAAATTTTGATCGGTTATGGTTTCGGCGGCTCGCTGTTGGCGTTGTTCATGCGGGTCGGGGGGGGGATTTACACCAAAGCTGCGGATGTCGGGGCGGACTTGGTCGGCAAAGTGGAAGCCAACGTGCCCGAAGACGACCCCCGCAATGCCGCGACCATCGCCGATAACGTGGGGGATAATGTCGGCGATTGTGCCGGCATGGCCGCCGACGTGTTTGAGAGCTACTCGGTCACGATGGTGGCCGCGGTCATGCTCGGTTACGCGGCCTTTGGCTATAAGGGGATGATTTTCCCCCTTTTGGTTCAAGCCGTGGGGGTGGTGGCCAGCATTCTCAGTACGGCCCTGGTGGGTCGGGGTATCACGATCGGCGATAGTGCCATCGCCATGCACAGCATCAACCGCGGTTTCTGGCGCAGTGCGGTCATCAGCACCTTGGGTTTCATGTTTTTGGGCTTGATCTACCTTCAGTTTGATGAAGCCTACATTGTCGAACGGGGCATCGACCGCGGGATGTATGCGGAACTGTACGATAACCGCGACATTCGCACGCAACTGCAACTTCCGGCTCCCCCCAACGAAGCTCGTCTGGCCGAATTGGTGCAACAACTGCGGCGGAAGCGCAGTGGTCCTGAACGCAATGCCGAAAGTACCTTGACGCTGGAAGCGGAAGTGGATCGTTACCGCGCCGTGGCCTTGGCGGCATGGCGACAATTGGATGAAGCGAAAAAGAAAGAACTGGCCAACACCAAGGTGAAGCTGGCTCATAGCGATGACGAGCATCTGCGGGAATTGGTGAGCGAGTTACGCAACCGGGGCCTGCCCCAAGATGGCGACAACCGCGGCTATGCCACGCTACTGCAACTGGCGCAATTCCGCTATCACGTTCCCCTGCGCAATGGCACGAATCTGGCGGTCGCCTGGTGCTGCTTGCTGGGCATTCTGTTGGCCGTAGCCTTAAACAAATGCACAGAGTATTGGACGAGTACGGAATACAGCCCGGTCAAGGAAGTGGTCCGCTCCAGCAGCACCGGCCATGCAACCAACATCATCTCCGGCTTGGCGTTGGGGCTGGAAAGTTCCGTGTGGGCGGTACTGATCATCTCCGCGGCCATTTTGGGGGCTGTTTTGGTTTGCGGCGATACCGATAATTTGCTCTTCATCGCCTTCGGAGTGGCTATGGTGGGCATCGGCATGCTTACGCTGACCGGCGACACGATCAGCATGGACGTGTTCGGCCCCATCGCCGACAACGCCAATGGCATCGGGGAGATGGGTTACAACCGCCGTGTCGATGGCAGCCCGTTGCGTGAAGGTGAACCAGAATTCCTCAGCGACACCGAAAACAAAGCGGCGCGGCAAATTCTGGCCGACCTCGACGCCGTTGGTAACACCACCAAAGCCATCACCAAAGGCATCGCTATCGGTTCGGCCGTGATTGCGGCCGTTTCCCTGTTTGCCAGTTTTATTGCCGTTTTGGTCACCGGCTCGGAAGAGAAAATCGGTCAGTTGCTCATCGGTGATTTCACGGCTGGAGCAGCCCGGCTGACCGTGGCCGAACCACTGGTGTTCATTGGTATGCTTATTGGCGGGGCGGTACCGTTTCTTTTCAGCAGCATGACCATCCGTGCCGTCGGTCGGGCGGCCTATCTGATTGTCTTTGAGTGCCGCAAGCAATTCCGCAACCCGGACATCATGTCGGGCAAGATACCGCCCGACTACAGTACAGTGGTCCGTATTTGCACGGGCAGCGCCCAACGGGAGTTGATCGGCCCTGGTTTCTTGGCGATCGGCACCCCCTTGGTTGTGGGCTTCCTCTTGGGGCCGTTTGCCTTGGGGGGCTTTCTGGCGGGCATGATTCTCAGCGGGCAATTGTTGGCGGTCTTTATGTCGAACGCGGGGGGTTCGTGGGATAATGCGAAAAAGATGATCGAAGACGAACCCAAAGATCCTATCCGCAACACCGGCAAAGGGAGCGAGAAACACAAAGCCGCGGTCACCGGCGACACCGTGGGCGACCCCCTCAAAGATACCAGCGGCCCAGCCATCAACCCGCTCATCAAGGTGATGAACATGGTGAGTTTGCTGGCTTTGCCGCTGGTCATTCTCCACAACGTCAAAGACGGAATGGGCAACACCCTCATGGGGGGAGGAATAGCCGCCGTCGCTGCACTGGCTGTACTTTACGCATGGTGGCAATCGAAAAAGGAACCGGCCGAACTCAGTGCGATGGACCAAACGCCACCGCCTACCGAAAGTCCCTGAACAAA
>JANWYJ010000044.1 GCA_025055115.1 Gemmata sp.
TCGGCACCACCCTTTGTTGAGAAAGAACCGGGTTGATTATTACCTTGACATTCACAATCACCAAACGACGGTCATCCTGGCTGAAGTCTGTGAGGGAACTGGTGCGCTTTTGGCGTGTTGTCGTTGACCTGAGGTCGGCCAGGACTGACAAGCTGAAGCCTGCAGGGAACTGGTGCGCTCTCGGTACGCTGTTGTCCGTCCGTGGATAACCTGCAATGGGCAATCCCCATCCGTCAGAACCGCAGATCGTCATTAGTCTGTGGTTCAGTGACGACTTAATCCCTGCAACGGGGAATCCCCATCCATCCGAACCTTAGGGGCACAGTCCTATTGAATGAACCTTCTGGAAGTAGGGTAGCCAGATCGTCCGTCGTGCCTTGCGGACACGTCGGGGATATCGTCGTATGGAATGCACCATTTGGCAGAGTCGGGGAGCCGGAGTGGTGTTGTGTAGCACAGCGGTGCGTCATTCTGCTCACCATTTCTGAACTGAAACTTTCTGGCTCCGGTTGGGTATACTATTCACAGTGTTATTGCATCTAACCCCGAGCCTGAGCCGCAACGATGCGATTGATGGCCACATTCCTACTCTTGAGTCTCGCCGTAGCGACAGTCGTCGCCCAGGAACCGGCGGCCCAGAAAGTTGATCCGAACCCGAAGGAAGCTCCGCGAGTACGCTTGGCAGCGGAAGCGGGCGTTGGGCGTATGGTACCCGATGTGACCTTCACTGATTCCGCGGGCCGGCCGGGCCGACTGTCGGATTTTCAGACATACCCATTGACGGTGATTGCTTTCACCAACACAACCTGCCCGCTGTGCAAAAAGTATACACCTGTCTTGCAACGGTTGGAGAAGGAATTTGCGGAGAAACGGGTGGCCTTTCTGTTCGTTAACCCGACCAAAACCGACAAGCCTGTGGATCACGGCTTCGCCGGCCGTTACGTTCACGACACCGAGGGCGTTCTGACAGCGGCGTTGGGAGCGACGTCGACCACGGAAGTGTTTGTTTTGGACTCAGCCCGCACCCTCCGCTATCGTGGCGCTATTGATGACCAATACGGCCTGGGCTATTCCTTGGATGCCCCTCGCTTCAACTACTTGAAGGTGGCTCTTACTGACCTGTTGAACAAGAAGAACCCGGTGATTGCGGCTACCACTGCTCCGGGCTGTGAACTGACACCCGCTGTGGCCAAAGCCCCCGCCGTTCCGCTCACTTATCACGCCCGCATTGCGCGGATCATGCAAACCCATTGTGTCGAATGTCACCGTGCTGGTGGCGTAGCTCCTTTTGCTCTGGATACTTACGACGATGTGGTGGACCACAAAGGCATGATTCGCAAAGTGGTCACGAAAGGCACCATGCCGCCTTGGTTCGCCGCGGCCCCTAAGAAAGGCGAAATCTCCCCATTCTCCAACGACCGGACCCTTCCTGAGGCCGACAAAAATGACCTGCTGGCCTGGTTGGCCGGTGATCTGGCAAAGGGCGATCCCGCCGA
Source organism: Gemmata sp. (assembly GCA_025055115.1). Taxonomy (GTDB): domain Bacteria; phylum Planctomycetota; class Planctomycetia; order Gemmatales; family Gemmataceae; genus Gemmata. The sequence continues at coordinate 1,497 of JANWYJ010000044.1, forward strand.
TGCTCCCCTCCCACGCAACTTCGAAAGTGGCTGGCTCATCGGCTCACCCGATGTGGTGTACCAAATTCCTCGGCCCATCGCGGTCAAGGCCGAAGGCACGATGCCGTATCAGAACGTCAGCGTCGAGACGAACTTCGACGACGACCGCTGGGTGCAAGCACTGGAAGTGCAGCCGACCGCCCGCGATGTGGTTCACCATGTGTTGGTGTTCGCCACCCCCAAGGGGCAACGGATGCCGTTGAGCGAAGCGGCTGGGTTCTTTGCGGCCTACGTTCCCGGTAATGGTACACTCATTTACCCCGAAGGGTACGCCAAGAAATTGCCTAAGGGCGCGACCCTCCGTTTCCAAATTCACTACACGCCCAACGGCCGAGCCACCACCGACCAAACCAAACTCGGTCTCATCTTCGCGAAGGAAAAACCGCGCCACGAGGTTCATGTCGTGGGGATCGCCAATCCGGCGCTGGTGATCCCCCCTGGAGCCGACAACCACAAAGTGACCGCCGCGATTCCCAAAGTTCCCTTTGAAGCCCGGATTCTCGCCCTCTTCCCGCACGCCCATTTGCGTGGCAAAGCGATGCAGTACGCCCTCAAAACCCCCGATGGGCAAACCACCACCCTGCTCGATGTGCCGCATTACGACTTCAACTGGCAACTGCAATACCGCTTTGCCGACCCCGTCAAAGTTCCCCGCGGCAGCTCCATTCTCTACACCGCTTGGTACGACAACAGCAAGAATAACCCAGCCAACCCAGACCCCCAACGCACGGTACGCTGGGGACCGCAGACTTACGATGAAATGCATCTGGGGTATGTCGAATTTGTAGTCGATTCGGGCAGCTATGATCCGAATGGTTGGCTCGGTGGGTTGAATGTCGATGTCGCGAACTTCAAGTTCCCCAAAGATGGGGTGGTTATCCCCGAGCAGGGGCGCAATCTGTTCCGTCGCTTCGATACCAACAACGATGGCCGACTCGATGAGAAGGAATTTGAAGCACTCCCCGAAACCCTCAAGCGGATTGTCATCATTTACATTCAACGCACCATGCCCTGAAACGTCATAGTCTTTGCACGCAGGTGGGGCACTCCTCCATCTGTGCAAGCGAGTCTGAGTAGTTGGGATCAGGTGGCGGCCCCATCTTCCGCTTTGGGGTGGTCGGCCCGATCTTTTCACTAGAAGCCGGAGATCGTGAACGACTTCCCCGCGGCCTCTCTGGGGTGGTCGGCCCGATCCTTGCACTAGAAGCGGGAGATCGTAAACAAATTTCCAGAGATGATCCGGGGGGGCGATGGTAATGGGGCTAGCCCACGGCATTATGCACAGCATTCCCGGCTGTGATGGGTTTTGGAACGATGGCGCTAGGGGCACGAGAGGTAGATTCTCGTCTTCTCCTGAAGATGACCAGTGATGGGTTTTGGAACGATGGCGCTCGGGGGCCAGGGGGCTAGCGCACAGCAGTTTGCACAGCACTTGCGGCTGCAGCGTATGGCTGCAGCGTATTATGACGTGGTGGGCGAGGTGTTGGGTCGCTTGATGATGGAACGCGCCCAGCATTTTGCACAGCCCTTTCGGCTGCGGGCCGCCTCGGACGCGGCCGAAGGCTGTGACGAACAAGGACGTTCAAATACCGGCGAGGAAGCACATTGGCTGCTGCAACAACTTTTTCGTGTTCTCGGTGACGAACCAGGACGGAACCCATCAATAACAACGATCATAGTCACTACGCTGCAACAACTTTTTCGTGTTCTCGGTGACGAACAAGGATGTGCAAATACGGGCGAGGAATCGGCCAGTGGCTCCGAAGTGCTGAGGGTGCCAGGAATAGAGGACGATCGTGGGAAAGCGTCGGGTCCGCGTCCGCTTCTTCACCGCCGAAGTGCTGATGGGACAAAGAATTGAGGACGATGACGGCCAGGAATTGAGGACGATGACGGCCAGGAGTTGAGGACGACGACGGCCCGGAATTCAGGACGATGACGGGCAGGAGTTGAGGACGACGACGGCCAGGAGTTGAGGACGATCGAGCAGGAATGAGGGCATGGCCGGAAGTATGCCCGACAGGAGTTGAACCTGTAACCTTCGGCTCCGGAGGCCGACGCTCTATCCAGTTGAGCTACGGGCACACAGTTCTTCCATGAACTATAGGCGCTCGCGGCTGTGCGGACAAGAGCTATCGCTCAGCTCCCAAGGCCACCACACATAGCAATTCAAACGTCTCTTCGACCACCCGTGCGGACACGAGCTGTCGCTCAGCTCCCAAGGCCACGGAATATCCTGCGGCCACGGAGTGTTCCAGGCCACGGAATGTCCTGCGGCTACGGAGTGTTCCAGGCCACGGAGTCTTCTAGGCCACGGAATGTCCTGTGGCTATGGAGTGTTCTAAGGCCACGGAGTGTTCTAAGGCCACGGAATGTCCTGAGACCACGGAGTGTTCTAAGGCCACGCGATGTGATCAGAGAGACTATGTTCTGGCGCCGCCAGTCTTTCCGCGTTATGTCTGCACCTCACTTTGTTTCACGGCATGCGTGGCCCTGGCAGTTTCACAAGTCCCGGTCATCCCCACCATGCCTACGCTAGAAGGGATAGAGGACTATGACGTCATGGTCCAGAGGTTTTACCAGTCCCGGTGATCCCCACTACGCCTACGGCCCACGACGGCGTCGAGAAAGTACCGCGCTACATTTCTCGGCAACGGGCGATGCACGTAAATCGAGCAGCGGGTAAAGTATTCTCCACAGTCTTTGCCGAGGATGCGCGGATGGCCAAAAAGAAGCCCCAATCGGAAACCCCCTCGTTATTTGACGAAGAGTCGGCCTCGGTACCCTCTGTGGAGGAGCCGGCCCGCCAAGGAAAGGCTACCCCGGCGGTGGGCCGCTCCGAGGCGACGTCGACGTCGACGGTCTCACCGGTTGCGGAGGAACTGCCCCCGTTACCCCCCGGGGTACCTGGATTGCCCGCGGACCTGGACCCGTCGTGGTTGGCGGCGTTGAATGCGGAGACACGCAAGCCTTATTGGGCGCAATTGGCCCAATTTGTGGCTGAAGAACGGAAAAAAGCCACGGTTTTCCCGCCAGCGGCCGACGTGTTCAACGCCTTTCGCTACACCCCTCTCAACAAGGTGAAGGTACTTCTCCTGGGCCAAGACCCATATCCGGGGGCTGGGCAAGCGCACGGCCTGTGTTTCTCGGTACGACCCGGCGTGCGCTTGCCCGGTTCACTCCGCAATATCTATCAGGAATTGGAGGATGATTTGGGTATTAAGCCGGTCAAGCATGGTTATTTGGTCTCGTGGGCCAAGCAGGGGGTGTTGCTATTGAATGCGTGTTTGACAGTCCGTGAGGGGGCACCGAATTCACATGCGGGCAAAGGGTGGGAGCAATTCACGGATGCCGCGATTCGCGCGGTCAATGCCCAACCACGGACCATCGTTTTTCTCTTATGGGGCGCTTATGCGCAAAAGAAAATTCCGCTGATTGATTCGCGTCGGCATGTCATCATTAAGTCCGCTCATCCGTCGCCGCTGTCTGCGGCCAATGGTTTTTTTGGCAGTAAGCCGTTCTCGAAAGTCAATGCCGCGCTGATCGCCTCGGGGCAGGAACCGATCGATTGGCGTTTACCCGAAAATCCGCAGGACTGCCCGGCAGCCCGTCGGGACAATAGCGGCTGAGAAAATACCCACGCCAGGATGGGGATTGTCACCTCTGGGCATGGAGCATGCCATGAAGATCAGTGTTTGAGAAAATACCCGCGTCAGGATGATGCGGATTGCGCGGGTTGTGGACGATGCCGCCGAAGTGATTGGTGAACGCGAAAATGCCCGCGTCAGGATGGTGGGGATTGGGCGGGGGGATTGGATGGTGCCCGCGGGAAGCGAACACGAAAGGTCGTCCCGTGCCGGGGGGCCGAATCAATTTCCAACGTCGCCTGGTGATGTTCGAGAACCATCGCGACAAACGATAAACCCAAACCCATGCCCGCGCTGTAGCCTTCGTAGAGGGCGTTGTCGCGTTTGGTGGTGAAGTGGGTTTTGAGACAGTTGCGGCGGACCTCGTCGGTCATGCCAATGCCATTATCGCGCACTTCCAAAACGATGTGATCGCCGTCGGAACGGCAGATGAGGCGGATTTCCCCGCGCCAGGCGGCCGCCTCGAGGAGTTTTTTCTTGCGGACCGCCGGATCGACTTCGCGTTTGGCTTCGTCGCGGAGATAGTTCCGCATCTCGAAAGTCGCATCGCGGGCATTGAAGACCAGATTTTCAATCGCTTGTTGTAGATGCGATAAGTCACCGATGATGACAGCCGGCTCAGGGGGGACGTCGGCGATCAACGTCAATTTCCATTTTTCGCGGCCCATTTCGGCCCAAGTGTGTTGAGTTTCGCGGACCAAGGCGTTCAGATCGACGGAGGTGATGGCGGCATTGGTAGGGTCGCGGCGAACCGTGCGGAGAATCTGCTGCAGCCGTTCGGTGACGGTGGCGAGCGTGTTTTTCACCTCGGCGAGCATGTGGTGTTGTTCGAGGTCGCGGGTGGCTTCCATGCATCGGGTGATCAGGTCATTGGGCCGCACCAACAAGTTTTTGATGTTGTGGGCGTAGCTGCCGGCCATAATTCCAATACTAGCATAGAGTTGCGACCGCATTTCCAAGGCCGACCGCTCCGCCGCCGCGGCGCGATTGGCCAATTTGGCTGCCTCGAGTTCTTGTTCGAGCAACTTGCGCGTCAGTTCTTCGGTGGCCCGTTCCGCTTCTTGCTGTTTGACGCGGGTTTCCAGCAGATGCCGTTCGATCAATTCGCGTTCCACTTGCGCGGCCAGAAGTTCGCGCTGCCGGTGTTCGGCGTCCACGGCGGCCCGCCATTTTTCCAATTCCCGCAAGCGCTCCCGACGCAAAAATCGCCCCACCAGGTAGACGGCGATCAGCATGGTGGGCACGAGGATCGCCGCGGCTACCATCTGCCAGAAGCGGTATTCATCCTGTTGCTTCTGGATGCGGTTGAACGAGTGGAGTTGATAGACACAGCGGATCGTCGCGGTCCCTGAGGTCCGGGTCAGCGGGGTTTGGTATTCGAGGGTGCGGAGTTGTTGTTGCGCTGGCCCCCCTGGCCGTGGCTTGGGCGAAGTCCAACCGATCGGCGCCACAGGGTTTCCGTCGTGGTCCGTGATACCGGCGAATTCGATCTCCACGAAGTACAAATTCGGGAATAAGGGCAATTGGCCGCCGTAAACCCGCGTTGGCTCGACCATTGCCCGCAAGTGCTCGTCGATTTCGGCCCGCTTGGTTGTCACCCGTTCGGCATGATCGATGCCCCGACTTTCGGCCGTGAGCAATTCGACATATTCGCGAACCAGCTCCGCCAGAGTTTTGCGGAAAATCCGCGTATTATCGAGCCATTCGCGGACGTTGGCGCGATCGGATTCTTCACTCCACAGCGCCCGGGTGTAAAGGAGCCAGCCGAGTAAGCCCACCAACACCGCCCACAGCACCGCCAGGGGGGCGAGCCGGCCGATATAGCGTCCGACCGCCAGGGGGGGAGCTTCGGGAAGCGGAGGGACTGCGGTCATTCGTTCGCCCCTCCGCCGAAACGGTTCGTTTGAATGATCGGCCGGGTGTGGATGCAGGTCCACAGGCCATTATTGGGCCGCGTCCAAACTTCCAGATGGGCATCAGGATACGTCACAACGCCGTCGGCACGCACTGCTGGGCGCAGCACAATGACGTACTCTCCCGAACCGGCGAGCCGGTTACCCGATTCACAGTCGAAAAAGGGTGGATCGAGTGTTTGAAACCGCTGCAAGAGGGCATCGGCGTCGGGGATCAACCGGTTGCTGTCGTCGGGGAAGGCCGCTCGGACGAGAACCTCGCCCATGAGGGTGAACAACTGGATGTCTTCCGTACTGTTTTTCACTTCGCCAGGATGTGTGGGGGGGGGCAATTCATAGCCTGGCGGGGCTGCCGTACTCCCCGGTTCGTCCCAATCGAAGGGATTGGCGTGGGTGAACAGCACCAGGGGAATGGGGATCGAGCGAACCGGCCACAACACGTCGCCGTCGCGGAAAAGGGCATTGATGGGGATGCCATCGCCGGTGATGGCGACCAATCGGCGTGCGGAACCGGGAGTGCCCAACGCCAAGGCGCTCAGCACGCGCCGTGCGGGGGTAGTAACCGTCGGAATCACCAGAAGCGTTCGCTCCGCCCGGCGTGGGAGATTGGCCAGAATGTGATCGACCACCTGCGCTTCAAACGGGTTGGGTCGGTTCAACCGCCCGGTGCTGAACGGAATGAGGCTCGATTCGACGAAAACCCGTGGGCGGCCAGGACGTTCACCTTGCTCGGCGAGGGCCGCGCGGAACTGTTGCGCCAAATCCAGTGAATAAGGATCGTCTTTCCAGATCATCGCGAATGCCGGCCAGCCGGGCCGCTCCACCACTTGGTTGGCCAACACCGGCACACCGGCAGTGCCCACGAGCATCTCGGCCAATCCTGGCAGGATGGCCCGCGGCCCAGCGGCAGCGCTAGGGACAAGGCGCAATCCCGGCAACACCACCGGACCAGGGCGTAACTCCGGATCGTTCATGACGAAATCGGTGACGGCGTCGGCCATCTGCCGATTGGTAAAGCAGAACCGGTACGATCGTTCGTAGAGGCTTAACAGTTTGGGCGGTTGATAGTCAGGTCGGTAACTATCTTCTTCCAGATAGACGGATTCCGCTGTGGCCGTGGCCAGTAGCAGCAAGGGTTTTTCCCCTGGCCAGGCGGTGGAGGCCATGGCTTCGGCTAACTCGCGGGCACGGTCGCTCGACCAGCCGCCAACGATTGCCAACGGTGCCGGGTCGCGCTGGGCGAGGGCTTGCACCCAAGCCGCTGTGGCCGCATAGTCTGTGATTTTGTACCAGCGCACCCGGATGCGACCGGCGAATCCGTCCCGGGAAATGACCACTTCGGGTACCGCCGTGGTCCGATCGGGAAATGCCGCGGCATCGTCCACGCGAAGACCGCGCAGCCCTTGGGTCGTCGCCATTTCGGCACGCTTCAGGCCCCAGACGAAATGCTCCCACGTTTCACCACTGGTCGGAATATGCATCCACGCGATTTCCTGATCGCCGCTGGGCACAGGCAGCGGCTTGGCCAGTTCCAGCCCCCGCCACCAACTGCCGATCCGCACGACCATCACCGCGCTAGCCACCAGGAACACCAGCGCAACAAGCCACCAGCGCATAATTATGCCTCAACAACTGCCTGAAGTTGCTGATCCCGTTCACTTTAGCAAACCGAGAGGCGGCATGCCGAGGGGAACCACGCCAAAGACCGCTGACAAAGTGTTCGGTAACAATAGCGCGCTCCTTTTCCCAGCGACTCTTGCTTCCCGCTCACCCACAGGTAGAACAATCGGAACCCACCCCCGAGGGGGCCGAAAAATGAGGGCTTTATGGGAGGTTTGACTGTGCTCCGCAGCCGTTATGTTATTGCCGCATTGCTCGGCATCGGTTTGGCCGCTGTGGCTGGTGGCCAGGAACCGCGGGCGTTCACTCTCAAATTCAAAAATGAGAAGGGCGAGTTCGTCCCGTTTTATCAAGAAATGACCACCGAGGTGACCCAACAAATCAAAGTGCAGGGGCAGGACCTCGCGCAGCAACAAAAAAGCCAATTCTTCTACCAATGGACGCCCATCAAGGAAGAACCTGCCGAAGAAGGCATGGAGAAGTTCTCCCGCGTGACGCTCAAACAGCGGATCGAAGGATTGAAGATGAACATCGACATTTCGGGCAATCCCATCAATTACGACTCGACCCAACCGGCCCAGCCCGGCGGCGCGAGCAACCCCGGCCTAGTCGATTTCTTCAAAAACCTCAAAGACCTCGAACTGACTGTGGTTTTGGGCAAAAACTACAAAGTCGAGAAGGTGGAAGGCAAAAACGACTTCATTGCCAAGCTCGGGGCCGGCAGTGGGCAAATGGATCAGTTGCTCAAGAAGGTGATGACCGAAGATGCCCTCAAAGAAATGGCCGACCCCACCTACAAGCTACTGCCCGATGGCCCGAAGAAAAAAGATGACAAATGGGAACGCAAAACCACCCTCAACCTGGGTCCGATCGGTTCTTACGAATTGACCTACAAATTCACCCACATGGGAACGGAAACCCAAGGGGATTATAAAGATATGGACAAAATTCAAGTCGAAGCGGTCATTCAATACACCGCGCCGAAAGATACCACCGATCCGCTCTTGTTCCGCATCAAAGAAGGTAGCAGCTTGAAAACGGAACCGAAAAGCGAAGGAGTCGTCTACTACGATCCGAAGAATCAGCGCATCGCTTTTGCCCGCTTGGAACTGAAACTTAAAGGCGATCTGACGGTGGTCATTGGTGGAGCGGATACCAAGGTTGAACTGACGCAGCAACAAGTGACCACGATCCGCACCAGTGATAAAAGCTTCCTGGCCCCCGCGGAAACCAAACAACCCTAAGTCGCGACCGCTGGCCGCGGATCACACCCACCGCCCGGTCGACCCCCGGGCGGTGCTGCTTGGTGGGAGGGGTTCGTCATGACGGTGGCGGTTCTGGGGGCTTGCGGCCAACTGGGACGCGATCTGGTGCCGCGACTGGCCACGTTCGGCCCCGTTGTCGCCTTGACCCGAGCGGAGGTTGATTTAGCCCAGCCCGCCACGATCCACGCCTTTTTCGCCACACAGAGACCCCGCCTGGTCGTCAATTGTGCCGCTTACAACTTCGTCGATCGAGCCGAAACCGAACCCGAGGTGGCGTTCGCCGTCAATGCGGTGGGGGTGCAGATTCTTGCGGAAGCCTGCCGCGCCAGCGGGGCGAAATTGGTTCACTTCAGTACCGATTATGTTTTCGGCCGCGACCAAGCCCGCACTACGCCCTACCGCGAAGACGATCCGCCCGGCCCCGTGAGTGTGTATGGCCACAGCAAACTTCAGGGCGAACAAGCCGTTCTCGCCGCGTCTGCATCCCATTTAGTGATTCGGACCTGCGGTTTATATGGCGTTTGGGGCAGTGGTGGCAAGGGGAGCAACTTTGTTGAGACGATGTTGCGACTCGCTGCCACCGGTCAACCGCTTCGGGTGGTCGATGATCAACGCTGTACCCCCAGTTATACCGTGGATGTCGCGGAAACCACGGTGGAGTTGCTGCGTCGCGAAGCTCAGGGGCTATTCCATGTGACCAATCGCGGCGATTGCACTTGGTACGAGTTTGCGCGGGAGATTTTCCGCTGCGTGGGGCTGACACCGAATCTGACGCCCATCACCAGCGC
>JANWYJ010000051.1 GCA_025055115.1 Gemmata sp.
TCCCCCCTTCCCTCGAACACTTTTTAGCCCTCCATTGCATCCGTAATCCAGAATCAGCAGCTTCCGTTGCTGCTCGCCTTCCCTCGAACACTTTTTAGCCCTCCATTGCATCCCCCCAACGACTGGACTGGTCGCGGGGGCATATCCGCACCGCATCGGACGGCGACTTTCGCGGCGGGCTGGTGTTCTCCAATAAGATCTTCTCAAACAAGAACTTACAACTCACGCGCATCAAAATGCGCACATTGTTCAACGCACCGCTTCTCTCGGGTCCCTCATCGTCAGTCGGATAGCAGCCTCAATGAAAAGCAAACTCCACCCCCAAGAGAATTTTTTCCGGGAAGAAATGTTGACAATTTCGATCAACGATGTAAACAATAAGTGCCGATGATTGGTCCAGGCCTCGGTCGCTGCAACCCGAAGCGTACGGCCTGAAGGAACTCACTATTGGATGGAACGTCGTATTTATGAGAAACACATTGCAAAAGGATGACAGACGCTGTACCCTCTCACCCGCCATTCACAATCCATCCACGTGCTGGAACTTTGCATGTCGTTACCAGCGTGGCCTCGGCGGTGGAGAGCAACCGATGGTGACTCTCACCATGCGAAAAGCCATGTGGGCTGCCACAGGCATCCTTGGGCTGGTGATCGCTGGAGGCTGTAGTCCCGACGGGCCGAAGTTATATCCGGTGAAAGGTCAAGTCTTTTTTGACAACCAACCGGCGGAAGGGGCCAACGTGGTGTTGCATTCGGCCCAAGCAACAGAGGGTCCGAATGCTCTGATCCCTTCGGGGATTGTTCAAGCCGATGGTTCGTTCACCCTTCGGACACATCCCTACGGGGATGGCGCCCCGCCGGGGGAGTACAAGGTGGTGATCACTTGGTATCCCCCCGATGCTCGTGAGTTGGAAAATCCGCGCAGCAAGTTGCCGGCCAAATACGGCAACCCCGCGCGAACGCCTCTGACAGCTGTTGTGAAGGACGGGCCTACGGAGTTGGAACCGTTCCGGATCTCGGCCAAGTGATGTTTCATGGGTGTCTCAACAGATCATTCCCCGGATTTTGAAGGAGTGACATTCGATGTGGCGTTTTCGTTCTGCCCGGTTGGGTTTCACACTGATTGAACTGTTGGTGGTCATCGCGATCATTGCGATTTTGATAGGTTTGCTGTTGCCGGCGGTGCAAAAGGTTCGCGAAGCCGCCGCCCGCATGAAGTGCAGTAACAATCTGAAGCAACTTGGTTTAGCGTTGCACAATTATCACGACACCGTGGGCCGGTTTCCCGCGGCCTTAACCGTGGCTTTGGATGCGCAGGGGCAAATCCTGCTACGGCCCAACGGTGATGCCCGCAACCACTCGTGGACGCCGTTCATTTTGCCCTATATCGAGCGGAATGATGTGTTCCGTCTTTACCGCTTCGACTTAGCATGGGATGAAGGTGTCAATACGGACCCGGGGGGGGCCATTCGCATCACCATTCCAACGTTTTTGTGCCCCTCGGCGCCGCAGGATGGCCGCCATGCGACTCGCGGGGTTACCGACTATGCTGCCACCACCGAACGTTTGGCCAACAATCCCCATTGGTCAGCCTACATTCGCCCCTTCGTGCAACAAGGCGATCCCAACTTTATTGGCGTCCTCGGAAACACCAAAAGCGCTACCGATCGCGGAGAACGACGGATCGTGGACATTACCGATGGTACGTCGAACACGATGATCCTCGCCGAGTGCGCCGGGCGGAACCGCCGCTTCATCATGGGCCGAGAAGACCCGACTCAAACTTGGACGAACGGGTCCTGGGCCAACCCCAACGGCCGGATCAACATCAACGGTTTTGACCCCAGTTGGGTGCCGGGTACACCTCTGCCGACCTCAGGGCCTTGCGTCGTCAACTGCATCAATGACAAAGAAATTTATTCCTTCCACAGTGGCGGTGCTAACATTTGCTTGGCCGATGGCAGCATCCGCTTCTTGAAAGCAACCGCGACTCTCGATTTGGCTCTCAGCTTGCTCACCCGCAACCGCGGCGAAGTGATTCCTGGGGATTTCTAAGCTCCTTGTGATTCCTGGGGATTTCTAAGCTCCTTGGTTCCTCGCGGCGGGGGTGGCTGGTCAGCACTTCCGCCGCGACGCTGCCGTGGGGTTCGCCGCGAGTGCAAAACTCGCACCGGCAGGCGCTGGTCAGCACTTCCGCCGCGGTGAAAACTCGTGGGAGGGATGGATTGTTGAGCCTCTCTTGGCGGAAGTGATTGACCGACAAGTACTTTCGCCATGCGTTGTGACGGAAAGCGGCGCCGCTACTTCTGCAGAACGGCTCCCCTCAGCGCAAACAATGGACAATGCCAACGATTGGACAGTGCCAACGATGCCCACGATTGGGATTGGACAGTGCCAACGATGGAACCCCGACCGCGGTAGGAGCGATCGGCTCACCGACATCTCTTGCGTAAGTCGACAGTGGGTCCTACTTCCCCTCGCGCGCGTTGAATTCTAATTTCCAGCGATTTTTCCCATCGCGGGATTGGAGCCACAGCTCCAACTGGCCCACCGTCGTCACTTTGCTCTGCAGATGGACCGGCACGACTGAACCCGCGGTGGCCGACCCTTTGGCTTCTAAGGTGGTGCGCACAGGCGACAACTCGTCCATTTGCCCTTGCCAATCCTCGACAACGGTTCCCGCGGTATCCTCCCGGCGAACCGTTGAACCGAGAAAGCGAAATTCCGCTTCGGTCCCCACACGCACGCCAATTTCGTAGCTGGGAACATCCGTTTCAGTACCCTCTTCCATCCCGAACGGGGCCACACAAATGGCCTTCAGCGGGGGAGCGAAACCCGGGACCGCGGGCATATTCGTTTCCACACCGATGTAGTATGCCCGGGCCGTTCCCCCCCGAATGCGAATGCCTTTGCCCCGCCGGACCTGGCCATAATAAGCCGCTCCGCGTGCTACCGCCAAATCGAAATCGGCTCCCGACAGCTCCCGCGTTGGCTGAGTTTTGGCACCCTTGGCCCACGATCCCAGAATACTCAGCAGGCGCCGACGGAGAACCTCGCCTTTGAACACCCCCCCGTTGAATAACACCGCCGACGGTATGCCATTGCTGCCTTTCCGCCCGCTGTTGGCGGATTCTCGGGAGGCCAGCGACTCCGCTTGACGCGACAAAAACGCCGCCAGATGCCGGGTAATCGCTGCATCCGAAACATACGGCAGCCCCAGTTCCGTCAGGCCACCCGCACGACCACGAGCCGGTTCGGCATCGCGGGCACACTCCGGGAAAAAGCCTTCGATCAGCACTTTCTCGACATCAGCTCGGCTCAATTCATGCTTGATCGACCCCCCGACGAGCGACCGTCCTTTACCCAGAACGGTGACCGCGGCACTGGATCGCTGCGGATCGCTGAACAGCTCCTCCTTGGCATTCCGGCAGGCGTAGGTCAGCTGAAGCATCTGGGTGGCATCGAGTTTGGTGCCTTTGGCGGCCAACGCCTGAGCCACGAAATAGGCCAGGGTCAAATCCATGTTGTCGCCACCTAAGAGCAAATGATCGCCCACGGCCAGCCGGGTGAGGGCGAGGTTGCCGTTATCGTCACTCACCTCGATGAGCGTAAAGTCGGTGGTTCCGCCGCCGACATCGGCCACCAGTACCAGCTCGCCGACACTGACTTGTTGCCGCCACTGCTCCCCGACCCGATCGAGCCAGGCATAGAAGGCGGCTTGCGGTTCTTCCAGCAGCGTCAGATTCTCAAAGCCGGCGGCCCGGGCGGCTTCCACGGTCAATTCGCGTGCGGCGGCATCAAACGAGGCCGGAACGGTCAGCACAATGTCCTGCACCTCCAACCGATTCGTGGGGGTGTTGTGCGCCATGACGAAGTTCCACGCTTCGGCCAGATGGGTCAGGTAGCGGGTGCTGGCGTCGACGGGGGATATCTTGCGGGCGCTACTATCGGCCGCCCGGTGCGGCAAGATCGGAGCTTTCCGATCCACACCCGGATGGCACAGCCACGATTTCGCCGACGACACCAAGCGCGTTGGCACTTGCGAGCCAAACGCCCGGGCGAATTCACCCACGCAGTAATCGCGGTGGGCATCCCAGGGAAGTTTCAGTGCCCCCGCGGGTTGTTCGCCCTCCCCCGGCAGATACAGAAACGACGGCAGCAAGGGTCGCTCGTCCACAGCTCCGGGTGCGACGACTTGCCGAATGGGAAAAGCTGTCACTTTCGCGTCGGGGCCAGCCCCGGTATCCACGTAAGCCACGGCGCAGTTGGTGGTGCCCAAATCGATGCCGATGACGAATCGAGAACTCATGGCGTTGGAGGAGTAAGTCGTGCCCAGGGGCTGCGACAATTTCAGGGGTCTCGAGGAGGCGCAAGAATTCCTCTGCGCCGATCCTGACGTATCATTTTAGGCCATTGGCCAAAGTGGATAGCCGTTCGGCGCTGGGAGACGTAGCTTGGCGTTAACGAGTTTATTGATCCATCCGATGATGAAAGCTTTATGAGTACGGCTGTGGTTTCTGTGCCGGTATCGGTTCCCGTGCCGGTAGGGCGGCTGGCGTCTGTGGGAGCGGTGATTTTCTGCGCCAACGCCGCTCTGTTGGTGTTACAACTGGTGGCGGGGCGGTTGTTGGCCCCGTTTGTCGGTTCCAGTTTGGAAACGTGGACCAGCATTATCGGCGTTTTCCTGACCGGCATTGCGTTGGGCAACGGTTGGGGGGGAAAACTCGCTGATCGCTATCCCACACCGCGCACGTTGGGCCTTGTGCTGCTAGTCGGTGCTGCGACGGCGTTATGGATGCTGGTGTTGCCGTCGCTCCTCAACGCCACGGGGCTGTACAAAACGCTCCCCTTAGGCCCGCGGATTCCCCTTCTGGCGACACTTCTGTGTTTACCCGCCGGATTCGTGCTGAGCTTGCTCACCCCCCTGGCCATCAAACTGGGGTTACCCGATGTCGGTCATACAGGGCGTGTCGCCGGCCTGATTTTCGCTCTCTCAACCCTTGGTTGCCTCATTGGCAACTATCTGACGGGGTTTTATTTGATCCCGAACTTCACGATCAATACACTGGTGGGGGTTTGTGCAGTATTGTTGGTCGTCTTGGCCGGGGTCGCGTTTCTGATGCGGGCTGCGGACAAGCCTCTGGTCCTGGAATCCGCAGCTCATCCTGCCGCAGCAACGACCAATCCCTATGCCTTTCCCGACATTAAACAGGCCTATCTGATCGTGTTTTTGGCCAGTTTCTGCGGGATGGCCCTCGAACTGACGGCCTCGCGGATCATGGCGCAACACCTGGGCGTTTCGCTCTTCACCTGGACCGGGGTGATCGGCGTGATGCTCGCGGGAACCGCGGGGGGCAACTTCCTCGGCGGTGTGCTGGCCGATATGGCCTCCCGGCCCCATTCGCGCTTGCACCCGCGCATCGTCTTGGCCAGCACACTCATTGCGGCGGGCGGGGGGACAGTTCTCATCTTCGTGATGCTGGCTATCGTCACCCGAACAGAAGTTTTTAGCGGTTGGGAACCGATCTTGCAGGTCGTTGGCTGGACCTTCAGCCTCTTTTTCCTGCCGATGTTCCTGCTGGGAATGGTTTCGCCGCAGGTGATCCGCTTGTCGGTGCCCGATGTGGCCCATGTAGGCCGAGTCGCTGGTCGCGTGTATGCCTGGAGTACCGTAGGGGCCATTGTCGGCACCTTCGCCACCGGCTATGTGCTCATCTCCCAGTATGGTTTCCGCTACACCCTGCTGGGAATCGCTCTGGTCTCCACCCTCACCAGCCTGCTGATCGTCAATATCTGGAGCGAGGAGCGCAGCAGCACTGAGGTGAACCGCCCGAACGCCGCTTACAATGCGCCACGCGGCGGAACACTGCTGTATTTCTTCAGTATCGTCATGGGCGGGATCACCGGGGGGTTCATCTTAACCAACCGGATTCACAGCGACGAGTACGTCGTGCAGGTGGAATCGAATTACTACTCGATTCGCATCAGCCGCACCGGCGATCCGCGCCTGCCCGAACCCGCCCTCAATCTTTACCTCGACCGGCTCCTCCATTCCATCGTCGACCCTTACGACCCCACCTTCATTCACTATACACACGAACACATCCAAATGGAATTCCTCCGCCTCCTACGGGCGGAAACCCCCCACCCGAAAACGCTTGTGATCGGCGGCGGCGGTTACACGTTCCCCCGTTACGCCAAAGCCGTTATGCCCGAATGTGTCATGGATGTTGTCGAAATCGACCCGAAAGTCACCCAAGTGGCTTACGAATACCTCGGTTTGCGCAAGGAGTTTGGTATTCACCACTTCCACATGGATGGCCGACAGTATATCGCCGAAGTGGCCGCCCCCGGTTCTTACGATTTGATTGTGCAAGATGCCGTCAACGACTTCTCCGTACCGGCCCACCTGATGACCAAAGAGTACAACGACGCCGTCAAAGCCGCCCTCAAACCGCAGGGTATCTATCTGCTCACGATTATCGATTCTTTGGCCGACGGCCAATTGTGGAAAGCCGCACTGGCCACCTTGGCGCAAACCTTCCCGGAAAAGAATGTGGTGCTACTCACAGCCGATGGCGTGGAACCGGCCGGCACGCCCGATGGGGCCGCGTGGGAACGCGACCGCCGCGTGATGGTGATTTATGCTTCCGACCGTCCCTTCTCGTGGGAAGCTTTGGATGCTGCGATGGAGAACCGGTCGAACTACCGGCAGGTGGCGTTACAAATGGCCCCCCCCGAATGGCCGGGGAGCGGATTGGCCGTGACTACCCGCCTGGCTCTCGCGGCTTACTATGAGATTCCCCGTAGCCCGCGCCTCTACACCCACGAAATTCCGCGCTCGCGCGTACAGCATCTGCTCGACCGTGAACCCGGCGTGATCCTGACCGATCAATTCTGCCCGATCGACAACCTCATGGCCGAGGTCTTCCGCAAACGGATGCGGGAATAACCCGAGAGAATTCATTTCGGGTAAGGCCATCACTCCGGCAGGGCAATAACCCGCGGCGTGAAAGCGCCAACTCCGAGGGGGTGATGGCACGATGTGGTGGGTGATAGCACGATGTGGTGGGTGTTGGCATGATCCGTGGGTGATGATGGGTGATGGCACGATCTGTACGTGCGGCTGCGACGATTGCAGGGGCAGCTTTGGCCGGATGGAAGGGCATGGGGAGTGCGCCCGCTGGGAATCGAACCCAGGACCCACGGATTAAAAGTCCGTTGCTCTACCAGCTGAGCTACAGGCGCTTTTGGAAATCATTCGCCGTTGGACATTATCATACAGGGTGATCGTCATCTGGAAAGGCGACTTCGGGAGAGTTTCTCTGTAATTCGTGCCTGTGCCGATGCCGCGTCACCTCTTCGAGAACCGCATCACTCCGATCTTCTTAACTGGTTGGCACCAGGGGTACAACCACGCCGCAGAACAGGGCTACGGGAAGTACCGAAACTGCCACGGCCTCATAACGGCGTAATCACCTTCAGCTTTCCCCCCACCCGCCATACAATGCTCCCAGTACGCTCGTCGATTCGCGTGATGGACACCGCGACATGCCGCCATCTCCCCCACACCGTACACGCCACGTTGCGTTGTTGGGTTCCACGGGTTCGATTGGAACCAGCACGCTCGATGTGGCGCGGCATCTGCCCGAGCGGATTCGCATTGTCGGGCTGGTGGCCCATGCGAATTGGCGGCTGTTGGCGAAGCAGTGCCAGGAATTTCAACCGCCGCTGGCGGTCCTTTGTAACCCGCAAGCCTATGCCGAGGCCGACCGAACTGCTTTCCCCCGCCAAACGCAACTACTTTCGGGCGATGCGGGAGTGCAAACGTTGGTGACGAATGCAGCTGTGGATGTGGTCGTTTCGGCGATTGTCGGCGCGGCCGGCCTGTCGGGCACTTGGGCGGCCTTGGAGGCCGGCAAAACTGTAGCCTTGGCGAATAAGGAAACGCTGGTCGTGGGGGGGCCGCTGATCACCGAGTTGGCCGAGAAGCACGGGGCGCAAATTCTTCCCGTGGATAGCGAGCACTCGGCGATTTTTCAGGCCCTGACCGGGCACACGGCCGCGGATGTCGCCCGGGTCGTTTTGACCGCCAGTGGCGGGCCGTTTCGCGGAAAACGGGCTGCGGAGCTGGAAACCGTGACGCCCCACCAAGCCTTACAACACCCCACCTGGCAGATGGGGCCGAAAATCACCATCGACTCAGCCACCTTGATGAATAAAGCGCTGGAAGTGATCGAAGCGCGCTGGCTATTTGGTCTGAAGCCCGAGCAGATTGAGGTGATCGTGCATCCGGAATCGGTGGTGCATTCGTTTGTGGAATTCGCCGATGGTTCGGTGTTGGCGCAGCTCTCGCCGCCGGATATGCGCTTGCCCATCCAAGTGGCCTTGCTGTATCCGGAACGGGTGGGCGGGCCGGCGAAACGGCTGGATTGGGCCAGGTTGTCGGCCTTGCACTTTGAACCTGTCGACCGCGAAACCTTCGTGGCGGTCGATTTGGGCTTTGAAGTAGCGCGCCGCGGTGGCACGTGTGGTGCCGTTCTGAATGCCGCCAACGAAGCGGCCGTGGAGCGCTTTCTGGCCCAGGATTTGGCGTTTCTGGACATTGCTCGGTGCTGCCGGGCCATTCTTGATTCTCACGATTATGAACCGCGTCCGACTCTGGAGCGCCTGCGCGCGCTGGATGCCTGGGCGCGGCAGGAGGTATCCCGTTGGACGCGAACGCGAACTCTGAGCCGCTGAAACCGAAGCCCCATCCCTCGGCACACGATTTGGCCCATGCCGGGCCGATCGACCCCACCACCGGTCAACCCGATCACGCGGCCGAAGTCACCGAACTGAAATCGTGGCTACGGCAGAACGCGCTTTCACTGGTTATTACCGCGATTGTCGTGGTCGTTGTCGGCCTGTGGCTCGACCCGTGGGGCGCTTTTCTTGTGGTTGTGGGTCTGGGTTTGGTCATATTCATTCACGAATTGGGGCATTTTCTGGCGGCGAAGTGGTGCGATGTTCATGTCAAAACGTTCTCGATCGGCTTTGGCCCGGCCGTGCCGTTTTGCTCGTACAAGTGGGGAGAAACGACCTACATGATCGGGATCATCCCCTTGGGGGGGTATGTCCAGATGGTCGGCGAAGGGGAATCGGGCGACAGTGACGACGATGGCGAGGAAGACCCGCGGAGTTTCAAGAAGAAATCTGTCGGCCAGCGGATGCTCATTATTTCCGCCGGCGTCATCATGAATGTCGTGCTTGGCATGGTTTGTTTCGTCGCGGCCTATTTGCATGGTGTGCAGGAAATCCCGGCGGTGGTGGGGCGTGTCGAAAGCGGTGGCGCGGCATGGCGGGTTGGCATTCAGTCCGATGATGAAATCGTGGACATCAACGGCCGCAAAGAACCCGGTTTTAAGGACATTCCCCCCGCCGTCATGACGACTCATCAGGGCGAGACGATTCCGGTGCAGGTCCGTCGTAACGGGCAGCTACTGGAGCCGATGCAGGTCGAGCCACTGCGCGACGAGGGTCAGTTGTTTCCGCAATTGGGAGTGGGTTCGCCGAGCCGGTTGGTGCTGGCGTCGTTTGGCAAACGCCCCATCCGGCCGGTTGTGCCCGGGACCCCCGCGGCCGCCATTACCGACGGTCCCACCTTCGAGCCGGGCGACCAGATCATCGCGATGAGCGATCCGCAGGCAGGGGGTACTATCACACCCGTGACAGAATTTGCCGACTACTATCGCCGTTTGGTCCGATTGGCCGGCCAGCCCGTGACGTTCGAAGTCCTACGCAAGGGGGAAACCGATCCCCAGCGCAAAGTCGCCATCACTGTCTCGCCCGCGTATCGCCACAGCTTGGGCATGCGGATGCGCATGGGGGAGATTGTCGCCATTCGCGAACGGGGGCCGGCGGCGGCCGCCGGCCTTGTGCCGCGCTCGGAAAACCCGGCCCGCGAAGGCGACCGCATCAAAGCCGTCCTACTGCCCCCGGATGCCAACGGCCTACGCCGTTGGTATGTCAACGGCTCGATCTTCACCGAAGACAAAGAGAAAACGCAACAATTGAAGCCCGAGTTCCAACTCCCAGGGCTGGATATCGACACCGTCAAAACCACCGTGCGCCAAGAACCACTCGATCCGTTACTGTTGCCTCATCAGATCCACCAATGGGTCGATCAGCAACCCGCGGATGCCACGCTGACAGTGGATGTGGTCGTGCTCCGCGAAGAGAACCACACGCAAGTGCCCAAGCGCATCCCCATTACTTACGATCGGGCGTACCGCTATTCGCGGGAGTATCCCACGTTGCCCAATAGTCCGCTCTCCATCAGCGGATGGGGGTTGGCGTATTGGGTCGAGGCGATTATCGACGATGTGACTCCCAACGGCCCTGCCGCGCAGGCTAAAACCGCTGCGGGGGAATTGCCGACCGGGCTATGGGCGCGCCTGAAACGCACCCTCGGGTTCGCCAGCCACGAAGTTTCCCCCGGTGGCGAACCGCGACCTTTGCAATCCGGTGACGTTATCACCGCCGTTCGCTTCAAAGCCAAAGACGCCGCCGGCAACTGGAAAATCGGTGATTGGAAAGAAGACCTGAAAGTGAAACAATGGGCCAGTGCCGATACCGCATTTCAGGCCAGCGGCTATGAAATCGACCTGCGCATCGACCGCAAGGGCGAAATCTTTACCGTCACACTGCAAGGTCAGCCCGATACGGCGTTCCCCGATCCGGATCGGGGACTGGTCCTAGAAACAGATACTCGCCTCCGCCAGGCCAGCGACATTGGCGATGCCCTCAGCTTAGGGGTTCGCAGCACCGTCCGCTTCATCAAAACCGTCTACATGAACCTCTACGGACTGATTTTTGGTCGCGTCAGCGTCAAAACCATGAGCGGCCCCATCACCATCGCCACCACCACCTACCGCCTCGCAGAAGAAGATATTTGGAAACTGTTGCTATTTTTAGGCATGATTTCGGTCAACCTCGCCGTGGTGAACTTTTTGCCCATTCCGGTTCTCGACGGCGGACACATGGTTTTCCTCATCCTGGAGAAAATCCTGGGCCGACCGGTCCCTGAGCGCGTCTTCGCCGTGGCCATGTACTTGGGGCTATTCCTCATTCTGGGGCTGATGGTGCTAACCATCACCAACGACGTTCGCCGCGAATTCTTCGGGTTGTGATGGCCGATTTTGGGGTGGAATCTCCGATGACGTGGGGTAACGCGCGGCCCTGCCAACGCGGCGGTGTGCCGGCCGCGCTGCCCCCCAGCCTCTCCGCTCTCCTGAGAATCGAGGCGCGGTGCCTTCCAGCCTTTCCGTTCTCCTGAGAATCGAAGAAAACGCCGTGGGGCGACAGCACAACACTGTGGCCCCGGAGGTGGGGTGAGATTCCTCTCCCCGCAGATGGCGCTTATGTATACTTTTGTATATCAAGAGTTGCGTACTATGTCTACTTTTGTCGAGTTAGGGTGATGTGCCAATTACTGAACAAAATGGTGAAAAATACATGAGTATTCACATGTTCATTACCGGTAACGACTTCGGCGCGACATTCTGACAATCGCCGACGTTCCACGTGGAACATATCAACAAAAATAGACATCCACCCCGCGCCGTATGCTTTATGCTTACCGTTCGTGATGCTACGCACCTTCTCCACCCCGCGCCCTACCATCCCCCTCTCCACCCGCGCCCCATCATCCCCTCCACCCCGCGCCCTATCATCCTTACGAACGCCTCACGCCCCATCATCCCCGCGAACCTGAGTCTTCCAAGCGCGCGTTGCGTCACATGACGAGAATTCCAGTCCAAGCCGTCCGTGAGGTTATTGCCGCGAACCTGAGTCTTCCAAGCGCGCGCGTTGCGTCTGACAACAAGGATGTGGTGCTCGACAACCATCATCCCCACGAACCTGAGCCATCCCAGGTCGCGGGCAATGTGTCATGCGTGAACTACACTGGGGAGAACGTGCCGCCTTTTCTTTTATTGAAACGCCCGGTGTTGCCGTCGCCGGTCACTGACAAACTCCTCAGCCGTGTTCTTAGCGATGACCTCGTAAAGCACCGCTTGCTTGTCACCATATTTCCGCAAAATCCGCCCCAAACGCTGGACATTCTCGGTGGCACTGCCGGTCCCTCCCATGATGATGCCCACCCCAGCCGCAGGCACATCAACCCCTTCGTTCAAGACCTGGCAAGTGACTAACGCGGTATAGTAGCCCGCATGAAACTTCGCCAGGATCGACTTGCGCTCTTTGGGTTTGGTCTGATTGGTCATGGCCGGAATGAGGAAACGCCGAGCGATGGCATAGACCGTGGCGTTGTCGGCCGTGAAGATCAACACCCGGTCGTGGGCGTGACGCAACAGCAGCTTTTCCAGCAGTTCCATCTTCCCTTGGGCCGCTTGGACAATCCGTTTCTGTTCGCGGTACGCTCGCAGCGCCTTCCACCCCTCAGGAGTTCGGCTCGCTTCAAACAAGAAACGACGAAAACCCTCCGGCCCGTTCATGTTGATGCCACGTTCGGCGACAAATTGGCGATATTCGTCGCGGCAGCGACGGTAGGTTTCCTCTTCTTGGGGTGTCAGATCGACATAAAGCCGGTGCGTCTGGTAGGGGGCCAGATGTTCACCAGCGACATCCGTGATATCAAGCCGGTAAGCGATCGGGCCGACCAGTTCCGGAAAGAGCATATCGCCACCGTCGGCCCGTTCGGGGGTTGCGGTCAAGCCCATACGGAACGGGGCTAAGCTGGCATTAGCAATGACGCTAAACGCCGGCCCAGGAAGGTGATGGCATTCGTCGAAAATGATCAGGCCATAGCGGTTGGCCCACTTTTCCAAGTGAATGTAAGCCGAATCGTAGGTGATCGCCGTCAGTGGTTGCCAATTGTGTTCGTTACCGCCGACCATGCCCACTTCGACACCAAACGATTTCTCCATCTCCGTGTGCCATTGCACCATGAGGTCGATTTTGGGAGTAACGACCAATGTGGGGCGGCTCACTTTTTCAATACACAGGAAGGCGGTGAAGGTTTTCCCGGTGCCAGTTGGCATCACGATAAGTCCCCGACAACCACTCTTCATCCAAGCATTGACAGCAGCGCGCTGGTAATCGCGCGGCGTGCGCTCGGTAACCAGCTTCCATCCCACCGGTTCATTGGCCCAACCCCGCGCCGTGTCTTCGTAGGGGATTTTGTGATGCAGCAGATACTCCACAATCGCGCGATAGTATCGGCCTGGGGCGCGATAGTGGCTGGTTCGCGGATCGAACAACACCCCGGGGAGTGTTTCCAACGCAAACCCCCGAGGCCCCCCCGAAACTACCACCGTACCGCGATCGTAGCGAAGGACAATTGGCGTTTCACTCATGCTACGATTATGACGGCGCCAGATGAGGTTGCCTAGCTCGACCGTTGTTTTGGACCCAGCCAGGGCTAGTCCTGGTCGGAGGCAGTTGCTGCCGCCTCTGCGGCACACCAAAGGCCGCCGCAACCAACCCGTTCCACAACGGCGCTTGACAGTTGGCCGTTAGACTGCGACCGTAACAGAACCCAACTGCGACCGTAACAGAACCCAATGGCTCCACGGAGATATTATCATGGCCGAACAACCTCTCACGCTGCAAGCCACGACGGCAGCGGAGATCATGAATCCTGGCCCGGTATCAATCGCCGACACCGATACCGTCCCCCAAGCGATTGAGTTTCTCACCTCCCGGGGTTTTGGTGCAGCTGTGGTGATCGACGAAGCGGGTCATCCCATCGGTGTGGTCACGAAAACTGATTTGCTCATGCATACTCGCCGCCGCAAAGCCAGCCTCGAACCCGACGAAACGCTCGTCACCGAGATCATGACCCCTGCCGTTTTCTCGGTACAACTGACGACCAGCGCTCGCTCGGTGGTCCAGCAGCTGCTCGAAGTCGGGGTGCATCATCTGTTCGTCAAAGATGACGGGGGGGTGATCGTTGGCGTAATCAGTCCGGTCGACATTTTGCGGAAGCTGAAGTGAACGGCCCGCCTGGGTGGCTGGCCGCCGTCGTGAAGTGTCGTCAGCGCAGCCGTTCGGCCACCCCAAACTGATGGGCGGCTTGCACATAGGTGGCGAAGTTGGCCACGGGAGTATCTTTATCGACCCCGTGATTGAGGTTGAGGATGTGCCGGTAACCGCCACCGGCACGCAAGCAAGCGATCACGGCCTCGCGGACTTGCTCGGTCGTGCCGGTGCGAAGAATCTCTTCGTCAACATTCCCTTGGAAACTCAGGTGCGGATAGTCGCGCCGGGCCGCCGCCAGGTCGTGCCTTCGCCCCAAACTGATCACATCCGCCCCGCTGCGGCACATGGCGTCGAGATACGGCCCTTCTTTCACGAACAAAATGCGCGGAATGCCTGTGGCCTCGGCGAAAATGCGCTGGTGATAACTGTAAGCCCAATTGTGATATTCTGATGCGTTCAGCATCCCAGCCCAGGAGTCGAACAGTTGGTAGGCATCGGCGCCGTCAGCGATGAGCGTGCGGAGAAAACCGACCGTAGCGACCGATAGTTTTTCCAATAGCTCCGACCAGAGGGCAGGATGAGCGGCAGCGAACTGTCGCGTCGCGGCGACATCCTTGCCGGTACCGATACAGTAGGTCGCGACCGTAAAGGGAGCACCAGCGAAGACCAACACCGGCAGTTCGCCACGGAGTTCGTCTTTGACTCGGCGCAGAAGCTGGCGGATATGAGCGTAACGGTCCGGATGCGGTTCGGCCACCAGGGCGTTCAAATCGGCGTGGGTGCGAATCGGCGGATACGGCACCGGCCCGGCCCCTGACTTCAGCTCGAATGGCAAGCCCATCGCGATGGGCAACGTGGTGATGTCGTAGAAGAGGATGATGGCATCCACGCCGAAGCGTTTCGGGCACAGCGAGGCTTGCACAGCGGCTTCGACGTTTTCCGAAAACTCGTAGAAACTCATGCCCGCGCGCAGGGCGCGAAACGAAGGGTCCCACCGTCCGGCTTGCCGCATGGCCCACACGGGGACACGCTCCACGCGCTCGCCGCGTGCAGCCCGGATAAGAAGATGGCGATCGTGATATTGGTCAGGCATGCGTTGGGGGTGGGGCGCTAGGAGCCGTGGCGGATCGTTCTGGTTTCACACCAACGTACAAGGTTGCAATTCCGAAGGTGAACGGTTCATACTGCACCTGGTCTAGCCCGGCGGCTTGCATCCGTTCCACCAGAGCCTCGTAATCGGGAAAATGTAACACACTCTCGGGCAGGTAGCGATAGGCATTCTCCGGGCTGCGGGAAATCAGTTGGCCAATCAGAGGCAGCAGTGAGCGGAAGTACCACTGATAAAGCCGACCGAGAACTGCATTCCGGGGCCGGGAGAATTCAAGGATCGCAACGCGCCCGCCAGGCCGAGTGACGCGGACCGTTTCCCGCAATCCGCGATCCATATCGGTGACGTTACGAAGTCCGAAGGCCATCGTCACCAGTTGAAAGGTGTTGTCGGGAAACGGAAGGGCTTGGGCATCGGCTTCGACGAAGTGGATGTGCGAGCTAGCCCCGGCCGATTGCGACTTTTTCACGGCCCGCACCAGCATTTCGTGCGAGAAATCTGCGGCGATAATAGGTATGCGGCCTTGTGTGGTCCGTTGATAGGTCAGAGCGAGGTCTCCGGTGCCTGTGCACAGGTCGAGAATCGGCCCCAGTTCCACCGGGCCAGGCGGAACCAGCCGTGCGGTCCTTTCGCGCCAGTGCTTATCAATATTGAGGCTCAGCAGATGATTAAGCAAGTCGTACCACGGCGCAATTTGACTGAACATGCGGCGAATGCGGACTTCGCGCTTATCGAGCAATTGTGACGCCACGGCCCGATCCTCTATAACCACACTAGCGGTGATGTACGAAACCAACCGGTAGCTGGCTTGCCAGATAACTGTTCTGCTCGGAGACGACTTGTGCTGGAGTGCAACATCTTCACCATCACCGAACACAACAACATACTCACCGCTACGCGTCGCTACGACATCAACAACGCCATCACCGGCGAAGTGCTGGGACAAGCGATTGAGAAAAGCAGCCCACTGGCCAAGGTGTTTCGCTGGGTAATCCGCCAACAATTCCTGCCCACAACGATCGAAGTTCGCGAAAAACCCGATGATTCGCTGCTGTTCACGATCAACTGTAGTCGGTCCTGGTTGCGTGGCCGCATCGAAGTTCGCGATGCTAACCAGCACCTGGTGGGCTATTTCGCCAGCCGCTGTCTTATTACCCGGGGGGGATTCACAGTCTACGATCAAACCGACCAGCCGTTAGCACAGGTGCAAGGCCACCGGTTGGGATTTCCGTACAAGTTCCTGACAGCGGATCGGCACGTGGAATTGGGCGAAGTTTCAAAGTCGCTCGGTGACGTCAGCGGCTTGGCGAGCGAAAGGCTTCTCTCTGCCGACAACTATTTCCTGACGATCCATCCGGACTACACTGACCAACCGCTTGCGAAAATGCTTCTGTTGGCAGCGGCTTTGGTGATCAACACCATCGATCAGCCCGAACCGAAAGAGAACCTCGACCCGGTAGACGCCTAGACAGATGCCCTCTTCATGGGTCAAATGCCCCCCTCCGGAGGAATCCTCATGCTCACCGCCGACGGCTGCCGAACACGCCGACAACGATTTCTCGAACGTTTACAACCCACGCACCCAGTCGTCCTGGCCGACCCGATCCATCTTCGCTACTTCGCCAACTTCCATGTCGAAGCCAACAGTATGTCCGCGGATTTCGGCGGGCTGCTGGTCATCCACCCCGATGGTTCGACGCTGCTGTATCACGACAACAAACTGCCCAAAACTGTGGAACTGGCTCATGTCGACGAACGCCGCCCGTTGACGTGGTACACTGGGCAACAACCCGAAACCAGCCCACGGCAGTTGGCACTTCGGGCGGCCTTGGAAGCCCACGGTGGGCGGATTCATGATCGCCTGGGCGATCCGCTGGCACCGACGGTCATCGGCCTCATCGCTGGGCTGCGGCGTCAGAAAGACCCGGACGAAATCGCACTTCTCAAAACCTGTATGCGTGCTGGAGAGGCCGGGCATGCCTGGGGCCGTGCTCATATCCGCCCCGGCCTGACGGAACTGGAGGTGTACGCCGGTGTGGCCCAGGCGGTGTATGCGGCCCTCGGTCATTGGGCCATCGTCTATGGCGACTTCACCGTCTCGCCCGGGGCGAAGAAACGTGGCGGCCCGCCCACGACCCACACACTCCAAGCCGGCGAGCTGTTCATCCTCGACTACTCCGTGGTCGTGCAAGGTTATCGCTGCGATTTCACCAATACGATCTGCGTCGGCGGTCAACCCAGCGCCAAGCAGCAACAATTGATGGACCTCAGCCAGAAAGCCCTCGCCACCGCAGCCCAGGAACTCCGCGCGGGTGTGCCGTGTCAACTAGTCTACGATGCCTTGCGCACCGCCTTGGGCGACATGGCCGAGTATTTCACCACCCATGGCGGGCACGGACTGGGCCTGTGTCATCCGGAGCCGCCGTACATTGTGCGGCACAGCACCGAAACGCTTGTCGCCGGCGATGTGGTGACGCTGGAACCGGGATTGTATGTCGACGGCGTCGGCGGGGTGCGCATCGAACACAATTACCTCATCACCGACACTGGTTACGAACAACTCAGCCATCACACAATCGCCTTGGTGTAACGCTGGAGCGCGCCAGCCAGGCATACCCCAGGAGGTGTTGGTGACGAGCGCTGGTTGGCACATCGTGACCTGGCGGTAGGGAACAACAGCCAGGGACTCACAGCACGGCAGCGCCCCGCAAGACGCGAGCGAATGATGCTACGCTACCGCGGGAGGGTGAGATTGGCGAGCGTCGTTTGGCCACGGCGAACTGTAATTGGCCGGGCTATTTCGTAAGGGGGGGCGTATTCCAAGCGAAACGGAATACCCCATTCGGGGTTCCGCTCCACGCGAACAATGGCCCAATTCGGGTGCCAGGCGACCAATTCATACTCCCCGGCGGGCACTTGCTCGAAGTGATAGCGGCCGTCGGCATCGGTCACGCTGTAGTAGGGGTGATCGCACACGAACAGATCGGCGGCTTGCCAATACTTCCCCGCGGCATTGGTCAAGTGAACACGGCCACAGGTGGCAAAGGTTCGCGACAGCGGACGATCCGAGTCCGGAAACGCCAAGGAGAAGAAGGCCGCGCCACGGCCACGCAGGATATTGAGATCGGCTTCCGCCGAACGCATTTCGACAGTTCCGCCCTGCGGAACGAACCCCACCCGCGTTGTGCGCTCGCCCTGCCGGATGAGCAGTTGGGAATCACGAAATTCCACCACCACTGGGGGCCAATCCCACGGCTTGGCCCAGCTTGGCTCGACGGCGCGAAGGTAAACGACAACATCCTTAACACCACGAGTGAAGCGGTCGATCCGAGGCGCGTAGGCCAGAGGAATGGGCCGTGTCTTTACGCCACTCGACTCGGGATTCAGGCGCAATTGTGTTGCAGGCGGTACTTCGGGAAGCGGGCCAATCCATGTAACGACGCCGGTAATGGAGCCGCAGGCATCGGGGGCGAAGTTGGTAGCCACAGTCCGTGGCGGCTCCGGTCGGGGGGGGGATGCGCCCCCCTCCGGCGGGGCCGACCCACATCCCCATCCGCTCACACCGGCGACGATGGCAAACGTGATCACCAGACTCCGCACACATGCTCCTCAGACGCGGGGCGCGAATCAGACCGGCCGGTCGATCTTCGCGCTTCTGGCGCAATAATGCAAGGCCAACACTCCGCGGCTACGACGAACGACATCGCTGCGGACCATCGCACCCCGCCGGCTCGCCGAGAAAATGGCCTCCCCTCATCACGAGGTTGACCCTCTCAAGAACATCACTTTTTCGCTGAATCGAGATATTCAATCACGACATGCAGGGGTCCGCGACTGGCGTTTTTCAGCTTCACAGTCGCTTGCAGGGTATCGTCTCCTGCGGTCAGTGGCGTCTCGAAGGTGACTTTGCCGGTCAGCGGAGCGCTTGTGAGCGTCTGGGAAACGATTGTGCCGCGTGTGCCCGTCAATTCGTAGGCGTCGAATTCCCCCCGGGTATAGAGCGTGACGCGATAATGGCCGGAGCGCTGGACTGTCACCGCCCAACTGCCTTGGGCGTCTGGTGCCCAAGTGGCATTGGGACCACGCCAATCTTGCCGGGTCAGCCGCACGGGGTTTTGCTTCTCGCTACCCAGGATAATCCGCGGCGGGGCGAAGCCTTTTTTCGTCACATCGGCAAACCACTGCTCGTATTGCTTTTTCAACTCCGCCACGACCTCCGGCTTTTCGGCCGCAAGGTCGTTCTGCTCGTAGGGATCGCTGATGAGGTCGAATAGTTCATACTTGGGGGTCCACTTGGCCCGTTCGGTGATGGTGTTGGGCTGAACCAGTTTGTAACGTGGGCCGCGGGCCGCAAAACAGCGAAACTTCTCCGGTTCATCGCCGCGATGCCATTGGATGAAGACAGTTCGTTCGGGCCACGAGGTATCGCCGCCGAGCAAGCGAAGGAAACTGGAACCGTCGAAGGACGTGGTGGCTTTCACGCCAGCGGCATCAAGAATGGTCGGGGTAACGTCGATGTGAGCCAGGGGAATATCGATGGTCCGTCGGCCGGGGAACTTTGCCGGCCAGCGAATGTAGAACGGTACACGGATACCGCCCTCGTAAACGCTGCCTTTGCGCTGGCGTAACCCCGCGTTCCAACGCACACCACCGACGCCGTTATCAGTGAGGAAAATCACCACAGTGTTCTGCGCTATGTTCTGGTCCTCCAAGGCTTGGAGGAGGCGACCGAAATTCGTGTCGATGTTCTCGATCATCCCATAGGCTCGGGCGATCGCGTCGGTATCCAGTTTCTGGGTGGCCCACGGTTGGCCGAAGTTGGGAAAAGCTTTCGCGGATAAATCCAACTTGTGGTAACGGTTGGCGTATTCATCGGGTACTTGAAAGGGGGCGTGCGGGCAATTGTAGGCCACGTACGCGAAGAACGGTTTCTCACTCTTTTGCGTGATGAACTTCACGGCGGCATCGGTAAAAATGTCGGTACAGTAGCCGCGTGTGCGGATTTCTTGCCCGTTGCGGATCAGAATGGGATTGAAGTAGGCTGTGGCTGGGTCGAGATCGGGGTGGTCGCTGGGTTGGGCCAGGCCGCCGCCGTGGTGCCAGAGGGTCTCTTGAAAACCACGATCTTCCGGTCGTAGTGGGTAGTTGTCGCCCAGATGCCATTTTCCGAAAAGCCCCGTGCGGTAGCCGGCGTTGGCGAGGTAATTCGCCAAGGTGACCACGTCGCTGCGCATCAGGGAACGACCGTAGGCGGTATCAACGATTCCGGTACGATAGTGATAAAGCCCCGTCAGCAAGCTTGAACGTGTCGGACTACACACCGGGCAGACATAAAAGTTCTTCACGCCCACCGATTCCTTGGCGAACGCATCGAGGCGCGGCGTGTGCACAACGGGATTGCCGTGAACGCCAAGTTCGCCAAAGCCTTGATCATCGGTAATGACCAGAAGCACATTCGGGGGCGCTGCGACGGCCATTCGCGGCCCGCCGAGCAGGGTGAAGACCAGAAACGCCACCGTGAGAGCGAAAAGCCCACGCATCCTCCACCTCATTTCGCACACGCCCAGACCCAAAGCTTGCGCTAAAGTGTAATCATGCGTCTGTCGCTTCGCTACCGTCTATTGATCCCCCTCGCCTTGCTGTTGTTAGGCGATGCAGTGGCCACCGCGTGGGCCGCCAGCCACGCGGCGCGCCAGGCTGAATACCAACTGGCGAGCCAACAGTGGGCGGTGGCCCGTACCCTCACCGAACCCCCGTTTTTTCCCCTCACGGAAACCATTCTCAAAAAAATGCAACATCTGTCCGGGGCGGAATTCCTCTTCACGCATCCCACCCTGCCGCCGCAATCGACCTTCCCTCATCCGACACCGCTTCCTCCCGCGGAAGTACCGACCGCCGAACACCCCCGCGCCGACGAGGAACCTTTCCTCGGCCCCCCGGTCGTTGTCGCGGGGAACAAGTACCGTTGCCTGCACTTACCCCTCAAGCCCCCCCATCCCCAAGCGGGCGGAAACCTCTACATCTTTTATCCCGAATCGCTCCGGCAAACGGCGGTGGCCGACGCCGTACGACCACTTCTGATCCTCGGCGGAGCCGGTGGTCTGGTCGCGGTCGGGTTGGCATATGCGATTGCCTCGCAACTGGTGCGGCGCGTGCGTGAACTCGATGCCCGTACTCGCCTCATTGCCGCAGGCGACTTTCGCCCCATGCCGTTGCCCGCCAGTGACGACGAACTGCGGGACTTGTGTCAGGCCGTCAACGACATGGCTTGCCAACTGGCCGAATTCCAACAGCAATTGCAACAAAACGAGCGGCTGAAAGTGCTCGGGCAATTCAGCGGCGGCCTCGCCCACCAGCTACGCAATGCCGCCGCCGGGGCCAAATTGGCCATCGAGCTGTTCCTGACCGAAAACCCGCATGCCGACCCCGAACCGCTTCAAGTGGCCCTGCGGCAACTGACCCGTATTGAAACCAATGTGGGCCAATTCCTCGCTTTAGGCAAACCACCGGCCAGCGTGCGTGAACCCTGCGACCTCGGACAGCTTATCGATCAATCCGTCAGCCTGCTGAAACCCCCCGCGCAGCATCTGGGCACAACCATCGTCTGGGAACGCCCCAGCCAGGCACTTGTGATCAACGGTGATCCGACCGCCTTATCACATCTGTTCAGCAATATTATCGGCAACGCAGTGGAAGCCGCGGGTCCGGGAGGTACGGTGACGATCGTAGCACACTCAACCCCTACCCATATTCAAATCGAGGTCCGTGATACCGGCCCCGGCCCACCCCCGGCGATCGCCGCCCAGCTGTTCGCCCCCTTCGTCAGCGGCAAAGATCAAGGCACCGGGCTGGGATTAGCCGTCGCCAAGCAAGCCGCGGATGCCCACGGCGGAACCATCCACTGGCAACGGCGAAACGACCAGACAATATTCACCATCCAACTACCTGCATAGCATAACCAAGCACTGCCACTGATGCATACCCCGAGCCGCAGCGGCCCCATTCCGACACAGTGCTCAGGACCTAGCTCCAACGCACCCTATCTGTCTCGGATGATGGCCCGGGCACGGGGCCAATCCGGACAACCACGAGGTTCTTTCTATGCCAACGGAAACACTGGAATTCAAAGCAGAACTCAAGCAACTGTTACACCTGATCACCCACTCCCTCTACTCCGACCGCGAGATTTTCCTCCGCGAGCTGATCTCCAACGCCTCGGACGCCATCAACAAAGTGCGTTTCGATGCCCTGGCCAACGCGGAAAAACTCGAAGGCGACACCAATTGGAAGATTAAACTCGTTCCCGATGCAGCGGCCGGCACCCTGACGATCTCCGACAACGGCATCGGCATGACGCGGCAAGAAGTTATCGATAATCTCGGTACCGTCGCTCAATCCGGGACACGAGCCTTCCTCGAAGCCGCCCAGAAAACCGGCAGAATGAGTGAAGCTCCAGGCCTCATTGGGCAATTCGGCGTTGGCTTCTACTCAGCCTTCATGGTGGCCGACAAAGTGACCGTCATCACGCGCGCCGCCGGACACCCCCCCAGTACCGCCACCAAGTGGGAATCCGACGGACAAGGCACCTTCTCCATCGAACCCACCGAGAAACCAACCCGAGGTACGGATGTCATTCTGCACCTGAAAAACGACGCCAAGGAATTCCTGGAACCCTGGCGGCTGCGAACGCTGGTCCGCAAGTTCTCCGATTTCTTGGAACATCCAGTGGTCATGGATGTCGAAAAGGAAGTGGGGGAAGGCGACAACAAGCGGAAGGAAACCGTCGAAGAAACGCTCAACTCCCGAAAAGCGATTTGGCTGCGTCATAAAAGTGAAGTGAAACGCGAAGAATACGACGAATTCTACAAATCGCTGACGCACGATAGCGAAGCGCCGGCAGAGGTGATCCACTACGCCGGCGAGGGCAAAACCGAGTTCAAAGTGCTCTGTTTCATCCCGGCTCGCAAACCGTGGAGCTTCGACTTTGAAGAACCGGTCGCGGGCCTGAAACTCTATGTGCAGCGCGTGCTCATCATGGACCGTTGCGAGCAAGTGCTGCCAACTTATTTGCGGTTTGTCAAAGGCGTTGTCGATTCCAACGATTTACCACTCAACGTCTCCCGCGAGATGTTGCAGCAAAACCCCCTCTTGGAAATCATTCACAAGAGTGTCGTGAAAAATATCCTCGACACCCTCGCGGGCATGAAGAACATCGAGTTCGACAAGTATCTCAACTTCTACAAAGCCTTCGGCTCGGTCCTGAAAGAGGGTCTGAGCCGCGATTGGAGCAATCGCGAGAAAATCGCCGATTTGCTACTGTTTGAAAGTGCCAATACACCGCCCGGAAAGTTCATCACCTTGGCGGAATACGTCGAGAAGATGCCCACCGATCAAAAGGAAATCGTCTACCTTATTGGTGAAACCGCAGAACAACTGCGGAACTCTCCCTACCTCGAAGCCTATCGCGCCAAAGGACAGGATGTCCTGCTGCTGACCGACCCGATCGACGAATTCGCCCTTCCCGCCCTAGGCGAATACAAGGGCAAGCGATTAGTCGCCGCTGATCGCACGGCGACCCACAGTAGTGACATCCCCGCCGAAACCCAAAAGAAGTTTGAATCCTTGCTCCAGTGGCTGAAACAAAAGCTGCCTGAGGTGGCCGATGTGCGGCTCACCAGCCGGCTTACCGAAAGTGCTGCATGCTTGGTCGCGGATGCCTACGGGATGTCGGCCCATATGGAACGATTGCTCGAACGGATGGGCCGCGACACCGGGCCGGTCAAGCGGGTGCTCGAAATCAACCCACAGCATCCCGCGGTGGAAGTCATCCGCCAGTTGCACGACAAGAACGCCGCCGAAGCGCGACTTGAAGGCTACGCTCGCTTGCTGTATGAGCAGGCGGTTATTGCCGAAGGTTCGAAAGTCACAGACCCGGTCGCTTTTGCCAAACGTATCAATGAACTGATCACTCGCGATGCCCAATCGGTAATCTCGGCCTGATTGGTGGCGCTCGATTCCCCGGCGCGATCGCGGCGTCCGTCACCGGGTGTCCGCATCCCCGGGGGATGTTGGCATTTCGCTACACCTTCCACAGTCCTCACGCCGATTGTAGCTTTTGTCACGAGTCGGATTTCCCGACAGACACGGCGGGAAATTTCAGCTCGGATGCGGAAATTCTGCTATTGGTTGTAATGTTCCCACTGTTTTTGCGGTTTTTACACAAAAGATGCCTTTTTCGGCTTTTTTCTGTTCTACTGTTGGCTTACGCACAGGAGATTTCGCCTCAGACTTGAGTGATCATGATGTTCACCGTGCTGACTGTCGCGGTTTTCGTCGGAGCGTTGTTGGCCGTGTATGTGCATTCGACCAAACATTATGCGGTCGAAGCCCTTACGGGGGAAACGACTCTCGCGAACAGCCTACCGGAAGCCGAAACGCTCCGCATAGTTCGCCAGGAATCGCCGCCCCCTTCCCCAGAATGGCGCATGACCACCGTCAACGCCCTGCACGACGCGGAGGAATTGCTCGATCTGCTGGAATATCAAGGGTTTACGGAACGCGAAATTCTGGTTTTGGGCCACTCCCAGTTCGCGGTGCGCTGGAAATGAAATAGTTGATGGATACATTACCTCCGAAGCGTGGTGGGTCGCGAGTGCTCACACTCGCGAC
>JANWYJ010000084.1 GCA_025055115.1 Gemmata sp.
CCCCCCCGGGCTCGGGGGGGCCGCCCCCCCCCCCGCCCGCCCGCCGGGGGGGCCCGGGCCGGGGGCGCGGCCGCGCGGGGCGCCGCGCCGGGGGGGCGGGGCCATGGCGGCACCGGTGACGGGGTGTTTGACCGGGCCGGCGCGTCGTCCGGTGGGTGTGCCTAGAAAGACGGCTTCTTCCCCGCCGCTGATGGGTGCGGAAATCCCGACCCCTTTGCGGCCAATGCGGCCAAAAAACGCGGCAAACCCGTAGAAGTCGTCTTGCCCCCAGACTTCAAAGGGGTGGTGGTGGCACTTGGCACAATCGAGCCGCACACCGAGGAACAGTTGGCTGACCATGGTGGTCAGTTCCTCGGGTTCGCGGCGGTTGCGGTAGAACACCGTGGCCCCGTGGGTCCAGGTGCTGCCATTGGCCGTGAGGATTTCCCGGACGAATTGATCGTAGGGTTTGTTTTCGCGAAAACTGCGGCGGATCCATTGATCGAAGTTATAGGTGGCCTTCATGCCGACGTGGTAGGGGTTGGGGCGGAGGAGGTCGGCCCACTTGTTGGCCCAAAAGTCGGCATATTCGGGGCGGTCGAGCAACCGTTCAATGAGCTGGGTGCGTTTGTTGGGGTCGGTATCAGCCAAGAATCGGCGGGTTTCGTCAGGGGTGGGCAGCCGGCCAATGATGTCCAGGAACGCACGGCGGTGGAATTGGGCATCGGTCGAGCGTTCCGACGGGGTGATGTTGAGTTGCTGCAATTTTTTCCAGATCAGCTCGTCAATGAAGTTCTGGCGGGGCAGTTTCTCATAAACGGACGGCTCGACGGGCTGGGGCCGCGGAATCAGCACACTGCAGATCGCGAACTTTTCGGCATAGCGGGCCATGATGGCCGCTTCACCAGGGATGGGTCCGGCTTTGATCACACCTTCGGGGCTAACACTGGCATAAACGCTGTCACTGGAGGAAAACTGGGCCAAGCGGGTTACGTCGTGCTGGGTACCATCGGAGTAGTGGGCGATGACGGTCAGCGGTTGTGTTTCGGAGAACTTCATCAACCGTTGGGTGGGGGAAACGGTGATTTTTTCCAATTTCGGGGCATTGGCTGGGGTCCGCGGAGTGCCTGTGGCGATCCATTTCTCCAGGGTGCGGTATTCCGGACTGTGGGGATCGAGCTTTTTGCCGCCGCCATGAGGCACTTGACCGGTCGCTTTCCGCAAAAGCAGGCTGAAGGAAGGATTGGCGGGAAAGATGCGCCGCCCGCGGGCTTCGGTGGTGATGGCGTGATAGTCGAAGTCGTGATCGTAGGCTAATAGTGATAAGGCAAAACCGTTTTGCCCCCGGGATTTCCCATGGCAGGCGCCGGCGTTGCAGCCATAGCGGGTGAGAATCGGCTGAATATCGCGCTCAAAGGTGGGGGGTAGCTCCGGATTCGCCGCGACACCGGCACCCGGGAAGACACCCACGAACAGGCTGATACTGATGAGAAGCCGCATATGGTGGGACAAATCGAGACACCATTTCAGGCAGGAACCCCCAGCATACCAGCAATTCGCGCCGGACGCTAGAGCCTATCGACAGGATTTGGGCGGTTACGGATATTGTTTTGGGCGGTTACGGGTATTGTGGCGGATTCAACCTCACTGTTGGACTGTTGGCCCAGCTCCCCCGACAACTGGCCCAGCTCCCCCGACAACCGTGTTATTCTCCAGCTTTTTTGCTTTTTTGCGGTTTTGGAACTCCTTCTGGTGGTAAAGGAAGACGACCTGCGATAGTTCGATCAATACCCGATGCCCGGGCTGTTGTTTCGATCAATACCCGATGCCCAGGCTGTTCATCGCCGACAGATGGGGTGGTTTTCCCAAGGGACGTGCGCAGTGTTTGAGCCTTGCAGTCCTGCCAAGGTCTTATGAGTCCTGCCAAGGTCTCATGGGTTTCGACCATCCTTGGGACGATCACCACGCTCCCGACTATCGAGTTGAATCTCCCACTGTGGCCCGAGTGGCGAACAACATACACGGTTTCAACAAGAAACCCCAGCGCTCAAGAAAAGGAATGGGTCCATCCGAGGGAGATGATAACATCCGGAGGGAGATGAGGCAGTCGATGCTCTCCGGCTGTCTACAGTTGCGAGAGGAGAACTCCATCAAAGCAGAGTTGCAAGAGGAGAACTCCATCCAACGGATCGCCCACCATCATTGAGTCTTTGCTTGACGGATGTCGATTTCTGCAGGACAATGACTTTTGTGGAACCCTCCTAGGGAGTCATCCCATGACACCACTTCTGCTGACGCTTGTACTCGCCGCCTCTGGCCCGGATACGATCCGCGGGCAGTATGTCGAAGCGCGAACCTGCGATGTGTTCACCGGTTCCTGCTTCTCCAACGCCGATACCGGCTTGACGGGGAAAAATGCGGTTTTGGCGTGGAAAATTGACACCGGTACATTCGATGGTGTGAAACTGAATGGTTTGGGTGTCGCGGTTGTGTTGGCGACAACGGATACCCTCGGCCTGAAGCAAAGTGGCCCGGGCCAAAGCATTATCTATGTCGACAAACTCGCCACAACACGGCAGCGAGAAGCCCTGGTGAAGTTTGTCGAGGCGCAATTGGGTTCTTTGGTGGGCCAGGTCGTCGCGGTGCAAGCGACCGATTTCGCCCTC
This sequence comes from Gemmata sp., assembly GCA_025055115.1. Classification (GTDB taxonomy): domain Bacteria; phylum Planctomycetota; class Planctomycetia; order Gemmatales; family Gemmataceae; genus Gemmata. The sequence goes on from JANWYJ010000084.1 coordinate 2,646, forward strand.
GAAATCTGCCCCTGTGATGGCCAAGCCTGCGCGGTGGTCCAATTGGAAAAAACGGTCACGATCAAAACACGCTGCCTCAATTTGGAACACGACAAAGCCTGCGGCAATGAGACCACACAATATCCGCCCTTGGCCAAGGGCGTTGTCGCCAATCCGGCAGTCACGGTCGAACACAGCTTCACGGGCAAAGGGCTGAACGTAACCTGGAAGGATGCTGGACGTCGTGGGGCGTTCGTCGGTACCTTCGTTACCCGTTGAGCCGTCAGGCGATAACCGGACAACTCCATGAGCCGCGCCCGGTATGCGGTTCGGCTTAAATCCTGTGAATCCCATACAGCCCCACGTCGGCTGGACTTGCCCGGCTGGACTTGCCCTTTGAGGGAGAAGTGGATGATGCGCGTCACGCTCGCTGTCATCGTTGCGGTGGGGGGGAGTGCTTGGGGCGGCGCAGAATCACTGGTCGCCGCTGATCCACCACTGCGGGTCAAAGCGGAGAAAATGGCTCCCCCCCCTGAATTGACCGCGGCGGTTCGCGCTGTGTTGGCTGAACAAGCGATCCACGTTCACGACGACAAAGGGCAATTGGTCTGCACGATATGGCCCGTCCAATCCCTGACGCTCAAAGATGGTGTGAAGGCCTCCGGTGGGGTGAAGTACACCCATCTGGAAGAGTCGACCGTGCTCGGCGCGATCCATTTTCCCAACGATTGGCGGGATTATCGTAAGCAGAAAATCAAAGCCGGCGTCTATGTTCTACGCTTGGGCCTGCAACCGATGGATGGGGACCACATGGGCACGGCCCCATTCAACGAATTCGCTCTTTTATGCCCCGCCAAAGAAGACACCAAACCCGATCTCATCGACGTCGAAGCCTTGCATGAATTGAGTGCGAAATCGACCACCCGCAAGCATCCCGGCATGATGTTGCTTTTCCCCATCAAGGAGCCGCCGGAAAGCCCGACGGTGGAGGTCAAACCGAAAGAACACATCGTCGTCAACTATCAAGTCCCCGCCACGATCGGCAATATCAAAACCGCCATGGGCTTCAGTGTAGTGGTTGTCGGCGCTACCGCCGCGGAGTGACGCATGTTGGCTCTGCTGGCGGAACTGAACGCGGCGCTGGCCAACGGGGTTGCCTGCACTCACTGTATCGTTGTCGAAACACGCGGTAGCACTCCGCAAAAAGCGGGGGCGGCCATGCTTGTTTATCCCGATGGGCGACAGAGCGGTACTCTGGGCGGTGGTTGTGTGGAAGCCGAAGTCAAACGTTTGGCTCTTCAAGCTGTCCACGAAAGAACAACACCCGAACTGCACACGTTCTGCCTCGATAACGATTACGGCTGGGACGATGGTTTGATCTGTGGTGGCCGGATGACCATATTGGCCCAACCGCTGCGGGCTACCCCCTCGGTACGAACCGACGTCGTGGCGTATTACCAACAGCTTTTTGACTTGATGAACCGCGGTCAGGGGTACACCGAAGTTGTCGCTATCAGTGATGCCGCGGGAGGAACCGTGGGTGATCGCTATTTGTTTGATGCACAGAATCGACCCGTCGCCAGCCTCGCCGAATCACCGCAATGGGATTTGATCAGCCCCCATCTGCTTCCCCTGGCGCAGCGGCCGAAACCTACCACCCGGCAAGGTTGGGCCTTCATTCCAGTCCCGCCGCGGATCACGCTGTTGATCGTCGGGGGAGGGCATGTGGGGCAAGCGGTCGCTCAATTGGCTGCCCAGGTGGATTTCGACATTTGGGTTCTCGATGATCGCGACCGCTACGTCAGCCCGGAGCGCTTCCCGATGGCGTCCCGGCGTTTGGTCGGTGATATCGGCACCACCTTACGCAATCTGGTGCCCACGCTCACGCCGCAAACATACGCCATCATCGTCACCCGCGGGCACAACCACGATGAGGAAGCATTGTATCATCTGTGTCGGTCAGCCTGTGGTTATGTGGGAATGATTGGAAGCAAGCGCAAGATTCGCATGATTTTCGATGATTTGGTGGCTCAAGGAATACCCGCGGCAGTGTTAGCCTCCGTTCATGCTCCATTGGGCTACAATATCGGCTCCCAGACGGTGCCAGAGATTGCCATCAGTATTGTGGCTGAACTCATCGCCTGCCGCAATGTCGGAAGTAGCACGGCGGCCCGATGGAGCTGGCAACCGCGACGGGCCATGGATGAGGAAGGGCCGTGATTGTCGCGCTGATTCCAGCCGCGGGGTTCAGTCGGCGGATGGGCTGCCCCAAGTTGTCGCTGCCCTGGGCGGGCCGTACCATTCTCGAACATGTTATCGCGGCTTGCCGCACCGGTGGTGCCACGCGGGTACTGGTTGTTGTCGGCCGTCATGTCCTCGAGTTGGCCCGTTTGGCCGCAGCAGCGGGAGCGGATGTCTGTCGCCTCCCTGGGCCGACCGCGGATATGCGGGCGACCGTAGAATGCGGCTTCACCTGGATTGAACAGAACATTACCGTTCAACCGCTGGCGTGGCTGTTGGTCCCAGCCGATCATCCGCTTGTCGAACCAGCCGTGGTGCAACAACTCATCGCGTCCTTTCACGAACAACCCGCGTTTTCTATCTTCCTGCCAACCTTTCGCGGTCAACGCGGTCATCCCGTGTTGCTAGCGTGGCGGCATGTGGCCGGCATCCGGAACTGGCCGCACGATAGCGGCATCAATCGCTATATCCGCCATTGTGCCGCGGAGTGTTGGGAAGTCCCGGTGGCCAGTGAAAGCGTCGTGTGGGACCTCGATACCCCTGACGATTACCAACGGTTGCTGTCGTGGCCGGTCCATGAGTCATCTTCACGTCAGGCGGTGGATTGAAGCCACCCTAACGCCTCCCTTTCAGCCGGCAAAGCGTCCTCGTGTTCACACCCATTTCCCGCCTAGAGATGATGTCCTTATGTTCACAAATCCATGACGGCGAAACTTTGCCATCTGGGGAAGCGGATGCTTGCTATCGCCAAAGACGCGGCTTAGAATCGGGCTTTTGAGGTTGTCTTCTTCTCCCCCGTTGGGGTGCACGCTATGAACAACTCCCCCGGAGATCGCCACGACGGCGTTTCGCGCCGCGGATTCCTCACCGGCACAGGTGCCGTCGCGGCCGCTGCCGCCGGCCTGCAGGCCGAGCTGAAACAGGCCACCGCGCAACCCCGGGTCGATGACACAAACCCCATGGGTCCGGCCCCGGTGTTGTTGCAACTGACCGTCAATGGCCGATCTCTCACCACTCACGTCGAGCCGCGGGTAACCCTGTTGGACGCCTTGCGGAATTATTTGGATGTTACCGGCTGTAAGCGAGTCTGCGATCGCGCGACCTGTGGTGCGTGCACCGTGATGGTCAACGGCCGCACGGTGTATGCGTGCACGATGCTGGCGTTGGAAGCCCGCGGCTGCGACATCCGCACCGCCGAAGCGCTCGTCCGCGGGGGGAAACTCGACCCAGTCCCCACAGCATTTGTCGATTGCGACGCGCAACAGTGCGGTTTCTGCACCCCTGGCTTCGTCGTCTCTCTGCGGGCGGCGTTGGATCGCAACCCCCGGGCCACCCCGGAGGAACTGGAAGCAGCCGTTTCCGGAAATATATGCCGCTGTGGAACTTATGAACAGATGCGGCATGCCATCGTTCAACTTTGCCAGAAAGGGGGCTGAGTCATGGCGGAAGGCTGGCCCAAAAAACGTCGCTTACTCGGTACGAAAATCCGACGCATTGACGGACCCGACAAATCGACCGGGCGGGCCAAATACAGCTACGACATCAATCGCCCCGGCATGCTGCATGGGGCCATCTTACGCTGCCCGCATGCCCACGCCAAAATCACCCGGCTCGATACATCCGCGGCCAAGAAAGTCCCGGGATTCCAGGCTCTGGCCATGGTGCTTCCACCCAAAGATTGGTTGGTGGTGAAAGCCGATGAGGCCCGCAAAACCTTAGAGCTCAAGAGCGTCCCCAGCAAGAAAAAAACCGACAAAGCCGAACAGCGCACCGTAACCGTCGGTCCGGGCGTGACGATCCTTCGCGGTAACAAACCCGTCACACTGGCCGACTTAAAAGCTGATGATCTGGTGCAAGTGGAAGTGGAACAAGATGCCGTTGGCCGCGAATTGTTCTATGCCGGAGACGAAATTCTCGCGGTCGCCGCCGACACCGAAGAGCATGCCCAAGATGCCCTGCGCGCCATTCAAATTGAATATCAGGTGTTAGAGCATGTCGTCGATCCGGCGGAAGTTCTCGCCAAGCCGGGATTGCACACCACACCGCTGCCTAATCTCAGCCCGGGCAAAGAATTCACCAAAGGCGACCCCGCGGCCGGTTTCAAAGCTGCCGAAGCGGTGGTGGAAGCCACCTATGGCGTGGGGGTCATTTCCCACCAATGTTTGGAGACGCACGGGTTAGTTGCGGAGTGGGATGCCGAGGGCGGCCTGACGGTGTGGGCCTCGACGCAAGCGACCGTGGCCACCGCGGCCGCCCTGGCCGGCCGCTTCGGTGTGCCCCCGGGGAAAGTCAAATGCATTACCCACTACATGGGCGGCGGCTTCGGTAGTAAATTCGGCCCCGATGTGCAAGGGGTTCTGGCCGCCGATCTGGCCCGCCGCACGGGCCAAGCGGTCAAGATCATGCTCGACCGCCATGAGGAAGTCATTGCTGCGGGCAATCGCCCCAGCGCCTACGGCAAGGTCAAAATCGGTGGCAAAAAAGATGGCACCATCACCGCCTACGCCATCGACTGCTACGGCACCCCCGGCTACACCGGCGGCAACACGGTGAACCTCAACTTCCTGCCCTATGTGTACCAAGACGCGATCGAAAACTTCACCCGGTTGCATACGGTGGCCTTCACCAACGCCGGTGCCGCCCGGGCCATGCGCGCCCCGGGGCATCCGCAAAACTGTATCCTGACTGAGTTTGCGATCGACGATCTGGCCGCCAAACTCGGTATCGACCCCGTCATCATCCGCCGCAAAAACCTGCCCCCCAATAACCCCAAAGCCAACAAAATCGACTGGGCGGGACGGCGCAACGACATTTATAACGAGCAAATCGACATCGCCCTGAAACTGTCGGGTTGGAAAGACAAATGGCACCCGCCGGGCCAGGGCAAAGCGGGGGTTATCAAACATGGTATCGGTATGGCCCTGCACACCTGGGGCGGCAATGCCGCCGGCGGTACCACCCCCAACGAATGCTTCGTTGTCATCGCCAAAGACGGCAGCGTAATTGCGGAATCGAGCACCCAAGACCTCGGCACCGCGCAACGCACCGTCACGGCCATCGTGGTGGCCGAGGTTCTCGGGCTACAACCGACCGACATCATTGTGAAAATCGGGGAAAGCACCTTCGGCTTCTCGACCGGTTCGGGGGGAAGCACCACGTGCCCCACCCAAGCCCCGGCGGCTCTACTCGCCGCCCAACAAGCCCGCAACGATCTGTTCAAGAAGGTCGCTGCCAAACTCGGGGCCGATCCGAAGAATTTCGCCATCGACGTGGGCAAAGTCGTCGATACCAAGACCCAACGAGAGTGGTCGTGGAAGGAATTCTGCGCCAAGTTGGGGATGGATGAAGCCAAAGGGAAGGGAGAATGGAATCTGGCGATCTCCAACGAACCGGGGAATGAAAACATCTCCAGCGGGCAGGTCGGCGGTGTTCAGACCGCGGAAGTTCTGGTGGATACAGAAACGGGCTTGATTCGCCTGCAACACATCGTCGCCGTGCAAGATTGCGGTTTGGTCGTCAACAAACTGGCCTGCGAATCGCAAGTCGCTGGCGGCGTCATTATGGGCATCAACTATGCCCTGTTTGAGGAAAACATCCTCGACAAAACCACCGGGCGGCAAGTCAACCCGGACATGGAGTTCTACAAACTCGGCGGTCTGAAAGACATGCCCAAGATCACCGTTCACATGCAAGACATGCCCGAACGTGGTGTCATCGGCATTGGCGAGCCGCCCACCATCTCCACGGCAGCCGCCATCGGCAATGCTGTCTTCAACGCTCTGGGTGTGCGTGTGCCCATTCTTCCGCTTACTCCCAAACGCGTTCTCGATGCTCTGGCGAAGGGAGGTCAGTAAGCATGAAAAACTTCACCTACTACCAACCGACATCCCTTTCCGGCGTCTTGAAGGTCCTGGATGAAGCCGCGGGGAAAGCGGAAATCCTCGCCGGAGGCACCGATTTGCTCGACCGGATGAAAGAGTACATCTCCCAACCCGAAAAAGTGGTGAGTCTGGTAGGCTTTTCTGGGCCGTTCAAGGAGATCAGCTCCATCGCCGGTCATCCACCGACCGTCACCATTGGCGCAGGCGTCAAGTTGGTCAACATCGCCGAAAGCGAACTGCTGCGGCCATATCCTGCCCTCACCAGCGCCGCCGCCCAGATCGCCGGACCGCAGATCCGCAACATGGGCACCCTCGGTGGCAGCCTCTGCCAACGCAACCGCTGCTGGTATTTCCGCGATGAACACGTCCAGTGCCTGCTCAAAGGTGGTCGCCGATGCTTTGCCCACGACGGCGAAAACCAATATCATGCCATTTTCACCCAAGGTCATCCGTGTGTGATCGTTCACCCCTCCACACTTGCGCCTCCCCTGATGGTCCTAGGTGCTACGTGCGACATTCGCTCGCACAAGGCGCAACGCCAAATTCCCATCGAACAATTGTTCCAAGCCCCGGTCAAAGATGGTCAACGGGAACATACCCTCGCCCCCAACGAATTGTTAGTATCCGTCACGATCGCACCCAAAATCCCCCCCGGTGCGACCTTGCGCAATGCCAGCTACGAGGTGAAGCAGAAAGAAACCTCCGATTGGCCGATCGTTCAAGCGTCGGTGGCCTACTACACCGAAGCGGGGGGCCAAGTCGCCAAGGGGGTGCGAATTGCCCTCGGCCATGTCGCCCCAACACCTCTGCTGAGTCCTGCCGCTGCCAAAGTGTTGGAAGGGCAGGAAGTGAATGAGAAGACCGCCAGCGCCGCCGCCGAAGCGGCCGTCGAAGGCGCACGACCACTGAGCCAAAATGCCTACAAGGTCCAACAGCTCAAAGTCGCTGTGCGGCGAGCGATTCTACTGGCCTCGGGTGCCAAACCCTATTGGGAGGGCTGAACATGGAACTACCGCAAGTGGGACCCCACGAAGTCGGACCCCACGCCGGACTGACTCGCTGCATTCACCTGCAATCGAAGGCCATGGCCGTTTACGGAGAAGGATTCACCGCCGACCCCGATTTTCAAAATGACCTGACCGACTTCACCTGCCTCAAAACCGGTCGGCCCCTCGGTCCCGACAATGGCCCGGCGAACCTGACCCAATGCTGCAACGCTGAACGCGATTGCTACGAAGAATATTAACGCCCGCCAACCACCCAGGTGGTGCGACGACAGCGGCCACGGGGCGGCCGCGCAGAAAAGTTGATGGCGCATAAGTCTGGCTAATCGGTGAGGTGGTGCGACGATAGCTCCCACGGGGCGGCCGCGCGGCAAACTGGTCAGTTGAGAGCCGCAAATCGCACCTGCCCACGCCCACAAGCTGAGCGGACGATGGAGAAACGCATCGCGATCAGAGACACCTGATCGCGATCATTTGTTTACAATGTTCATTAATTCAGTTAAGATGGGGTGGCCGTTAGGGTGAGATGGATTCTCAACGGCCAACGCCAGCACGCGCTGCCTAAGAAACGCCAGCACGCGCTCCCTAAGATGGGGTAGTCGTCGGGGTAAGAGGGACTCTCAACGACCAACGCCAGCACACGCCCCCTACCGCGGTATAGAAATCCGGGAGAAACAAGCATGGTTCGCATTGGGATCGTCGGTATCGGTTTTATGGGCCGGATTCACTTTCTGGCTAGCCACCGATTGAATGGTGGCCGGGTAACGGCCATTTGCAGCCGCGATCCGGCCAAACGGGCCGGCGATTGGCGGAACACCCGCGGCAATTTCGGCCCCGAGCCAGGTTTCGTCGACCTGACCGGTATCAAGACCTATGAGAGAGTGGAACAACTGCTTGCCGATCCGGATATCGACCTTGTGGATGTCTGTACAGTTACTGATCAGCACGCGCCCATCGCGCTGGCTGCGCTTCGAGCTGGTAAGCATGTCATCGTCGAAAAAGCCATAGCCCTCACTTTGGCCGATGCGGATGGCATGGTTCAAGCGGCTCGCAATGCTGGGAAACTGTTGATGGTGGCTCATGTATTGCCATTTTTTCCAGAGTTTCGCTATGCCGCGGAGATCATCACCAGCGGTCGCTATGGACGGGTTCTGGCGGCGGATTTCAAACGCATCATTTCCCAACCGGATTGGTCCGCAGATATTGGCGATGTGGCGAAAACGGGCGGACCGGCCGTGGATTTGCACATTCACGATACCCACTTTATCGGGCTGGTTTGTGGAGTACCGCGGGCGGTTTTTTCTGTCGGTACGGTCGAAAAGGATACTGTTACCTATCTGACAACTTCGTACTTGTATGGCCCGGGTGGCCCAGCGGTGACATGCTCCAGCGGGGCCGTGGCGATGAAGGGGCGCCCCTTTGTGCACGGCTACGAAATCTACCTCGAAAAAGCGACGCTCGTCTACGATTCCTTTGGAATTCCGCTCAGGTTGCTAACAGCCGATGGGCAATCGTCGCAACCCCAAGTGGAAGGCTCGGGCGACCCCTTGTCGGCATTCACGCACGAATTGCAAGTCGCTGTCGATGGCGTCCGCAGTGGTCAAGAACCGGCCTTGTTGAGCGGAAAACTGGCTCGCGATGCACTGGCTTTGTGCCATTGCGAAATCGAGTCCGTGAAATTGGGGCAAGCGGTGGTCGTGCGCTGATTCCCTGCATTGCCCGGTTTCTCTCACCGGCAAACCTTGCGGACCTTTCGCAACGACGCGGCTTGTTAAACGGCAACGGTTATCGCGTTCGAGTCGATTGTGTCGATTGAGAAAGGCAGGGCCAGCGGCGAAACGCGAGGATTGGCGATGAAGTGTCGGTTTTGGATGGGTGCCTTGATCGGGATGAGCTGGGCAGCAACGGCTGGTTGTGTATCGTGCGGTCACCAACAGTATGCGAAAGTCTGGCAGCGTGGGGCGGACGTCGCCGGGCCATTGTCATGTCGCCAGCAAGTCTACGTCTTCCTCATTGATGGCTTGGCGCCAGCTTGTATTGCCAGTCTGGAAAGGCTCCGCGAGCCGCTGGCCAACCACGGCTTTGCCAAAGTGGGAGTGGCGAATGCCGTCGCGGGAGTTAGCATCGCGGAGGAAATTCGTGGGATTCATGCCACAGCGCCCGAAACGAAATTCGTCTTGATCGGCTACGATGTTGGCGGGATGGTGGCCCAACTGCTGGCTCGCGAGCTACTCCGTGAGGGCATTCCGATTGAAGCGGTTGTGCTCGTGAACCCCGTGCATGACCGACCGCCATGCGGGGTGCGAACCGTGCTCATCACCAATGGAAAAGCGCCGGCTTGCATGGCCGCGAACGATCGCATTGTCGTTCCCGAGGCGAACCATTTCCGCTTGCCAACGCATCCTACCACCGTCCGTGCGATCGTAAATTTGCTGGAGGACCTAGCCGCCAGCTGCATGGCACCGCCAGTAGACCCTGTTCCCCAGTGGTCTTACCCGCACGCCCCCGCTATGCGACCGATGATCCCACCCCAAGGCGGCGCGTGGGACTTTCTGGCCGATACGGGCATGGTGCCACGGCCCATTGGTCTGCGATTATCACCCGAGTCACGGCTGCCGACCGATCGTACCGAGATGACGCAGACCCCCATCACGCCGCAGTGAGTCGGTACAATAGCAGGATGAAGCTGAAACAGCGACCCGATGACTTTCGGGTCGAAGAATTGACCGACGCGCAACCAGAGGCCGAAGGGGAATTTGCCTTCTACCGGCTCGACAAGACGGGATGGACCACTCTGGATGCCCTCGCGGTCATCCGGCGCCGGTGGCACATCGACCATCGCCGCGTCAGTTACGGCGGGTTGAAAGACCGGCACGCCGTTACCACGCAATATCTGACGATCTTCCGCGGCCCCCCCCGCGATCTATCCCAGCACGGTATTCGGCTGAGTTATCTCGGTCGGCGGAAGGAACCCTATACGTCTCAGTGTCTTCGTGCCAATCGCTTTCAAGTCACGCTGCGGGCGATGAATGAAGCGGCGGTTGACCGAGCTACTGCCGCGATGCACGAGGTGCACACAGTGGGCGTGCCGAATTATTTCGACGATCAACGGTTTGGCTCGGTTGGCCCGAATCAGGAATTTGTTGGCCGGGAGATGGTTTGCGGACGGTTTGAACGAGCGTTGTGGTTGGCTTTAGCGGCTCCTTATGAATACGATCGGGCAGCGGCCAAACGCGAAAAAGAACAACTACGGGCCTCGTGGGGACGCTGGTCCGAGTGTTTGCAGCAGTTGCCCCGCGGGCATGCCCGTAGCCTGATCAGTTATTTGGCCACTCATCCGACGGATTTCCGCGGTGCCGTGGCTCGGTTGCGACCGGAGCTCCGCGGTCTGTACTTATCGGCGTATCAGAGTCATTTGTGGAATCGCATGTTGGCGTTGTGGCTACGCCACAACTGCGGCGAAGATGAGCTGGTCGAGCTAGCCCTGAAAATCGGCCGCTTGCCTGCGCCGCGACGGGTTCCCGATGAAACCACTCGTTCGGCTTGGACCACACTCGCACTGCCGCTGCCCTCAGCCCGACTGCGGCCAGATACCACAGCCGTCTGGTGGCCCCTGGTGCAGACGGTGTTGGGTGAAGAAGGGTTGACCTTGGGTGACTTGAAGGTGAAAGGGATGCAGAAACCGTTTTTTGCCAAAGGCGATCGGGCCGCCTGTGTCTTTCCGGCCCACAGTTCCCTCATCACGGAGTGGGATGAGCTTCATCGCGGCCAGAAAAAGCTCATCCTTCGCTTTGAGCTTCCTAAAGGCAGCTATGCGACGATTGTGGTGAAACGACTGACTGCGTTTCACCCCCCGGCGGCGTGATGAAAATTCCAGACATCAGGTCCTCATCCGCGGGTCACTTTTTCTCCACCAACTGTTTGAAGGTATTGCAGATCACCGGCGCTGCTTCAGGACCAACGCTATTGATCTCGCCATATTGCGCTTTTTTCAAGCCATAGCAGAACGGCTCTTTCACGTCCCACTGCCGTTTGGGAATGAAGTAGCCGAGTTCATCGTTGGCTAGTCCGATCAACATCCGGTGGGGGCTTTTCAGTTGGGCATAGATGGCCGGCTCGATCGGCGCATCGGGGAAGTCGGCACCGGGGTCGACCGGGTCTTGCACCTGGCCCAAGACGTTTTCGGGGTAAATTTCACCGGGGATCGCGGCGACTTCTAAATCACCGAGCTTGAGATAGCCCACCTCTGTTTTCACCGCGACGGGTTGTTTAATATCTTTCGTTTCGAGCCACTTCGCCGGCACGGGGTTTCCGTCCCACACATACATTTTCCGTTTCAAGACACCGATTTGGAATCCCAGTTGGAAGTTTTTGTTCTCCACCGGGATGAGAATTTCGCGGGTGCGAATGTCAAAGGGGGTAAGCGTGATCCGAACCGCGTTCTTCAACGCTTTTTCCGCCAGTTGAGCCACCAAGAAACCATACCGATCGGCCTTCGCGAAGGTGCCATCGGCCAATTCCTGGCCATCTTTATCCTTCACGGGCAGACCCAAGGTCGTCATCAGGCCGCCCACAGTGCCAGTGAAGTAAGCGACGGGGCATTGATGGGATTGACGCAAATACTTCACGACATAGTAGGGGAAATCGGCGGTAATCTGGGTATTTTTGGAATCCAGAGCTTCGGGGTGATTGTTCCACTGCACCAACATGCCGCGTGATTGGCCGGTGCGTGGTGCGCGGAAGTGTAGAATGACCAACTCATCGTGTTTGACGATCGGTAATCGGCTGTCGTGGAGGAGGTCCGGATCGCGGGCACGGCCAACATCCACGACCGCGGGTTGGCGGTTCTTATCCGCCGCCTTGACGGCGTTCACACACCCGGCGATGAGTTTTTTCATGTACTCGGGATCGACACCGCTGGTAAACGGGGTGGCGCCCCAAAGGCCCATCGTGTCCGGTCCCTCGTGGTTGTGTGTGGCCGACACGAGGACATATTTGAAGCCCGGCAATTCGTCGCGGATGGCCTGGACCGTTTCCAGAAATAGCCCCACCACATCGACCGTCACGAGGGCGATTTTGTCGTCGCCATCGGCCATGACGACCGCCCGAACCATAATCGGGTCATGAACTTCCGTCGCTTTGCGATTGTGACCAAAGCCCGCCAGAAAGACGGTTTTTTTCCCCAACTCCGGTGTGATGTCGGTTTCACCAAAACCGACGGTGAATTCTCCAGCAGCGGCGGAGATACTCATCAGTAGGATTGCCGAAAGACTCAATACCGGTTTCATGATCAGCCTCGGTGGGGTGCGGGGAACCACTTTTCGACCGCTCTATCGCGTGCGGTTGTCACCAACCCGCAAGGGGTCGGTTTTTCAAAGAGTGGATACTGGTGTTATGTTTGGATTTTTTCGGCACACGCACGCATATAACGGATGCTTTCACGGGCGATGGTGTCGGGATCCGGGGAGTAGTCGAACACCTCGACGGAAACCCATCCCGAATAGTGGATGTCGCGCAGGGCCGCGAAAATCGGTGTAAAGTCGGTCGTACCGAATCCGGGACCGCGGCGGTTGGGATCGTTGGCGTGGAAATGGTGCAGCCATGCGCGATTGGCGCGAATGATCTCGGGTATCGGGGCGGCTTCTACGGACATCGCTTTCACATCGAGATGGAGCTTAACATAGGGATGGTTGAGCTGCTGCGCCAGGGCGACAGCCTCCGCGGCCGAGTTGAGGAAATTCGTTTCTTGGGGGGTGAGAGGTTCTAAACACAGATAGACCCGGTTCTGCTCCAACGCGGGTAGGCAGTGGTGGAAGGTGTCGATAGCGTAGGCGATTCCTTGCTCCGCGCTCAGGCCGGCGGGCAGGCTGCGTTGCGCAGGTGAACCGAAGACCAGGATATTCCCGCCCAATTCCGCGGCAGCATGAGCCAGCTCAGCAAGGTACTCGCCGGTGCGGCGGCGGACGGCTGGGTCCGGTGAGGTGAGGTGAAAACCCTCCGTTTTGGCCAGCAGCCAATGCAACCCGATGATGGTGATGCCAGCCGCTTCGGCTTGCCGACGCAGTTCCTGGCGCTGCGCGGAACTCACATCGGTGATGCGTGGGGCTAACGTGAAAGGGGCGATCTCCAATCCGGTGTAGCCGAGTTCCGCGATCCGCTCACAAATGCGGGCATGGTCCCAGCCTTCGAAGGTTTCGTTGCAGATGGCGTATTTCATCACGGCAGTGTGACCTCACGTTCACGTCGTTTGGGGTCTTCGTTATCAATCACGGTCAACTTGAGGGTCTGTTGGCCTTTTGCGGCGCTGTAGAATTCGCGTGGTGTCCGCACCGGTTGGCCGTTGACCCGGGTAATCAACAAGGTTTCCGGCCGATCCGTGAGTTTCTTGAAAGCCGCTGCCGCCGGAGAATTTTCCACCAATTCCCGCACGCTTAAACCCAGCATCGTGGGGCCAAAATCGACCCGCAAACCGAATACCGACGGCGGGCGAACCGACGCCAACGTGGGCTGACCATGAGGTAATTTCCCCAAAAGCACCGGGATTTGTCGCGAACGGAAACCTTGGACCACGGTGAGGGTGACTTCAGAACCCGCCAGAGCCGAGCCGATGTGCAAAAGAAGGTCGTTGTAATGGCGTACGGGGATACCGTTGATATGGGTGATGACATCACCACTGCGCAGGCCAGCGAGGTCGGCCGCGCTATGCGGTGTCACCATTCCCACTTCGACGCTCGTGGTATCGGTTGCCAAACTGACGCCCAGCGCACCGTATTCCACCTCTTCCCCCCGGCGCAGAACCTCGACCACGCGGCGGAAACACTCGTCTGCCGGAAACGCATACAAGGCCGCCCGTTCCCCCGAGATGGCCGCCGCGGAGGTCGTCAGTCCGATCATTTCCCCATCGAGATTGACCAGTGCCGCTCCATCCGCTCCCAGAGTCAGCTTGGCATCATGCTGCAACAACGGACCGAAGTAGTAGTAACTCTCCAACTTGCGACCGCGTTCTTTGCTTTCGAGGGGTTGTTCGAGAATGTTGGTAATGCTACCCAAAGCAACGCTCGGCTTATCGATGGCAAAGCCGCTGACGTAAGCATGAGCCACTTGAATCGCTAACTTCCCCGGAAAAAGCGTGGGTTTTTGCTCGGGCCGCCGATTGAGGCGAACATCGGCCCAGCTGATGGCTTTCAAGGGGGCCGGCGGATTGATCAGTTTCAGCGTCGCCAAATCGTGGCGGGCGTCGGCCGCGTGGATATCGGCGTAGGAACCTTTTCCCCCGGAGAGGTGAACGTAAATTTTCGTCGCCCCTTCGACAACATGATAGGGTACCAGAATAATACCCGTGGAATCGATGATCACACCGCAGGCGGAAGAATGGTCGGCAATGCTCCGCGGATCGGACAAATCCAAGGATTCGGCCAGTCGTTTCTCATGCGGGTGCGTCTTGAGAAACTCGTGAACATCGAAGGAACCCAGTTGCCCCGGGCGAAGTTCCCGGTCGGGCCGTTGGGGGTAACGGTCGCTTCGCGACACCACGACACAAACGACACTGGGGCCGACTTTCTCATGAGTGGCCTGAAGCTGCTGTTCAATCGCCACCAATAACTGCTGCTTGGTCGGCTCTGCGGCCAACAACGGGGCCGTCAGCCAACACCCACCCGCAAGGATGCAGCTCACCCAACGCATAATAGACTTCTCCAGCAGGTTGTTTCCGTTGTAATCGGTAGGGGTCTGGAAAGCTAGTCGTGGATCATGTAGGGGATGGAGGGGCCTGGAAAGCTAGTCACCGATCATCCCGAACCGACCGGAAAGTTCAGAACGGTCTCGTTTCGGTGCCGGTGAAGTCGCTGGGGCGCTCGCGTGAAGTCGCTGGGTCGCTTGCGGGATGAGTGATCGACTTTCTGGCCAAGAGTCGAACGCGACAGATAACCCGAGTGAGGAACTCATGACACCAGAAGAATTTCGCCCAATGGAACCATTGCGGACCTTGATACAGGCTTGGGACGAGTGAGGAACTCATGACACCAGAAGAATTTCGCCAGTACGGCTATCGAGTGATCGACTTCATTGCCGATTATCGCGCCCAGATCGCCCAGTATCCCGTGCGGGCCGCCACCGCTCCGGGGGCGATTCGCGCTCAACTGGCGGCTCAGCCACCATTCCAACCCGAGTCCTTTGCTAGCATTCTCGATGATATCGTTATGAAACTGCTGCCGGGTTGCACACATTGGCAGCATCCGATGTTCTTTGGCTATTTCCCATCCAATGCCGAACTAGCCAGTGTCTTGGGCGATTTTCTCAGTTCCGGACTAGCACAACTTGGCCTGAACTGGCAGGCCAGCCCGGCACTGACCGAAGTGGAAGAACTCGTCTGTGATTGGATGCGCCAGATGGTGGGATTGTCCCCCGCGTGGCGGGGAGTCATTCAAGATACGGCCTCCACGGCGACATTCATTGCTCTGGCTTGTGCCCGGGAACGGGTGACCGACTTTTCACTGGCCCGCGGTGGCTTGCAGGCCGAAGCCCAGCCGCTGACGGTTTATGTTTCCACCCAAAGCCACAGTTCCGTGGAGAAAGCGGCACTACTGGCGGGATTCGGCCGCCAGAATGTTCGTATGATCGCGGTGGATGAGGCTTTTGCGATGCGTACTGAGGCCCTGGAAGACGCTATCACCGAAGACCTAGCCGCCGGAAAACGCCCCTGTGCCGTGGTCGCCACAACAGGCACGACGGCGTCCACAGCGCTGGACCCGATCCGCGACATCGCCGCGCTAGCCCAACGCTACCGGCTCTTTCTTCACGTCGATGCGGCTATGGCCGGTTCGGCCATGATTTTGCCCGAGTGCCGGCGGATGTGGGATGGCATCGAAGCCGCTGATTCGCTGGTGCTTAATCCTCACAAATGGTTGGGGGCCAACTTCGACTGCTCGCTTTTCTATGTTCGCGATCCTCAGCATCTGATTCGGGTGATGTCCACAAGCCCCAGTTATCTCCGCACCGCTGCCGACGAACGCACTACCAACTATCGCGATTGGGGAATTGCTCTGGGCCGCCGCTTTCGGGCCTTGAAATTGTGGTGTCTGATTCGGGCCGAAGGCGTCGAACGGCTTCAGGCCCGCCTCCGCCGGGATATCGCCCATGCGAAGTGGCTGGCCGAGCAAATCGCGGCTACTCCCCCGTGGCAGGTCGTTGCTCCGGTACCGCTACAGACGATTTGTGTTGTGCATCAGCCGCCCGGCCTCAACTCGCAACAGTTGGATGCCCATACCCGAGACTGGGTCGAACGTGTCAATGCTTCCGGGGTCGCTCTTCTCACCCCGACGCTTCTGGGCCACCGCTGGGTAGCCCGTATTTCCATCGGGGCTTTGGCGACCGAGCGAAATCACTTGGAACAATTGTGGGCCGCTATGCAGCAGGCTGCCCGGATCAGTGAGAAGGCCCATCAATCCTGGTGACACACTCACTTCCGCGAAGAACGCCCACCGATGCCTAGCCGCTGAAACTCTCGTGGGGTCATTCACTTCACCACGATGCAAAAGTCGATGTGGTAAGGGGTTAACTCGCGCTGTTGGCTGATGGTATCGACCAGGCGCTTCGCTTCCACCGCAGTGGGTGCTTCGAAGCAGACGCTCAGCTTCTTCGTACCCATCCAACGAACTTCCACACTGCGCGCCCGGCCCAAGCAAAGCTGTTGGATCAAAGCCACGATGGGGTCTGGCTGAGGATCGTTCACCTGACCGCGGGCCACAGGCGACGTACTGCTAGCTTTCCACGGTGTCGGAGCTTCATTTCCCAAGGGTTGAACTGGTTGCGTCGGCAAGGGCGTGGGGGTGGGCGGCAGCACCGGCCGCACGGCTGGCTCTTGTGTCGGACGTGTTGGTGCTGGCTCTTGTGCCGGAAGTGTTGGTGAAGGCAAGGTTTGCGTCGGAAGCGGCTGTACCCCCGGCGCCGGAACCCACTGACCGGGCACGCTTCTTTCCGCAGCCGGTCGCCAATCCAACTCCATTGGAGCTGGGTTGGTGGTGAGGGAAGTCGGAAGTGGTTGCGGACCGGCGCTAGAGCTGGTGGGCTTGTTCGGTTCTGGCGGCGGAACCGCAACTCCTGACGCTGGCGGTGGGTTCGTGTTCGTTTTCGGTTCTGGCCAAGGCGATGGAACTATTGGGGAAGCGAGTGAGTTGGGCGTGATCCTGGGCGCTCGTCCGGCGTCGGTCGGTACCGGGAGTGGCTGAACCGCGGTTGTCGCAGAGGTCGTGGGTGAAACGGGAGTGATGGTCGGTACCGGTATCCGCGCCGGTGGTGGTGTTGGTGCGGCGGGTGGTGCGGCGGGAATCGTAATGTTTGGAGCGAATTTGGATTCTTCCGCAGCCGGCTTCCGCGGAGGTTCAATCGTGGTGGCAGTTTCCATAAACTGTTGTATTGAATAGGTTTGCGTGCGAGGAAGCGGCGATGGTGGCAGGCTACCGACAGAGCGAGCAGTTCCGTAGCTGGGTGGATCGATGCCGGGCCAAGGTTGGCCGCTGCTGGTCACCGGCACAGGGAAGGCCCCCGGGGTGGCCCCGGTGATCTGATACCAATTGGCCGAGGCTCGGGGGTATTGCCCGTTGGGAGCCAGGGGATTGGTTCCCGGCGTCACGGTTCCCCACCCGTACCAACGGTACGCTGGCGGGCCGGCGTAAACTGCCGCACCATTGTTGCCAACCGCTCGGAATGCAGTCGTTGCTGACGGAGGGTCTTTCGGGGTAGTCGTTGCCGCAGGGGGGCGGAACGATGGGGCTGGGGGTTGGTCGGCTGGTGGAAGAATTCGGTCCACCCAGCGTGCTGGGGCGGGGAGGCTAGCCGGCACAAGGCCCGTCGTGGGGCGACCCGCGACGGCTGGTGTCGATGGCCCAAAACCGGTCGGATTGGGCAAGGTGCGTTGTCCGGCTGGGTTCGGGCGGACATTCTTACCCGCCACTGGTAACAGATTCGGATCAACTCCGCTGATCCACGAGGGACCCAGAGTGGCCTCGGCACGCTTCACAGGCGTGCTGGGCAGGCTTCCCCCCGCCGTGATCGGGAATTCCGGGGCTGCCCCCCGGGCCACGGGCGGCAAATCCTCGGCGGGTAATGGTTCAGGTGCTTTCAGACTCGCGGCCCGAGAAGATTCCGTTGGCGACTGCCCCTGAGCCATCACCACGGTGACAATTAAAACCGCTATCGCACCCCAAAAGCGTCGCATCGCTTCATCCTTGAAGTTTGCGATATACCAAGAACAAACCTTCTGCTGACCTCGGATTACCAACGGCGCGGATCGCCCCGCGGCACTGCTCAGGCGAGCCAATCCGGGCGGGCCGACCGTTCACAGACAGATTGCTACACGGTTTATGGATCGTTGCGGTGTTCCCGCGTCGCTTGCAATCCCGTGTTGGTTGGTTCTGTGAGCCTTGCGGCGTTCCCCGGTTAGTTGCAACCCTGTGTTGGCTGGTTCTCTTACCGTCGCGGTATTCCCCCCCCCCGAGGACCAAACGGCGACGGAAAGTAGCCCATTGTGTTATTGAACTGCACCGGATGGCCAGCCGGGGGCAGAATGTCGCCTTTGCCTGGCACCCGGGGGTCGCGATTGTCGGAATCACCGGCCGAAAGCTGGGGAAAGAACAAAGGGCGATTGCCACCAGCGGCCATGAAGGGCGCACCGATGGGAAATCCCGTTCCTCCGACGGTTCCCGGACGAACGCCGTAGTAATAGTTCACGCCCGGATTGCCCCCCGCCAACAAATTCAAATACGGACTGAGCGGTTGATAGCGCGGGTTGTAGATGTTTGGCATCACGTTCGGCACCATCGGGTAGGAGGGCACTCCCGGATACGGCGTCACGGGAAACTGCCCCATAACTACATCCGCTGTCGTGATGAGGATCAACCAAGCCCCGATTGTGCGGATCATGGCGAAACCCTTTGTACAATTGTTGGTCACTTACGCTGCCTGTGGCAGCGAGGGGGGCCGTGTCACCGTCATTGCCCCAGTTTTGCTCAGTTCATTATTCCATCTTCAGGCTAGTTGTTGTTGCCGAAACCAATACCCCGGCCAATCACTTGGTTCACCGTGCTGGTACCTAAGAGCGTGACACCAAAGACTCGTTCCACCGGTGCCAAGATGCGGGCCAAGGTGCGGTCGATCGTGACCAGCCGTTGTGCCTTCACATAGATGCGATCGCCGGGCAATATTTGATAGTTGGTGAAGGTATGACCATGTTGGGTGATCCCCACCCAGTCGACGGGGAGGATTTGCCAGGGTTGACCGGGATGGGGCGTGCGTCGTGCCACCCACACGTTTCGTTTACTCGAAACCTCGGAAAGCCCGCCGACATTGCTGAGAGCATCGAGTACCGTTTCGCTGCCTGTGATCGGGAACGAGACAATCTGTTCGCCGAAACCGCCGCCGTCGAAAATGACATAATACCGCTTACTGTTGTAAGCAATCACATCCACGGTGACGAAAATCGCTTCGGGTTTGGTCCCAAATTTGCTCAAGGTATCCTGGGCCAGTAGATGGTCACGAATGGCTTCCGCGGCCTGATCCAAAGTCAGCCCGGCGACAGGAACCTTACCCCAGATACCTAAGGCCACGGTGCCATCGGGGCGAACCAAGAACGGTCCCTGAATCTGCTGAATAGGTAGTCCGGTTACGGTATCTTTGAGATTGCCGGCATCGTCCTTCACTTTGGTGCGGAGAATCACCTCGATGAGGAGTTGATCGGGCGATTCGATCACATACGGTGGCAGGGAAATTTTGTCCAGTTCCCGGGGGACCGCGCCAGGAGGGGGAACTTGGATATGGGCGGTGGGGTCGGTGGGTCGCGGCCCATGTTCGAGCGGACCAGGCGGAGCATGTAAACAGCCAACTCCCCCCAGCGCCACGCTCGCGGGCACGATCCACGACCACCAACGCGTGCTTGGCATAGCCTTTCCCCCCAACATACCGGAAAATCCGGCATCTGTGGAGTTATCGGCGTCACCCGAACGGAATCTGAAATATTCCCGGGCCAAACGCGAGTTTCTTTCAAGCTGGGTCGGCGATGGCAGATGACAAGCCGAGCGAGTCAGATGACAAGCCGAGCGAGATTGAAATAAGCCAGTAAGACAATCATGTCGGCACAGGTCAGAGCGATGGGGCCTGCGGCGACTTGTGGATCACACCGCAAGATGCGCAAAAGATGTGGAATAGTCATCCCGCAGATCGCCGCTCCGGTGACGCCGATCGCAATTCCGCCGCCCACAATCGCCAATAGTTCCAGATGCTGCTGCCACACAACCGCGATACTCGCCACCAAAAGACCCGTGGAAAGTCCCAGTAACAGCCCAGTGAGGGTTTCGGGGCGCAATTGCCGCAACAACTGCCCCCAGGAGGGTTTGCCATGCCGAAACGTATCCAAAGCGAGCGTAACCGATTGAATGGCAACACTTTCCGCCAACGCTAATACGACCGGGATGAACAACGCCAAAACGGCCAACTGCCAGTTCAATTCGTCTTGATAAATCCCGGACAGGATCGCCGCGAGTGTTCCCCCCGCCACATTGCACAGCAACCACGGAAAGCGTCCGCGAAAAGCCGTCCACGGCCGGCTTTGTTGGGCGCGCGTCAGGCGTACACCGATGAGTTGGAACACTTCTTCCATGTGCCGACGGCCGTTGTCATTCTCCTGTTGACTAGTTTCGGCCAATTCTTCGGTATAGGCTTCGATGTCGATCACCCCGACGATGCGCCGTTCGTCATCAACGATGGGGAAGGCCAGCAACCGGTGCATGGTGAAGAATTCGCACGCCTCCAAAAGGGTGGCTGAGGCCGGAATCGCTATCACCGAACTCATCATGATCGCGTGGATTTTCGCATCCGGTGGCGACAACAGCAGCCGACGGGTCGGCACGACGCCGACCAGCTTTCCCTCCGAGTTGATCACATAAAAGTAGATAATCCGGCCCGGTGGAGGATGGCGACGCATTTCTTCCAGCGCTTCAGCGACTGTCCAATCCGATTGAAGGGTGGCGAAATCCCGGCGGAGATATTGGGTGACGGGTTCATTGAGTTGCGCTTCCGTCAGGTGTAATGGCATCCGGTCCTTCCTTTCGAACCTCGTTGGGAGATCATCGGTCGGTTTTCCCGTTGGGGGAATCTCACGGGGTTCTGCTTTCAGGATAGGAACCCTGTCAACCTGCAAAATCTCTGGGCAGAAAACGGAATCGGCCGCGACCGGAAGCGTCTTCGTTGGTATCGTGAGGATCAATCGTACGTCCGGGGGTGTTACTGATGGCAGTGGATGTGGCCGACGTGGCCAACCGGATCATGGCCAACATCGAGAAAGTGATTGTGGGGAAACGAACCACACTGACGCTGGCCTTGGCGGCTTACTTTTCGGAGGGTCACATTTTGTTGGAGGATGTGCCCGGGGTGGCGAAAACCATGTTCGCTCGGGCTTTGGCCCGCAGTGTCGGTTGCAGTTTCAAACGGTTGCAATGTACGCCCGATTTGCTTCCCTCCGATATCACCGGGGTTAGCATTTTCAATCAGAAGACGACGGAATTTGAGTTTCGCCCCGGTCCGGTTTTTGCCCAAACGCTTCTGGCAGATGAAATCAACCGGGCCACGCCGCGAACGCAGGCGGCACTTTTGGAGGCGATGGCCGAGCGGCGGGTGAGTGTGGATGGCCAAACGTATGCGCTGAAACCGCCGTTTTTGGTGATTGCGACACAAAACCCTGTGGATCAAGAGGGAACTTTTCCACTTCCGGAAGCTCAGTTAGATCGTTTCCTCGTGCGTTTGAGCCTGGGTTATCCCACTTTGGAGGAGGAAGCGAACATGCTGTCACGACTCCAACATGGCCACCCCATTGACGAGTTGAAACCCGTGGCCACTGCGGAAGAGGTCATCGCCTGCCAGGAAGCGGTTCGGGGTGTGGAGGTAGACGAGAAGGTAAAACGTTACATTCTGGAGCTGGTGCATGCTAGCCGTGAGCATGAGGATGTTTTACTGGGGGGCAGTCCGCGAGCGTCGATCGCGCTATTCCGCACCGCGCAGGCCCTGGCCGCCCTCAGTGGCCGCGATTACGCCATTCCGGACGATGTCAAAAAAATGGCACTCCCTGTTCTGGCACATCGACTGATTCTTAAGCCCGAAAGCCGGCTGCGGAAACGCACCGCGGCCGTTGTCGTCGGCGATTTACTCGCCGATGCCCGCGTGCCCATCACCGACAAAATGCGCGCCACCCAGGAGGATTATTTCTCCTACTGACGGACCCGGCCGATGAAATGGCTACTCGCTATCGTTTTGCTCATCCTTGTCGCTTTGGCCCTGAAAGCGGGCTTGGTTGCTTTTGCCGGCTATGTGCTGCTGGGTGTGTATGCCCTGTCGCGCTGGCTGGCGTGGCGCTGGGTGGATAACCTGCACGCCACGCGGCACTGTGACGCCAGCCCGCGCGAGATTGGGGAAACGACCGAGGTGAAGGTCGTTCTCACGAACAAAGGCCTTCTTCCCATCGCTTGGGTATTAATTGAGGACTTGGTTCCCGATGAGCTGCTCAAGTCCCGTGCCCCCCGACTGACCGTAAAAGGCCGACGGATTCATGTTGTGACCCTGCTGAGCCACCAAGCGAAAACGATTCGCTACAAAGTCACCTTCCACGCTCGCGGCTATTACCCCCTCGGACCAACGCTTCTTGATACCGGCGACGTGTTTGGCTTACACCGGCGACACCGCGTCGTGGGAAAGCCCGTGTATGTGATGGTGTACCCCCCCGTTGTACCCCTACCCGAATACAACTTCGCCTCCGAGCGCCCCATCGGCGAAATTCGCTTGCAAGATCGTCTCTTCGAAGACCCCACACGAACGGCTGGGGTGCGCCAGTACGTTCGCGGCGATCCCCTGCAACGGGTTCACTGGAAAGTAACTGCCCGTACCGGGCAACTCCATTGCCGCCTTTATGAACCAACCACCCTCGCCGGCGCTACCATTCTCCTCGACTTCCACTCCGATAGCTACCCGTCACGCAGCGAGCCGCATCGATCAGAGCTGGCCGTAACGACTGCCGCGAGTGTAGCTTACGCCGTCGCCACGCTGCAGCAACAGATTGGTCTGGCCACCAACGGCCGCGATGCCGCCGACCGTATCCGTGAAGAAGCCCTGGAACTCCAGCCGCCGGAGACGCAAACCCGCGGTTATGCAACACGTGATGAAGCCAAAGCTCGTTACGATCTTCACAAAGTTAACGATCGCTTGCGGCCGGTGGTGGTGGAGACCCAGCGAGGGTTCCACCAATTCCAGCAGGTCCGTGAAGCCCTCGCACGCCTGGAATTGACCGATGGCCTGACGTTTCCACAGCTGTGCTGGGAGATGACCCCCCGGCTGCCGCGCGATGCGACGATTATCGCCGTTCTGCCGCAAGTTCCTGTAGAATCTGCTGTTGCGCTGGGCATGCTCCGGCGGCAAGGCTTTGCCGTCACCGCGATTCTCATTGGTCTGGACGAATCTCAGCGGCTCGAAGCTCATGGACGCTTACTCGCCGAGAAGGTCCGCGATATTCGGTTCGTCAATTCGCTCGAAGAATTGGCCCATCTGGGACGGAATACAGCAGCCCCCGCGCCCGCCACCTATGCGGTTGATATACCACTGGCATGAACGCTGCACGCCTTCTGGCCTATGCCCAACTTCTCCGCATCCCAAATGTGTTCACTGCCTTGGCCGATATTGCCCTGGGGGCGACTGTGGCCGCCGCCCTGCTCCCATCACGGATCGAGCTGTGGTTGGCTTACTCGCTTCTCGGGCTGACATCCGGATCGCTGTATCTGGCCGGTATGGTGTGGAATGATGTTTTCGATTACGCAGAAGATAAGAAAACGCGACCATTCCGGCCGCTGCCCTCAGGGCGCATCCGGCGGCGAACTGCTATTGGTTTGGGCGTGATGCTGCTTGCGGTCGGGGTGGCCTTCGCCGCACTGGCAGGATGGGCTACGCAACCCGATTGGCACCATGAGCCGTTGGTGTTGGCCGTAGCAATTGTCGTTGCGGTGCTCATCTACGATGGCGGGATGAAACGAACCCCCGCCGGCCCCGTAGCGATGGCCGCTTGCCGCTTCCTGAATGTACTGTTGGGGTTGTCGCTGATTCCTGATGAAATGCTACCGACCGAATTGCGTGTCTGGCTGGCGGCTGTAGTCGGCTTCTACATCCTCGGTGTGACGTGGTTCGCACGCACCGAGGAAGGACGAAGCCGCCCCCGGGATTTGGTCTTGGCTGCTGGAGTGATGGCCTTTGCCCTGCTGGTGGCTTTGTTACTGCGCGCCAAGCTCCACAATGCGGCCGAAACGCTACCGGCCTTAGCTGCAGCGGGGACATGGGCATTCCCCTATCTGTTGGTTTGTTGGGGGTTTCTGATCGGTATCCCGATCGCCGCCGCCATTCGCGAACCCTCGCCCCGACTCGTCCAAGCCGCGGTAAAACGCTGCGTTCTGGGCCTGATTGCCCTCGACGCCCTGCTGGCAACGATGTTTGTAGGTCTTTGGGGCCTGCTGATCCTTTTGTTGTTGCCTCCTGCTCTTGTGGTCGGAAAATGGGTGTACTCGACCTGAACCGCGACGCCAGAGCTTATCGGTTCGGAGAGCAACACTGTCCTAGCACGGGTGCCATCATGACCCTCGACCGCCGACGTTTTCTCGCAACCGGAGGAGCCGCTGTGGCCGGAACACTGTTGCCCCCGTCACTCAATGCCGCCGAGGCCAATGCTGAGGCTGTGGCGTTCATCAAAAACCACGAGTCGCGGATTCGCCCCTTGGAGGTGCAAGTCAATCTCGCCTGGTGGAACGCCAACATCAGCGGTAAAGATGAGGACTTCCAAAAGAAAGAAGAAGCTCAAAATAAACTCGATGAAGCGCTCGCCGACGAGAAAGCCCAAGAGAAAATTCAGGCTCTGCATCAATTCTATCGCGATGGCAAAATTACCGACCCAACGGTCGCCCGGCAAATTCACCTCTTATTTCTGCAATATCAGGAAAAGCGCGGTGGACCGCTGCTGAAGAAAATCAACGCGAAAGCCAATGCTGTGGAGCAAGCTTTCAATGTCTTCCGCGCCAAAGTGGATGGGCAGGAAATCCCCGATAGCAAAGTCCGTAACATCTTGAAGGAGTCCACGGATTCTGAGCTGCGGCGTAAGGTTTGGGAAGCGAGTAAAGAAGTAGGGGCGAAAGTGGCCGCGGACTTGGGCGAGTTGGTCCGCTTGCGCAATGAGCACGCCGTGGCTTTGGGCTACAAGTCTTATCATCAGATGAGTTTGACTCTCAATGAACAAGAGAGCAAGGAACTCGACGAGTTATTCGATGAACTGGATGAACTGACGCGCGAACCCTATCAGCGGGCCAAAGCCGAAATTGACGCTCGCCTCGCCCGAAAATACGGTATCCCCGTTGCCGACTTGATGCCGTGGCACTACCACGATCCCTTCTTTCAAGAGGCGCCCGCGATATTTGAAGCCAACCTCGACGCACCTTACCAAAAAGCCGACATCCTCCGACTTTGTAGCGACTTTTACAAAGGTATCGGCCTACCGATCGACGACGTCATCGCCCGCAGCGATCTGTATGAGAAGAAGGGGAAGTCGCCACATGCGTTCTGTACCGACATCGACCGCGAAGGCGATGTGCGGGTGTTGGCCAATATCGTGCCCAATGAATATTGGATGGCCACCATGCTCCACGAATTGGGCCACGCGGTCTACACGTCCAAGAACATTCCGCAAACGGTGCCTTATGTCCTTCGCGATGCGGCACACATCCTGACCACCGAAGGCGTGGCCATGCAGTTTGAACGCTTCAGTAAATCGCGAGCCTGGTTGGAGAAAATGGGAGTCCAAGTCGAGAATGCCAAGGCCTTCGATGAAGCCGCCGCCCGCAGCCAACGCCACCAACTCCTGATCTTCAGCCGCTGGTGCCAGGTCATGTGGCGCTTCGAGCGCGGCCTGTATGGGGGGCAGTGGGAAGGGGGCGATGGCCGGAAAACAGCCAACGAAGCTTGGTGGGACCTTGTCGAGAAGTACCAACTGCTCAAACGCCCCCGCGGCCGCAATGCCCCGGATTACGCCAGCAAAATCCACATCTGTAGCGCTCCCGTCTATTACCATAACTACTTGATGGGGCAACTCTTTGCGTCGCAGGTTCATCATGCGCTGGCCAAGGAGGTGTACAAAGCCGATCCCGCAACGGTCCTCTACATTGGCGAGAAGAAAGTGGGTGAATTTATGCGGAAGAGGGTCTTCGAACCGGGACGGACGATGACCTGGCGCGAATTGACCCAACACGCCACCGGCGACAAACTCAACGCCCGTGCCTTCGCCCGCGACTTCCAAGGCTGAGCTGGCTCGCCGCAGAAATGACGCCGCCTTCGCCCAACGAGCCGGTTTCTCGGCTACGTCCAAGACGGTGCCGTTCCATCACATATCCAACACGCGGATTGCCCGCAGGGAATGGAGGGTTTCTCGGCTACGTCCAAGACGTTGCCGTTCCACTAGCCTGTTGTTGCGGTTCCATCAGCCTCTTATCCTCGCCTAAATTGTGAAGCTCCCCTTGACCGTGTGGGCCGTCCCGTCGCGGGGTGGACCTTTTTTCTTTGTATTTGATAATTTGTTCAGTTAATTATTACTGCGCAGATGATAATTCATCCCAGGCCCACTCACATGAATGACAAGGAGTCTGGAATGAATCGGCGCGAACTATTGGGAACGTTGGGCGTACTGGGCACAGCTTCGCTCAGCCAAGCTCGCCATCCGGCCCCGCGGGCTGCCCATGCTGCCAAAGACGGCCCGATGTCGGCACCACATTTCCACTTTTGCGGCATCCACATGGCCAAGAAAGACCCCAAGGTGCAATTCATTACCCAACACTACTGCGCGGCTCATACCGGCGGTCCGGATGGCGATGTGTTCCAATGCACGCTTTACGACGGCACGGGCAAGAACGCCAAACTGATTGGTATCGAATATCTCATTACCGATGCCGCCTATCGCAAACTCCCCGACGAGGAGAAGAAATACTGGCATGCCCACACCTATGAAGTTCTCGGCGGCGGGCTGATTGCTCCATCGATGACGCTGGAAGAGGAAATGAAGTTCATGAAGCTAGTCCTGACATTGTGGGGCAAGGCGTGGCACACCTGGCCCGACCCGACCACATCGGTTCCGTTAGGAGAACCGTTATTAATCTGGTCGTTGATGGGCGATGGTCAAGTCGATGAAAAGCTTCAAGCCCAACGAGATAAAGAGTTTAAGGTCGATACGGCTCAGATTCGCCAACAGCGGGAAAAGGCCTTCGGCCTTCGCGCCCCTAATGTCTCAGTGCCGAAAGACCTCAATACGATCGGTCGGATGTGGACGGATACCGGGGACGATCAGCCAACGCCCCTCAAGTGAGATGCTAAGAGTTGTCTGGTCATAGCTGGGTGAGAGACGGTTTGAAAACCCGACACAAGCCGAACGATAAGCCGTATTCGGCAACTATCCCGGTGTTTGCAAACGTTTTCGCACGATTGAGTGACGGGACCGTGTCTGAATGGAAGGGAAGACTGTGTCTGAATGGAAGGGAAGGATTGATCACGTTCCCGGAAATCTGGGTGTGTTCGCGCCTGTGGTACCTTCGATGGGGTCAAGGATGCAGTCCGCCACACGAGTACCGCAGGCGGGCGGAAGTTGTTACTTCAGGCCTCGTTCGGCCAGTTCAGCGGCCATGTCGCGGTGAATCCGGCGGCGGATGAGGAATTCATCCTCATCCAGCCAGGCTCGAACCGCCGGACTGAGGGCAAAATCTTCGGTCACGATGGCCCGCACCAGACTATCCACCAAGCGCAGCACTTGTAACGTGAAGTAACAATTGGTCGAGGAAGAGATCGCAAGACGATCTGGAAGCTGGAGCAGTTCTTCTAGGCGGCCTAAGGCCAGAGTGGGGGGGGCGAGGCCGAGTGTTTCTGCGTAAAGCAGCATCAACTCAGTATGTTGCCGGGGCGGCAGGGGTGGGGGTAGACGCAGTTGGTCACGAGCCATATCAAGGATTCGCCAGCCGGCTTCCGTGTCGCCCGCGACGAACCACCCGGCCGCTAAGGCGATCCGTGGCCTTAGCGATGAATGGGTGGCATCATTGTTCCAGTGGCCGCGCTGGGGGTCCAAGGATTCCATCAACGAGGCGACCAAGGGAGTGCATGCGCCGCGGCGAGCCGCTCGGAACAGCCGCAGAGCCGCAGCTTCGATAGCCGGCGGTATCCCGCTGATCGAACATGCTCTGATCAGGTATTTAAATAGCGATTCGATTGAACGCGGTGTCGCCACATCACTGGCCATGGCCAGAAGCGACGATCGAATCATTACCGCCTGGGAGAGACGCTCAGTTTCGGTCCATCGGCCGGCTTGGAGCCACGTTTCGACCCACTCCAGCGCGACTGGTACAAGCGCCAGAAGTTCCTCAGTCATGCGGCAATCAAAATATGCCGCGGATTGAAGCAAGCTGTATACCACGCGCGGAACGGTGGCGGTTGTTGGTTCCCGGGTGGCGAGGGCGAGCAACGCGCGGCCTTCTTCAACAATGATGGCTGGATCGGTCTGTGCTGCAAACAGATGTAAGCGGTCGCCCAAGCGATCGGAGCCGAAGAATTCGCGCAGGTCGCGGCCACCGTAGGGCCGGACCACGCCGAGGGGTTGTAAAATCCGGGAGTGTTGCCGGAGGCGATCAATCGCATAGCGGGCAAACTCGGGCAAGTTGTCCCAGCGTTGTTGGAAGGGGGGGGGCCAGCCGGGTTTGGGCAAGGTGCCTTCATTGGCTTCTTGGATGCGCCACAGGAACAGATCGGCCAAAAATGCATGGGCGGCGGGGTCGACACGGGGGGCGACAACTAAGCTGAGGGCTTTGCGGGCCCACGCGGCCCAATCGCGGGCTAGTGTTCGCTCGCCAAGAACAGCCAAGCCCCAGGCGAGCATCAGTTGAGCATATTCGACGGTAGCTTTCGTTTCTGCGGCCAATCCCACGGCCTGCAATCCGCCTAGGCCGCGTGGACGTTCCACCCACTCGCGAATTGGCTTGCGCAGGTGTTTTAAGCGGTCACAGGCTTGCTTGAAGCGCTCGGGACTGGCCCGGCCATGAAACCGCAGAAACGAAGGGGCGTCGAGGTCGAGGGCTGGTCCGCGGTCCTGGAGCCGGCGCAGGAGTCGATCGTACCACCGGGCCAGCCCGAGGGTGTCCCCATTGCCACCGCGGGTGATAGCCCAGCGGGCTAGCCAAGCGGCACGCACGGGAATGTCGTCGAGTTTCTGTTCCAACATCCCCACAATCCGCGGGAGCAGCCGGACCCACTCGGAGGGAACGGCTTGCTGGCCCATCCCACTGGCTATTGCTGCGACGACGCGACCGATCCCGGGGCGGCTGGGGGAACTGAGCCAGCGATCCCAACTGTCGCTATGGTCGACACCGGCTGCGCGGCACTCGGCGGCGGCCCATTGCTGTAACCACTCCTGGGGGGGAGGGGAACAATCCCAGATGGCGTTCATCCAGCAAAGAGCCGCATCGAGGGCTTGTCCGGTGGTGGTGTACAAAGTGGCGAGTTCAGCCCACCGGCGCGCCCGTTGTTGCGCAGGCAGTTGCGAAAAATCCTCCAGGATACGACCTTCCAACGCCTGGCGACGTAAGACCCAATCGTGTCCCAAGCGCAGGGCCTCGGTGGTGGCGAGGGGCCGGCCCGTTGGCGCGGCTTCTGTGTCGGAGGGAGTTTCTTCCGCCGGTGCGGGCTGTGCTGAAGCCTGGGAGGTTGGATGACCTGAGGGTCGCGCTGAGGTCGGTGGGAGAGATGATGCTCTCTTCCGCCGCATCCAACTGAGAATCCGCGCGCAAGATTGCGCAAACCAACCGTGCGCGCGAGCTTTCGTGGTGGTTCCGATGGTGGGTGGGGAGATCGTCGGGGTGGGTGGAAGAAGATCGATGGTCGTTTCTGTTTGCAGAGTAAAACGCTCGAAGTCCAACGCGCCAGAGCGTCCGTGATGGGGTATCCATGAGACAAGCGGTGGGATGGAGTGTTCGAGTTGCTGATCAAGCGGCTGGAAGGCGGCGACCGGCACGCGGTGCAGGGTGAAGCCCGCATCCGTCCGTTCCAGCCACAGGATGTACCCTGGTGAATAGGACACGGCGCGGGCCAGTTGCTCGGCGCGAAGGTGTGGTCGCAGTTGAAAGCCGGATGGAACGTGCAGGGCGGGGAGGCGCGGATCCGAAAAGAACCCCATCGCCGCCGGTGGAAGTGCGGCAGTGTTATCCGCGGCGTTCGTAAGCCGGATCAGGATTCGCTGCTCGTCACCATTTTCGATTCTGGCACAAGACAGCTTTCGAAGAAGGTGTTCGTTGGCATCTGAACAGAATTGGTCAAAGGCCGATCGTTGTTCGGGCGGAAAAACCCACAGCGTAGGTGGCGGCGTGGTCGCACAGGAAAGCAGTCGGGGATGGATCGTGATGGGTGGTAAGGGATCGTGGCGAGTTGGGATGGTTGGTTGGGGTCGGAGAGTGAGTTCATAGTGGACCGGTTGGGGAACAGGACCGGGGCGATGAACGACACCTTCAACCGGATGGCACAGCAATATCGTGCCAGTGGGAACTACCAGTTGTGTTGCCAGGGGATGAACCCAATCGCGTGCGACCCAGACACCCGGAAGTTGTTCGTAATAGCTGCGGATTTCTGGGAATTTGTGATCGAACGCCACCGAAGGGGCGGGGGGGGGCTGAACGGTGACCCAAGCATAGCCGTCATAGGGTTGGGTGAGGAACTGCCAGCCGATCAGAGGGCGGGGGCCGCGACACAGCCAGCGCAGCAGTGCGGTCATCTGGCGTTGCGGCAATTCATAGAGGATCGTTGGGGCGGATTCGGTTTTTTGGGGATACAACGGAACGATTTCGGCCCAGGAAGCAATCGTGGACGGAGTGGTGGCAGGTCGCAGCGCGGGGATAATCCCCCAACGGGCCAAACTCGCCAGGATTTCGCGCGACGGTAGTTCGGCCACCTCCAGCCAGACACCACCGGCGGGGTGGTGCTCCACCCGCGTGGGAGCTTGGGTCAGTGCGGAGGGTACCAGCCCACTGGCGAGCACCAATCGCATGGTGTCCCGGGTCGGGAAGAAAAGTGCCGGCATGTCGCCAGTTTAGTACGTGTTCGGATCCCTGGGCAACCAGGGGGCCAGCTCCAGCGCTTCGCGGCACTGACTCTCGACCACATCGGTTCGTGTTTGAACCCCCGGGCCACCAGAGGGCCAGCTTCCCCAGTGCCGGCCAGCTGTGGGTGTGAGAAGAAGTGATATGTCAGCTGTGGGCGTGAGAAGTGATGGACCATTGGCCCCTCATGCCCGGAGTCTACCGGGGGTGATTAGGGGGAGGGAAGCCCGTTGGCTTCAGAGTTGATGCGCCTCCAACGCACGTCGCATGTCGGCATGAATGCGGCGACGAACCAAATATTCATCTTCCTCCAACCATTTGCGTGCCGACAGGCCCGAAGCGGATTCTTCCCCGATCAGCACTTGAATGACATCCTCTACCAAGGCAAGATGCAAGCGGGAATAATGTTGGGCGGTGGTGAAGGTGTTGGGGATTTTTCGGGGGTCCATCCGTTGGAATAGGTCCATCAGCCAAGGTAACCCCATGTCGGGGGATGCTTGACCGATGGCCGACACATACGCTCGGGCCACGGCAGTGTAAAGTTGTGGCGGGAAAACCGCTGCCCGCTGATCGAGCAGTTGCTGGCGGGCCTCTTCTAGAATCGGCAGGGCCGGTTCACGAAGGCCGAAGTGCAACCACCCGCCCGCCAGGTTGAGGAGGGTTTGCAGGGCGGGTCCCCACTGCTCCGGTTTACCGCTGTAGCGTTGGCGTAGGGTGTCGAGGCTGGCGCCGCGGAGAACCTCATTTTGCAATTGCGTCAAGAAGCGGTCGAATTCATTGATCAGGCCAATCTTCTTGAGACTTCGCAGGCATTGACTCGCAACGATGTTGATCAACTTGAAGCGCAAGTCCTCAGGTTTGGCATGAATGAGAGAGACAAATTCATCCACGAGCTGTTTGACAATCTCAACACGGTTGAAATGCCCCGCGTAGAGGAGGGCACGGCGTAGAAGTTCTCCCTGCTTGTCGAGCAGTTCGGTGGAGACCACCTTGGGGCCAAAGCCGACCGCCAACGCCGCGGGCACTCGCTCCAACAATTGCACTGTGAATTCTTCATTGATGCGAGCTGCCAGGGGCAATCCTTCACACAGAACGTGGAATCGGACCTCCTCGATGGGCTTGCCATGAACCCCGTCGGCGTAGAGTTTCCCGATACGTTCGGCGAGGTGGTGAGGCTGGCGGATATCTGCCAGCTCAGCCAGTTCCTTGGTGAGCGGATCGCTCCATTTGATCCAATTGGCGTAGGGATCGGGTTTCTCATGCGGCTCGAGAATCCACGACTCTTTGCGCATGCGGTCGATGCTGTATTTCGCGAGATCATAGGGATTATTCACAGGTCCGCGGCCATTTTTGCGACTCATCTGTTCCAAGTCATTGAGAATTTGTTGATCTAGGGGGCCGGCGTGGGGTTTTTCCGCGAGGGCTTGGTCGATGCGGAATTGGAAGGCCCGGAAGAGAAAATTGCGGACAATCGCCGTGATGATCGCGGGATCGTAGGGGTTGTCGCTGGTGGGGATTGGAATGACCATAGCGGCTTGGGCATCAGCGACCAATTTCCGCGCTTGCGTAGGCTCCCCCAGGCGGGCCAGAGCGAAGGCAAAAAAGAGGTCCACAAAGGGTTGGTTGGAAGCCAGCACGTCATTCCTCTGGGCGGTTGCCGAATTGTGGAGCCACTGACGAATGACGGCATGGAGTTTCATGGCCTCGTCGCGGATCATACGGCTGCGTCCGGAATCGCGCAATCCCGATTCGCGGAGAAAGTTAGGCAAGTCGCGTTCCGCCGTTAACCCTTGTGTCAGTAACTCTTCCAACAAACGATCGCGAATGCGAGCCAATCCCAACACATCCGAACCCGATAATTGCGCCAGGCGAAAACCTGCCAGCCACACGGCCCGGATCGGCAGGTACATCAGTTGCGATTCCAGGAACTGTTGTAGGGTGGGCAGTCGGGATTTTAGCCACGGAGGAATTGATCGTTGGGATGCGAGCCACAAAAACGCCGCGATCACCGCGCGGTTTTCATGGAGGCCGCGGATGGGCCGATGGAGGAGTTTGTCGAAATCTTCCGCGCGAATGGTTTCGCCGGCTTGCGGAAGTTCGCCGCGGACCCAGGCCCCGAGCCACTCGGGGGGCAGTGTGTCCATCGTCCACAGGGCGTTAAGCCAGGCAATCGCCGCGTCACGCGGTTCCTGGGCGCGGCTGTACGCCTCCGCCAACTGCGGCCAGAGGGCTTGGCGTTCGGGGGAATCCAATGGCCCGCTCAGAGCCAAGAATGCCTCCTCCAGCTCCTTGGCTTTTTGTTTCCATTCATTGGGACGGCGCAGCGGTTCCGGGGGCGGGAGGAAGTCCGCGGAATGACTTTCTTTGCCACCCTGAGAGACTGTTTTCGCGGATGTTTTCCCCGCAGCAGCAGCGCTTCTCGAGGCCTTCGACCCAACTTCACCGCGGGGGCTGTCTTTGCCACCCTTGTCGGGTTTGGGTTTGGGCTTGGGGCTGTCTTGGTCGGGGCAGACAAAGTGCTCGAAATCGAATTGGGTGGCTTGGATCCACGCTGTGA
Source organism: Gemmata sp. (assembly GCA_025055115.1). Lineage (GTDB taxonomy): Bacteria > Planctomycetota > Planctomycetia > Gemmatales > Gemmataceae > Gemmata. The sequence continues at coordinate 36,493 of JANWYJ010000084.1, forward strand.
GCGGTTGTTGGTCACGGTCGATGACATACTCCACCCAGTCGGATAGGGAACGAAACGCAGCGTCAGGAATCGACTGAGGGGAAAAATGGCCGCCATCCGTCGGATAAAGCCAAACGATCTGATCCGGATCATCGGCGAGCAGTTTGCGAACACTATCGCGACGCAAGGTGGGGTGTAGTCGCGTTCCCAGAGGGAGAAAGAGATTGGGCAGTTTCCAGTACGGTTTGAAGGCCACTGCACGCTCAAGAGCCAAGGATGGTGGCGGGAGTTTGGAGGGCCGCACACGCACCACGGCGGTGGTTGTGCCGTGCGAGTCGGTCGCGATGGCAAACATCAGGCGCTGCAAGAGCCGTTCGTCGGCATCGCGGACCAGGGTATCCAACTGGTCGATGGCATTTTCGCGCACGACCCACAGTTCGGGAGCATCCGTGGTTGTACTGGGGACTAACTTCACCGGAACAGTGATCGTCTGAGGATGAGCCACTTCGGACCACGTCACCGCCGCGGCGGGAAGCTGGAATTTCAAAACTTCGTAAACATCCTGGAATGGTCCATCGTCGAAATACCGCCATTCGTGGGGAGCACGAATGAGCAGAATCTGCTCGTCGGGCGCGCGGAGTTGATCGGCCAAAGGCAGAGTATACCCCAGTTCCACCCAAATCCTGGGTGCCTGTTCGCTGTAGGCATAGACGCGACCACGCGTGTTGGAGGCGGTTCGATCGATGGCACGCAGCAGCGTGTAGTACGGTGGCCCGATGACGCGCAGGAGTACCCCCTGACCACGGCTACGCTCTGGTGTGGCGAACCAGCGGAAACTTTGGCGATCGTTGCCCAAGCGCAGCATTTCGCTGACCAAAACGGGGAAATCGTCGCTGTACTCCAACTCAAATAGGATCGGTGCTTGCTGGGTGATGTGAGGAGCGGCCGTTTCGCGACGGAGCGGAAGCAGTTGGAGCCAGCACGAGACTTCCAACAGGCGCTCGTGAGCATGCCGCTTCGACCCCTTGACACCGAGACGATCGAGATTTTTCAAGTTGGTTCTGGATAATTCGGCCGCTGTTTCGATGAAAATCTTACCGTGGGTGTCGAAACTGGCTGTGGCGGGGGTGAGGGCTACCTCCGCAGGAACCATTCCACTGGTGAGAGCCACACGCAGCGTATCGAGATCAGGAAATAACAAAATCATGGGTGTTGCGGGCACCGTGGGGTTGGACGAATCAACCGATCCCTACCAATCAGGAGAAACCACTCTCCTGGGAAAGACGCGGGGGGTAGAAACCGCTCTCTTGGGAAAGACGCAAGGGTTGGCCAGAAACCATCGCTCGCGATGACGATGGACGCTTACTGTTGCTGACCGTGTTTTTGCCGTTGCGGTTCCTGCGCTTGTTGTACTGGTGTTTCGGGGGCTTTTTCGGCTTCCCGCTCGACGATCAATTCGCCGAGGTCTTCGGGTCGAAGCCCTTTGCCGATCAACTTTTCTACTAGCGCTCGGTGCATCTGTTCGTGTTCCAGGGGCAGAGCGTCGGGGTCGGAATCGAGTTTGATGATGATGTTCTGTTTGCCGGTGTGGGGATCACGCCGCAGCAGGATGGTCAGTTCCGCCATCGTTACTCCTCAAGAGTGATTGGGGCCGTCGGGGGACGGCGCTGGCGAGGTTTTTTCCCGTTTCGCCGCTGCCGATTTATTTTGAGCGGGGTTGGGCTGTTTTGCATTGTCCGTAGCCGTGGTTGTTCCCGCACCGGCTCCCAGGCGGACTTCGGGTCCTGGAGCGCCGACATCCTGGGGATATTTCGCCCGCAGTTCCTCGATGATTTGTTGCACCCGTTGGCCTTCGATGGTCTTTTTTTCGATCAACTCGTCGCGAAGTTGAATGAGGGTTTCTCGGTGTTTGGCCAGGATGGCGGCGGCTTTGGCTTGCGCTTCGACGATGATGGTATTGACCTGGCGGTCGATGGCTTCGGCCATGGAACTGGAGAGTACCTGCCGATCGCCTTTATGATCGCGGAACGATCGCAGGGGGGCCGCCAGATTCGACATACCGCAGACCTCCACCATATATTCCGCGAATAACGACGCTCGCGACAAATCCGAATTCGGATTACCCATGCCACTGGCGCCGGTGGAGATGTCGCCGATGAGCAGGCGCTCGGCCTCGATGCCGCCGTAGAGCACGGTGATTTCGTCGAACATTTCGTTGCGGCTCATGCCGATCCGCTTTTTTTCATGGCGGAACTGGGTGAAGAAGGGCGCCCACGGCATATCGCTTTGGATGGTCACTTTCTCGGGTGGCGGATGATGGGGACAGAAGATCGAGACGAGGAAGTGGCCCGCTTCGTGGGTCGCCACCACTGGCAAATCTTTTTCGTGCAGTTCGACTTTCTCATCGAACTCGGTCAGGGCGCGTTCGATGAGTTGCGGTGTGGTGGGGCCGGTGATGTCTTCGCGCATGCGTAAGCGGGCGACCGCACGACAGATGGCGTTGATGTGGTCACCACTGAAGGCGGTGCCGGTGGCCGTGATGTAGCGGTTGCCGGTGCGATGGACAGCGTAATCGAGGGCTGCCGCATTGAACTGCAAGCGCATTTTTTCGTTGTAAATGGCGAAGATGGCCCGGCGGTCGTCATCGTCGGGATACGGAATATGAATGTGAAACTCGAAGCGACCGGGGCGTAGCAAGGCCGGGTCCAGCGATTCCACGAAGTTGGTTGTACCCACCACGAACACCAGCTCATCTTTGTGGAAGCCGTCCATTTCGGTGAGCAGTTGGTTCACCATGGAGTGTTCCACACCGCTGCCGGTGTAGGTACCGCGGGCGGTGGCGAAGGAATCGAGTTCGTCAAAAACAATGATCGAGGGAGCCGATTGCCGGGCTTTGTGGAAAATCTGGCGGAGATTCTCTTCGCTTTCTCCCACCCATTTGCTTTTGAGTTCTGGCCCGGAAACGATGGTGATGGCCGCGCCAATACTGGCAGCGATCGCTTTGGCAAAGTAGGTTTTGCCGGTGCCGGGGGGACCCCAGAAAATCATGCCACGAGGGATCAACTCTTCGAGCCGGGCGATCTCTTCGGGGTCGGTGGCGCGATCGCGTTTTTGCAATGTCTCAAGGATTTCAGCGCGGAGTTTTTGTTTGACTTTGGTGTAACCGCCGATGTCTTTGTCGAGGTCGACCGTGGGAATTTCCATGTGGTTGGCCAACGTCGCTTGGCGGAGCTGGGCAAAAGCTCGTTTCGGGTCAGCGGGGTAATCCTCGCCTTCGAGTGTCGATAGTAAGCGGCGCAGCCGGACGGCATTCACACCGGAAACGTACTTGTAGAGTTGCCACGGGGAGAAGTTCTTGCCGAATTTCCGGCTTTCCTTTTGGGTCACCAGATAGCGGAGCCGATGGCGGGGCACACCCAGTATGCTCAATCCATGGGGAAAAAGATTTTCGATCACCTTCGGCAGAGGGAAGGAAGGGTCTTTGAACCCGAGCCAAACCAGCTCAGGGTTTTCGTACAGTAGTGGAATCACTTCCCGAGCTTCGCTCGTCAGTCCGCCTTGGCTGGTGGTGAGCAGGTCGAGATGCGGTAACACGACCACGCGCCGTTCTGTGGCCCCACGGACCGCATCGCGCAGCTGGGCAATCATCGTGCCGATGAGGCCCAGGGGGACCGCTCCGGACGTTTCGCGTTGCCGACCATCGAGGTAGAGGCATTGCAACTTGGCTTGCCGCAATCGGTCGCGGATATTCATGAACAGATAGGGGGCCAGCTCCTTGTCGCATTCGATCAAAGTGGGCAGGCCGCGGATGAGTTTGCCAGCGACTTCGGCCAGTTCCTGGCTGTAGGCCGCCTCCACCGCTTCGGCGGGGGTCAGGCTCGCGGGAAGCTCGTTTTCAGGTATGACGATGCTCATGGTGTATCACTTCTACGTATCACTTCTACGTCCGTGGTCGGTGGATCCGTTAACAACCTTCATTAGGGTCGCGCATTGGGTCCTGTTGTGGGATAAGCGCGAGCAGAACCAATCAATGCCAGACGCGGTCAGCGACAGATTTTGGCTTGGAGTTTAAACTTCGATTTTGATGGTGAGAGAACCACTTTCCGCATCTTCGCTGATTTCTTTGACCGTGCCCAACTGTTGGGCTTTTTGCTTGAGGGCATCGCGGGTGACTTGATTGACGACATCGTTGATTTCCGGGGTCAGGTCCTGCAGGTGTTTTTCCAATTTTTCCGTGGCTTGGCTTTGCAATTTTGATTGTTCGTGTTCGAACTGGCGTTCGAGGTCCTGTTTGAGTTGTTCTTTGACACGCTCGCGCAGACTGCGTTCCGTGGGGCCGACATCGTTGAAGCCGGTGGCTTCGCGTTTCGCTTCTTGCGTGATCTGGGCTTCAGTTTCCGCTTTCACAGAAACTTCCCCGGTGCACGGATCAACTTTCACCGTTACGTCGCCATCGCGGCGGATGAGGGTGCCGTCGTCTTGTTCTTCAAAACCACGCCGTTTCAGTTCCTCCCGCAAGAGGGTGGCCATATCTTCGGGGGGTAGAATTTCGAGCAGTTCGAGTTGCGTACAAATCTCGTCGCCTGCTTTCAGGTGGCGGGATTCCGATTCTTTCACAGTGATACGGTAAGCACGGCTCATAGCAGTTACTCCTCGCAAGCCAGGGGTCCAGAACAAAGATGGTCTTCAGGCCCTCACTCGGGACGATCCGTCGATGAACCCATTTCGGCGTCGTCAGTTCCTGGGTGCGGTCGGGTGGTGGTTCCCGGTCCACGGAGTGGTTCCAAAGTCGCCAAGACAGCTTGGGCTTGTTCGACCAAACGATCGCCGTGGACGGCTTCCCATTCACTTTTCCACAGTTGGCTCGCGGCGTAATCGTCATCGAAGAAGGCCACAACGCGAGCACGGGCTTGCCATTCGCGGAGAAGTTCCATCTGTCGGGGTACCGCCAACGCGGCCCGCTGGGTCTCGAGGCGGTCTGCCAAACGGGGCGGGCCACTGCCTTGCAATCCGCCGGTCCAAAATGCCAGGGTCGGGTTCAGGGACAAAATGGCGGCGTTGGTGCGTAGGATGAAACGCGCTAAATCGTGCCGGCGGGCACCATCGGCAGCTTCCAGATACTGCCGGAGAGTGGCATATTCGGCATGGCCAACCTGCCGCATTTTCGACCAGTCGCTGATTTGCCCCTTGGTGCGTTCATGGTTGATCCAACGCTGTTCGAGGTGGCGTTGGAGGCATTCCAGGAAAACTGCGCGTTGTTCGTGAAAAAGCGGCCTGAAATCGGGCAGTTGCGGTGGTTGGTTCTCCGGCGCCGTCAGATCCCCAGGAGCCAAGAGCCAGCAGAAGGGGTTGCGTTGGAAGGCCGCTCGGCGGCGCAGTACGGGCAACAGTTGGGGGTCGTGGCGGATGGCATCGAACGCCAAAGCGAAGAACAATTCGTCGGCGGGGGTGAGAGTTTCCGGGGTGGCGTCCCAGGCTTTTTTGCTGTCGTGAACCTTCTCGGCGGTCAGCCAAATGAGGAATTCCAGCACCGGTTGCGACAACTGTAAAATCCGTTCTTCAAGCGGAATTCGCTGCCAGACGCGGCCTGGGACGGGCGCTGAACCCCGGAGGAACGTCTCGTTGCGCCAGCCACCGGCGCGTACGAGGAACAACACCATCGCCTTGGCCAGCGTATCTTTCACTAATTCCACGGCATTCCGACTCAAACAGGGCGGTTGCGGCACCGCGGCGCGGATCAGTTGCAATCCTTGGTCAGCCGGAAAATGCCCCAGGAGGAAACGTGTGATCCGCAGGAGATTGAACTCAAACTTCGAGACCGGCCGCGGGCTAGGGGAGGGGGCCGGTGGTGGAGGGGAAGTGGCGATTGACGACATGGGTTGCCTAGTCCTTGTGAAGTCGTTTTACTTGTCCTGGGGTATCAACGGTAGAGGCTTTTTCCGCTTCCAGCCGCGCCACAACCCGGCCGCCTGCGCTGCGGGGAAGCCGTTGACGGTGATTGTGCCGTTATTCATGCGGATTTCGAGGGTATTCCGTTGCAACCAGGTTTCATCGAAGCGATAACGCGAACTGAGGAAATGAATCTGCTGATTCCGCGAACCAATCCAGCGCCGTTGTGTTTCCGGTTGTTCGCGGATATACGGACCATCAACCAGAATATCGGTGAGGGCGAGTAATTCTCCCACTTCTGGTTCCGGTCGTTGCCGGAGCTGCTCCAAGGTATAGCCACTGAAGATCATGACTGAAAGATTCCGCTTCCGAATCTGGCGGACAAGAGCCAGTGCCGCGAACGCATGAGCAAATGGCTCACCACCCAGCAAGGTAATTCCTTCGATAGCCTGTTGTTGTTGTGTTTGGAAAATCCACTGCGTCATCGTGGCGACCGGGATGCGTTGCCCCCCCTGAAACGGTAAAAACTCGGGGTTGCAGCAGCCAGGACAGCGCAATGGGCAACCCTGAAACCACAGGGCAAAGCGCCGACCCGGCCCTTCAGCCTCTGTACAGGTTATCACTTGAGCGATCGGCAAGTCGATGTCCGTTGCCGGTGATTTCATTTTTTCAAGCTCGTTGCCAGAATGTCCGCCGCTGGATCGTGTGTGGGACTTTCATTCCCTGACAATACGGCGTCTTGTCCTTATCAATTCAATCTGCCGCATTATATCCGCGCCGGCAGTGACACCTGCCCCGATTTATCGTCGTCGATGCGGAGAATGATTGTACGATCCACAAATTTCCGAACCGTTTCCATGTTGGTAGTCGTATGCCGGGTGATTTCTGCGACTCGATATTCGCTCGCGTCGTCACTCATGGCCAGCGGCAGCAGGAGTTGATCGGCGGAATAAGGATCCACGGGAGCTTGGGAACGACGAAACGCCAAGGCCTGGTCTACGGCCTCGTCGGCGACCAATTCCGCCGGTTTGCCGCGTTCACCCAATCCGAAAAATAATGTCGGTACGGGGGTTTGGCGAAAAATGATGGCCGCCATGGTCCCGGGATTGGCGGCGGTCCACTGCTCGATGCTGATATGTGATTCCACCCCGGCGGCCTTCAAGCGGCTACTCAACCGGCGAGCCTGCCGCTGCGCGACCGACTCGGGCAGACCGGCGCTAGCGCTGATGCCGCTGGCCGTTGTCAGCAGGGGGCTTGTCAGCAGTGACAAGCCACGAAGTCGCTGGCAGGGATGGATCACGGCTCGGATTTCCCCACCCCCACGGGGATAGAACCCGGGTCGGATCAAGGTCAGATCGACATGAAGGCCCAGCCGCGCCATGTAACTGGCCCAAGTTATCGCCAAGAAGTGGTAACAGGGGGCATGGGCCGTATGAGTGCCGCCGGTGATGAGGATTTCACTGACGGTCCCACCTTTGAGAGCTAGGGGCAGATAGATCGTCTGCAACACCAATGCTGTGGAGCCGGCCGTGCCGATGGCGAAACGATAATCACCCGCCTGGACCGGCCCTGGCTCGAAGTACAGCACACTCGAACCTACCGTACCGCCTTTGTAATAGGCCCCGCAGATGGTCGCGGCCGCCCGCACACACATCAGGTGTTGTGGTTGTAAGCCGGGCTTGGCGCGCTTGGCGCGGATGTTGTACAGCTTGAAGGGCCGTTGGGTCAGCATCGACAGGGCGAGGGCCGAACGGAGAATTTGCCCACCCCCTTCGCCTTCCGAGCCGTCGATTTCTACAAGGCTACTGTTCATAAGTTCTTACTGACTCGATCCTTGCGCTGTTCGCTGCTCAGAGATAGCAGCCCGCCGCCAACGGTCACCACGGCTTGGCCCAAGCCCTTGTTCATCCCTGCCAACAACCGTTTCGCCGCAATATTTCCCTATTCAACCTTCCCTGAATATCTCCCTACAAGCTGTTGTTCACCCCTGCCAATAACCGTTTCGCCAGGCATTGAAGCTCGCCGGGATCGCCGGTGCATCGGAAGCTGACCTACGGCAGGCCCCTGCCGGCAATCGTTTCGCCAGGCACTGCCGCCCGCGTAGACATCTCCGCAAAGGTCAGGGTGTAGCTGCCATATGCGGCCGGCAATCGTTTCGCCAGGCACTGCCGCCCGCGGGTGACGGCCACGATGTCTTGCTTCCTAGAATGACCAACACTTCGCCCACCCGGTTCACATTCTGTTCTCCGAACGCGGCTCTCACTTCTCGGGCGAGTCGGGCATTGGCACCACAACATGCCAGGGACATCCCCACGGACGCCACTGCCACTGGTTCAGACGTAATGGCCGTCAGACCCAGTCGGCAGGTACCAGTCCAGTCGGTAGGAACCAGTGTGGCAAGGACAGCCGCAGCCACTATTTCAGCCATTGCGCGACGTCTTTGGCGTGATAGGTCAAAATCATGTCCGCTCCGGCGCGGCGGATGCTGGTGAGGATTTCCAAAGTGACGCGGCGTTCGTCGATCCACCCGCGGGCGGCCGCTGCTTTGACCATCGCGAATTCTCCGCTGACGTTGTAAGCGGCAACTGGCAGGGGGAAACGTTCTTTGACTCGGCGAATGATGTCGAGATAGGACAACGCCGGTTTGACCATGATCATGTCGGCCCCTTCAGCCACGTCAAGAGCCACTTCTTTGAGCGCTTCATCACCATTGGCGGGGTCCATCTGATAGGAGCTGCGATCCCCAAACTGGGGTGGGCTTTCGGCGGCGTCGCGAAAAGGGCCATAAAAGCCGCTGGCGTATTTGGCGGCGTAGCTGAGGATGGGGACATGAGAGAAACCCGCGGCATCCAAGGCCGTGCGAATCGCCTGCACCATACCATCCATCATGCCGCTGGGAGCAATGATATCTGCGCCGGCTCGGGCATGGCTGACACACTGTTGCGCTAAAAGAGGCAAGGTCGCATCATTATCGACGTCGATGGCCCCACGGCGCTCGTGCAAGACTCCACAGTGGCCGTGATCGGTGTATTCGCAGAAGCATTCATCGGTGATGAGAAGGACATCGGCGGAGTAAGCCTTGCGCAGCGCTCGCAAGGCTTGCTGGACGATACCGTCTTCCGCCAAAGCACTCGAACCGGTGGCGTCTTTGGACTCGGGGATGCCAAAGAGGATAAACGCAGTGATTCCCAGCGCGCGGGCGATACCGACCTCATCGACCAGTGTATCGCAACTGAGCTGAAAATGACCCGGCATCGATGGGATTTCTCGGCGCACGCCGCGCCCCGGGCGAACAAACAGCGGTAAGATCAAATCCCGCGGGGTGAGCGTCGTTTCGCGGACCAATTCCCGCAGTAAGGGGTGGGCACGCAGCCGCCGGGGGCGTGAAACCGGGAAGGGAGGGATAGAAGAGACATTCGTGTGGCTCATCACAACTCGGCTCACTGAACTGAAGAGAAAGAATCTCACGTCCCCTCCAGTTTACCGCCAGCCACAGCCAGCGTCTCAAGGAACTCTTTGGGTTGTTGATGCGTGATGCTTTTGGTAACTATCAGCTTGTAAATTGGCCTGCTCAAGTCTCAATGAACTCTTTGGGTTGCCGATGAGTCGCGATTTGGGCGTAGGTTTGCACCGCGTCCCCGACAGCCAGCGTCTCAATGAACACTTTTTTGCTTGCTGATGCGTGATGCCTGATCAGGATATCGACCCTCGGCACGGCGATGTATGTCTCACTCAACTCTTCTGGTTGTTGATTTTGTGCTGCCGCCAGCCCTCAACAACCGGCAGACCGAGGCGGCAAGCGACGTAACATACAGGCTTTGGTGCTCATCAGCCGGGCCATCGCAAGTCAACAACCGGCAGACCGAGGTGGTATGCGACACAAGCCCATGTCCCAGTTGCCGTTCGTGCCAGAGGGTCTGTGCGGTGGGCTGGCCGTAGCGCCACGCGGCGGCGGACCGGTCGTGCGGTTGCTGGTCATCAGGACTAGTGAATTCGGCTTCTCCCCGTCAGTCATGATGATCTGACTAGGAGAGCTTGCGCTGACAGATCCTCATCAAAGTGAGAGGTCAATTCGGCGGGGTGTCAATTCGGCGGGGTATGGAGCATGTTGAGCTTTTGCAGTTTATCGCGCAGCGTGGTGCGTGAGATGCCCAACAATTCACTGGCTTGGACCTGGTTGTTGTTCACATGCCGGAGGACTTCGGTGAGTAACACCCGGTCGACTTCGAGAATGACCGCGCGATAAATGTCTGGGGTTCCTGTGGCCAATAAGTCGCGCACTAATCGTACGACATCTAAAGGCGGGATGGCATTGCCGGTGGGGATCGTCGGGCCGCCGCGGATCGCCGAAGGGAGGCATTCGGTAGTTAGCACATCGCCAATCGCCTGAATCGCCGCGAAGCGGATAACATTTTGCAGTTCGCGTACGTTACCTGGCCAATCGTGGGCTTGGAGCAGGCGGAGCGCTTCGGGGGCGATCGAGGTAATATTTTTCTCCAGTTTTTTATTACAAAGACGGATGAAATGTTCGGCCAACAGTGGAATGTCCTCTTTGCGTTCCCGAAGAGGGGGCAAAGCGATCGTGACACCATTGAGCCGGTAAAGCAAGTCGGACCGGAATTTCTCCGCGGCGACCAGTTCATCGAGTTTCCGGTTGGTGGCGGCGATCACCCGAACATCGGTGCTGATCGTATCACGGCCGCCAACACGTTCAAATTGTTGTTCCTGCAGAATGCGTAGGACTTTGGCCTGGGTGGCCGGTGCCATATCGCCAATTTCATCCAGGAAGATCGTTCCGCCGTTGGCTTGCTCGAATTTCCCGATCCGTTGCCGGTCGGCTCCGGTGAAGGCTCCCTTCTCGTGTCCAAACAGTTCACTTTCTAGCAGGGAATCGGGAATGGCGGCGCAGTTGATGGCTACGAAGGGTTTCTCCGCACGCTTGCTGTGTTGATAGATGGCCCGGGCGACCAGTTCTTTGCCGGTGCCGCTTTCGCCGACAATCAGCACTGTCACATCTTGAGGGGCCACACGGCCAATCGCCTTGTACACCTCCTGCATCGGTGGTGATCGCCCGATGATTTGATCGGCCTGGCCTTCGACCGGCTCGTCGTCGAAGACCGCGGGGACATTCTGCATCCGGCGCAGAGCGACGGCCCGCTGAATCACTTCGCGGAGTTGGTGCAAGTCGACCGGTTTGAGCATGTACTCGAACGCGCCGCGTTTCATCGCTTCGATGGCGGTTTCTGTCGAGGCGTAGGCCGTGATGATCACTACCGGCAAGCGCGGATCCAGCGCCTTGATACGCTCAAATAACTCCAAACCCGACATATCGGGTAGTCGGACATCGACAATAACAGCATCGGGCATCAATTTGGGAATAAGAGCCAGTCCCTGGCGGGCGGATTTCGCGGTGGCGACGCTCAGCTCCTCGGTTTCCAAGCCGGATTGCAAGGAATAGAGCAAGTTCGGTTCATCGTCGATAATCAACAGGGTGGCCACAGTCAAGTTCCTTGAAGGACAGGTTTCGGATGGCCCACCGGCAGCCGCGCCGGGGGCAGGGTGATGATGAAGGCAGCTCCGTGTTCGCGATTCTCGGCCGTCAAAGTTCCGCCGTGGGATTCCACAATCCGCTTACAAACCGACAAGCCCAAACCCACACCGGTTTCTTTGGTGCTGACAAACGGTTCAAAAATACGCTCGCCCAACTCGGGGGGAATTCCCGGTCCGCCATCTTCCACCGTCAGTACCAGCCCACTGGCTGCGTCATTGGCGATAACCACCCGAACAAAGCCGCCTCGGGGTTGCACATCGAGGGCGTTTAATAGCAGATTGTAGAGCACCTGGCGCAGTTGGTTGGGGTCGGCCACGGCCTGAATGTCCGGCTCCGCAACCACGGACAGGGTGACGTTCTGGGCTTCGGCGCGGGGGCGGAAATTATCAAAAATTTGCTCCACCATCTCGGGGATGTCGACCGGTCGTGGTTGCGGCCGTGGCGGACGGGCAAAGTCCAAAAACCCACTGACAATCACTTCCAAGCGGCGGATTTCCTCCTCCAAAACCCGCAAATCGCGAGCAGGAAATCCCCCGGCTCGTTCGCCCGCGGCCTGGACTAGCAGTTTGATGGCCATCAAGGGGTTGCGGACTTCATGAGCGATTCCGGCCGCCATCTGTCCGACACTGGCCAGTTGTTCGGCCCGCAGGGCATCATGTTCGGACTTCTCCAGACGTTTGAGAACTGCCTGCACGGAGGCCGCGACCTGCTCCAAGGCATCATGCTTGCGGGTTTCGGCCGATAGTTGATCACGGGGGGGAACAGCGCGGTTGAGTTGCTCGGCGGTGTCGCGCAGCCGCTCTTCCGTCCGTTGCATCGAACGTCGTACGGCGGAGGCGATCACCCACCCCGCTAACAACCCGCCGACCGAACCAAAAACCCCCAAGACGATCAGACCCACGGTTAAGCGCTGCGCCAACTGTTGATTGGTCGCATTGGCTTGTGTCAACATGCCTTCATTGAGCCGCAGATACTCGCGGGCCGGAGGCAGGATGTCTTTTTCCATCCGCTCTTGGGTCAATTTCTTGATTTCGTGATAGAAACCCTTGGGCGGATTCGGGTTACGGCGGGCCTTCTCATAATCCTCAAACAGATCGGACAAGCCTTTTTCCACCCGTTGCATCAGCGCCCGTTCCTGCGGGGTGGTAGCCACAGCCTTGGCATTCTCCAACGCCTCATGAGTTTGGCCTTTGAGGCGGTCCAGTGGTTTTAAGTCGTCGCGGTCCAACGAGATGAGATATTGATTGAAAACGGCGTTCAGCTCCCGAACGCTGATTTCCAGCTCTTGGGCCGCGATCACACTGGCCACACTGGTGGCAATCGGTCCCGACGCCCGGGCTTGCATATCGCGGACATACCAAGCCGCCACGATGGTGAGAATCAGCAGCAATCCGCTCACGATGCCGATCGGGGCCGTGAGCCGGGCCATGAGCAGCGGATTCATCCGGAGCAACTCCGAGTTAGCCGTCGTCGCCTGTTCAAATTCTGAACATACTGACCAATATTTGTGCAGGACCGACGAAGGGGTATCGATTTTCCGATGGTTTCTTCCGTCGGTAATATCCGCGGGCGGAACGCTGTGAGCCATTCGTTTGGGCCTATTGGGGCGTGGTCGCTCCGCAGGGGTTTTGTGTTGTGGTTCAAGCCTTTGGCACCATGGTATTTTACGTGTCTTGGCGGCGTTCTGGGGGGCTGACCCAGCGGTGGTCAGTCCGGTTGGGCAGTTTGGGGCTGGGTCACGAAACTCTTGGGTGTTGGCAGTTTCGGCATTGCGTTTGCCTCAGGTAGAGCGTGTGCAATTGCGGTGCCTAGAGTACCGCCTCTGACAGACGACCGGGTTTTTTACGCACGATCGTTGAACGACCCGGATTTGTCACTTCCTGAAGTCTGGCGAGGTTCCAACCATGGGCTGGAGCAAAGAACGGCTCGAAGAGGTTGCTCGGACGCGACTCAATGGGGCCAAACTGGTCATTGTCGCGAACCGTGAACCTTATATTCACCGTTATCGTAATGGTGAGATCGAGTGGATTCGCCCGGCTGGTGGCCTGACCACCGCCTTGGATCCGGTGATGCAGGCTTGTGGTGGCGTTTGGGTTGCGCACGGTTCGGGCGATGCCGATGCCCAGGTCTGCGATGAACAGGGTCGTGTTGGTGTGCCTCCCGATGATCCCAATTACATTCTGCGGCGGGTGTGGTTGACCAAGGAGGAGGAAGAAGGGTACTACTACGGAGCTGCGAACAGTATGCTGTGGCCGTTGTGCCACCAGGTGTTCGCTCGTCCGGTTTTTGATCCGGCGCATTGGGACGCGTATCGCAAGGTCAATCAAACCTTTGCGGAGGCGGTTTTGGAGGAGGCAGCCGGTGGGCCGGCGATGGTTTTCGTTCAAGACTATCACTTCGCGCTGCTGCCGCGATTGTTGAAGAACGCCCGGCCCGACTTGGTGGTCGCGCAGTTCTGGCATATTCCTTGGCCGAATTCGGAGAAGTTTTTGGTCTGTCCGTGGGCCAAAGAGCTGCTCGATGGCATGTTGGGTAATGATCTGTTAGGTTTCCAAACCCAGGGGGATTGCAACAACTTTCTTGAGAGTGTCGATCGTTCGCTGGAGTGCCGCATCGATCGTGAACGTTTTGCGGTCGAACGCAGTGGTCAGGATACCACCGTCAAACCCTTCCCGATCAGTGTCGATCCCGCGTTGGCCGATGAATATCTGGGTGATGATTGGGAAGCTCGGGCGGCGTTGGTTCGCAAAAAATACCGCCTTGGCCAGCGGCCTCTGTTGGTCGGTGTCGATCGCGTCGATTACACCAAGGGGATTCCTGAACGTCTCCGCGCGGTCGACCGGCTGCTCCACAAACACCCCGAACTGAAGGGCCAATTCCATTTTGTGCAAGTGGGCGCTCCCAGCCGGATGCACATTCCGGCCTATCGCCACCTTACCGAAGAAGTTGAAGGTCTGGCCGAGAAGATCAACTGGACCCACGGGAACTGGGCCTGGAAACCTGTGGTTTTCCTCAACGAACACTACGGGGCTGCCGACATCTTCGTTCTCTACCGCATGGCCGCGGGCTGCGTTGTCAGCTCCTTGCATGATGGCATGAATCTGGTGGCCAAGGAGTTTGTTTCTGCCCGGGGTGATCACCAAGGTGTCTTGGTGCTCTCGAAATTCACGGGCGCTGCGCGCGAATTGACTGATGCTGTTCTCATCAACCCCTTTGATGTCGATGAGCTGGCCGAAGGGATGGTCACGGCGTTGCACATGCCGCCGGCCGAGCAAGAGCGGCGCATGCGGCGCATGCGGTCGATCGTGGAAGAGCACAACATTTATCGCTGGGCGGGGTTATTGCTCTCCGAAGTCAGCAAGCGGGTTCCCGATCCTACTCCCGAAATGGAATCGGCATCCACCACTGCCCAGGCACCTCACAACCACGCTGCCGCGGCAACGGCGGTGGAAGAACGGATCGCGCGCGAAAACTTTCTGACGGCCATGCACTTGGCCAGCGCTGGGGCCTGACATCCACCCTAGCTCCGCTTCTTTTGGGAACTCAAGTGGCGGCCACGCCGACATACACGGCGCGTTGGCCGCCGTATCGGTGCCGTTGGCCTCTCTCGGGAGGTCGAGTGGCGGCCACGCCGACCGAACTTGGCCCGCGTCGCGGCCGGATACCGTGTTCCACAGCATGATCGCCTGGCGATCGGTGTCGTTCATGGAACGGGGTATTATCCCGTGTCAATGCCTCAGCGTTCCACAGCATGATCGCCTGGCGATCGGTGTCGTCGATCTTTGCCCCTTGGTGCGCTGGAGCTAGATCGATCCCCTGTTTTACACCCTCATCGCTTGGCAATCGGGGCGGCAATCGGGGAGGCAATCCCTCCGCGATCGCGTCATCCAGCCTGGACCCCTGGGAATTTTCTGTTTGCGATTTCAAGTGACCCACAGATGACACCCTGACCAGCGACGACCAAGACGTTGACCCTTGGGAATTTTCTGTTTGCGATTTCAGTAACAGTCCGATACAATCGAGTGATGATCAGGCAACCGTACAGGTTGTCCGCCTGGGCATTCCTCACTGTCCTTCCCTGGCTCCTTCTGGAGTTTCGCTATGCTTGTCATTCCCGGTGCCTCCGCCAAGAACGATTGTGATGGTGTTACCCGCCGGGATTTACTCCGTGTCGGCGGCTCCGGTGTGCTGGGCGTTACGCTTGCTGATCTTTTCAAACTCCAAGCGGCCAACAATAACACTGTTTCGGTCGGCGAGGGCCGCGGTTTTGGCCAAGCCAAAAGCGTGATTTTCATCTATCTGCAAGGTGGACCCAGCCATATCGACCTGTGGGACCCCAAAGATAATGTTCCCGAGAAAGTCAAAAGTGCCTTCAAGCATCAGCAAACCAAACTCCCTGGCGTCCATTTCACCGAATTGTTGCCGAAATTCGCCCAAGTCGTCGATAAAGTCACCCTGATGCGCGCCGTCAGCTACACCCCCAATGGCCTGTTCAACCATACGGCGGCCATCTATCAGATGCACACGGGTTACACGACCGACAAAGTCAGCGCTTCGGGGCAACTGGAACCTCCCAGCCCCAAAGATTATCCCACCCTCGGCTCCAACATCATCAAGCTGAAACCCACCACCGAACCGATGCTGCCGTTCGTCATGATGCCGCGGCCGCTGCAAGAATCCAACGTTGTCGGCAAAGGGGGGACCGCGGGTTTCCTCGGCAAAGCCTACGATCCCTACACTCTTTATCCCCCCGGTGACGACATGGATATGTCCAAAATGGACCGCATCCGCACCGATGACCTCAAACTCCGCGACGAACTGACCCCGATTCGCATGGAACGCCGGGCTTCTCTCCGCGAAACCATCAGCAAAGGCATGCCCGAAGTCGAAAAGGCCGTGGAAAAGTACGATCTCGACCAATACTACGGCAAGGCGTTGGGCTTGGTCACCAGTGGGCGCGCCAAACGTGCCTTCGACCTGGCCTCCGAAAAACCCGAAATGCGCGAAAAATATGGCAAAAACACCTTCGGCCAATGCCTGCTGCTGGCTCGTCGTCTCGTCGAAGCCGGCACCCGCTTCGTCGAAGTCATCTGGCCCAAAGTCGCCAACAGCGATAATCACTCCTGGGATGTCCACGTCGGCCTTTCCAAACGGATGAAAGACCAAGCCGCCCCAATGCTCGACACCGGGCTCGCCGCCCTCTTCACCGACCTCGATGAACGCGGCCTGCTCAACGAAACACTCGTCGTTTGCATCGGTGAATTCGGCCGCAGCCCGCAACGCGGCGTCAGCACCAGCGGCAATCAAAATGGCGACGATGGCCGCGACCACTGGCCCTACTGCTACACCGGTGTGATCGCCGGCGCCGGCATCAAACGCGGCTATGTCCACGGCAAAAGCGACAAAACCGCCAGCGCCCCCGTCGAAGGGGCCATCCACCCCACGGAACTTCTCGCCACCATCTACCATTGTGTCGGCATCCGCCCCGATACCATCGTTTACAACCACCTCAACCAACCCCGCGAACTGGTCAAAGGCGAGGTCGTCAGTGGATTGCTCCGCTAACCACCGACACGCTCCATGAAGAGTCACTCAACGAACCGCGCACTGCCCAGCGCGGTTCGCTCCAGCGACGCAACAAAACCTCAAGCCCCTCGTTAGACCCTCAGCACTTCCAACTAAGGTGCGTCCGCCAAAACGCTGAAGCGCGGTTCGACCATCGTATCCATCCTCCCCCTAACCGTTCCCACCAATTCGTATATAGCCCAGCAAAAAAGAATTTTTGACCAAGACAACAACCAACATTGACCATCGAGCACTGTAATGGTGAAATGGTGAAGTATGAAGCCAATAAGCGCAGTTCTTTGACAATTGGGACTTTACTCTCAAAATCGACTGTGACCCCCGCTCGCGAGTCGTAATCATTTGCTCTGTCGATACTTGCAACCTGACGACCGCTTCGAGGCCCGGGTTTTACTCGCGCATCGAGGCCACCGCTCGCGGGAACTGGTGGGATATTCCATCGCACATCAACTTGCGACAACCGCCCTCTCCACGGCTTCACCGCCGTGGCCGAATTGAAGCTTCGGAGTTAAGCAAGATGCCATCCCCCTTCTTCCCGTCTCTCCACGGCTTCACCGCCGTGGCCGAATTGAAGCGGTTTCCTGCGCGGGAGTGTGTTCTGCAAGTAGCGCCTCTCCACGGCTTCACCGCCGTGGCCGAATTGAAGCCACGTTCGTGGGTATAAACTGTTCGCACAAAATGCATCTCTCCACGGCTTCACCGCCGTGGCCGAATTGAAGCCCCGCGCCGGGGGGGGGAGGCGGCACCCCCCATGTC
>JANWYJ010000003.1 GCA_025055115.1 Gemmata sp.
TGCCGAAGAGTCCGATGCCACGGGGGTCGGCATCGGGCCGTTGGCGTAGGTATTCAACCGCGGTCCGCAGATCGGCGACGTCCCGGTCGGTCACCCATTGGAGCGGTTCGTAGTGGGGGTCGCGTTCGCTGTCGCCGTGGTTGCGGGGTTCGAGTGCGAAGATATCGTAGCCGGCTTCCACGAGGGCTTGGCAATACTGTTTACACGACCAGCGGTTGGAACCGAATTCGAGGCCAAAGAGGATCACACCGCGGCGCTGCGGGGCGGTGGTTTGCAGGTAACAGCCGCGCAGGAGCAGTCCGTCGGCTGCGGTCAAGACGACATCTTCGGCGCGGGGGTCGGGTTCGCCACGCGGCACGATGAAGAGTGGTTTTTCTTGAAAAATCCGTGTCAGAAAGCCCATGTAGCGCCAACGGACCCATAGGTACGCGACCGCTAACGCCAACCCATACAGGATGGGCGGAACGGCGACAAACAGCGTCACATAGAGCCAAAAAACCACTGAGGAACCTCCGCCAAGTACGCCGTGTGTCGGGGAAACGTTCTCACTTCGTCCGGAGTGTCCGGCGCGTGTTTCGACGCGTGCCGGGGTTGAACTTCACCTGTCAAGCTCAAATTGTTGATTATATGCCGCCCATCACAGTGTCCAGATTCTGGACGGACGCTGGGGCACAATTTTTCCGGCGTGGCCTGCAGGGGCGGCCTTCAATCGGTAAACGCACTGACGACCAAGGCGACATTTTGTCCGCCGAAGCCAAAGCTGTTGGACAGGGCATGGCGGAAGCGGGCTTCGCGGGCCCGGTTGGGGACGTAATCGAGGTCGCATTCCGGGTCCGGTGTCTGATAATTGATCGTAGGCGGGATGATGCCGTGGCGCAAGGCCATCACGGTAATAATCAATTCGACGGCTCCGGCGGCGGCGATCAGGTGGCCCAGCATACTTTTGCTGCTGGAAATGGGAATTTGGTAAGCCTGGGGGCCGAAAACGGCTTTGATGGCCTTGGTTTCGGCCACGTCGTTGGCTTGCGTACTGGTGCCGTGAGCGTTGATGTAACCGATGTCGGCGGGTTGGAGCTGGGCATCGGCGATGGCTTCGGCCATGGCGCGGATGGCGCCTTGGCCTTCGGGGTGGGGATCGGTCATGCGGAAGGCATCGGCGGTGGAGCCGTAGCCGGTCAGTTCGGCCAGGATGGGGGCATTGCGGGCTTTGGCGTGTTCCAGTTCCTCCAGAACCAGCAGTCCCGCGCCTTCGCCGATGACGAAGCCATCGCGGGTTCGGTCGAAGGGGCGACTGGCTGTTTGGGGGCTATCGTTGCGTTGGGACAAGGCGGTGAGTCGGTTGAAGCCGCTGATGCCCAACGGTGTGATCATGCTGTGCGAACCACCGGCGAGGATCACATCGGCTTCGTTGGCGCGGATCATCTCCAGCGCTTCGCCGATTGCTTGTGAACTGGCCGCACAGGCGGTCTGGCACGACGCAAAAGGCCCTTCGAGGACGAATTCGTTGGCCAATTGCCCGCTGGGAACGAACATTTCCTGTTCTTTCTCTTGCGGCCCATTGAGCCGCTGATACAGCCAGCCGACGGCGTCCCGAATGTTGCAGGTCCGTTCGCCTGGCTGAGTGGCTTTTGCGGTGCTGGTAACGAGGGCTTCAAAGTCCTCCTTGCCTTCACCGGAACCCAGATAAACGCCCATGCGTGTGCGATCGCCGGTTACTTCTAGAAGCCCGGCTTGGGCCAAGGCCATTTGTCCGGCGGCCAGGGCGTAGTGGGTGTTGACGCCGAAGTGGCGGAAGCGTTCGGCCTGGGGGAGGTAGTTGGCTAAGTCGAAGTTCTTCACTTCCGAGGCGAAGGTGGTCGGGAACGTGCGCGCGTCGAAGTGGGTGATGGGGCCGACCGCGGTTCGGCCTTCGACCGACGCGGCAAATAAGGCCTCCACGCTGTGCCCCAGGGGGGTGATGACGCCCATGCCGGTGATAACAACTCGTCTGCGCATCATGGTTGGTTGTTGGGTCGCAAGGGGGGCTGGACCTCCCCGAGGTTCCTTTTGGGGCGAGGGATGGTCGCTAGCGTGACGGTGCTGGGCCCGCCGGTTTTGGACATCATGCTGGTGGGGTTCAGGGGTTCCACTTCCGAATGACCACCGCGGCGCATTGGCCGAGGGGGGTATAGGACACTTTGACCACGTAGGGTTGGGTCACGGGCTGTGGGCGACCGGTGTGGACATAAACTGGACAGTTCGGGTCCGGTTGTGTGTGGTTGATCGTGCCGGGTAGTTGCCCCTGGTGGAGAGCGAGAACACTGGCGGCCAATTCCATCAGTCCGGAGGCGGCTCCGAGGTTGCCGAATTGCGGCAGGGGGGCATACACCCGGGTTTGCGTACCGAATACTGCAGCAATACCGCGAGCTTCGAAGGCATCGCCGGTGGTGGTGCCGGTGCCGTGGGCGTTAACATGGTCCACTTCCGCCGGGCTGATCTGGGCCATAGCCAACGCATGGCGAATGACGCGAGCCAGGCCCTGGCCGCTCAAGCCACGATCGACGCCGCTGGACCAACCGACCACTTCGGCCAGAATGTTGGCTCCGCGACGGGTGGCATGGTCGAGGTCTTCGAGGATGAAAACGGCTGCTCCTTCGCCAGAAACGGTGCCATCGCGGGTGGCATCGAAGGGGCGAACGGCACCAGCGGGGTCGTCGTTGCGCCGCGATAACTCCAAAAACAGATTGTATCGCGCCAACGTGATCGGATTGAGTCGGCCTTCGCTACTGCCGACCACCATGACATCCGCTGCGTGCCGGCGAATGATGCGACCGGCCTCGGCCAGAGCGATCAAACCGGCGGCATCGCCGGGAATTTGCGTGTTACTGGGGCCTTGAATGTCATACAGAATGGTGGTATGGCAGGCGGGCATATTCGGCAGGTACTTCAGCATCCACATGGGGATGATTTCGTTCAGCCCCTCGCGGCCCCAGGTGGCGTAATTGACCGTTTCCCCATCTGGCGAGGTGAGTTTGGCGGCCGCGGCCATATCATTGAGGTCGGTAGCCCCCATCAGGGAGGCGAACTCGATGCCGATACGCTGCGGGGGAACCGTGCCTTTGCCCAGACCGGCGTTCTGCATCGCCAGCTGCGCCCCGATGACGCCCAATTCGACGGTGCGGGCCATCGCGTTGAGCGTTTTGCGATAACTTTTCTCGATCATTGCCTTGGCGGAGAAACCAGGCACTTCGCCGGCGATGTGCGTGGGCAGCCGTGAGGCATCCATCAGCGAGATGGTGCGAATGCCACTGGTTCCGGCGACCAAGGCCTGCCAGAAAGCCTCGGCCGACAGACCCAAGGGGCTGAGAATGCCCAAGCCGGTCAGGACAAGACGACGGGAACGACTTACCATGGGTCAGGCACTCGGAACGAATCCTCCTGGCGGAACACCGGCGTTCACCTCAACTGTTAGGGCATGGCCGCGGCTCACTTGCGCCAAGTTGGCAGAAGCCAGCGAATTCCTCGCCTAGGAAATTCGGGTAGTATGGGTCATTGGGGTTATTAGGGGTGTCTGGTTAAACACATGAAGCCCCGCATGGGGCCTCCTTGTCCAGCATCTGTCCAATTTCTGGACAAATTGATCATCCCTTAGGCGCTGGCTGAACCGCTTCGGCCATCCGCAGCAAATGCGCCAGTTCGCCGCTGAAGACAAATTTCGTATCCGCCAGGCCGGGCGGCAACTGCGCGGCGCTGACGTGGGCGAAGAGGATTTCCGCTTCCGCGAGCAGTTCGGTGCCACTGTGGGCGGTGGCCTGGACACGCGCTCCGGTTTCATTGAGATCGACGAGGGTGGTGGTGTAGGTCAACTGTTCGCCGGGCATCGCCTCGCGGTGAAACTTCACGTTATTCATTTTCGCGAGGACGACGTTCTTCTGGTAGTTATTGGCTTCTCCCACCAAAATCCCGCCGGTTTGGGCTAGCCCTTCGAGGATCAGGGGTCCCGGCATCACGGGAAAGCCGGGGAAGTGATCGGCGAAGTAGTCTTCGGCGAGGCTGAGATTTTTCACCGCCGTTGCGGATTTGCCCGACTCGAACGCGGTGAATCGGTCAATCCACGTCCAGCGCATAATCGAGTCACTCCGGGGGGCGGCGGTGGTCAGTTTTTGGCCAATTTGGTTTCGAGATACCGGGTGATCAGATCGACGGTGAACAGATCTTCGACTTTATCCAACCGCGGGTCTTTCTTGAACTCGCTCAAGTCGGCGTAGGGCATTTGTTTTTCGAGGGCTTGCAGTCCGGCGGGGGTGACCATGCCGTTGGAAACGTAGGTCGCGTCACCTTGGAAGATGGACTCGGGGAAGAGTTCTTCGCGGGGAATCTGGACGCCGAATTGCTTCTCGAGGCGAAAGACGATGTCGAGGAAGTCGATAGATTCGGCACCCAGATCGGCTTTGAGCCGGGCATTGGGTGTGACCTGGTCGTCGTCCACGCTGAGGGCATCCACCAGCGTGCTGCGGACCTTAGCGAAGATTTCATCGCGAGTCATTGTCGCTACTCCCACCGGCCCATCAGCCGGACACAGCGCCGAGGCTGAGGCCCCCATCTACCGTAATCACTTGCCCGGTAATGTACGCCGCCGCCGGGCTACACAAAAAGACGACGACGTTCGCAATATCCTCCGGCGTACCAAGCCGTTTGGCGGGGATGAGTTTCTTGAGGTTCTCTTCCCCGGCCATTGTGCGAACGGCTTGGCTCATGTCGGTGGCGATGAAACCCGGGGCCACCGCATTGACCAAGACATTCCGCCCGGCCAATTCCGCAGCCAGCACCCGGGTGAAACTGTTGATCGCTCCTTTGCTGGCCGCGTAGTTCGCTTGCCCCTTATTCACATGATCGGCCGCAATGCTCGAAACATTCACAATACGTCCGGACCGTTGCTTAAACGCCATCGGTTTCGCCACCGCCTTACAGAAGGCAAATGTTCCGGTCAGGTTGGTGGTCACGACGCTGTTCCAGTCGTCCCAGTCCATCTGCACAAAGAGTTTGTCGCGAATCACGCCGGCGTTGTTGACCAGAATATCAACTCGTCCGTGTTCTTCCAGAACCGCTGCGATCACTCGTTCGGCCGTCGCTGGGTCGCCGACATCGCCTTGGATGCCTCGGGCTACACCGCCAAGTGCGGCCACTTCGTGCTCCAATTCGAGGGCCGCGGCCTGGTTGCTGTGATACACAAAGGTCACTTTCGCCCCTTCGCGGGCCAAAGCCTGGACAATGCCTCGGCCGATACCCCGGCTGCCGCCGGTCACAACCGCGATTTGATCCTTCAACAACATGGTCTGTTCTCAAAATCCTGTCCCAGACCCACGCACGTGGCTTCCCCCGTTACTCGGAAGCCGTGGGTTGACGTAAGGCCCCCGTCAGAAGCGACCAACGGTGTTTCCAGTGGTCGAGCAGTTGGGCATCGGCGCTGATCCCCGCTGGGCCACGCGATGCCAGCGAATAACCATGCAGCGTGAACTGAGCGCTGACGGTGGATTCGCCCGTGTCGTTAGCTCCTTTTCCTTTAAACGTCGCCGTGGCCGCAGTGGCGTCGGTTTTTGTCAGCTCGACGGTAATATCGAGGCGACGGCCCGGGAGCATGAAGGTGCCGTATTTCACGTGTTTGAGTTCACGCAGCACAATCACAGAGTGTTGGAAGTTGGTCGTGGCCCGCCAGAGCCACGCGGCCGCTTCCACACACGCTTGCAGCATCAGAACTCCCGGCATGATCGGGAATTGCGGAAAGTGATCCGCGAGGTAGTCTTCGCCCAAGGCCAGGTATTTGGCCGCCTGGAGGGATTGGCCCGGTTCGCAGCGGTCAATCCGGTCGATCAGATGAAACCGCATCCCGCAATTGCTCCTCCAACCCCGGACCACACGCATTAAAGAAGGAAGTATAGTCGCTGCCCGCAAAACGGACAACCCCGCTTGCGCCGACGCTGCGCAGATAGCCCGGGAGGGGGGCCGGACCTGCGGTGGCTGCAGCTTGGCCACCACCAATCACCGCCCACCCTGCGACCGACACTTCGGGCCACTGAACCCCGTGGCGGGTCATCCCTTCGCGCGACCGTGGGTTGCTCTTCGTGGGCTGCTCTTGCTACCAGCGACGCCGCGTGTTATTCCATCAAACCCTTGGTGAGGATAGGATATGCGTTACGGATTACTCATCGTTGTCGCTAGCCTTGCGGCCGGCTATTCTGCCGTCTTTTATGCCCTGGCGAATCGGGGGGACGACGAAGTTGCTGGAGTTGAAGCGGTACCGCCCACAAGCGAAGTTCCTCCACCCGCGACGGTGGTGGAACTGATCGACACCGAATGTCTGCTCGATCCGCCACCGCGACCAGACAGTGGCCTGCCCTTCGATCCCACCGAACCGCTTGAACCAAGCGGACTTGCGGTGAAGGCGGACCAACCCCCCACCGCTCCCCCGCCGCGTGGGCGGGCCAGCTCTCCGGCTACGGCTCCTCCGCCCCGTGCCCTGCCACAGCCGCCGACCGCACCCCACCCTCGACCCATCGTCACCGATTGATCGCGACGCTCACCCCACGGCGCGTAGAATGCCCCTCGGCGATACGGGGCGGAATTGTCCGCCCGGCTCCCAACTCACAGGAGGGAACATTCTCATGCGCATCGTAACAACAGCCGGCTTCTGGTTGCTGATGGGTCTGACGGCGACCGCGATCGCCCAAGACCCAGGCACCGTGGTGGAATGGGCCAATATGAAATCCACCGCTCCCGCCGGATGGAAAAAAGAGACCCCCACGGACAAACTCGGCCTCCGCAAAGCCCAGTTCAAATTGCCCAAAGCCGAAGGCGATAAAGACGATGCGGAAGTGGTCGTCTTCTACACCCCCGGCGGCGGTGGCGTGGAAGCCAACCTCAAACGGCAACTCGACACGTTCGCTCCGGCCAAAGGGGCCGACAAAGTCGATTCCACCCGCGAAAAGATTCAAGTGGGCAAGTACAACGCGGTCTATCTCGACATCAAAGGCACGTTCCTGAAAAAGCCTTTCCCGATGGCCAAGGAAAGCACCCCCTTCCCAGACTACCGGCAGATCTATGTGGTGTTTGAAGACGAAAGTGGAGCGGTCGCATCGGTGTGGTTGCGCGGGCCGGCCAAAACCGTCGAGAAACACAAAAAAGACTTCGACGCCTGGGTGAAAAACTTCAAGTAACCCGCGCTCGGTGGAGTACCTTGCCCACCACAAGGCCTGGGGATGGGCCAGAAAACGCCCCTCCCCCTCCGCCGCAACCCCCTCCAGGGAGGGGCCTCCCAGTATCACGAGAACGACCGATGTTGTTACCCGTTTCTGCGGCATGTCTACTTTTGTCTAGTTAGAATGGCGTGCCAATGGGGGCGGCAAAATTGTGAAAATTGGATTAGTATTCATATATCCAGTATCGACCAGCACTTCGGCGCGACATTCTGACAATCGCCGACGTTCCACGTGGAACAATTCGCCAAAAATAGACATCATCCCTCGAATCACCACGAGACATCATCCCTCGAATCACCACCGCCTGAGCCAGTGATGGTTGCGGCTTCACGCCATCGGGCAAAGCGCTTCGGTTCAGCCTCCGGATCACCCCTCCGGATCACCATCGCCTCAGCCAGTGATGGCGACCGCCGGGTGGTCAGGACGGAGAACAACGAGCGCACTTGCCCGAATCACTACCGCCTGAGCCAGTGATGGCTACACTCCATGTGTCGGCCGAGTGCTCGCGTCCTGCGGGAGCAGCCACCGCCCTAATCAGCGCTAGACGTACCGGTTCCCGTATAACAATCCACAACCAGCCCAGCTTTATAACAATCCGTAACCAGCTTTGGATTTCCTTTCGACGGCCGGGTATGACGTTTTTCGACTACGAGTTGCCCGAGCATCTCATCGCCCAGCATCCTGCGGCTGAGCGGGACGCGGCCCGGCTGTTGGTTGTGCGGCGTGACACGGGCACCCTGGAGCATCGAATCTTCCGCGAGTTGCCGGAGTTGTTGGCATCGGGCGATCGGATTGTGCTCAACGATACGCGCGTCCTGCCGGCGCGTTTGGTGGGACACCGCGAACCGACCGGCGGCAAGTGGGAAGGTCTGTTTTTGCAAGTGACCCCGGCGGGTCTGTGGGAGATGCTTGCGCAAACGCGCGGGTATCCTGCGGTGGGGACAACGTTCGTCACCGATACGGGTTTGCGGCTGACGCTGCGCGGCCGCACCGAGGATCGCCATTGGTTGATGCAGCCCCATGCCGAGGGCGATCCGCCGGAACTGCTGACTCGTTATGGGCACGTTCCGCTGCCGCCGTATATTCGCAAAGGGCGTGACGAAGCGGAAGACAAGGACCGCTACCAGACAGTCTACGCGAACAAGGCTGGCTCCGTGGCCGCGCCGACGGCTGGTTTGCATTTCACCCCAGCGGTATTCGAGCGACTGGCGGCTCGGGGTATCGCCATCAGCTATGTGACGCTGCATGTGGGGTTGGGAACGTTCGCCCCGGTCAAGGAAGAAGACCCGACGCAGCATGTGATGCACCGGGAATGGTGCGAAGTGACGCCCGCGGTGGCGGAAGCGATTCGTCACACCAAGGCACGCGGTGGCCGCATTGTGGCCATCGGCACAACGACGACGCGCACCCTGGAAACCGCGGCCCGTACCTACGACGATCGGCAGCTGCACCCCTTCTGTGGGGAAACGGGGTTGTTTATCCATCCACCGTTTGAGTTTCGTGTCGTCGATGCCCTGGTGACCAACTTCCACCTCCCGCGGACGACCTTATTGCTCTTGGTTGGGGCCTTTGCGGGCAGCGAGTTACTTCGGGAAGCCTATCGGCAAGCGATTGCCCACGAGTATCGCTTCTTCAGCTACGGCGATGCCATGTTGATCCTGTGAACGCAACCGATCGGCCGGCGCACAAGAGAGATATCATCCGCGAGGTGAATTCACCGAATTCACCACACCGCTGATGTTGCGAAGTTAATTCACCACACCGCTGATGTTGCGAAAGGACGCCGATTTTTCTGGCCTTTTTCGGGTTTCTGCAACGGCCTTTAGGAATCCTGACCTTAGGCGACCGGGTGCTCATCGGGCAGTACTCGAAGAGCGCAGAATGACCCCCTCGAACCCACGGTCGTTCTGGCGCTGTGCCTGCGAAGGATGTGTAATTCGGAAGAATCGGGTGGTGGGACGATGGCAGAACTGGCTGTCGATCGCGAAGCGGTTCACGTCGCTATAATTCCACGGGAGAAACCGTGAGGGGAGCGGTAACGATGGCTGAGGCCATGCGGCCGTTGTCGCTGAAGCGTGAGGGCGACGGGCTGAAGATTGAATGGAGCGATGGCGTTGTTACTTTCGTCGCATGGCGGACACTGCGGAACAACTGCCCGTGTGCGTCGTGCAATGAAGAGCGGTCGAAGCCGCCGGATCCATTTCGCGTGTTAACTCCGCAGGAAGTTGCCGCCGGTCCGCCGGCTCCGGTGGCGATGAAGCCGATAGGCCATTATGCCTATCAAATTCGCTGGAACGACGGTCACGACACAGGCATTTACACGCTCGAATTGCTCCGTTCGCTGAGTGAGGCGATTGAACAACCTCCGGCTTAGTAGCGCGGCGGCCGACCAAGCGCCGCGCGGGTCTGAGATGCCCCGCGATCGCTGCGGAGCGGCGGTGCGATTGTTCTGCGCTCCTCACGTCGCGATAGTTCGTCAATCATTTATTCTTCGCCGATCATTTATTCTTCGCCAATCATTTGCCGGAAGGTGGTTTCGTCGATGATGGGGATGCCGAGTTTTTTCGCATCGTCGAGTTTGCTACTGGCTTTGGGCAGTTCGCCGACCAGCAAGAAGTCGGTTTTCTTGGACACACTGCCGGAGGGTTTACCGCCGTACTTCTTGATGGTTTCTTCGATGCCGCGGCGGTCGTAGTGTTGGAGTGTACCGGTCACGACGATGGTCTTGCCGGCCAGTGGTTGTCCGCGGGGGGGGGCTGTTTTGGGGTCTTGCGTTGTTTTGATGCCCAGTTCTTTCAGTTCGGCGACGAGTTTGCGGCCGGCGTCGCTATCGAAAAAAGCGCGGACGTATTTAGCTCGTTCGGGACCAAACCCTTCAACCCGGGCCAGCTCTTCGGGCGTAGCAGCGACGATTTGGTCAATGTCGGGGAAGGCATCGGCCAGCCGTTCGGCCATTTCGTCGCCCACTTTGTAGATGGCCAGTCCAGCCAACAGACGGCCCAGGCCGCGGTTCTTGCTGGCCGCAATACCGTCGAGCAGCTTGTGGGCTTTGCGTTCGCCGAATTTCTCGAGCGTCAAAAGTTGTTCTTTGGTAAGCCGGTACAGATCGGGCAGGGACCGCACCAAGCCGGATTCGACGAGCTGAATTGCCACTTCGCGGCCCAGGCCGTCGATATCCATGCGTTCGCGGCGGGCGAAGCCTTCGAGCCGTTTGGCCAGGCCGCCGGCGCACGACTCGGGGTTACTACACACGAAATTATAGCTGGTGGCCGATTCTTTCTTGACCACCGGCGCGCCACATTCGGGGCAGTTGGCCGGCCACACAATCACCTTTTCCGCTCCTGTCCGCGCGCTTCTGATCACATCAACCACTTGCGGAATGATCTCTCCTTTCTTCTCCACAACCACGGTATCGCCGATGCGGACATCTTTCTCGGCGACCCATGAGGCATTGTGCATGCTGGCATAAGTGACGGTGGTGCCGGCCAGTGCCACGGGCGGATCGAACTTCGCCACCGGGGTCAGTTCGCCGAATTTGCCGGTGTGGAATTCGACGTCCGCCAGTTTGGTGATGCCTTGCTCCGGCTCGAATTTATACGCTTTGGCCCACTTGGGCACTTTGGCGGTGAAGCCGAGTTTTTCGCGTTGGGCAAAGTCGTTGACCTTGATCACCATACCGTCGATGTCGTAGGGCAACGTACGGCGTTGGATGTTCCAGTGGGCGCAGGCGGTGAAGACTTCGTCGATGTTGCGGCACAACCGGGTATGCGGATTCACGGGCAAGCCGAATTCTTTGAGCTTCGCCAACAATTCCATCTGCGTGCGCAGGGTAATACCCTCGGTGACACCCGTTCCGTAGGCGAAGAAGGACATTTTCCGTTGCGCACATTCTTGCGGGTCGAGCAGTTTGAGTGTACCGGCCGTCAGGTTGCGAGTGTTCTTGTAGGGTTCAAGTTTTTTCTGGATTTGCTCGCGGTTGATGCGTTCGAGTTCCGCTTTGGTCATGTAGACTTCGCCGCGGACCTCGAAGACGGGCGGCGGATGGGCCGTATGCAGTTTGAGGGGAATCGCGGCGATGGTTTTGATGTTATGGGTGACGTCGTCACCGACATCGCCACTGCCGCGTGTGGCCGCGACCTTCAATAGCCCATGCTCATAGCGAATCGACAGGGAAACACCGTCAATCTTCAACTCCACCACATATTCCACGACCGCATCGGGGCCGAGGGCTTTCTTCACGTCGGCATCGAACTTCCGCAAATCGGCCTGGTCGTAGCTATTGTCGATGGACAGCATCGGGACTTGATGAACGACCTTGGCGAAGCCAGCAATGGGCTGTCCACCGACCCGTTGCGTCGGACTATCGGGGGTGACCAATTCGGGATGCTGCGCTTCTAATTCGATGAGTTCCTGCAGCAGCCGGTCGAACTCGCGGTCGGAAATGACCGGGGCGGCTTCGACATAATACAGGTAGTTGTGATGCTCAATTTCCCGGCGCAGCTGTGCGACCCGTTCGGCAGGGGATAAGGGGGTAGCTGTTTTCGCCACGGTTTCTCCTTGTACAGTGGCCGACAAGCGCTATTTCCAACCCGTCGAGGACCGATTGTGACCAAAAATCCCACAATTGACAAGGTTGGTGGCGGGCAGGGGTTCATAGGATGATGGCATGGCGTTGGTGTATCTGGAATGGCATGAATACCCGCCGGCGGAAGTCGCTGGTGGAGCCGTGACCATCGGCAATTTCGATGGCGTTCATCGTGGGCATCAGGCGTTGGTCGCCGCCACACGCCTCCAGGCCGAGGTGTTGGGCGGCCCGGCCGTGGTCGTCACGTTCAGCCCACCGCCACATCAGGTGCTCCACCCTAGCTCGGAACGCCCCCCTCTGACCACCCTGGCGCAGCGGGCGCAACTGCTTCATGCCGCAGGGGCCGATCATGTTGTCGTGTTGCGGACCAGCCCGGCGCTTCTGGCCCTGAGTGCCGAAGCGTTTTTTGAAGACGTTATCACCCGGCAACTGGCGGCCAAAGCAGTGATCGAAGGCTACAACTTCCGCTTTGGTCGTGGCCGGACTGGCAGCAACGACACCCTCCGGACACTCTGTCGCCAAGCCCAGATTATTTTTGAAGAAGTGCCAGCGCTGACTCTCGCCGGCGAGCCGGTATCGAGCAGCCGTGTGCGGGCCGCTTTGCTTCGTGGCGATGTGCGCCACGCCGCGGAATTGCTCGGCCGCCACTACCGTATTACCGGAACCGTCATTTCCGGGGCACGACGGGGTCGGACCCTCGGTTTCCCCACTGCGAATCTGGGCGATGTGCCGACGGTATTACCCGGCCTTGGGGTGTATGCGGCTTGGGCCTGCGCCGCCGGGCAGACCTGGCCGGCGGCCGCCAACATCGGCCCCAACCCCACCTTCGGCGACGACGCTCGCAAAATCGAAGTTCACCTCATCGGCTTTTCCGGTGATCTGTACGGCCAAACTCTCGATGTGGATTTCGTCAGTCGCCTGCGCGACACCCGCCCTTTTGCCAGCGCCGACGAATTGGTCCGACAACTGCAGCAAGATATCGAACAGGCCCAGGGTATTCTCACCCAGGAGTAGCTATGAGCCTCAAAGAACGGGTGGAAGACGCTCTCAAAAACGAAATTGCCCCGGCGCTGATGCTCGACGGGGCCGGCATCGAAGTGTTAGATGTAGCCGATGGCGTTGCCTCGGTGCGGCTGACCGGTGCCTGCGCCGGCTGCCCGGCCACCATCATGACCATTCTCACATCGCTGGAAGAAGAACTGCGAAAGAAAGTTCCAGAAGTGGAAATTCTCGAAGCGGTGCCGTGAATCACCAGCCAAGCGAATCACCAGCCAAGCGAATCACCAGCCAAGCGAATCACCAGCCAAGCGAATCACCAGCCAAGCGAATCACCAGCCAAGCGAATCACCAGCCAAGCGAATCACCAGCCAAGCGAATCACCAGCCAAGCTCGGGGGGC
>JANWYJ010000029.1 GCA_025055115.1 Gemmata sp.
GGGATATTCTTATTGGCGCGTGAGTGAACATGGGATAAGGTGTATCAACATGGGGTAAGGTGTATCAGCCAGTGAGGTGTATCAGCCAGTGAGTGTTCGTGAGCAGCTCCACGGCCAAGCCAATAACCCGCGGACGTCGTCTCCATTCCCGCTCAGCGGGGGAGGCAGAGAGCGTTATGAGCGTCAAGAGCGGTTGTCCCCAATGCAGCTTTAGTTACGCCTGGGACGGTACGAACTGCTCCTATTGCCGGTTCCAGGCACCGACCACCAATGTCGCCGTCGACCCGCCCAAAGAGGAAGACGTGGTCGCGACATTGGTCCACCAGGCTTGCTATGGCGAGATCGAGCCACACCTCGACGCTTACCAGAGGGCCGAAGACCCGGCGCAAAAGCTTGCCATGATGGAGCCGCACCACTACCGGCGGTTTGCGAAGAACGCTTTGCAATCACTAGCCGAACTGACGTATAAACTGATGGAGTATATTTACGAGCGTCAGACTGAGGCGGGCGGTCGAGATCACCCCGAGGTCGCAGAACTCCGACCGCACTCCAGTTTCCTGGGCGAGATCAGCTCTCGACTCAGGAAGTGCGACGGCCCATTTGTCAACGCTCTGTCGCACTTCGAGCAACTGCTGATGGGCTTTCGGCAGAAGCTGCAGGCCGCAGGTGGCCGGGCTGAGAGGCAGGGTGCAGGCTGGGGGTTCTTGGGTGGTTTCGTCGGCGGCATGCTGTTGGGGCCACTCGGCGGCATCGCGGCAGCATGTTGTGCGAGCTACTTCGGCGGCAGTCTGATCGAGAAGGAGTTGCACCGCGATGTTGAGCAACTCCATCTAGCCTTCGTCGCCATGCTCGGGGAGTACGAAAACCTGATGAGCGAGCTACGGAGTGTGTGTGGGCAGATGATTGACACCTACCACCATACGGTGGAGTCAACGGTTCAGCGGGCAATTTATGGTTCCGCGCCCAAGAAACTGCCGTTCTGATGGCCCGCCGAAGCAGGTGCTGTAGCGGACCGGTGGGGCACCCAGGCTTTCTGGAATTCATGGCTACCCCCAGCGCCCCGTGGGCGGTGAAACTCGGTCGTTCGATGGCGACAAGCGCTGCTTCAGCGTGGTAATAGGAGTCGCTCATGCCTGACAACATCGATCTTGGCGCATTAGCCAAGAAGGCCCTCCATGAAGCCCTTCGCGAACGTGGGCATGTCAATATCCTCATCGCCGGCCGTACTGGAGTTGGCAAGAGTACGCTCATCAACTCCGTCTTCCAGGGCCAGCTCGCCACCACCGGGCAGGGGAAGCCCGTTACACAGAACACGCGCGAGATAACGAAGGGCGACATCCCACTGTCAATCTTTGACACGCGTGGCCTGGAGATGGCCGACTTCGACGCCACCCTACGCACGCTACGGACGTTCGTGTCCGAACGCAGTCGAGAGCCCGACGCGAGGAAGCACATCCATGTCGGCTGGGTGTGCATTGCTGAGGATCTTCGGCGGGTCGAACGGGCTGAGGAGGAATTAACCCAGATGCTGGCCGATTTCATGCCGGTCATCGTGGTTATCACCAAGGCCCGAGCCGATCAGAATTTCCGTGCTCTGGTACAGAGCATGCTTCCCCGCGCCCGTAATGTGGTTCGGGTCCGAGCTATTCGCGAGGAGTTGGACGACGGCCACGCGATCCCTCAGATGGGGCTGCAGGAACTGATCGCCCTGACGATGGAGGTGGTACCGGAAGGCCAGCGACGGGCTGTTACCGCTGCCCAGAAGGTGGACATTGCGTTGAAAAAAAAACAAGCCCATCTGATCGTCGCAGGGGCGGCGGCTAGCGCTGCAGCGGTTGGGGCAACACCCATCCCGTTCTCCGACGCCGCCCTGATCGTCCCGATCCAAGTGGGTATGCTCGCGGGTATCACCGCAACTTTCGGCTTGTCGTTTAACGAGGGGTTCCTTGCTTCACTGGTCGGGAGCGTCATCACGGGTGCCGGGGCGACTATGGTCGGACGTGGCATTGTGGGTGGGTTACTCAAGTTGATCCCTGGCGTTGGCTCGGTTGTCGGCGGTGTCATCTCCGCCTCGACTGCGGCCGCGATCACAACCGCTTTCGGTGAAGCGTACATTGCTGCGTTGGAGGCGCTATTTATCAAGCACGGCAACGAACCGCCCACCCCAGCCGAGGTGCTGGAGTCGTTCAAGCGGGAGTATGGCAAGCGGTCATAGGAGGAAACGGGTCACGACACCGGACCTGGCCATGTGTCCGGGTTGATCCGGCTCACTCGTCTATTCGTGGAGGTCGGGGGGCGGGGCTAGTGAGTTTTTTCGCTCGGCGGTGATGAACATTCTGGCTCGACCAATCAGAACCGCACGGACTGGCCGCCACGCCGTGCGGAAGCACAACACCTCCGGTTGACGGCATGACCCGCACCCGAAAATATTATCCCCATCGCTGAGACCGCCCACCGCCTTCCATGTCGGTACGCAACGGTATTGCTCCGACCAACGGATGACCGCACCTACGTCGTGGAAGACAGAGCCGCTCAGGGGGTACGCCCGTACGGCATCGCTACTGGCATGCCCGTATGCACGCGGATGGACCTCAGCCACGAGGGCACCATTTCCCAGCCATCCGCCGATGGCTCCCACATCGCCGTGCGGATGAAGGACAGCTTGCTGGTCCTCGCCCGGGTCGAAAGTCGCATGGTGTTCACCGTGCCATCCCGATCGTTGCATCTGTGCGCGGGCGTTAGCTGTTTGATGAGCGGCATCGTCAGCTCGAAGGCCACCGCCCCGCTGGCCAAGCCCCAGTAACGCCACCGGCAGCGACCGGTGATGGTGACACGCGGCTACTCCAGCACGACGACTTCGCCCCCGGCACGCGTGGCCAGCGCCGGGAGGATGTTGTTGGCGGAGTAGCGGAGGAACCGCACGCTGCCGTCGGCGAACGCAAAGTTCGCCCCGCCCGTGTGCGGAGACCAGAAGTGGAATCGCGAACAGTTGTCTTGAAACGATCCGGCGCGGAATGAGTAAGGTCCGTAAGGGCAACCGCCCAAGCCGAGCGGTGAATGATTCAGTTCACTGGTACCGAGAATCACCTCAACAGATCCTTCGCCATCGTCCCCGATACCGCCATACCACCAACCATAGAGTAGGTTGGTTGGTGGTGGGCGTTCGCCAACGAGAACCGTGCTACTACTTCCATC
This sequence comes from Gemmata sp., assembly GCA_025055115.1. GTDB lineage: Bacteria > Planctomycetota > Planctomycetia > Gemmatales > Gemmataceae > Gemmata. Next base: position 3,196 of record JANWYJ010000029.1, read on the forward strand.
CCGAACGTGGGTCAGGTTGATCGCAGAACGACTGAACAGAATTCCGTCGCGAGCCAATCGATCTGTTCCTATCACGCCCGGGTAACTGGTTAAGGCGACGACGAGTTGGCTCTCGGCGGGATTTCCAAGCTGTGATCGTGGGTCGGATGGACAGAAAAACGTGGGGACCGGCGTCCTCTGAATGGTCTGGTGCGGCGGGTGGTTGCTCGTGTGCGGCGCGGGATCCGTCGAATAGGCTTGAAGGACCGCCTGCCACAGCGGTTCTTGCTCGATGAATGGCAGAATCCGCGTGTGCCAACTCAACCGCATCGAACCCTTTCCGGCATCTCGTGTGAAGCCAGGGGGAAATGCGGAGTGGTGGTCGTGGTACTGGTGGAGTCCGAGGGCGAGTTGGCGGACGTTATTTTGGCAACGGGCGCGGGCCGCAGAGACCCGCACCTTCTGAACACCGGACAACGCGAGGCTCATCACCAAGCCAATGATCGCGAAGACGACGATCAATTCGACCAGCGACAACCCACGGCGTTTGTGATTGAGGATCATGGTTGGTTCCAGTAACGTGGGTTGGAACTGAGTCTCAATCAAGGAACCACGCATTTTGTCCACTCCGGCTGAACCACTAGACCGGGTACGGGTATCTCATAAGCGTCCCAATCTGCTGCCTGTGCGAATGTGACGTTGACAAGACTCGACCCCCTCTCGCCAGCTTTCACGTTGCAGTCGTAAACAGGAGCCTTCGTGTACTTGTAGAGAGTGTAATTGACTCCTTGCCCTTTGTGATTACCGGGGTCCGGGGCGGTGGCGAGAAGGTCACCGAACTGTTGTGGGTTCGGCGCGTGGAGGATCGGAATGGTCAACTCTTTGTTGTTTGGATCGGGTTTCCTCATTCCAGTCGGTCGGGGATCGTAGGACGTCTTTGGATCAACGGGAACCCAAGCTTTCATCTCTTTGCATGGGCACTCCACACAGTCTCCGAGTGAAAACCCTTGACGCGGCAACAGCAGAAGACAACTGATACTGAAAGCCACTAATAGAAACACGGTGCGCATCCTGAACCACCTGTGAGAAAGTAGGCGACTTCATTAGCCGGTTGGGTTCACCGGCTCGTTCCTTCGATCACGCCGCGTTCGACGGATCACCAAAGCAATGAGAACGCTGACCACGACAAGCGCCAGCCAACGCCAATTCCGCCGAACCCAGTACAGAGGGTCTGTTGGTCCCGCAGTCTGAACCAACTTGCCATCTTTGACCACGTATTGATAGAAGTCGATTTGCGGATCCTGTTGACCTTTCGGCAACTCGTAGTGGCTCCTGCCTACCTTTGCTCCTTCGGGTGGCACGACATCGTATGTGTTGTTCGGACCAACGGGAACGTCTTCGGCGAAGTGCAGAACCTTTACCTTGACGGTCTGAATGGGCGCGGCATCCAGATTCCACGAGACGTAGGTCCATTCGGTGATGGCCCACTGTCTGGTTCCTGTGACAGGCTCTACTTTGATGTCCAGGGATAGCGAGGGTTTCCCTTTCACGGTGTACCAGAATCCGACGATTGCGTTGTCTTTCTCGGTGTCAATGAGATACTCTTACTGAATTGGTGCGATTGGGTTTTCTGGGAAGGTTTTGAGCGAAATGCATTTGCGATTATCCCGTATTACTTCTCCCTGAATGAAGAACTTCTCTGCGACTGGTTCGATGACAAAGTGCCCTGGATAAAACACGTCATCGTGCCCCGGTATCATGCCTTTGTGCAAAAACACGGGCCAGTACTCATACTTGAAGGTCCTTGAGTTCAATCGTCCCGTAACCATTCCATACTCCCAAGTCCCATCCCCTGTGGGTTTGCCTTCCCGTGTGACAGCTCGGAACTGTGTTTTCAGCTTCTCTCCATCGTACATTTCGATCTGCTCGAACGGTTCGATTTGACACCCATCCCAGCCAGATTGTCGAAACTTTCCGGATTTCCACTCGACTTGAAATTCCTTCAGAATGCGACAGTTTCCAGTTGCGACGCCCTTGTTAAAGCCGGTGCGTACAAACTCCAGTTTGTAGACTTGGTTTCCTTGCCGGTCGCGCTTTTCCTTCAGTTTGCCCAACAGATCGGCCAGAGCTTTCCTCTTCGCATCCGGATTCGGTTCCTCCCCACCTGAGGCGGGCGAGAGAACGCCCAACGCCATTACCAACGGAAGTACCCACATGCTGCGAATCATCGTGCAGCCTCCAATAGAACTCCGTTCACGAGCAGATCGAGTGAAGCAACAGGTTCACTTCCGCTTGGCGGGATATTGGCAACAGTTAGAACGCCCCGGAATGGCCCAGGCTGTTGATCCGTGCGAGGTGAGACAACAATCTTCCACTCAGTTGCACTAGCGCCAGGAGAGACTTTCACAGTAAGCGTTAGACGAATCTCACGTGACTCATTTGGGTGGAGTGTGAAACTATTCGGTTCGACTAGGCGACAGTTGCATCCAGTCTGGAAGTTAGTGATTTGAATGGAACGTACTGAGCGATTCTAGATCGGGAGAGGGATCGTGGCTTCGTTTGCGTCAACCCACACTTCGCCGAAGTCGAGGTATTGGGGATCGACGGTCAGTGCGGGTTGTTCAGGTTCGGAGGGAACTGGTTGTGTGTTCCGAAAGGGCCAGCGGGCAACCAACACTGCCGCGCCCGCAGCCAACAGGGAAGCGACAATATACAAGATTGCCACTTGTGTTCGACTCACGGGAGGCGCCCGCTAGGACTGGAAGTAGTCAGTAGATGAGATTGTCGCGACAGACGAGCGCTCGCGCCAAGAGAAAAGAAAGAGAAAAAAGAAATTGTTCCAGACGACTTCACAGCCCCAGCCGGCAGCGGTCATTGGCTTGTGGAGTTCTGTCGCAAAAAGCAATTGTCAAAAGAATCGGTTCCTACCAGCCGGTAGTGAGTTCGCTCTTGGCCTGGGCTTAGCCAACGGTGACCGATTCTGGGCAAGCAATGGTGCCACCAGCGCAACGACCGACCTGCCAGCGGGTCCAACCCGGTGCGGTCGTGGACCGGGTCCGTTGCTGAGTTGGGTGTCGTCGCGGGCGATTTTCGCCGAGGTTGTGTGGGGTGTGGGGGAGGTCAGCCGGTGGCCCGGGGCGTCAATCAGAACCATTTCGCCGGGCGGGTTAGGGCAATGGCGGGGGAGGGGCCGTGACGCGGGCGAAGGCCGCTGCGGCAGCGCGGCGGACGTCGGCATCCGGATCAGCGCGCAATGCTTCCAATGCCGGGGCCACAATCGCCGCGGCGGGGCCAATCTGGCCTAAGGTGCGAGCGGCTATCAGCCGCCGGTTCGGGTCGGGGTCGCGGAGGTCTTCGGCGATCGCCCGGATCAAGGCTTCGGAAGGCACCGCGTTCGGCTCGATGGCGCGAATGGCGGCAATTGCGGCCCGGCGCACGTCGTGATCCGTATCTTTGAGGACTTGAGTCAGAGCGGGAATAGCGGTTCGTGCCACCGCGCCCAGATCGCCCAAAGCCTTCGCGGCTCGCAGGCGTAAGCTGGCGTCGCGGCTTGTGAGCTGAAATGTGAGGGCCTCGATATCTTGGGAATCGGAGGCTGCCAGAATCGCCGCGGTGCTATTGTGAATCGCCAGATCGAGATCAGCCGTGCGGTGAACGGCCCGCGCCAACGCCGGCAAGGCCACCTTGGCTTTCGTCCCCATCCGCCCCAATGCTTCGACAATCGCTTCCTGAAGCGGTTCTTGCTCGCTGCCGCGGAGACGGTTGAGAACCGTAACCAAATCGTTGACCGCCACAGCCGCCCGCGGACCGAGCTTCTCCAAGGTGCGCACGGCTTCCACCCGCGTGGCCAGTGGCTGGCGGAAGTCGCGGACGATGGCCGCCATGCGTTGGGCCAGTTGGTCGTCGGCTTCGTCGGCCTGCAGGGGGGGGGAAATCCCCAAGAGCAGCACACCGGCGCCAAGAAACCACGCACGCATTGGCACAACCTCCAAGGCCAGTGGCGGTAGTTCGAAGCATGGGATATCATCGACCGTCTGTCGGAAGGAAATCCGCGTCCCGGGAAACCTGGTGTGGTGAGGGAGGAAAATTCACCCTGTCCGTTCAATCCAACCGGCAGAATCACGTTTTTCCCCCAGGATTTCCAGCAAAAAACGCCCGATTGCTTCGATGACAACCGATGTCGCAGAAGGTCCGTGAACTCTCAACCGGTGGTGGCGCGTGATTGTCATTGTTGGCGGACTGATTGTTTTGGGAGCGGTGCTGGTCGGCTTCAGTATGGCCGGCGGGAAGGTCGGTGCGCTGATTCACCTCTCGGAGTTTGTCACCATTGGCGGGGCGGCCTTCGGAGCGTTGATTGTGATGTCGCCGATAAAGGTCATTAAAGACCTCATCCGCGGGGTTCTGCAAACCCTCAAAGGTTCAGCTTACGGTAAACCGGCGTGTCTGGAGCTGTTCAAGTTGCTGTATGCCTTGGCCCGTTTGGTCCGGCAGGAGGGTTTGTTGGCGTTGGATGCCCATGTGACCAAGCCGGAAGAAAGCCCACTGTTTCAGCAGTTTCCCAAAATCAGCAAAAATCACCACGTGTGCCACTTTCTGTGTGATTCCTTGGCCATGATTATTGATGGCACAGTCGAAAGCAGCCAATTGCACGAGTGGTTGGAAGAGGAGATCAAGGTCGTGGAGCGGGAACATCACGCTGCGGTGACGGCGCTAGCCAAAACGGCCGACGCCTTGCCGGGGTTCGGGATTGTGGCGGCGGTTTTAGGGATCGTTGTGACGATGCAGGCCATCGGCGGGCCGGTCGATGAAATCGGTTACAAGGTTGGCGCGGCCTTGGTCGGGACATTCCTGGGAATTCTCATGGCCTATGGTTTTTTCGCGCCGATGGCGGGGCGGATGGAAGCGTTGGGCGAGCAGGAAATCCAGTTTTTCCGGGCAATGGCGGTGGGCGTGATCGCCATCAATGATGGCGTCAGCCCCAAGGATGTGGTGATCCGGGCGCGGCGCATCGTCGGCACCGATTGCCGACCCAGCCAAGCCGAGCTGAAAGACCTCTTCGGCTAACGTGCAATGATAATGCCAACGATGTGACAGGGGGTGAGCGGTGGCGGGCAAAGGCGGGGGGTCGTGGAAGGTGGCCTATGCGGACTTTGTTACCGCGATGATGGCCTTTTTCCTCGTTATGTGGATCGGTGCGCAGGATGTGAAAGTGCGGCAATCCGTGGCCAACTACTTCATTGATCCGTCGGGGGTCAGTAAGACCGCGCGTTCTGGGGGCGTTATGGAAACGCCTTCGCCAGGTGTTGTGCCGGAGCAAGCGAAAGTCGCGAACAGTCAAGGCACCCGCGCTCCGGGCAGCAATACCCCCAGCCCCGCGACGGCCGCCGTCATCAACTGGATTCGCCAAACCCCCCAACGCCTCCAATACTGGCGCGACCAGGCCCAACGCTGTCGCCAAGAAGCCGCCGCCGAACAGGCCGTCAACCAATCCAAAACGCCCGATGAAATCGCTACTGAAAAACTGGGGCAATTGCTCCATGCGGAAATCGCTGGGTCGATCCCCAAAGACACCCCCGATGTCTACAAGGACTTGATTTTCGGCTCCTTCAAAGATGTAGACTGGAAACAAGTGGCCGAGGATATCTTCCGCTCGTGAACGTGTCGCCGGGGGAGCCGAACTTGCTTCCTGCCAGCCAACGCGGTATAGCCCCAAGAAGGTGGAGGGTAAGGGAGGGATGGAATGTCCAGCGCAATCCAGAAGTGGGTGGCCAGCGCAGGGCTTGCGCCGCTGCTGGTGACCTTCTCGGCCCTGGCGGCTCCGCCGTCGGCACTTCCCGATGCGGTCACGAAAGCCCCCGACGAAACCACCCTCAGCGATAAGCGGGAAAAACTCCAGGCCGAAGTGCTGAAACTGCTCAAAAAACTCGGGGAGCAACCACCGCTGCCCTACCCGCCGCCCACCCCGGTCGTTCCCCCCAAGAAAGTGGAAACAACGCCGGGTATCATCGTCGACGAAATCAAAGCGGCCATGAACCGCTTCCGCGACAACGACATCGAAACAGCCAAACGCACCTTCCAATTGATCGACCCGACAACCCTCAGCAACGAAGATCGAGCTTTCGTTCGTTACATGCTGGCCTGCTGCCACCGACGACTCGGCAACCTCAGCGAAGCCGAAACCCTTTACCGGGAGGTCGCCAACAGCCCCGACGACGCCTTTTTCGCCAGCTGTGCCATTTGGCAGCTGGCGCTGATCCGGTCGGAAAAGGAGCTTCAGACTCAGCTCGAACAACTTCGCTCACGCTTGAAATCTAAGTGAAAACATCTGGTCTTGGGGGCGAATTGGGCCATTTCCTTTCCCCATGAGGGCGATTTCGGTGGTACAAGAAATGCAGGCGACATTGTCCGAGGCCAGGTCGCTGGTAGCGGCTATCGCGGCGTGCTTTCAGGCCGGCAATCCGGCCGACGAGCTGATGACCCGCCTGGGCGGTCTTCTGGCGACCCTCCGCATCGCGACGCTGCCCCCGGAGCTGGAACGCCAGTTGCAGGAACTATCCCACGGCGTAGAACAGGCTCTCGCCGCCGGGCAACATTGGCTCGCTCAAGCCAGTGCGCAACTGGCCCACCAGCAGCTGCGTCAACGGGCCCAACGCGCCTACGGTCGCACCGAAGTTCTTGGCGTAGATACCGATGGCGGATTCAACCCTCAATCTGACGACTCTTCTTCCCCCGCTGGCGCTGGATGCGAGCCGTAGCGAGACGGTTCGCTCGGCCACGGCTAGTTCTTCCGCCGGTTCTCCAGGGGCATTCCAAACCGCACTCGCTGAAGCCCAGGCCGATGAGGCCACCACCACCGCGACCGCACCGGGAGGCGAAGCCGATCCCTCCGCGGGTGGGCTGCTGACCCTCGTAACGCAACTGCAACTTCTCGCCCCGCCAGCCAATGCGGCGATCGCCCAAGCGAACCAACTCATCCCCCCCCCAGCGACTGCGGAATCCGAGACGGTAGCGGAGCGTTCCCCCGCCGAACAAGCGGTATTCCCGCGTCTGGGTGGCCCGAACACGATCGGAACGGCTCCCCCCGCCGCGGCAATAACCTCGCCTCCAGATCCGACTGCTGAACTGCCCCCCCCATCCACCACCACCCAGGGGGCAGCCGAACTGTCGGAAATTCCGACACTGCCCGTGAACCCGGGTGCCGTTGCGAGCCGGGCCGCGCTGCGTGTGGCCCTTCGCGGCGGCTCGACCAATCTGCCGCTCCTGACTCCGGTGGTGGCGAATCTCCTGCCGGATGTGGCTCCGCCGGCTGATCTGAGCGCCCGCGACGTGGTGGTCAACGAACTGCAACCGATTACGGCCGTCGCGGGCCTGCCGGCGGCCGATCTGGGCGACCGTCCCGCGATCGCCGGAGAGAAGTTTGTCGCAGCGGCTTCCACTGGGGCGTTACTGACGGCGAATTCCACCGAACCGCCGTCACGCCTGTTCGCCAACGAACTGGAAGCCCTCAATCCGGCCGTAGTCCGCACCCCCCCCACCGCCGCAGGCGAACTTCCCGCCGGTCAGGGTACCGCGATCCTCAATCCCCTGGCCGTGGCCACCGACTTAGCGACTGGATACGAACTCACCCAGGATGGCATGGGCTTCAACCCTCATTCGGTCAGCACAAACTCCGCCACGGGCCGGCCTCAACCCCACGACGATAACATTCCCCCTTTCGCAACGGCGCCAGCACTGGGCCGAAACGGGATTCTCAACTCTCCGCAACCCAACGGAGAGGCCGTACCGATGCTCCATCCGTCCCCGGCAGTCAGTAGCTCGGTGGCCGACGCGATTGTCACACAGGCCCGGATACTCGAACGCCCCGGAGCTATGGAATTCCAACTGCGCCTCGATCCGCCTGAACTCGGTCGCCTCCAGATTCGCTTGGTGGCCAGCGGAGACGACCTCCGGGCGCAGGTTCTCGTACCCGACGAGGCGGTACGCCGATGGCTGGAAAGCCAACTGCCCGAGCTGCGGCAACGGTTGGAAGCCGCGGGAGTCCAGGTGCAGGCATGGGATATCGCGACCGATCCCAATAGTGGTCGTAACCCCACCGACGATGGCCCTGAATCCCTGCCGCTGGCCGCCGAGCCACCCCGCCGCGAGCGGCCCACGGCCCTCACCTGGGTACGCATCGGCCGTTCGGAGGCCAAGACCGTGGATGTGACGGTGTAAAGCCCGTTCGCCGCGGCCAACAGCACGGACAACAATGTGATGCCGTTGGCTGGTACCGGATGCCGTTGGCCGGTACCGATTGCTGAGATGACATTCATCAGAAGACCCTGGCGAAAAAAGACTTTAGGAAATGGCGCTGCCGAAACGAACCCCTCATTCCCCGTCCGGAGGATGCGACGATGGCTACTGAAGCGGTCTCCGCAATTGGTTCGCAACAGTTCTTGCAACTGTTGGTCGCTCAGTTACAGAATCAAGACCCCCTCAATCCGGTGAGCGATAAAGAATTCATCTCACAACTGACGGCGCTTAACACTCTGGAGAGTCTCAACAATCTCAATGTGAGTTTCGCGCAGATGCTCCGGTTGCAGCAACTGACGCAAGGCGCCAGTTTATTGGGCAAAACGATTGAGTACCTCCCCCCCGGCGGGACGTTGACGACAGGAACCGTTGAGGCGATCACCGTGCAAAATGGTCAGTTCATCCTCACGGTGGGTTCCACGCAAGTGCCGCTGGACCAAGTACAAACGGTTCGTTAAGGACCGGTTGCTGTTCCTTCATCCTGGATTGGCTTCTGTGAGGATTGTTTATGGCTTTGACGGCGTTATTTACGGGGTCTTCTGCGTTGCAAGCGAACTCCTTCGCTCTCGACGTGGTCGGTAACAACCTCGCCAACCTGAACACGTCCGGATTCAAAACGCAGCGGACGCTGTTTAAGGACATGATGTATCAGACACTCAACCCCGGTTCGGCTCCCAGTGCCACTAGCGGGGGAACCAACCCATCGCAAAACGGTTTTGGTGTCGCGGTGGGGGCCATCGACACGCTCTTCCAACAAGGCTCAGTCTCGCCGACAGGACGGTCGCTCGATGTCGCCATCCAAGGCCGCGGTTTCTTCACCCTGACCAACGGGCAGACGACGGTTTTCAGCCGCGCTGGTTCCTTTGCGATTGATGCGGCCGGGTTTTTGGTCGATCCCAATACGGGTTTCCGTGTTCAGCGCACCGGAACCGTGGGCGAACCTGGCGGGACCAATCCCGGTTTCCAAATCCCGGGCAATAACGACATTCGCGTGCCTCTGGGAGCCGGCGCACCGGGTACACAAACAAGCTTTGTCAATTTTCAAGGAAATCTGAGTAGTTCGTTAGCGATTGGGGATTCCGTCACCGCAGGGATTCAAATTTACGATTCCCAGTTCAATCCGCGGGCACTGACCATTACCTTCACCAAAACCGCAGTGAACACGTTCAATATCAGTGGCTCCGTTTCGGGGGGGACGGTCAGTTTCTCCACGACGGCGATTAACTTCGACACAGCCGGTTTGTTGGTCGGCCCAGCCAGTATCGACATGGACATCACGGGCATTCCCGGCGTAGCGGCACAAACGGTGACGTTGAATCTGGGTACACCGGGACAAACCACGGGATTGACACAGTTTGGTGGTGTCAGCACCGCTACTGCGGTCACGCAGGATGGGACAGGTTTCGGCACACTGGTGAGTGTTTCGTTTGATAATCAGGGCATCCTGCAAGGGCAATTCAGCAATGGCCGCACCATTCCGCTAGCCCAATTGGCGATCGCCGGTTTTACCAACGATGGCGGTTTGCTGCGGTTTGGGAACAACTACTTCATCACCTCGTCGGCCTCCGGGGAAGCGTTGATTGGGGTCGCAGGGTCGGGGGGGTTGGGTACCACGCAGGGGTCGTCGCTGGAGGGGGCCAACGTCGATATCGCGATTGAATTTTCCCGGCTGATTGTAGCGCAGCGAGGCTTCCAGGTGAATGCTCGGACGATCAGTGCCGCCAACGAGACGTTGCAAGAACTGGCCAATATCGTGCGGTAATCGCAGCCAACCGAGTCGATGATGCCGCTCAACCGGAGGCCCCTTCACCCGCCTCCGGTTTTTCGTGGGATGGGTTCACGTTGGCCAGAACATCGTCGAAGGGTTCGGAGAGCAGCACCATCGACCGTAGCCCAGTCGCATCGGTGGTGACTGCGACGGTGTATTCGTCGGCAGCTACCAGATAGAGCCAACTGCGGCGATCCAGTGCCCAAGAACCAGTCTGGCGCAGCCGCGGGCTGTGCTTCAGGGCGTGGGGTTGCGTGAGGCGGCGGGCCGACCACAGCACGGCAGCGCAGAGGATCAGCAGTCCGAGTGTGATGGCCACCAGCCGGGCTAGCAAGCCCGCGGCATCGGGCGGTGGGGGGGCCTGGGGAGGGGTGTACTCCAGCCCCGCCGGCGGACCGGCGCTGGCCAACGAAGCCTCGCCCACCAGCAGAGCCGCTATACTCACCATCGCGAGAAGTCGGTTCACGGTTCCGTCGTTCCCTTCCGTGGGGTTGGGGCGATACCACCATGTTGTTTTCCGGTCGGCTCACGTCTCGAGAGTTCCCGTTCGGGGGGCGAGTAAGCGGGTGATCCGAACGGCGAAGTGATCGTTAACGACAATCACCTCGCCCGCGGCAAAAGGTATACCGCGGACGGTCAGTTCCACAGGAGCCGTGATTTCCTCTTCCAATTCCACCACCGAACCGGGGCCGAGTTTGAGAATAGCCCCAATCGGCAGTGTGGTATGACCGAGGCGGGCCGTGATGGTGATGGGCACATCACGGATGGAATCGAGAGGTGTCCCGTGGTGGGCGGTGGCGTGTGGATCGAGTTCGGGGAACTCCGGTCGGCGGGCCTCCACCGTGGCGGTTTCGGCTCGGGGCGGTGTTTCGGTGAGAGTCGCGGCAGTTTCCGACATAGGTGGTCTCGCGTGGTGGTTTACAGTTCGTCGGCGGCCGAGTCGATGACCACCGCAGCGCGTTGGCCAATCACGCCCGGCCAGACGCGGAATTTACGCATCCCTGATAATAAACCGTCGAGGGGTTGGTCGATCTTTTGGCGCAGAACGACGACATCGCCCGTTTGCAGTTGGGCCACATCGTCCATGCTCAGTTCGGCCGTTCCCAAAACAACTGTCAGATCGACGGGCATCGCTTGCACCACGTCATCAATCGAGGCTGACTGTTGCGGTGGCGTTGGAGCCGGGGCTTCGCCCTGCGCGAACACCGCGCCGATACCACTGCGCGGGATGAGTAAGTAAATAGGGTAGTCACCAAAGGGCAGCTTCACATTCAGCCGGGCCAACAGGAGCAAATCTTCGAGGGGTCCTCGCCAGGCGCGCCGGGGGGAAGTCAACGCCCCCGGTTGCAATTGCGGAGCTTGTTCCTGCGGCCAACTTTGGATCAGCGGCTCGATGAACAACTCTTTGGCCAAATACCCTATCAGTGATTGTTCGAGTTCGGTGGGTTCGCGATCGGCGGGTAGCGCCGGAGGGACTTCGCCCACCAAGCCGGCCAGCAAGGTCAGCAATACTGGTCGCGGGAACGCTAAGACGAACGTTCCTTCAGCGGGAGAAACGGCTGTAAGCGGCAGCGCGATTGTTTCGGCACCGAGTGTCTGAAAAGCCGACACCACGTCGATCATTTCGACCGTGGCCAGAGTCCATTCGGCCGGGAAGGGGAGCGTTCGCGCCCACGGGCCGGCCGCTCGACGACAAGCAGCGGAAAGCCATTGACTGGCGCGGTGACCGAGGACTCCCGGGGGTGGTTTACGGAAATCGTACACAACCGGTGTCGCTGTCATTGCACAACGTATTCCTCAAACAAGACCGCCTTGATGCGGCTGTCGCCCTCGGGGTAGAGCACTTCGTCGGTGCGTTCCAATAACTCCCGCTGGGTGCGGGCCACGCCCGCCGAACCGCTCACCGAATCGAGCGTTTTCCCCGCCAAATGGGAGATCATCGCACTTTTGATCGCGGCCTTCTTTTTATTTACCAAATCGGTGACTTCCTTCTCGGCTTCCCAATCGACCAGGAAGGCGATCTTGACTCGAAGATACCGTTGCGCCCGGCCTTCCGACAAGTTCACTACGACATCGCCAAAGGGAACAATCGCCGTTTTGGCGTCTTTCTTCTCTTTGCTTTTTTCAGCTTTCGACTTCGCGAACAACGATTGAACATCCACCACCATCGGCAACGCCGCGCCAGCGGCGGTAAAAACGACGCAAACAACCAAAAACAGCAGTTTTTTCCCCTTCTTGGGAGCCGGGGGAGCAGCAGCGGCAGACATCGCGGCAATCTCCGAGAGTGCGAAACCCCAAAGGCAACGCTCCCGCGCAAGCGGCGGGAGGCGGATTCGGAGAAAGCCTACTTCACATTCGCTCCCGGTGTCGCGGTGCGGGGTGCCGAGCAGTTTGCTGGCATCGCGGTTGGCTCCCCGGTTGTGGTGGGAGTCAGAACATTCTGCTCGGGCATCAACACGCCGGGAACCGCTTGCCCTAAGAGTGTTAGTGCCGCTTCATGGCACACCCAACGTTGGAAAAGAGCCGGCGAATCGAGGGCCAGTTCTTCCGCGAAGCTATCGTCGTTGACAATGACGTTGTTCCGCAGCCATGGGGGCCGTGGCCGCGGTCGCTGCCGGTAATAGGTCCGGCAGCGATCCGCCAGGGCCGTATCGGTTGTATCCCACAAACCATCGACCGAAGCTACCACCTTGCCCAACGCCGGGCTGACGGCTTGCACAATCAGACCCAGCCGCGGCCGCGGATAGGGCGAGTAATGGGTCACAATGCCATGAACGACCACATCGGCTTTGGTTTGTCGGGCGATCTCCAGCATGGCCAGTTCGTCGAAGCGGCCGCCGCGGTGAACCTGAGCCGCCAGGGCGGCACGATCGTCGCTTGCGGCGCTGACCACTTCAAAGCGGCCCATGCGCTGCAATTCACCCGCCAACGCCGCTTGCGCTTCGTCTCCGGCATGCGTATATTCCGATTCATTGAGAAACGGCAGCACCAGAACCCGTTGGACGCGGCTCCAATCCCAATTCTCCAACTGATAGCGGCTGAAGGTTGGAGCTTCAAGGTGCGGACGACGGCTCCACCACGGTCCGTTCCCCCAGCCGCAACAGCACCCCGCAGCGGTCGCGACGAACACAGCCAGAGCCGCTCCTCTCATGGTTTCTTCTCCGGCGGCAACAGTTTTCGCAAAGCTTCCAAAACCGCTTCGAGAAAGCGAATCTCATCTTCTTCTAATTGCTGCAGCCGTTTCTGTAAGGCGGTGACCTGGGCCAAAAGTGTGGCTTTCTCTTGGGCGGCCGCCGCATTGACCGAGTCGATTTCCCGCATCGCTTCCACGAGGGCTTGCTCGCGGCCAGCACCGAGGGTTTCGAGTTCCTTGGCCCGAGCGAGCAGGGCCTTGTTTTGGGCCAGAACCGTTTCGAGCTGGGCGGTCAGTTCGGCGAGTCGGTCGGCCGGGGTTTCCCAGGGGGCCAGCTCCCAATGCTTCCCGGTGACCGTCGGAACGCCGCGGAGGTGCGGATCGGCAAACGGTATCGCCCCCGAGGGGAGGGAGGGCGGCGTGCCGGGAGCCGCGGACGGCCAAGGCCGTGGTTGCGGAAGAGGCTGTGGGTTGGCCGGAGGGGTGGGCGTTGCAGCCGGCGGTGGCGTGGCCGGCAAGGGGCCGGGCGGAGGTAGCATCGTTGGCGGTACCGAAGTATCCGGAGATGCCGCCGTCGCTTGCGCGGGCAGAAATTTCGAGACAGCGTTCGGATGGGGCGGCACCGACCCACCAGTAGCCACAACCGTGCCTCCTGGCAGGGGGTTGGAGGTCAGAAAACCGCCGGTACTGCTCGTAGTGTTGGCCGCATGCGGTTCCACACGGGACGACACCGGACGGCCTTTGGCACCGACAACGGAGGACTCTACAGGTGCGGAAAATGGGCGCCCAAGGCCACAGCCCGCCATAGCCACCACAAGGAGGCTGAATAGTCCACTTCGGAGGCTTGGTGTCTTCACGGCCACTCCTTGGCCCTCGTCTGCCCAGCGGGTGCGGCCTTCCCGGCATCGTCACCCAGAGCGATCATTCGCGATCATGAATACTCACACTGGATGATCATTTGTTGGCCGCAGGTGCACGTGATCTGAATCGCCCGCACCACATCGCCATCGCGGATGACTTTCAGTTGCGGTTCGCGTTCGGCTGCGGTCGCTGGCCGCGGCGGCCCCACGCGAACCGACTCCGGTGACAGCCGGACACGTGCGGCTGGAATCACTCCCCCCCCGCTAGCACCGGACTCACGTTCGTCCATGCCAGAAAACTCCCCGTCGGCCCGGTCGTCACTCTTTCTGCGGAACCTGCGGAGGCGAACCGATATAGCTGCCCCGCACGCGGTGTCAACGTGGGCTGGAAAGACCCATCACGAAGACCCAGACCGCCACAACATCAGGTCCACGCGAACTTGCCGGCGAGCCGATGTCGTGACCAACCCAGGCTGACAAAGATCATTATGGTGATGCGCGAATTATCATATCGCGTGAATTGCCGGGGATGAGTTGCGATGGGGAAAGAATATAGCGTTGGGGTGGGCAAAGAATTTTCTCATTTGGTCTGGAATGGGGTTGACAGAGGGGGGAGGGGATCGCTTTCTTTAGCAAAAGATGATACACCGAGAATCGACTTTCACGGTTTTTCTGATCCTTGTGGTTTACTCGAAATATTTGCTCCATCAGGAGTTATGATAATGTTCCAGCGTCTGTGGCGGCGGTGGGCAACGGTTGTGGCCGTGTTGGCGGTGGTGGCTCCCACGCCCGCTTACGCGGATATTCAGATCCTGGTGGAAGAACTCGATGCTGGTAGTAATGTCGTGGGCAGCAGCTCGTTTTTCGTCGGTTCGCCCAGCGGCAGCACCACGTTTTTCCAACCCTTCTCGTACTCCAGTACCAACGGCCACTTCACGCTGAGTGGGTTTGCCGGAACCAATAGCAACCTCGGCCTGGCGAATGCGTCTCTGTCAACAAGTTTCACAGGGGGATTTACCAGCCAATTTGATGCCTCCCAACGCCACATGCTCCGTATTACCATCACCGATGATCGCTACACCGCTGGTTCGCTTCCCTACTTGTTGACGAATAGTGCGGGTGTGGCCGTGGGTTTCAGCGGCGGGTCGATTCAAGTCAATTCATTCAGCCGCGTGATTGATCCCACCGATCCGACGGCGATTCCCGCCAGCAGCACCACGCAATTGGCCGATGGGCCGACGATCGGCACCCCCACTCCGGTGGCGACCGATAGCCTTCCTGCAGGGGACCCCAGCTTGCGCATCACGCGCAGTCTGCTGGGAGCATTGCCGACACCGTACGGCATTCAGCAGGTCATCATTCTTTCCTTTGAGCAAACCGGGACGATTGACCCGGGTAGTACGTTTACTGGTTCGGCGGGTGTTCGGGCCGACCCAGTTCCGGCTCCGGGGGGGCTGGTGCTGGCCTTGGTCGCCTTGCCGATGCTAGGTTGGCGACGGTGGCGGCAGCGGGGTACCGTTTGAGCGGCGAAGCGGGTTTTCGTTCTGCTGAGCATATGCTAAGGTGAACGGGGACAACAGGGGGTTGTCCCCGTTGCTGTTTTCGCTGCGGTTGCCCACGCGGGCGAGGAGCCTCCCGTGCGTCGCGCTGTCTGCTGGAAGCGTCTGCTGATCGTTGTTGTTGCGGCTGGGGCCTTGGGGGGGAGCGTCTTCGCTTGGCACCGCTATCAGGTCCGCTCCCAAGCGGGTATTCTCAAAGAACAAGCGGAGAAAGTGGCTGCCGAAGCCTCAAAATCCCCCGAGCGACGGGCCGAAGCCCTTCAATTGATGCGGAAATACCTCAAGTTCCGCCCCAACGACGAAAACGCCTTCCGCCAATACGCCGCGATGCTCTTTGATCTGGTGGAGGCAGAACCAACACCCGCCAATTTCGAGCGCGTCACCAAAGGTTTGGAAGAGTACCTGCGTCTGTTTCCCAATAATCCCGACGATCGCCTCAAACTCGCCAAACTCTACATCGAAACGCCGAGTGTCGCCAACCTCACCGCGGCCAAACAACACTTGGAAATGCTGTACCGATCACTCGCCAGCCACTTGCACTTACAGATGGAAGTGCTGGAATTGCTAGCGGTTTGCGAACGCAGCTTACCCGGTGAGATGGGCCTGACCAAGGCGATTGGGTACCTGGAAGAAGCCATCCGTACCAACCAAGCGCCGGTGCGCGTCTATCGCCTGGCGATGGAATACCACTACGCCAACACCGCCGATGCCCAACGATTGCTCCGCATTGAGAAGGATTTGCTCGATGCCCTCCGTCGCGGACGATTCCAAGACGATCTGGAGGCGCGCATCACCGCCGCCCGCTTCACGATTTCCCTGGGGCATCTGGAACAAGCCGCCACGGACCTCGACTACGCCTTCACCCATCTCGGTGGGGCGACCCACCCCGATGCCCTTCTGGCCAAAGCCGAATGGGAGCTGGCCCACAACGACCCCAAAGACCTCACCCCCCGGTTGCAAGCCGCGGAAAAGTGGCTGCGCCAAGCCTTCCAGCGCGACCCCACGCATGTGCCCGTCGGCCTGCTGCTGGCCGATGTCTGCCACCGACTCACCAACCGCGCCGAGGCGATTCAAATTCTCAAAACCACTGCCGAAGCCCTCGACGGCCCGGGCGATCAACTGTTTGTCGTCATCGACCAACTGATCGACCTCGGCGAACACGATCTTTCGGCCGCCCTGGTGGAACGGCACCTGGCCAACCGCACCACCTACACGGTTATCGCCACGTACTTCCGCGGCCGACTGGCGGTTTTGAAGCAAGAGTGGCTCACCGCGCAGAAGCTACTCAACGACATCGCCCAACCGATCGCCCGCGTACCGCAATATTACAAACGGGCGATGGTCGGGTTGGCCGCCTGCTATGCGGCCATGCAGAACCCGGATCGGCAACTGACGTACTGCCGTGAGGCGCTGCGGGTTGATAGTGGCTTTGTCGTGGCTTTAGTGGGCGAAGCCGAAGCGTTGGTGCGGATGGGACAGTTGGCCGAAGCGGTGAAGAAATACCGCGTTCTTGTGCACCTGCTGCAGTTGGAAGCGTATCGGACAGAGTTGGTTCGGCTGGAGTTGTACAACGTATTGCTTCAACCGCCCGAAACCCGTGCTTCGGCCTGGGAAGCCTTCGACGCCAGCCTCGGCCCCGCGGAGAAGCGAACACCGGAAATCGTTATCTATCACGCCGATTCACTCGCCGCCCGAAACAAAGTCGCGGAGGCTGTTCAACTTTTGGACACTTGGCTGTGCGACAATCCCCGCCATGCCAAAGCCGGGGCCGTGTGGGTAGCGCTGGCGCGGCTGAAGGAGGGGGGGCGTCGCGAATCGGCCTGGGCTGTCTTACAAGCGGCCGAGCAACAACTCGGGCCTTCGGTCGAGCTGCGCCTGGGCCAAGCCGGGGTGCTGGCCGCCGCGGCAAAACCGGTCACCGCTGACGAACTTGCGGCTCTGGCGACCAAGATCGAATCGTTCACCCCGGACGAGCGCTTCCGCTTGTTTGTGGGTTTGGGACAAATCGCCGGACAGTTGGCGGATCGTCGACCCCCGGGCGACGCCGACGGGCAAGCCCTGCGTGCCACGGCCTTGCAGTTCTTCCGGCAAGCGGCCGACGTGGCTCCGCGCGATCTTGCCTGCCGGGCGGCTCTGCTTGATCAAGCCATCGCCGCGCAGCGTGTTGATGTGATTGAGCGTGTCTTTGAGGAAATGGCTGCGATTGAAGGCCCCAACGGCCCGGTGGGTACCCTGGGCCGCTTGGCGGTGCGGCTGCCGGAAGTCCGCACTATGGCGGATGAAACTGCGCGCCGCGCGGCGATCCAGCAGCTGCGTGGGTTAGCAGAAGCGGTGCGGGAACAGCGCCCCGGTTGGAGCCGGGTGTATGTAGCACTGGGGCATCTGAACGAACTCGAAGGCTTCAACGATGCCGCGCTTCTCAACTATCGCCAAGCCATTGACAAAGGCGAACGGCAAGAATACGTCATTCGCCGCACCGTCGAGTTGTATCGCCTCAAACAAGAAGAACTCAAAGCCGTCGGTCTTCTCGATGAACTGAGCACCGAAATGCGCCTGCCCGACGATCTGGAACGTTATCGGGCCATTCATCGGATGCTGACCGATGATTTACCCCAAGACAGCCGGGCCACGATCGATCGCATTGCCCCGGCGAATAGTCCGGATGTGCAAATTCTGTTGCTTCGCGGAGCGCTTCTGGCGGCTATCCGTCACGACGACGAGGCTTTGAAAGCCTTCTCCGCGGCGGTGGAAAAAGCCGATCGCCGAACGGACACCTGGGCGTCTTTGGTCGCCCAATTGATGAAACTCCGCAAATTCGACGAGGCGAAACGAGCCGTGGCCGAAGCGGAGAAGAAGCTCACCGTGGCCATGAACACCCCGGCGCAGCGGCCTGAGCTGCACATTGCCCTCGGCGGACTGTACGAGATGATCGGCGATGCGGCGACCGCCCGGCAACATTTCGTGGCAGCCCAGCAAGCGGCCCCCCTGGAACTCAACCCGGTTCGGCAACTGATCCAGTTCCTCCAACGCACCGGGCAAAGCCGCCCAGCCAATGAGCTACTCAACCAAGCCATTCGCTCACCGGCCCCCGACATCGCGCGCTGGGCCCGCCGCCGCCTGGCTCTGACCCTGCTGACCGGCGGCGATGGTTACAACCAACGCACCACGGCCATGCAGTTGATTGAACAGAATCTGGCAACCAACCCCAATGATCCGGAAGACCGCAAAGCCCGAGCCGTGATTCTGACGGTCGATCCCGCCACGCGGGCGGAGGGGGTTCGCATCCTCCGCGAATTCGGCGATCGCGGCGACCTGACCCCCGATGAATACTTTCTGCTCGGCCAACTGGCCTTTGATCAGGGCCAATTGCTCGAAGCGGTCGGTTCGTTCCGGCTGGCGGCACGCTTGCAACCAGGGGTGACGGCTCAGCATATGGCGGCTTTGGTCCGTGTGTATCTGGCCCTCGATAATCTGGCCGATGCGGAAGCCGCCTGGAATCGCCTCAAGGCGCAACACCCCGACAGTTGGGAGGCCACGCGCGAACAAGCCCGGCTTCTGATCCGCCAAAGCCAACGCCGCGGCGCCGAACTTGATCGTGTGGGCCAGCAGAAACTCCGCGACCAGGCCCTCGCGGTCATCCAGGCCTTCCCCGGCTGGGACGACACGACCAATCTCGCCACACGTTCCGGCCCGCTGCTTGACGAACTCGGTTTCACGGCCGAAGCGGAAGCCGCTTTCAAAAAGTTCCTCGAACGCGATTCCACCGAGACCGCCCATGTGCCGCTCGCCCTCTTCTACATTCGTCACAAACAGTCCGAAAAGGCGATCGCCTTGGCCCGCCAGCACGAACAACGGGTGGGCGTGGCCCTGACGGCCCAACTGCTGACCGGCGCTGTGCGCATGAAAAGCCCCGGACCCGCTATCGAAGCGGAAATCGAGAAATGGTTAGAAGACCGCTTGCGCGATGCGGCCGGACAGCCGGAACTGCAGGCCCAATTGTACGCCGCCCGCGCTGAATTGTTCGATGCCCAACGCAAATACCGCGAAGCCCTTCAGGAATATGATCGCTGCATCGCCACCTTCCAAACCATCCCCCATCCGCAAAGCCGCATCGACCACGCCAAGAACAATCGCTGCATGCTCCTGGCCTTACATGCCCCCGAACGAGCCGAGGAAGCAGTCAAAATGATGACCGAACTGATCGCCCTTCGTGGCCCGGTGCCGGCCTACCTGGATACGCGCGCTGTGGCCTACCTGGTCAGTAGCCGCCCCGCCGAAGCCAAAAAAGATTTGCAACTGGCCCTCATCCAATTCGATCGGGCGACCTACCGCTTCCATCTCGCCTGGGCCATCGACCTCGATACCGTGCAAGAAAACCGCCTTTTTGCCATCGATGAACTCAAAAAAGCACAGCAATTGGGCCTCAGCCGCGACGATCTGCACCCCATCGAATATCAACGGTATCTGGAATTGCTCGCGAAGTATAAATTGCCCGTTCCACGCTGAACACGGAGTGCAATAACCTATGGAAGCAACAACGCCGTGCTAACAATAGGTTCCCGCAGACCACCAGGTTCCCGCAGACCACCGTTCCACCCTGACAAAAAGCCTGCAAGAGCCTGTGTCAGCGCGATACAAAGCCTGCAAGAACCTGTGTCAGCGCGATCGGGGCGCGGCCGCAGGCCAAACATCTTGAAGAAGCGAAGCCGAACGGTTGACAACTCATAACGATGGGCGAAGTGATGGGCGAACGACTCAGCATCCACTTCGCCGGCCAGTTTGGCCGCCGCCGAGAGTAAGGAGGGCTGGACGGGAGGCTGTGAGGGCGTCCGATCGTGGGACGTTGCCGTCGGCGCTAGCACGACCCGAGCAAACCAGGCGGCGAACTCCGGCGTGTCCGGCCGCATCCAGCTCAGGCCGTGTCCCGATGGCAGAGTCCCGATGGTACCTGGCAGAGTCCTGATGGCAGCGACGGCGTCGGTCGTGAGTGGGTCTTCCAGGCCCTTGGCGACCAAGCTTAACGCCGCCAGGTGAAACACCACATCGCCAACCGCCCGCCGCAGCCCATCACGGGCCGAACTTCCCGGAGGGCATGGGTCGCGGTGGTAGATTCCCGGGGGGGGTATCGCTGCCAGGTTTTTTCGGTTCAGGCATCTTTTGGGGCGGCGGATCGATCGATCGGGGGGGAGGCAGCGGACTGCCCGGCCGACGCGGTGCATCGCTAACACCCACACCCTGATACGGATAAGGACAGACTTCCTCCCAGCGCCGCCATTGTGTTTGGAAGTAGCCAAAACAAGCCCCAGGGCACAACTGCACCGGATAGGGGGCATTCTTGTTTTTCTGCGTCAGGTGTCCCAGCCGTGGACCGCAGGAAGCACACCTGCTTTTGGGTAAACCGTGTTGGCAAGTGGGGCACCCCGGGTCGGCGATCCACGCCGGATCACTCACAGACGGCGGCGCGATCGGAAGCGGTGGCGGTGTCACATCCGCCGCGACCGTCGAACCGGCCGACAGAACCATGATGATCACGGCGACCCAACTGTTGCTGTGAGGCCACCTCTTGCTGTGAGGCCATCCACTCGGGGGAAACCCGTGCATACCCAGACTCCTTTCCACAATTGATGCCGGATGCTTACGGCGGACACTTCAACGCCGGAATTGGTTGATGGTGGCCCCGGCCATCAGCCCGGTTCCCAACACACTCCCCACCCCCGTACGGGGTCCACCAACGCCCATCATCCCCGGGCCAACGAGGCCGCCACCGACTCCCACCCCGCCCACGACCCCACCCCCGGAGGACCCGAGCACACCGGCCCCACTGCGAATGCCGTTCGGGTACCAATGGCCGTAAGAACCGAATTGCCCAGCGTACCAGTGACCCAAGTTGTTGAACGTCGCAGCCACACCCGTGGGGGCGATTGCTGGGTTCACGGCGACCGGAGCCGGCAGACCCTCGGGTGACATACCAGGGTAAATGAAGCCCGGAACCTGAGGCCCCGCCGGCAGTGCCACCCGCGGCTGATTCAACCCAATCAGCCCCTGACCGGGATTGACCAACAGCGGTCGCCCCGGGGCAAACACACTTTGGAATTGCGTATAGCGAGGACGGGTCGGCACTTGCGGCTGAGCCGAAACCGCTGGCGCCAGCAGGGCCAGTCCACTGCTGGCGAGGATGATTCCGAGGCGAAACGACATACGCCGCTCCTTGGGGTTCGACGCCCTCTTTCCGGTGGTGCTTTTCCAACGTCGATCGTAGTACCCGTTTCTTCAGATCGACGAAGACGCGCTGGGGAAATTGTGGCAATGTTGGAAAAGTGCCCATTTTATCGAGTTGTGGTGTTCCCCATCGGAACCCACTTGTGCAGTTAGACCCGCTCAGGTGGCTATTGAAAACGCTAGTCCTTATCCTGACAAGACTTATGACAAGGACTAGCGTTGGCGCGACATTCGGCGCGACATTCTACGGAATAATCGGAGCGACGAAACCAACGTTGTTGCCACCCAAACCGCCGTCGCGGATAACGTTGACGGTACTGGCCCCCAACAGGGTGACGCCAAAGGCCCGCTGAACCGGCGACAGCACACGCGCCATGTAGGTATCGAATTTCGTGAGCGGTTGCGACAGGATATAGATGCGATCGTAAGGCATGATCTGGTAGTTGGTCTTCACTTGGCCGCGGCGGGTAATACCGCACCAATCGACCGGCAGAATCTGATCCTGTTCGCACTCACTGGGCGCAGGGCGGGCAATCCAAATTTTCTTACTGGAAACGGCCGACAAGCCACCGATCAGGGCAATGGCATCGAGGACGGTTTCGTTGCCGGTGTGCGGCAACCGGGTCACTTGTTCCCCACTGCCGGCAAAGTCGGTGATCACGTAGTAGAACTTGCTGTTGTACGAATACACATCGACTGCAACTTCTGGCCTGTAGAGATATTGCGACAAGTGAGCCTCAATGGCCTGCTTCACCTGAGGCAAGCTCATCCCCGCGACATAAACACTCCCATAGGCTCCCAGACTCACCGTACCATCCGAACGGACAATGTGCTGCCCGCTGATTTGCTGCACCCCACGCGATTGCGCCAACGATACAGTGACCGTGGCATTTTTGGCAAATTGCCGCACTTTCTCTTCAATAACCTTTTGAGCTTCTTCCGTCGTCAAATCGGTGACCCGCACCGCGCCACCATAAGTGGGGCCTAGGTTGATCGTACCGTCGGGTTCGATGGGGTACAATCCGGCGATGCGCGCCCGTTCAAAATCATTCTCAGCACTCAAATACAGCACATCCAGCGGTTCCAGCCGGTATGGTGGCAGTGGAATGACCCGAATCGCCTCAATCTGGAGAATGTCGGGAGTTTCAACAATATAAGGCGGCAAACTCACCTTATTCAGCTCTTTGGGTACCGGAACATCGGGAATGGTGCAGCAATTGAAACGCGGAGGTTGACAGCATAATCGCTCACTGTGGATATCGTGCAGCGTATGGCAGCCGACAGCGTGAACTAACAGGACTGCCGCGGTGATACTCAGCGCTGTCCATCGCGGGGTCGGCCGGGGTGGCATGGTTGGTCTCCTTGCAACAAAAAAGCCTACGGCATAGTTTGTGCAGATTGTTTTTCTTGTTTGGCTCGTGCCAATGACGCTCACTGTGCTTGTTCATCGGCGTTCCTGAATTACCAGTGCAAGAAAAACAACGTGATTGTTCGGTGTAGCCAAAACATCAGAAAACTTCCTCACAAACTCATCAGCTGCCCTTTCCTCGACAGGGCGGGGTGAAGTAAATTGATTCGAGTGAATGCCTCCAAGGAGATGGACCAATTCCGCTGACGCAGGAAATTCTTCTCGGACATGAATTTTTTGCGTTGCGGATCGTCGAAGCGCGACCCGTGGCGTGCTAAAGTTGGACAAATGGGAACTTCGGCCACGAAATGCCGTGCCTGACCATCGTATAAGCTCGACTCGTATTCCCGGATGAGCCGGTTTTCGGAAGGATGTCGCGTTAACCGGAGAGGAAAAGAATGCCCCGTTCGTCGTCTGGTGAATTTCCAGCACCGCTACCGCCCACCGGCCATCCTTCAACTCCCGGGAGTCTGCCTCCTTGGTCGGCGCCCGCGGCGTCCCTGAATTACACGCAGCAACCCGTTGCTGCACCCGCGCCGACAATCTCCTCCACCCCGACGTTGATGGGATTGTGGAATGCCTTCCGTCGCCGTTGGGTGTTGGGTAGCTTCCTTGGCCTGTTGGTCGGCACGACATTGGCGGTCGGCATTTGGTTGGTGCTGCCCAGCGGCAAACATCAGGCCCGGGCGATTGTCCAGCTCCGTTCGCGGGGTGTCGAATTGAGCCGCAACAATGAGGATTTCGCAGAATATCGCCAGCGGCAAACCTACTTGCTGAAGTCACGCGATCTGATCACACGCACCCTCGCCGACCCAGCCATCGCCAGCCTGCGCATGGTCCAAGAAGCCGCCGACCCAGTGCAGATGCTGGAGACGCAAATTCGCGTCAAACCTGTGACCGAAGACCTCATCGAAGTCACCCTCACGGGCGATCAGCTCGACGACATGGGGCGGATTCTCGATCATTTGGTGAAGCGATTTATCGACGACGCCACGATCTACGATAACCGCGATCTCGACGAACAAATCAAAAAACGCGAAGAACTGGCCCGGCAACTGCGCCTGGAGATTGAATCGCTCCACCGGCAAATCGAAATGCAAGGCCGGGTCAACAGCACCCTCGGCGGGGAAGACAATGCCAAACGCCTGGCCTATCTGCAACAGCGCTACATCGAAACCGACAGCGAATACAACCGCCTCGGCCGCGAGTTGGTGAAAATTGAAGCGGAATTGAAAGTTCTCCGCCTGCAAGTTGCGGAGAAAAATCCCACGACCCCCCCCGACCCTGTACTTCTGGCCGAAGCCATCGAAGCTGATCCGCTGGTGGCGAAAGCCCGGGCGTTCTACGAACAAGAGGAGCAACTCTACAAAAAGGAACTGAAAAACGCCGCCCGCGACGACATTCCCTACATTGTTGATCTGAAAACGAAACTGGATAAAGCCAAAGCCGATTGGGAGGAAGCCCGCCAGGCCGCCCAAACCCGGGCGATCGAACGGGTCCGAGCACTGGAAAACGTCAACCGGCAGCAACGCATCGCCCAACTCGATCAATTGCACAAAATCAAAACTGAGGAACGCGAAAAAGTGAAGGAAGAGCGCAACGAATGGAAGAAAATGATCGATGCCGGGGTCGTTGGTGGTCTGGACATCCAAACTCTCCGCGACGCTCTCAAACCGCAAAAGGAGATGTTGGACCAAACCAATGCGGCGTTGGCCAAACTCCGCATGGATCAGAAGCTCAGTAACCGCATCACCCTCCGCGGTGACATCGACAAAATCCCCAACCACAACCAGAACCGGAAAATCCTCTTTTCGGCCCTGGGAGGCTTGGGTGGGTTGGGGGCCGTGGTTGCTCTGATTGCGTTTCTGGAATGGCGGACGCGGCGCGTCGATAACGTCGATCAGGTGGTCAGCGATCTGGGGTTGCGGGTAATCGGTACTGTGCCAGCGTTTCCCAATCGGGCCAGCCTCAAAGCCGCGGTGGAAACCGGCAGTGCCAACTGGCGTTTTGTTCTCAACGAGTCGATCAATTCCGCCCGCACGATGCTGCTCCACACAGCCCGCACGCAGTCGATGCAAGTGGTGATGGTGACCAGTGCCATGCAGGGCGAAGGCAAAACCTCACTGGCCAGCCAACTGGCCTCAAGCATGGCCACCGCGGGCATGCGGACGTTGCTGGTCGACGGCGACCTGCGCAATCCCTCGATCCAGAAGCTTTTCGATCTACCGCTGGCGCCGGGAGTTTCCGAAGTTTTGCGACACGAAATTGATGTCAGCGAGGTCATCCAAGCTACCGCGGTGCCCAACCTGTGGGTCATCACCGCGGGGCAATGCTCCCACGTCACCATCGCGGCCTTGGCCCAAGGACACCCCTTGGAGACACTGTTCAACCGCCTGCGGGGCCAATTCGACTTTGTGATCGTCGATAGTTGCCCGGTGCTGCCAGTGGCCGATGCCTTGCTGATGGGTCAGCATGTGGATGGAGTCGTCTTTTCCATCATGCAAGACATCAGCCAACTGCCCAAAGTCATGACGGCCTCGGAGAAGCTGCAACAGTTGAACATCCCGTTGCTGGGGGCGGTGGTCAACGGCATCAAACACGATGTTTATTCCTACGGGTATAACTATGTCAAACAATTGCCCGCCTAAGGCCCTCGCGGGCTTCGCGAAGTGTAACCCAGCAGGGTAAGGTTATGCCGCGGTGGTTGATTGTGATGCTCGCCCTGGGGGGATTGGCGGCGGCCGCGGCGGTCGAAGGGTTCTTCACGAACCGTTGGGGGCCGTCCGCCAACCTCCGTTGGGCCGTGGAAAAACTAGCAAAAATTCCCGGGAACTTTGGCGCGTGGTCGAGCGTCGAAGTTCCATTAGATCCCAAACAGGTGAAAGTTGCCGAAGCCGCCGGTTACGTTTCGCGGATTTACACCCACCGCCAAACGGGCCGATCCTTCACCGTATTGCTGCTGTGCGGTCCACCAGGGCCTATTGGCGCTCACACCCCTGAGGTGTGCTACGCCGGTATGGGTTACAACCTCCAGGGACCGTCGCAAAAGCATGTGGTGAAACTGCCGGATAACACGGTGGCGAGCTATTGGTCGGCTCGCTTCGAGAAACGTAACTCCTTGGATGAACCGCCCTTACGCGTCTGTTGGATGTGGGGGGTCCAGGGCCAGTGGCACGCCTCCGATCGGCCACGCAGCGAATTCGCCCTTCACCAAGTGCTTTACAAACTGTACGTCGTTTGCGCCGAAACCGAAAAGTCCCCCGCGACGACAAACCCCATGGCCTCTGAACCTGCGAGCGGGTTTTTAACCGAATTTTTGCCTGAGGTGAAAAAAGCTCTCGCTGGTTCCGACCCCACGAACTAACAACCACTGCTGACCGACACTCGATTTGATGAACGGATGCTCGATGAGTACCGCCCAAACTGCCGTGCCCAACACCATGACGGAACACTCTTCGCCCGTTTCGCCCAACCTCCCCGACCGCGAACCGTGGCCCGAGATCGATAGCTTACCCGCTGCTACTTCCATCGACATTACCCCCCCCGGCGGCTGGTATGTTGTGGCCAAAACCGCCTTCGACTACGCCGCGGCCCTCGTGCTACTCCCGTTCGCATTGGTACTGATCGCTCTGGCAGCCGTGGCCGTCAAACTCACCTCCCCCGGCCCGGTGTTCTACACGCAAACCCGTGTAGGGCTGAACGGCCGCAAGTACAAAATCATCAAGATTCGCACCATGCATGCGAACATTGAGGCGGTTTCGGGAATTCAATGGTCGCGCCAAGGCGATTCGCGCGTCACCCCTGTGGGGCGGATTCTGCGCGTCACACACATTGATGAACTGCCCCAATTGTTCAACGTGTTGATGGGACAGATGAGCCTGGTGGGGCCGCGGCCCGAACGTCCTGAGATCATTCAAGCGAAGGGATTGAATCATCTGGTGCCCGGCTACCGGCACCGGTTGCGGGTCAAACCGGGGGTCACCGGCTTGGCCCAATGCCTATTGCCCGCAGATACCGACATCACCAGCGTGCGACACAAAATCGTCTACGACCTGTATTACATCGAGAATATGAACTTCTTCCTCGATGTGCGCCTGATGGGAGCGACCCTGTTAGCCGCCATGGGGATTGGCCCCAAAACCGTGCAGTGGCTCGTGGGGTTACCCAATCGCCAGCAAGTCGCTGCGGCTTTCCTTGCCGGCGTCGTTGCCCCTGCCGGCCCTTCCCCTCTCCCGACATTACAACCGGTATGACTCAACCGGCTCCCGATCGGCCGCGCGTTCTGCTTCTGACGCACCGCGTCCCGTTTCCGCCGGATAAAGGTGACCGGATTCGCACCTTTCATCTGCTGCGCGAACTGACCGAACACGTTCGTGTGTGGCTGGCTTGCCCCGCTGATGAACCGGTGACTGCGGAAACCCGTAACACCCTGCACCAACTGTGCGAACGGGTGGCTGTTGTGCCCGTCGGCCGTTCCCGCCGTTGGCTCCGCGCCGCCTGGGGCTTCGCGCAGGGCCGAAGCCTCAGCGAAGGCGTGTTCGCCAGCCGTCCCCTGGCCCGTGTGTTGCGGCAATGGGCCGATGAAGTGACATTTCACGCCGTCGTCGCTTCAGCCTCCTCGGTCGTCCCTTATTTCCGCGATCCGGTGTTCGCTCGGGTTCCCAAAATTGTTGACTTAATTGATGTTGATAGTCAGAAATGGCTCGATTACGCCGCGGCCAGCCGTTTCCCGAAATCTTGGTTGTATCGGCTCGAAGCTGTTCGGGTACGCCGCTTGGAGCAATCCTTGGTGGGCTGGGCCAAAACCATCAGCGTCGTGAGCCTGGTTGAAGCGAAAATTTATGAGGCGTTGACCTATCCGGGTGCCGCGACGGTAGCCACAAATGGTGTCGATACCGAATTTTTCGCACCGGCCGCGAGGGAAGAACCGCAGACGGTGGCCTTTGTCGGTGCTCTTGATTATCGGCCGAATGTGGATGGGGTGAGGTGGTTTGTGCAGCAGGTGTGGCCGGAGGTTCGGTCGCGGTTCCCCACTGCCGAATTTCGCATCATCGGCCGCCATCCGGTAGCGGCGGTGCGGGCATTGGCCAGCGTGCCGGGCGTCCGCTTGGTGGGCCAGGTGCCAGATATTCGGCCGTTTGCGGCTTCAGTTGCGGTTGTGGTAGTGCCGTTGCGTCTGGCCCGCGGCGTTCAAAACAAGTTGTTGGAAGCGATGGCGATGGGGCGCGCGGTGGTCGCCTCGCCCGCCAGCGCCGCCCCGTTGCCCGTGAAGGCCGGGGAACACCTGTTGATAGCTTCTACGCCTGCGGAGTGGGTGGAAAGTATCACCGCGCTATTGGCCAATGCCGATCGCCGCCACAGTTTCGGCCGCGCAGCTCGCAATTATGTGCAAGAGTATCACAACTGGGAACGATGCTTGCGGCCGCTGATCGCTGCGATCGTGACCGCAGAGGATCACGCGCAAACGCCGTTATCCGCGACCCCACGGCCGGAATAGGGATAATAGCGCACAGTTGGCGACGGGTTTTTGCGGCGCGTGGGCACGTTCCACAATGGATGGTTCTGGTCAGACGGCCGCCATCCACGGACAATTTCCGCAGATGCCACAACGTATTGCGTTCCGCCCGTGGATATCGCCGACTCTCTGACCGATACGTTGGCTCCCAGGCTTGCGAGGGGTTCGCCCGCAATGCGTCCCTGTGTACCGGCAACGCCGGTGGTTCTCGATGCCCGCGTTGTGACCGGGGCGGGCGGTGGACCGGACAAAACCATTCTCCATTCCCCACGCCTGCTGGAACCGCTCGGCTACCGCATGCTCTGCTTGTATCTGCATCCACCGGGCGATTCCGGTTTCGAGATACTGCGGCAGAAGGCCGCCCATGCCCAAGCGCCTCTTATCGCCGTTACCGATCGGGGACCTTGGGATTGGCGCGTACTAACCGAAACGCTGGCCGTGTGCCGCCGCGAAAATGTTACCATCTGGCACGGCCACGATTACAAAACTAATGCCCTAGGATTGCTGCTGAAACGCTTCTGGCCGATGCGTTTGGTCACTACCGTTCACGGTTGGGTCCAACACACCCGCCGTACGCCCCTGTATTATCGGATCGATCAATTCTGCTTGCCACGCTATGAGCGAGTCGTCTGTGTTTCGGACGATTTGCTCGAAGCGTGCCTGTCGGTGGGGGTACCGGCCCGTCGCTGCGTTTTGCTCGAAAACGGGATCGACACCACGGCGTATCGCCGCATCCGCTGTACCACGGAAGCGAAAGCGGCGCTGGGCTTGCCGGTCGAACGGTTTCTCCTGGGGGCAATCGGTCGCTTGTCGGAGGAAAAGGGTTTCGACCTTCTGATTCCCAGTATTGCGACGCTGCGGTCGCGTGGGTTGGATGTGCATTTGATGATCGTCGGTGATGGGCACCAGCGGCCACGGCTGGAACAACTGATCCGTGAATACGGTCTCACCGAATGCGTGCGCTTGGCCGGCTGGCAAGCCGACGTCCGGCCGTTTCTGGAAGCGATGGACCTGTTCGTTCTCAGCAGTCGCCGGGAAGGGCTTCCCAACGTGTTGCTCGAAGCGATGGCTATGGATGTACCCGTGGTAGCCACACGGGTCAACGGCGTACCGCGGTTGGTGCAGGATGGCCGCAACGGCCTTTTGGTGAACGCGAACGATCCCGACGGCCTTGTGACCGCGATCGCTACGCTGCTGAATAACCCGCAGTTGCGGGAATCATTCCGCGCTGCCGGCCGGCGTACTGTGGAGACGCGCTACAACTTCCTGACGCGCATACAACGGCTCCAACGCCTCTACGACGCATTATTAGCTGAAAATCCCTCTTCGGTTCTGCTGCGGTGATGATTGCCCCACGGGATACGCCCCGACTGACCGCCCACCACCCCCCGACCGGCTCGTTGGTCCGAGCCTCACGGGTGGGGCCGACAACGTCCGATTCGGTGGTCGCCTTCACCACGCAGGTGCATTCGTACCCCGCGTTGGAAGGCCGTTTCCCCGCGTGGACGGCGCTGGTCCACCACGCGCGGGCGGAAGTTCCCCTCAGCCAGCACCCACGGTGGCTCAGTATCTTGCACGCGGCCCTCGGCCATACCGTTTACGCGGTCGAAACGACGAGCGCGACTGGCCAAACCCTCGGCTTTTTGCCCTTGGCGTTCGTGGAATCGCTCCTGTTTGGCCGTTTTTTGGTCAGTTTGCCGTATCTGAACACCAACGGTGTCGTGGCGGCGTTCCCCGAAGTGCAACAACAGCTCGTGACGCGGGCGGCGACGCTGGCCGAGGAATTGAACGTGCAGTATCTCGAATTACGGCATGAAGTTCCGGTGGCTCACCCCGCACTGACCGTGGAGTATACCGAAAAAGTGCACCTGCGCTTGCGGCTGCCGGCTAGTGGCGAACAGCTCTGGAAAGCCTTCGACCCGAAAGTGCGCAATCAGATACGCAAAGCAGAGAAAGCCGCGTTGACCATTCACTGGGGAACCCAGGAGCTTCTCGACGACTTCTACACGGTTTTGGCCCGGAATATGCGAGATTTGGGTTCGCCCGTCTATGGGAAACCACTGTTTGCTGCCATTCTGGCCACGTTTCCCAATCAGGCCGAGATCGTAGTACTTCGCGATGGACGCCAGCCGGTTGCGGCCGCACTACTGCTCCACGGGCAGGGCCGCACCGAGGTACCCACGGCCTCGTCCCTGAAGGACTACAACCCCAGTTGTGCGAATATGTTAATGTATCACCATCTGTTGCGCCGTGCGGTCGAACGTGGCCAGCAAGTGTTCGATTTTGGGCGTTCCACCCGCGGCAGCAATACGTTCCGCTTCAAGAAACAATGGGGGGCGGAACCCCACCCGGCGACCTGGCAATATCACTTGGTGGCCGGCAGCCATGCCGGACAGATGCGGCCCGAAAACCCCCGCTACCAATGGGCGATCCGGTTGTGGCAACGCCTCCCGGTGTGGCTGACCCGACAACTGGGGCCGCGCATCGTTCGCGGCATTCCGTAAATTCTGATAAACCACGTCAGCGATTCACGTTACACCGGAAGACCTGAAGCCCGAGCAATCGATTTTTCCCGCATCTTCGCCCAACGCAGTTGCTTTCCCCTCATTTGTAAACTTTCCTTGAGCGTGGTAACACCGTTGCAACTTTTCCGTATCCAGCGATTTTCGCCGGTGAGCTGAAAAGTGTGGCGGTGACAATCATGCGGGTTGGTTCCGAGCCGCTCGCGAGGACTACCGGAGTGCCACGAGGTATGTTTTCGTCGCGTCGCTTGGTTGTTGTCGCTCACGATTATCGTTTCGCTACTCTGATTGATGAACATTTGCGCAGAACGATTCAACTCGCGGTACCGATGGTCCGCTTCGAGGACGTGCCGTCCCTACTCACCCCCGAAACCGATGGCGATTTGCTCCTGATCGCCAACGATACTCACGATGTGACAGCCCTGGAAACGGTGGTTCGCGAAACGAAAGTCCAGCTTCTTCCGCCGCGGTTGGCCGTTGTGGAAACCGAGGCTGTGCGCAACAGCGGCCAACTGGAAGCCCTGACCCCCTACTTGGCCCACCGTTTCTTGTGGCCGCAACAAGCCCGTGAGCTGGCCCTGTGGGCGCAGCGGGCATTCCAAGCCGGCGTGCCCTTCGCCGATCCGGCCAGCGAAACCATCGCCCAGACTATCCGCCGCCGCTTGATCAATCACACCCCGTCGCTCACCGCGATGGTGGACCGGTTGTGTATCGCGGCTACCCACGATGTCACGGTTCTGCTCGAAGGCGAACCCGGGACTGGCAAAACCTTTCTCGCCAGATTGATTCACGATTGTTCCCCGCGGCGCGGACAGCGGTTGTGGGTTGTCTCTTGTGGCACGGGAACCGGTCAGGGGATCGCCAGTGAATTATTTGGCCATGTGCCCGGTGCATTCAGCGGAGCCGAAACGGCCAAGGTCGGCAAGCTCGCCGCCGCCGGCGACGGGACGATCCTGCTCGACGAAATTGACGCCCTCAGCCTGGAGCATCAAACCCATCTGCTGCGGGTTATCGAAACGGGGGAGTTTGAACCGGTTGGCAGTAACGAAACGCACTTCTGCAAAGCTCGCATCCTGGCTGCGACCAACCGTAGCCTCACCGAAGCTCTCGAACGCGGCCGCTTCCGCCACGACCTGTATTACCGCTTGCAGGTTGTGAGTTTCCATCTGCCACCGCTACGCCAACGTCCGGAAGATATCGCCCCCTTGGTTCGCGGCCTGGTAGCCCGCTATGGCACCAAGTACGCCAAGTCCTTGTACAGTGTCGGTTCCGAAACCCTCCAAGTTCTGGAAGGCCATCCGTGGCCTGGCAACATCCGGCAGTTAGAAAACGCGATCCAGCAAGCCGTTCTCAGTAGTCGTGGCCACGAACTGAAACTGCACCACTTACCGCCGCAACTGTTGGCACAAACCGATTCCCCGTCCCGAACGGGGCTGTTTTCCAGCTCCTTCGACGGCACCCTCAAACAAACCCGCGAAGCGACCGAACGGGCCAACATTCTCCGCGCCTTAGAAAAGGCGAATCATAGCCGCACCCGAGCCGCCCAGTTGCTCGGGGTCAGCCGCGTCACACTCTACAAAAAGATGAAACTCTACAAACTGCTGTCGCGTAACGATGCCCCCCAATCGCCCGCGGACACCCCCTCTCCTCCCGGTGTCCACGGCGAACACCGGAATTTCTATTGACTGGGCGCTGGTTACAACAGTGTGAGCACCCAACTCTCTCCCCACGGCTGGCCGCTTG
The DNA here is from genome assembly GCA_025055115.1 of Gemmata sp. Taxonomy (GTDB): domain Bacteria; phylum Planctomycetota; class Planctomycetia; order Gemmatales; family Gemmataceae; genus Gemmata. The sequence goes on from JANWYJ010000029.1 coordinate 36,194, forward strand.
TGTCGGGATTAGCGGCTGGCCGCTCGCTCATGCCCGCTTGCTCCGCTCCGGCATCTCGGAAAGGGCCCGCGGTTGTGTCGGGGTTAGTGGCTGGCCACTTGGACATCCAGGATGGTGTCGAGCCGGGTGATGTGAAAGACTTCATAAATCGCCGGCGCAGCATGGATCAGTTCCAGGTGACCGCCGGCGGCGCGAATCTTGGCGTTGAGGGTAATGAGCTTGGCCAAAATCACACTCGTGAGCAGAGAGACGTTGGCAAGGTCGATCACAAGATGGGGCGGTTGGCGCTGGGCGGCGAGCGTGTTGAGCTGCTGGCTGAAAGCTTCGGCATTCGCTTCGACCAGTGCTGTTTGCGGAGGGAAGCGAATGATCGTGGCGTGCGCGTCATCGACCACTTCGAGTTTCAGTTCGCCAGCGTCCAGTGGCATGAGCAAACCCCAGTCCGCGAAGGTCTGAGTGAGGCACACAACGGTGAAGACAAATCAAAACGTCTCCGTCACTATGTGATTGTAACCGCTAGCCGGAGCCGAAACAATCAGGGGGGAGCTTTTCAATCGCTGATCCGGTGGTGCTGAATCGTTCAGCAGGAGAAATAGGTCGTCGATGGTGGTCGCGTGTTTAATGCGGTCGAAGTGGGGGAATTGCCCCACCAAAGCCGCAATGCGAAGCCATTGTTTGAGGCGAGAAACCATCTTCTCGGCTCGCGTCGGTTGCATTCGCCCTGTCCAATCGACCAGCCGCTGCAGCAACGCGGCCCAGTCTTCCGACGGTTCGGTCCGCTGCGCCGGGCGTGATACCAACCCCAATTCCGCAGCTACTTGCCACGCCAGTTGCGGATGGCCGATGGCCCCTCGGCCGAGCATGAAGTGACGGCAGCCGGTGATGTCGCGGCAGCGGCGGAAATCGTTGAGGGTCCAGATGTCGCCGTTGGCCACCACCGGCAGTGGCAACCGTTTCCGCACGCGGCCAATCGGTTCCCAATCGATCGGCGGTTGATAGCCGGCGATGCGCGTGCGCCCGTGGATGGTGATCCACGTCGCCCCCCCTTCGGCCGCCATCATCGCGTTCTCATCAATCGCGTCGGGGCTGTCCCAGCCCAGCCGCAGTTTGGCGGAAACGGGTATGTGGCGGGGTACGGCCGAGCGAACCGCCGCCACGATGTCGCGAATTCGCCGGGGGTATCGGAGCAAGGCCGCACCGCCATCGTGCCGGTTGACAGTCTTGGCGGGGCAACCGAAGTTGATGTCGATCGCGGTAACCCCCAATTCCCAGGCGCGACCGGCACTATCCGCCATCCGGGCCGCATCCCCACCCAGCAATTGCAACTGAACGGGCAGACCGGTGAGCGTCCGGCCACCGTGGGCTAGCTCGGGCATATGCTGGAGAAAAGTCTGCCGCGGCGGAACCAATTGCGTGATGCGTAGAAACTCGGTCACGGCAAACGAAAACGGCCCCAATTCGCCTTGAACCGCCCGCATGGGCGCATCGGTAACGCCTTCCATCGGAGCCAAGATCACGGCGGGTCGGCACGGGTCGAGCATAACTGTCTACAGAATAAATGAGAAATACCCAATAGAACAAATGAGAAATACCCAATCGGACTAATGAGAAAACCCCGCGTCCGTCACGGCTGTCACCTAGCGATTCCAGCCGCTGGTGCTTCCGCGTTGGCCCCTGACGGGCCATGGCAGCGGATGGCACGGACTCCCGCCGCGGGACTACCGTTTCCGACCGTGGTGATAGCGTTAGCCTGGCTCGCCGCGGATCAGGCCGGCTGCCGGCCCTGGGGTTCGTCGGTTCCGGCTGTGGCGGTGGTGTCAGCCCGGGGTAAGGCAACGGTGAACTTGGTGCCCCGTCCCGGCTCGCTTTGCACTTCAATTGTACCGCCGTGGGCGAGTACGATCTTCCGCACCGTGGCTAGCCCCAGGCCGCTGCCATCGGGTTTGGTGGTATAGAACGGCCGGAACAGCTTGGGGAGCTGCTCGGCCGGAATGCCCACGCCAGTGTCGATCACATCCAGATAGACCCGCTCGGGGTCGCTGCGGCCGATGAGCGTCAGCGTGCCGCCCTCGGGCATGGCTTGTTCGGCGTTGAGCATCAGGTTCAACAGTGCCTGCTCGAACAGATCGGCATCGAGCCGGACCAGGGGCAATTCGGAGGTCGCAAACCAGTTGATGTCGATATTGCGCTGTTTGGCGGTAGGACCAAGGAAATCGATGAGGCGGGACACGACCGCTTCGAGGGCCGTGGGCTGCGTGTGCAGCTCGCGCAGCCGGGCGAAGCGCAAAAAGTCATTAGAAAGACCCACCAACTTCCGACATTCGTCCGACAACCGGCCTACCCGCTCCAGTGCGCGGCGTTCCCGAGGCGTTTGGGCGTCTTCAAATTCTTCCGCCAACAGTTGCAGATTCAACGACAAGGTACTGAGATGATTTTTAATTTCGTGAATGAAGCCGGCGGCCAGTTCCGCAATGTCGGCGGGAAGCGTGGGGTCGTGCCGCGGTGGTTCCGGCATGGGGGTGATCCTGACGCTCCCCCTCGGAGCGAGCCACCGACCGTCGGTGGACCGCGCCAAGGTAGGATTCGCTCGATCCGTTTCCGGATGCTCCGTTGCTTGACTATCTTTCCGGATGCTCCGTTGCTTGACTGTGCTTCCGGATGCTCCGTTGCTTTACTGTATTGTGTATTGTGTCACCCTCTTGAAAACACCTGCCGGGTTCTAATGCTATCTGCATGCGGTGGCCCCGCTGGTCATGGCCGATTAGCGGGCGGAACCTCACGACCGTTGGCTTGTTCACAGGCCCCTCGACCGGGCTTGCGGCCAACGGTTGAATATCTCCCTAGGCGGCCCGGCCTCTCCACGGTTGCTCTCCGGGTCTTGGACACGTCCTTCTTCGAGATGGCATTATGGCGACTTCCACACGCGGAAAACTCGGTATTGTCGTCGGCGGTGGCCCTGCTCCGGGCATCAATGGTGTCATCAGTTCCGTGACGATCGAAGCGATCAACCGGAATCTGGAAGTGATTGGCATTCGCGATGGCTTCAAGCATCTGGCCGTAGGCGACTATACCCAAGTTCGCCCCCTCACCATTCCCGATGTGGCCCCCTACTATCAACGCGGCGGTTCGCTGTTGGGTACCAGCCGAACCAATCCCGCCAAAGACCCAGCCCACATGGCCGCGGTCATCGAAGGGCTGAACCAATTGGGAATTAAGTACTTAGTGACCATCGGCGGCGACGACACCGCCTACAGCGGCTCCCAGGTCTACGCCCATGCCAAAGGAGCCATCAAGGTCGCGCACGTTCCCAAAACCATCGACAACGACCTGCCGTTACCGCCAGGAATCCCCACGTTTGGCTTCGAAACAGCCCGGCACTATGGCGTGCAAATGGCGCGAAATTTGCACGAAGACGCCAAAACCACCTCACGCTGGTACATCGTCGTCAGCATGGGCCGCGCCGCCGGACACCTGGCCCTCGGCATCGGCAAAGCCTCCGCCGCTACCGTCACCCTCATCGCCGAAGAGCTGAAACACAAAGATGTTACGCTCGAACTCATCTGCGATATCATCATCGGCTCGATGATCAAACGCAAAGCCCAAGGCAAGGGCTATGGGGTGGCCGTCTTGGCCGAAGGGTTAATGGAACAAATCGGCGAAGAGAAACTCCGCACCATTCTGGAGAAAAACCCTGGCAAATTCGGTAACATCGAGGTCGATGCCTTCGGCCACCTCCGCCTCGGCGAAATCGAATTCGGCCGCATGATTCGCACCATGATCGCCGCCCGGCTCAAAGACCTTGGCTTGAAATTCGACATGATCGACAAAGACCTGGGCTACGAACTCCGTTGCGCCGACCCCATCCCCTTCGACGCCGAATACACCCGGAACCTGGGCTATGGGGCGGTGAAGTTCCTGCTGTCCCCCGAAGCAGAACACAACGGTGTCGTCATCACCTTCGTCGGCGGCAGTATGGTTCCGCGACCGTTCCCCGAAATGATCGACCCCGTCACCAAAAAGATGCGCACACGGTTGGTCGACATTAGCGGCGAAAATTACGAAGTTGCCCGCCGCTATATGATTCGTCTCGAACAGAGCGACTTTGACGACCCCGCGCGGCTCGAACGCCTCGCCGCGGTCGTTAAAATGGAGCCGACTCAATTCCGCCAACGCTTCGAGTACATTGTCCGCTGAACCGATCGATCACCCCTACACCCCGGCTCGAGGGATAAACTCCTGCCGGGGAAGGGATAAACTCCTGCCGGGGAAGGGAATGATACAACGACTGCCGACTCTCCACGGCTTGCGACCCCCCGCCCACACCGCCGGTGTTCCCCTGTCTGTATCGCTCAATGCCTCTGTTTGGCTCAATGCCGGTCCCGTGGTCTATTACGTGTCGTTAGGGCGGTGGTGATCGGCGGCCTCGTGGAGGGTATGGCTCATGCCAGCCCCCCTGGTGTATTGCGCGTGTGAAGACTGCGAGCATAAACGACGTGGCCAAGGCAGCAAGGTATGGCTCATGCCAGCCCCCTGGTGTATTGCGCGGGTCGCCAAAGCGTGGGGATCGGGTTCACTTTTGCTCGTCCATCCTGGGGCGGCCTGTGGTGTTATAATCATCAGGCGATCGCTTGATCTTTGGCAGTCCCACACCCGTGGCTGTGGGGCCGACGGCGACCCGCCGCCGACGCGCAACAACCCCACAGCCGCGGCGCCGGCTCAGTCGCGGCGGGGTCGGGTGTATTGTCAAGCTGTTCGTGTCGTGTCAGTGCGTTTGCAGGCCAGCGATGACGTATTCCAAGAATTCCTTGGCCCGCTTGGCGAGGGCATCAACGGCTTGCGGTTGGTCGGGTCGCGGTAAGAGTGGGGCGGAAATATTCTCGCAGGCCAGCGGCATCGTCAGGCCGGTGAAGGCGACGGGGTGAAGCAGTTTGTAATGGTCGATTTCGCCAAACCCGGGGCCGCAGTCTTCGTCTTTGGGCCAATTGCGGTGGTCCTTAATGCAGAAACTCCGCACTTCGCTCGCACAGCGTTGGATGTCGGGAATGGGATCTTGGTTGAGATAATCGAGGACGTTGCCGGCATCGTAATTCACCTTCACATTCGGATGATCGACTTCCTTGGTGATGGCCGCGCACGCCTCGCCCGTGCCGGTTTCCCCACCGTGTTGCTTCACCACAATCATTACATTGTGATCTTTGGCGATCGGGCCGAGTTGTTGGAAACGCTCAATCCATAGTTTGCGATTGCCACCTTTGGTGTGGCCGAAGGTGAGAAGTTGGGGAATGCCTGCGGCGGCCGCTTGCTTGATCCGCTGGATGTGAACCTCCAGGCCGTCTTTGGCTTCGGGATATACGCCGCTGAACATCATGATCGGTTCCAGCCCCCGATCGCGGCATTGCTTGGCCAGTTCCTTGGCGCGTTCGGGCGGTGCATCTTTGGCGATCACCGGCACGGTTTGGCCGTTTTCGTTGTGCGTGGTTCCCCACGCGACAAACTTGTAACCGGCGGATTGAATGCCTTCCAACGCCCGACTGAAGGAGAAACGGGCGTAGGGAAGGGTCATGCAGGCAATTTGGAACTGCGTGGGCTTCGCATCAGGCTTCGCATTAGTCTGCGCAGGCGCAGTCAATACGCGGCGGAAAGCCGGGGCGGATGCATTGGTGGCGCTGGCGGAGGCACAGCGCAAGGCCAACGGTGCGGTGGTGGCCGTACCTAAGAATGTGCGTCGGTTCATCGGAGCAGTCTCGCAGGAGCAAGGTTGGCGATGCCTCAGGATTGTAACCCGTCGGGACGATGAAGGGAAAACATCTTCGGGATAGTTCTCATCCCACAACGACGGCTCTTTCGTCACAGCCACTTGTTGGTTAGGGTAATATGGCCGTTCGATCAACACGGGCGACATCCATGAACGAACTATCGGACTATGCCGACCATCTCGCGTTGGCCCTCGTTCCAGGTTTGGGGCCGAAATTGACCGCAGCGTTGTTGGCCCACTTTGGTTCAGCCAAGGCCGCGCTGCAAGCGACCGCGGCCGAGTTGATGGCCATTCCGCACATCGGTGAGAAACTGGCCCATGCCTTCGCCCGCGCACTGCGCCAGGTGGATATTCGCCAGGAAGTCGCACTGCTGCAGCAACACGGCGTGCGTCCGGTGCCGTTGGGTTCGCCGGAGTATCCGCCACCGCTGGCGGCGATCCCGGCCCCACCACCGCTGTTGTACTGCCGCGGGCAGTGGATCGATTCCGACATCAACGCGATCGGGGTTGTGGGTTCCCGCCACTGCACTCCCTACGGCCGCCGCATGACCGAACAACTGGTTCGCGATCTGTGCCACGCCGGTTTCACGATTGTTTCTGGGCTGGCGCGTGGTATCGACGGCATCGCGCACCGGGCGGCGCTCGCCGCGGGGGGGCGAACGATCGCGGTACTCGCGGGGGGATTATCCGCCATTTATCCACCCGAACACACCGAGTTGGCGCACCAGATCGCTCAATGCGGCGTGATTTTCAGCGAAACGCCCATGACGGTAGCCCCGCAACCGGGAATGTTCCCCGCGCGGAATCGTATCATCAGTGGTTTGAGTCGCGCGGTCATTGTGGTGGAAGCGAACACCAAAAGCGGTGCTTTGATCACCGCAACGCACGCCGGTGAGCAAGGGCGTGAAGTGTTCGCCGTCCCTGGGCCGGCCGATAGCCCAGCGAGTGCCGGCTGCCACGAACTGATCCGCCAGGGGGCGCGGTTGGTTCGCCATGCCGCCGATGTCATCGACGATCTCAAAAGCCTCCCGTTGGGCGATTTTCCATCAGTGCCCCCCGCGTCAGTACCTTCTCACCCCAGCCCAACGCATCTCTTTGCCGATGTCGCGGGGAACGCTCAGGCGGACGTGGCCACGCCCGTACCGCCGCGACCGGCCCTCGATCCCCATCAGCAACGTCTCTATGATGCCTTGGCGACCCCGCGGCATTCCGATGAATTGGTTCGGGAATTGGGCGTTTCGGTCAGTGAATTGACCGGTCTATTGTTTCAGTTGGAATTGAAAAAACTCGTACGCAAACTCCCCGGCAATTTCTACGAACGACGCTGAACGATGCCCGATGGCCGTGCCACCGGCCCCTCCATCACCCGTCATTCATATCACCCGTCATTCGCCGAGGGTGGCTAGCGCCGGGCGGTACCGAGGCGACGATGGGGCCGCGGCCCGTGCATCATCTCCCTGATGGCCCCAGTGAACTCAGCGCTGAGCGGTACCGAGGCGACGATGGGGCCGCAACCCGTACAACAACAGCATGAAGTTCTGGCGCTTTGGCGAAATGATTCTCTGCGCCGCTGCGTTTGCCCTGGCGCATACGCAATCGCCGCTGTATTATTCCAATCAGAATCAGTATTTCCTGCACGGGGCAGCACAGGCCGGCTATGGGCACCTGGCGAACGATTGGCTCGCCAACACCCGTGATCCAACACCCGTCTTTTCGTGGTTGGTGGCCGCGATTTACCGCTACGATCCGTGGGGGCTTCAACCGGCGTATTTTGGGCTGCTGATGGTGTACTTTGGGGCCGCATGGGCCTTGGCGTTGGCGGTGCCGGGTTTTGTGCCGACACGTTCGGCCCGGTGGGCTTTTGCCGCCGTGTTCACTCTGACGCATGCGGCGATTGTGCGCGTGGCTTCCATTCAACTGACGAGTGTCGATTATCCGTGGTACGGGCAAGCGGGGTTGGCCGCACAGTATATGCTGGGGCCGGGGATTCAGCCATCGGCATTCGGGGTACTTTTGTTGGTTGCTGTCGCGGTGTACGCCCGGGGTGGCTCGCCGGTAGTCGCTGCGGCCATCGCAGCGGCCGCGTGTGTTTTTCATGCTACCTACTTGCTTCCGGCGGCGTTATTGATCAGTGGCTTTCTGATCGCCTCATGGTTGGCAACGCGGGATGTGCGGTTAATTGCCGGTATGGCGGCGGCGGCCTCGTTGTTCGGTTCAGTGGGCTGTGTGAATGCCCTGCATGTGCTCCATTCTCCCGGGGCTGATGCCGCTGAAGCGCTGCGGATTTTGGTTGAAGTGCGGATTCCCCATCATTGTGTGGTGTCGCGGTGGTTCGATGCGATCGCGGCCTGGCAAATCGTGTGGATGGGGATCGGTGGGTATTTCCTTCGCCGTCAGCCGTTAGGCTGGGCGTTGTGCATCGCGGCCAGCGGCGGCTTGCTCCTGACGGGGCTACAGCTCGCAACCGGCAGCTACGCGTTGGCCTTGGCGTTTCCGTGGCGGATTTCGGTATTGTTGGTTCCCGTGGCGACCATCGTTGTGGCGGCCCAACTGGCCGCGCGGTGGCCACGCGGTGGGGGGGGCGATGCGGTTGCGGCCACGCTGCTATTGGCGTTGGCCCTCAGCGGGGTGGTGGTGATGCTGTTGGGCTGGGGCTACCAAATGGCGGCGGACGAAGAACCTCTGTATGCCTATCTGCGGCAAACCGCCGGGCCGCAGGATGTGTACCTGGTTCCGGTGAGTTTCCCGAAAGTGGGCAGTGGCCGAGGGGCGGTGTCGAACACGTTTCGGCCACCGCCACGGGCCGAGCCAGGCACGAATCAAATCCCCGTCGATCTGCAGCGTTTCCGGCTGGCCTCCGGAGCGTGTTTGTACGTCGATTTCAAATCCATTCCCTATTCCGCGGCCGAAGTATTGGAATGGTATCGGCGGATGCAGTTTGCCAGTTCTTTGACCACCACCGACCGCTGGCATTCTCCGGGAATAGTTGCGGAACTGAAACGGGAAGGGATTACGCATGTCGTCTGGCCACGGTCGAAACCACTGGTGGTCGATGGTCTTGAACTAATGTATATCGATGCGGCTTATGCGGTCTACCGGGTCAATGGAGCGGTCGAGCGAACTGCCGTGCGATCCGGTTCGTAGATGAAATGAGCTATTGCGGTTTGGGATTGATGGTGAGGAATGAATCCGCGCGTGGCTATCGTTGGTGTCAGCGTGCTGTTGGGTGTGGTGGGTGTCATCCTCGTTACGGCCATTCCGCAATGGCGGTTAGCCGCCAATCTCAAGAAGTCGCAGAACAATCTGCGCGAGCTGGCGTTGTTCGGTGCCCACCACGTTAAACCGGAGGAAACGCCGAAAACGCGTCTCGCCGACGTCAACAAAATGCCGACGGAAATTCCCGCTGGAACGATTGTCCTGCCCCACACCACTCCGGCCGAACGGCTCAGTTGGTTCGCGCTCATTCTTCCCGTTCTCGATCAACAGCGGCAAAACCTCGCCGCACTCTACGCGCAGATCGACCAACGGCAGCCATGGCAAGCCGAGCCGAATCAGCGAGCCGCGACCACACCCCTGGTGGTGCTGCTGTGCCCGGAAAACACCCCCAAGTGGCCCGAGGGTCAACCGGCGATCAGCTGCTATGTGGGCATCAGTGGTATCGGCTTTGATTCCGGCGGCTTACCCGCGGATTCACCCCATCGTGGCGCCTTCCGCTACGATCGCCCCACTCCGTTTCGGGAAATCAAAGACGGCCTCAGTCAAACCTTGCTCATGGGCGAAACCAACTTGGAACTCGGCCCGTGGCTGCGTGGCGGCCCATCAACGGTTCGCGGCCTGAATCCCGAACCCTCCGCTTTGCCGCTCATCGGCGGCCAATTTGGCGGTTACTTCCCCCATGTGGCCAACTTCGCCCTGTGCGATGGCAGCGTACGGCCCTTCACCGTGAAGACGACACCGGGGGTGCTGCTCGGCTACGCCACCATCGACGGACACGGCAGCGACCCCCTGCCCGGTGAATGATGCGGATACTTCCGGCCAACGCGCAGAGATTCGATCGGGCCGAAATGAACGGTCACGGGTTCTTCCCGCCAATCGTCAGCACATAACCCGGACGTCCGTCATTCTAACAATCCCGGAGTTCCCCACCGACTCTGGCACGCTGCTCGGTGGTTCGGAATCGGGGCACCCCACCGCTACTTCACCCATTGCGGCAGTGACCACACCTCCACAGTTCGCCGCGCCGCCAGCAGCAGCAGATCATCGCTGGGGCCAAAGGCGATGACACGCACCGGGGAGGGCCGCTTGATGCGGTGCCGCAGGCGTCCTGCGGAAATATCCCAAATGGCCAGCCAACCCGTATTGTCGGTGATGGCCAACTGGGAACCGCTGCGGTTGAACGACAAACCCGTGACGGCCGTACCATCGAACACGGGCCAGAGCGTCGGTTTGCCACCCTTGGCCGACCACAGCGCGACTGTGCCTTTCTCGTCGCCGGTGGCGAAGTCGCCCGTCGCGCTTTCGGCCCAGGCACGCACGGCAGCGCGATGGTCGCGGGCCGGGGCTTCGGGTCGCATCGCTAGGTTGTACATGGTGATAGTGCCATCGGGGTGTCCGGCGTACAGGCGGTCGCCGCCCCAGCCCAGAAACGTTGGCCCGGGTGGTTTGGGTGGATCGCGGGGAATGTTGATGGGCGTGATTTCATCCGTTTTTCCCGGTATGGCGATGTCGCGGGCCTTGGTGGGCGGATGGAGAACAAACGATACGGGCAGGACACGATGTTGCAACGTGTTGCCACGAACAGCGACCAAGCGAATGCGGTCGTCGGCCAAGGCGGACGCGATAGCCACCGGTGTTCCAGGAATTTTCACCGGTACAGTGGATAGCCCGGTGCGCGGAGCGACGAACACACCCGTTGTTGTGTGGGCGAAGACGAAGGAACTCGATCGATCGAACTGCATGCGGAGGATGGTTCCATCAGCTTTGGGGCCAAGCAGCCAGGATTCAAACGTCGGTTGGTCGAGCAACCACAACCGCGATTGGCCGTCGGCGTAGCCCACGCCCAAGGTGTTGCCGTCGGGGGCCAGTGCCAGGGCGGTGACATCTGCCGGGCCATCTTCCAGCGCGCTGGCTCCGTGTTTCTGAGCAAGATCGAGGTGGGACGGGGGGCGTGGCGGTGGTTCTTCCGAAGGCGGCGGCGAAGGTTCAGGTTCGGCTACCGGGGGCGAAGCCGGCACTTCCCGGCGTAGCTCCGCCTGGGCGTGGTCCCAACCCATCCGATACGCCCAGGCACCGTAAAGAAATACGCCGGTGCCACCGACCGCGACGCCAGCCATACCCAGGATTTGCGCAGACACCGGCCAGCGCGATAGCCACACGATCGCGGCATTCGCCAACAACCCTCCAACCGCCAAAACTCCACCAACCACTAGCCCTAGCTCGGTACTCACTTCTTCCTGTTGCGCGCAAAGCAGCGGACCAAGAGCCAACCCCAGGGCGAAAATCACGGCCATCGCCCCCAGCCACCACGTCCGCCGGTAGTCCGCTGCCACCGGAGCGGGCCGCTGGCCACGGAGAAAGGCCAGCGTATCACGGGCCAATGCCGCGGCCGAGGGACCCTCGAAACGCAGAGCCAACACACGCTGATCTGGTAACGTGGCCATAACATCGGTACGATTCAGCCGTTCGATCGGGGTTCCCGCAGGCACGTAGGCCCAGGGTTTCATCGGCTCGTGTTCGAGGAAGACGCCATGCGGTACGATCACGGCCAAGCACGGCCCCGGGCTTTGCTGGTGCGAATCGGCCAGAAGCCGAATCGGCGTTCGGAACGGAATTCCTTCGGGGGATGATTGTTCGGGAGAAGGATGGTCGTCGAGTGCTGGTGGTTTCGCGGGGGATGGTGGCGTCGCGGCGGTGGCGGGGGGGACCGGCGGTTGGGTTGATGGTGTTCGGGAAGCGCGCTCGGCCGAGGTTGGGGCAGGTTTGGCATCGGGCCGCACGGGAGAGCCAGCCGCGCAAGCAGCTGGCGTCGAGGTGAAATTCACCCCAGCCAGGCATTTCGGACATTTTCCGCTGGAGGGCGTGTCCTGGCCCGGCGGAATTCTGAGGAGTTGTCCGCATTTTGAACATACCTGCCGCACGGTCATACGACTCATCCTCGGGGCGAACCGATCCTCTCGACGCCAGCGCTCGTATGCGATTGTATCGCGAAACTTCGCGCCACAGGGCGGGTAAACTTCACCATCCGGAGTTCACTGCATGCGTTAGAATGAAAATACGACTTGCGGGAGTCGATACCGTGTTCGTTCCGCGGGGGCGAAGCGGTGCCGTGCTGATACTGGGTGGGCCACTGCCACACACCCCACCATCGGTTGGGGTGTCGTGAGTCTGTTTGGCTGGATCACATGGGTGGGTTTTTGGGAAGTGCGGATGTCCACACGTCGGCTGATATGCCCCTGTGGTGTCGCCTGGGATCATCCGGTGTCGGCACCGGTTCCGGAGAACGTGCGCCTGATCTGTCCGGTGTGTTCGCTCGCCCCCACCAATGATGCCGACATACCACGTGGGGCCACGGCTGAAGGGCTGAAGGCGCATTGCGAACCCGCGGCTTCTAGCTCTGAAAACGCGGCAGCGGTCGGGCCGGGTTCGGTTATTGCGGGCTACGAGATTCTCGAAGAGATCAACCGCGGCGGCATGGGCGTGATTTATAAAGCCCGGCAACCGGGAGTGAATCGCTTAGTCGCGCTGAAAATCATCTCGCCGGCGAAACTCAACCAACCCGGAACGCGCGGCCGTTTCAAGCGCGAAGTGCGGGCCTCCGGTCGCATGAACGACCCGTGCATTGTCACGATCTACCAAACCGAACTCGATGGCCCGATTCCATTTGTGGCGATGGAGTACGTTCCTGGGATCGACTTACTGCGCTTGGTCAAACAAACCGGTCCGTTGCCGGTCGATGATGTGGTCTACTACGCGCGGCAAATTCTCGATGGGCTGCAACACGCTTACGAAGCCAAGCTGGTGCACCGCGACATCAAACCCTCGAACCTGATGATCAGCCCCTCACCGCTGGCCCCCACCGCCGGCCACAGCGGCAAGTTGCCGAAGGTGAAGATTCTCGATATGGGTTTGGCCCGATTGCTCGATTCCGAACCGGACCCGGAAATCGACGACCTCACGCCTCCCGGCGTGTTTGTGGGCACGCCCGATTATGTGGCTCCCGAACAAGCCGAGAACCCCCGTGCTGCCGACATCCGGTCGGATTTGTACTCGCTGGGTGCCACGATGTACTTCTGCCTGACCGGCGAAGTCCCCTTTCCGGGCAAAACCTTGGCGGCCAAACTCCGCAAACAATTGACTGAGCCGCCGCCCAGCGCCGCCGCTCGGCGATCCGATGTTCCGGTGGCCGTCGATGCCTTCATCCGCAAGCTGATGGCGCTGGAGCCGGCCGATCGCTATCAGACACCCGCCGAAGCGATCGCGGCGCTGGATGCCGTGCGGAAATCGCCTCTGCCAAAACCGGGCACGAAAACGGCTCCCGCGATGCCATCGGTGTTTGCCCAAGCCCATGATGGTGGCGTGCAGGCGATGGTTGTTGCACCCGATGGCGCAGCCCTCATCACAGGAGGCGGCGATAGCTGCCTGCGCTTCTGGCACCCGGCGACCCTCAAACAACTGCGCACCATTTCCGGTGACGTGGGGGTGGTGGAAACGATGGCCCTGGCTCCCAGTGGCAAGTGGCTGGCGACCAGCGCCATCCGGTTGAATGCATCGGACATGGGCGTTCAACTGTGGGACCTGGCGACCGGCCAAGAACGCAAACGCCTCCACGGCCCGACCGATAACATCTACGGTGTCGCGATCTCTCCCGATGGCCAGGCCATCGCTGCCGGCAGCGCCGATAAGATCGTGTGGTTGTGGCTTCGCGATGCCAGCGGACCGACCACGGCGTGCGTGCGCGGGCACACCGCGACCGTCAGCGCGGTCGCCTTCGTAGCCGCCGATTCGCTCTTATCCGCCAGTCACGACGGTACAGTCCGGCAGTGGGATTTGAAGACGGGTAAAACGAAAGGCCAGCTGCTGGGCGGAGTTGGCCCGATTTACGCGCTGGCTTATGCCGCCAAGCGCGTGGTGGTCGCGGGGCGCGATGGGTTGGCCTGGCGTGCCCCGGGAGCCACCAGCTTTCACAAACTCCGTGGGCACGATGGCCCGGTGCTGTGCTGTGCGCTCAGCCCCGATGGTCAATTCATCGCCAGCGGCGGAGCAGATGGCACCGTCGGCATCTACCGGGCGGAGGATGGGCTGGCCCTGGCCCATTATCCCGGCCATCAACGCCCCGTGCGCGCTGTGGCTTTCGCGGTCCGTGGCGATGCCGTGTATTCTGGGAGCGAGGATGGCACTCTCCGCCGCTGGCCGGTTCCCAAAACGCTCTGATGCCTCTCCGGCGGCCCACCCTCGCTCCCATGGCACTTATTTCGGTATCACAAATCGTCCAGTTCCTGTTACCTGCTCTCTCTCCGGCGGCCTGCACTCTCCCGCATGGCACCCTCCGCGGTGGGTGCGGGCGTCTGGCATCATCGCAGGGTGAAGGTTCTCGGCAAGGTGGCGGTGGCTGCGTCGTGCCGCCCGTCCATGTTCGGACTTTCCCCCGAAGATAACCGCACGTGGCAGGTCGAAAGGGCGTCCTGTTTTCCGGCTCGCTTCCTTGTCCGGACTTTCCCCCGAAGATAACCGCACGGGTTCTGAAGACGTGCTGCTGCTGTCCTTGAAGTCTGTTGACACGCTGCAGTCTGTTGACACATCTTCTTCCATGTCCGGACTTTGCCCCTACGATAACCGTACCCCGTGGAGACGTACTATGACGGCGGCGGAAATAGCGGCCCTTCTGGACGAGCACTTCGGCCCAGCCATCACTGGCAAGAAGCTGGACGCCCTCGACCCGTTCGTCGTGGTCGATCCAGCGCAGTTGGTCGCGGTCAGTACCTTTCTGCGGGATGATCCGCGCCTGAAATTCGAGATTCTCAACGATATCAGCGGGGTGGATTATCTCGAAACCGATCCCAAGAAAGCTCCCAAAGCCGGTTTTGAACCGCATCTGGAAGTGGTTTACCATCTGTCGAGCTTCACGTTTCCCGGTCGGCGTTTTACCCTCAAAGTGCTGCTGCCGCGATGGAAAGACGATGTGACGGGGCAACTGCCCGAAGTGCCGACGGTCAGCGGGGTGTGGACAACCGCCGATTGGCACGAACGGGAAGTGTACGATCTGGTGGGGGTGCGGTTCCTCGGCCATCCGAATTTGGTGCGGATCTTGCTGAACGACGATTGGGTGGGCCACCCGCTGCGCAAAGATTACGAATACCCGCTGGAATACCACGGCATCCGCTGCCGCTAGAGCGTTTTGGGAAATATGGCCGCGCCATCATGAGCCGCCCAGGCCATCGCCAGCGCCTTCCGCTCCCATCGACACGCGACACATTCTCGGCAAATGCCCTAGTAGGTCGCCGTTCGACGGGGTTTGCCCTTCGTCTTCCTGGCTTCGTCTTACTGGCCAGGCGGACTCAGCCGGGAAAATCTTCTGAACTTCCTTCTTGTCGTGATGAACAGCCTGCCCTGCGTCTTACTGGCCAGGTGGACTCAGCCGGGGGTAGTGGTCGGGCGATTCGTACCACGACAATCTTGACCACGGGAAGTCGCAGCAGCGGTTGAATGACGAATAATAAACGGCGCGTATACTTCCCCCGCGTGTTCCTGGCCATGGGAAGTCGCAGCAGCGGTTGAATGAATGGGGCGTCTGCCGGCGGGCCGTTCTGGCCGCGGCCAAGTGGGGCTTCGCCTCCTATCCTAGCCTTAGCGCCAGAGCCTTCAGGGAGCCTGGCCGGCTGGTTCCGAAGGCGCGAACCGGCGGCGGGGTGAAAACGTATGGCGGGGTAGCGTGTGCGGCGCGAGAGACACCTTTTCCACGGTTGTGAGCTATGTTGCCGACTTGGATCACCGATCCGACGTTGATTCTGGCCGGAGTGGTGTTGGCCGCGGCGCAGTTTGTCGCCGCGTTGCCGTGGCTGTGGGCGATTGATCCCCGCGGCTTTAAGCAAGCCCTGCAAACCCCGCTGACACTGGTATACGTCGGCGGGGGGTTACTGTTGGCCGGGGTCGCTCTTGCCGCGTATCTGGCTTATCGGGCCGACCCCACCAATCTCACCTGGGAAGGCCGCTACATCTACGGAGCCATTCTGCACTTGCAGCTGATTATCGCCCTTTTCCTCCTGATGCCCCCGCTTCTGACATCGGTCTGGCCCAAGGGCGGGGCTGTAGCCTCGGCCGCGTTTCGCGAAAGCTGCCGGCAACCCATGTTCTGGCTCATCACCCTGGGGGCTAATACCGTTATCTGGATTTCCGTCGCCGTCCCGTACTTCACCTTCGGCGACGACTACAAGATGATGAAGCAAATCGGCTTCGACATTGTGATGTTGGCCGCGGTGCTGTTTGGCGTGCTGGCCGCAAGTACCTCGATCAGCGAGGAGATCGAAGGCCGCACCGCCGTGACCCTGATGAGCAAACCGGTCAACCGGCGGCAATTCTTGATCGGCAAGTATCTTGGCATTCTGATGGCCTGCCTGATCATGGCCCTGCTGCTGAGTTGGTCGCTCACATACGCACTGCGAGCGATGCGCGAGTTCGACCAGATCAACAACGCCCCCGACCCGATCGATCCCCTCGGCACGCCCACCGAGAAACTGGTGGACCCGATGACATTTGAAGCCCAACGCACGATGGTGCCACCGTTTGAGAAAGCGGTGCCTGGCGGACCAGGGCGGTACATGGCTCGCGGTGCGGGGCTGTGGTTCTCCGATACGCTAGCCCACTCTTTCGGGGTATTGCTCGGCTTTGGTCGCGTTATGATTCTGGTGGCTATCGCGTCTGCTCTCGCCACCCGGCTGACATTTGTGGTCAACATCATGATGTGCCTGGTGATCTACTTCCTGGGTCACTTGGCCCCGGTGGTGGTGCAAGCGACTCAGCAAGCCAAAGGCGGGGGAGTGGGGGTCGATTTGATCGGCTTTCTTGGGCGGCTCTTCGATGTGCTGTTGCCCTCGCTTGAGTCGTTCAATATGAGCCGGGCGATTATTCGCGAAAACGAACTGCCCCTATGGGAATTCGGCGGTTATGTGCTGACCGTCTTTGGCTATTCGCTGATTTACACAACGATCGCTCTGTTGGTCGGCTTGCTGCTGTTTGAAGATCGGGACCTCGCCTGACTGCGACCCGAAGGCTTCGCCGCTGGAAAAATGAGAGCCGCAGCGTCCAGCCAGCCGTGGGACCAACAGGAAACGAGGGGTCGGCCCCAGGGGGGGCACAAAGCCGGCGAATGGATGCGGCCTCCCCAACGGCCCTTTCAGCCGCCGCTATGGCTCCGAAACACGCAGTTTCGAGTAGCTGAGCGGCGATTGTTTTTGCTAATCTCAGGGCAGAGTGGGTTCTCGTCTGTCCCTGTTGTGAGGGCACCGTGGACAGTAGCGCCTTCGACCGCATTCGCATCGATTTTGTCAAATCGCCGTCGGGTCGATGGGGAGCATTCCTCAGTGCGATCGGGGCGGCCATCGTTTACTTCCTACTGCTATTGCTGCTGTATTTGTTTGTCGATCTGTTGGTTTGGCGTGGTGAAATTCCCCCCTTTGCCCAGCTGACGGCAGCCCGCAAGAACGAATTTGCTCGGGAGTGGGCGCGTTACAGTGAATCCGAGCGGCGTGCCGCGGTGCAGCGGATTGGTTCGCCCGAGTGGCGAACGGAACGCCTCGCTGCGGCGGATGATGAGGAACTGCAAAAAAAGGCGAAAAAACCCGAAGAACAGCATCTGTTTGCCGATGAATGGGAGGATCGCTGGCGGGCGGGGGTCTATCTGGCTCTCCAACGCCGGGTCAATCAACAGGCCGCCGATGCCTACTTGCCGCCGCTGACGCCATCACCGGAGCCTGTGGCTGTCCCTGTTGCCGCCGAAGCCGATGAAGCCGCTGGGGGCGATTCCCGCCCCCGTTACGGTATTCTCAGCCTCGTGGTGCGGGAACGCAACCGCTGGACGGCTTCCCTCATCGGCACCTTCGCCGCCTGGAACCCCTGGACCTGGGCTCCAGGGCCAGATCACTCCGCCAACGTCACCTACCTCACGGGCCTGTTCATCTTGGCCCTGACGCTGGCCCTGATTCTGGGAGTGTTGGTGAACGCCTACACCTATCTCTCCACAGCTTCGACCCTCGATACCCTCATCCGCCTGCGCCGGGCCATTTACTTCCACACCTATCGGCTCGGAGCATTGACCCTGCAAGCGATTGGTGTTCATGAAGCCGCCAAACTGCTCACCCGCCGGGTGGACGATGTCGGCGCGGCCCTGGAATCACGCCTGATTGCGATTCGATACCCGATTCTGATTGTTGTATTGGTCGTGCTGATTTTATTGGTGAACTTTTGGGTAGCCCTCAGTTTTCTGACGCTCGCTGGGTTGGTCTGGCTCATCGGCGGACAAGTCGCGGCTCACTTCCGCCGCGAACAACGTTTGGGCGAACGGCAGGCGGCCGCAGCGCTGGCGCTACTCAAAGAAAGCATCGCGATGTTCCGCTTGGTGAAATGCTATCAGATGGAACGGTTCAACCACAACCGCGTCGAACGGCAACTCAACGAAGCGGCCAAAGCGCAGTGGCGGCGGCTCCGCGGCAACGCTATGGCCGGCCCTCTGTTGGCCTCAGTGGCTCTCGTCGCTGGCGTGGCCCTGGCGTATTTGGCCGGCCGCGGCGTGCTGGCGGGCGAATTCACCGTTGCCGGATTGGTGACTATGGCTGTGGCGTTGGTGTCGTTGGCCTGGCCCATTACCGGTATCTTCGATCATGCCGCGAAGATGCGCCGCGGCCGCGAAGCCGCCGACGTTATCTACGAATTCCTCGACCGTAAAGGCGAAGCGGCCGAAGTGGCCGATGCCGAATTCCTCCCCCCGCTGACCACCCGCATCGAATTCCGCAACATCAGCCTCAAAGACCCCGTCAGTGGTGAAACCATCCTCGAGAACATCAATTTCGCCATTCCGGCGACCGCGAAAATTGCTATCGTTGGCCCCCGGGTTGTTGAGAAGCATTCGTTGGTCTATCTCATTCCGCGCTTTCTCGATCCCACGTCCGGAGAAATCCGCATCGAAGATAAGAATATCCGCTGGGTGACGCACGAATCCCTCCGTGCCCAGGTGGCTTTAGTGATGCTCGATGATCTCACCTTCACCGATACAGTCGCCAACAATATCGGCGTTGGTAGTCTTGAGTACAACCTGCCCCAGATCATCGAAGCGGCCAAGATCGCCCACGCCCATCAATTCATCGAACGCCTGCCCTACGGCTACGAAACTGTGATTGGCCCGGCCGGTTATTCCCTGACGCTGGGTGAACGCTTCCGCATTGCGTTGGCCCGGGCATTGCTGCGTGATCCCTCGATTCTCATTATTGAAGAACCGGTTGGGCCGATCGACGAAGATACGCTGGCCCTACTGGATGATACGCTGGCACGCATCGGCCCTGGGCGAACCATCATCTTCCTGGCGCAGCGGCTGTCCACACTCCGCACGGTCAACCGCGTCTTCTTGCTGCGCAATGGCCGGATCGAAGCCTCGGGTTCGCACCACGATCTGTTACGCGAGAACGAACACTACCGCCGCTTGCAGATTCTCGCTGATGCACCCTCGGCCGAACACATCGCCCTGAAGGATTGAGGATGAACCCATTTGCCCAAGAATTGGCCGCAGCCCGCGAAGCTGCCGCACGTGCCAGCGATTTCCTCCGCCGCGAATATGAGTCGTTCGTGGCCATTCCCGATGCCCCGGTGACGATCAGCACCCCCGCCGATCAAGGCGCGCAGGAGTTGATTCTCGCCTACCTGCATGAACGCTTTCCCGACGATGCCCTGTGCGCGGAAGAATCCACACCCGCCTTTGATGCCGTTCCGCGCGTCGGTCGCCGGAGCTGGGTCGTCGATCCGATCGACGGTACACGCGGCTTCGCCAAAAAAATGGGACAATTCTCCGTAATGATCGGCTTGTTGGTCGATGGTCAACCTGTTGTCGGAGTTGTCGCCGAGCCAGCCCAACAACGGGTCACGTTCGCCAGCCGCGGTGGCGGCTGCTGGACGCACACCGGCGGTGCCGAACCGCAACGCTGTCATGTGTCGTCGCGACGCTTCGACGAACTGATTCTCGCACAAAGTTGGACGAAAACCGGCATGTCACCCAAACCGGTGCAGGCCTTTCAACCGCGACAGGTGATCGAAACCTACTCCGGTGGTGTGAAATTGGCTTTGGTGGCACGCGGCGAAGCCGACATTTACGCGAATATGTACGAAACCTTCCGTGATTGGGATATCTGCGCTGGTCACGTGCTCGTTACGGAAGCCGGCGGGACAGTCACCGATCTGGGCGGCGGACCGATCACCTACCAAAACCCCGGCTTTGCCCAAACCCGCGGCTTGATTGCCTCCAATGGCCTGGTTCACAGCGAAGCGGTGATGCGCCTCGCTGGGCTGTAGCGGCGTCTGATCAACCGATACCTTTCCCCGCCCCTCACCACCCGCCGCTGTGTAACACGCTGACACCTGGAGCGACACGCTGACACCTGGAGCGTCGCCGTTTGCGGTAAACGCCTTCCTGGCGCCGCAGCTTCACGGAGGCGGCCGGCGCACGTCAAGACAAACCACATGCTGTTCGTCACGCAGATAAATCCGCCCATCGACCAGCACCGGGCTGGCCCAGTTGTTGTTGCCGCTGAGAATCTTGGGGGTTTTCGCGATCAGGTGAAATTCCTTCGGATTCGCTTCCACTAGGTACAAATGCCCAGTAGCCGATTGCAGAATCAAGTGCTCGCCCGCCAGAATCAGACTCGCCTGGCCGATCGACCGCTCGCCCCAATCCGGCACTTCCTTGCCGGTGCTGAATTCAATACACTTCAGCCCGTTGAGGCCGTTTTGTCCGTCGATGCCAAAAATGTGTCGGTCTTTATAAACGCTGGTGGCGTGATGATTCTGATACCCGCGGCCACGGCGTTCGTACACCTTCACGAGTTTCACCTCATCACCGGATCGTTCGGCCCGAAGCAGGGCACTGCCGGAGCTGTAGGCTGCGGAAATGAAGACATAGGTGTTGGTGGTGTCGTCACTGACCACCAACGGCGTCGCAATGTTGGCATTGTGGAGTGTGGACCACTTGAAGCGATCCGTGATCGTCCCATCGCTCGGACGAACGGCAAGCAGTGCATCCCCCATGAAGGCGAAGATGGTGTCTTGGCCGGCCACGGCCGCCACGACGGGCGAACTGTAGCTGGGCGGATGGGAGCCGCTTTGCCATTTCACCTGCCCGGTCGTTTTGTCGAAAGCAACAACCGCGGCATCGGTTCCCCCCGGTTGGACAATCACCATGTCGCGGTAAACCAATGGCGACCCCGCGACGCCCCATTCAGGCAGCTTGGCATGGAATTCCGTGACCAGATCGTGCATCCAGCGGACCTGTGGCCCCGCGGCAGTCGCTTCGATGGCCAGCAAACGTCCCGATTCCCCCACCGTAAAGACCCAATTCCCATCGACAGTCGGCGTTGCCCGCGGACCCGAATCGTAACCGATTCGCCCCAAACGCGGCGGATCGTAACGGTATTCCCACACCTGTTGACCGGTTTCAGCATCGAGGCAGACCACACGTTCCTGGTGGCCCTGTTTATCTTGAACATAGAGTTTGCCGGCAACGACGGAGCACGACCCAAAGCCGCCGCCGATGGGTACGCGCCATAGCTCCTGAGGCGGGGTTTTGTCCCAATCCGTGCGGAAACTGCCCGCCGCCGCCACCCCTTTGCGTGATGGCCCGCGCCACTGCGGTGAACCGGCTGTAACTTCTTGCGGTGCGTCGTTTTTGAGAGCCACCGATCCGGCCCGATCGATTTCCGCAGCATTTTCGCTATCCGGCAGCAACCAGGAGCGCACCCACGACGATTGCCACGCGGCATAGCCGCCCAGAGCTAACACGGCAACGACTCCCAGGATCAGCACTACCGAGCGCGTTTTCATCGAGATGCCCCACAATGACGTGAGAAGGTGCAGGCGGCGTGGGCGAGTACCGCGTCGTTCAACATAGTGCGCGACAGCCACGGGATGAAGAAAACATAGTGCGCGACAGCCACGGGATGAAGATTTGGGCCACGGTTCGCGGCGGGGGGATGGCGATGGGGGCCAGATGTTCCACGTGGAACGTCGGCGATTGTTAGAATGTCGTGCCGAAAGAGCATGTTCTGCGAAGTCAGCATGCGTTGCTGAGCGTAGAAGGTCGGCGAGTGTTAGAATGTCGTGCCGAAGTGCTCGTTGTAATTGGACATATGAATACTCATTGCCTTTTCACCCATTTCCTCCTCCGATTGGCACACTTTTTCTAGCTCGACAACAATTTCTAGCTCGACAGCAATCGTCGTGTTACCGGGTCCCGATGGGGCTGCTGCGGAAGAGCAATCGGACGCGGAAGAGCGATCGGATGGGCGGTCGCCCCCCTGCGGGGGTTGTGCGGTTAATCGTTTGCTGGGTCCCGATGGGGCTACCGCGGAAGAGCAATCGGATCGGTGGGTGGCCCTCCACCGCAGGGGGTTGTGCGGTTGACCGCCACATCCTGGCGGTGGTGCATCTTCACCCGACTTGGCTATGACTCCACCGCAGGGGGTTGTGCGGTTGACCGTCACATCAGCAAACGTTGGGCCATACGAGGTCGGATTGGCCGTTCCCCCGCGTAGGGTGGTGTGCGGGGGGAAACCAAGCCCGAGGCGCTGGCGCGATCAAGTTTTAAGCGCGTTTTTTGAAGTCGATCTCTGGGGCATCGGGGGTGTTGGGATCAAACCATTCGTCACGGAACTTGATGCGTTGGCCGGTTTCCATGGCGATGTTGGCCGTCAGGGCCAGAATCGCGTCGGCCATTGCGACTTCGCCGTGGCAGCGGGGGAGGATGTCGGCGTATTTGAGGTGGCCGTTGCCATCGGTTTCGTAGCTGACTTTTTGTCCGCGTTTTTGCCATTCGCGGATGCAGTAGGCGAAATGTTCCATCTCGGTGCGATAGCCGCGGACGGCACTATTCCAATCGGAGCCGCCGGCTGCTTTGCCTGTGGAGGCGCTACTGCCGCCGCCGCCCCAGGTACTGGTCGATTCCATCACGGCTTTGCCACCGCCGGCGGTGGTCACTGTGATTTTCGTATCTCGGCCGCCGGTGTCGCCTTTTTTGGATTTGTCGCGTTCACGCCACAGGTAGACGTCGGCTTCTTTTTCCAAGAACATGGTGCCTTGGGTGCCCATCACCCATTCGCCGTAGTTTTCGAATTCGTTGGTGTTAATCGAGCTGAAGGTGACGATGACGATATCATCTTTGCCTTTGGGGTTGATGATGGGTTTGCCGTTTTTGAGCACAACGTGGCCGCGGTCGTCGCGTTCGTAGTAGGTTCGGCCGGGGAATTCGTAGGTCACGAAAACTGTGTCGGCCCCTTCGCGATCGTTTCCGCGGCTGGGATCGTCGCCCCGGCCATAGAAGAATTTGCCGCCCACGCCGCTGACGGTGAGGGGGCGAACATGGCCGAGGATGATCGAGGAGGCGTCGAGCTGGTGGCTGCCCAATTCGGCCATCAACCCGCCGCCGGTGCGGTTGAAACAACGCCAGCGGACCAGTTCGGCCACATCGCGGAAACCGTATTTCTCGGGGTCGGCGAAGGCCAGTTCTTTGAGCTTCTCGGGGGTTAGCTCTTTGGCATCTTCGATGGGCACTTCCTTCCACCACGAATCGACATACGCCGGAATGCCGTAGGTTTTGTCGAATTTCTTGTCGTTGAAGGCTTTCGGGTCGTAGGGCCAGGAGTTGTTGCGGTGCCACAAGGCCCGGATGTAGCGGATATCGCCGAGGATGCCGTTTTCGATCAGTTCGATGGCTTGGGCGTAGAGGGTGCTGTAGTGCCGCTGGTGGCCGATGGAGAGGAGAACGCCTTTTTCTTTGGCGTAACGGATCATGTCTTTGCAGCGCGATACGTCGTGGGCCATGAGTTTTTCGCACAGCACATGCAGCCCGGCATCCATACACTTTTTGGCGATGATGTCGTGCGTGTTCAGCGGGGTGGCGATGATGACCGCTTCAAGGCCGAGTTTGTCTTTCTCGGCCAAGAGTGCATCGACGGTGTGATAGGTGCGTTTTTCGGCGATTTCGCGAGCGACGGCTTCGCCATAGTGGCGACGCAAGCCTTTGCGCGGCCCGCGTTCTTCACCTTCAATGATGCGTTTGCGGTTGGTGGGGCGAATGTCGCAGATGGCGACGATTTCATTGAATTCCGGGTTGTGGTCGCCGACGAGAACCCCGCCTTCGTCCCCGGTACCGATGAGGGCGGTCCGCACGGCTTTATTGCCCTTCCACGACTGATAGCCAAAGTACACCGCGGCCGACACCGGCACCACGGCACCCGCGGCCAGACCGGCTTTGAGAACGTCGCGACGGTCGGGGTCGTCGGGGCCGCCAACGGCGAGCGTCCGCATCCGGCCTTGGCGTGCCAAATCCCCGGATGCCTGATCGAAATTGGCTTTACCGATGGCTTTTTGCTCGGGGCTTAAATCGAGGGACATCGTTGTACTCCGGGGAGAAGAACCTACTGACCGATTCACCTATACGTTGGGGCTGTTGGTATTATTCGCAAACCCTCGCGACTGCCAAGGCGTGATTCGGGGAATCGCGCGGGTGGCGGTCGCGGGCAGGATTGGTGCGGGGTGGGCGATGGGGGGCGACCATTCAGCGAGAGGCGCGCCGGACAACTCGCGCTCGTCGCCACACCCCAGGGGCGACTATTCAGCGGGGTTGGGCGGCGGGCCAGCGGGGCTGCCGTTGGGGGGGCCGCCGCCAGGGCGTTTGCCTTGGCCCTTACTGCCTTTGCTACCGGGCGAACCGCTACCTTTCGATCCGCCCGGGGAGGGGCCTTCGTCGCCTTTGAAGGAGTCGCCTTTGCCGTTTCTACCCTCACCGCCGGAGCCGCCTTTGTTCTCGCCGTCGCGGGTGCGGGTCTTATCGTCGGGGGCGAGCAGCACCCGGGGATTGAGAACGACTTGTTCCCCTTCGGTCAGCCCTTCGCGAATCTCCACGACCTTTTCGTTGGCCAAGCCGAGCTTCACGGGGCGACGTTCATAACCGGTGGGCGTCTTGACGAAGACTTCGCGGACAGCGCCCATGTCGGTGCCACCCACAATGGCCTGCACCGGGACCGTTAGCACCGGTTGGTGGGTGGTATCGACGGTGATCGTCACCTCCGCGGTCATGTCGGGTTTCAGTTGTTCGCCGATCACCGGTTTGCGGCTACCGTCGGGCAAGACTTCAAAGTCAATTGTGACAATCGTTTGATACAGTTTCACGTCGGAGGTCCAGGAATCGACTTGGCTGGCCACGTTGGCGACGGTGCGTACGCGGCCCTCATAGACGCGATCCGGAAGGGCATCGACGCGGATTGTGGCTTTCTGCCCGTCCGAGACTTTGACATACTCAGCCTGCCGGAACACTTTGTGCAGGTGATTCACATTGTCTTGGTGTTGGCTGACGATGCGGGTGAATGGATCGGTATTGAGCAGCATCAGTTTTTGCAGGCTATCGACGAAGTGGGTGGGGACCCAGACGTCGCC
This sequence comes from Gemmata sp., assembly GCA_025055115.1. GTDB lineage: Bacteria > Planctomycetota > Planctomycetia > Gemmatales > Gemmataceae > Gemmata. The sequence goes on from JANWYJ010000029.1 coordinate 61,632, forward strand.
GCGAATGCGGGCGACCATCGCTTCGTGGACTTTGGTGTTGACCTGCATTTTCCGCAGATTGGGAATACGCAGAAGTTTTTGTCCTTCCTTGACTTGCGCGCCGACTTCGATCATGCCTTCGGTGGTCGTGCGGAATCGGCTCGATTCCTGCTTGTAGTAAACCACCATCGAATCCGGCTCGATGTTGTCCGGGGCGCGGATTTCGCATTCTTTGCGTTGTTGCTGGATTTCCCGCAAAAGTTCATCCGCCTGCGCGTAGAGCAGGTCGCATTTGCGTTTTTCGGCCACGAATTTGGCCAGATTCGCCTCCGCTTCCAGTTTGGCCTTCTCCAGGCTCAAGGCGGCGTTATCACGCGTGAGGATGAGGTTGGTGAGGGTCTGGTCGCGTTCGCTGGTCAGCAGTTGTTGGAGTTTGGCTTTGAGGCTCCGGAGGGTTTCCACGGAGCTATCGAGGCGGGATTTTTCGGCCTGCGCCTGGGCCGGACTCATGTAGGAGAGTTTGACCATCCGTTCCGCCCAAGCGGCGCGTTCGCGGTTTTGCTCCACGGTGGCTTCGGCTAAGCGCACTTGGCCGGTCAGATCGTCGACGGATTGGCGGAAGGTTCCGGCTTCGACCAAGGCCACCGGGCCGCCGGCCACAGCCGCCCAGGTCGCCCGGTTGGGGTCGTAGGTCATGCCGATGTAGGTTTTCAGGGCGTATTCGGCGGCCGTCAGAGCCGATTGCGCGTTGGAAATGTTCAGTTCGTTCTCTTTGATGGCAATCTCGACATCTTTTTCGGCTTTAATTTTGTTCGCCAGGGCGGTTTGTACCACGATCAGTTGGTTATCTTCTTGATCTTTGAGCGCCGAGTCGTCGAGGATCATCAACAATTGGCCGGGTTTGACGCGGGAGCCGTCGTCGATGACCCATTTGATGGTGCTGGAGAAACTTTTGTTGCCAGCGCGCACACGGCAGACAATATCGCGATTGTCGACCGATTCGAGGGTCCCTTTTTCGGTGACACTGACGATCAACGGTTCGCGTTTGACGGTGTGCAGGAGGATATCGGCACGTTCCGGGGCAGGCCGCAAGAACAGATACCAGCCGCTGGCCGCCGCGGCGCCGATCAGCAGCAGACTGGCGGCGGCCACCAGCAACAGCTTGCCGCTACCGGCGGTCCGCGATGGGAGCGTTTTCGGACCACTGCTGCGGGAGCTGAGGACCCCCCCTGCGGCCGACAGGTCGGGGGGCCGGAAGTCGTTCGCCGCCGGGCTGGTCAGTGGGTTGGGTTGCGTCGTCGGTTCGGTTGAAAAGTTCATCACTCCATACCCCGCGATCATCGAGCGTCATTAGCTCGAGGTCCAAGTAAAGACGCATCCGCGCAATCAGATAGTTCACCCAGTGCGCATACAGCGTGTTTTGAGCATTGAGCAAACCGCTTTGGGCTTGCAGCACCTGTTGCGTCAACGCGGCCGCGCTGCCGGCATCTGATCCAGCCCCTGGTACCGGCGGGGCAAACAGGATGGCCTCGGCGTTGTCCACCTGTGCATAACCCAGTTCGACCGAACGTTGCTGAATCCGGTATAGCTCGGCCAAAGTACGCAGTTGGCGGATGTCGGTGCGGACATCGTTGGCGATGTTGTCTTCGAACGCCATGAGGGTTCGGCGTTGGCGTTGGTAGGCTACAAGGGCCGCACGGTAGTTATTCCGCTCGGCGCGACGTACGAGGGGAAGGTCCGCTCGAAACGTCAGTTGATGGCTGGTGCGGTCGCCCGAAAAAGCGACCGGATTATTTCCACCGGGGGGAGTCGTACTATTTAAATCATAGCGAACATCGAAGACACCTTGTAAGGAATTTGCCGTGACAGTTATCTGCCGCCACGCATCCACGACCTGCGCCCGCGCGTTCATCAGGTCGAACCGGTTGGCCAGGGCCGCTTGCGTGCCGGCGGCATACGCTTCATCCAGCGAAGCCGTCAGCAAATTCAAACCGTTAACCGGCAGCGGCGGCAACGCGGGCCATTTTTTGTACAGCCCGGCGAGGCGCTCATTCTGGGCACTGAGAACCACCAGATAGAAGGCATTGAACGCTCGCGTGAAGGCATTTTCTTGCAGCAGTTGCCGTTCGCGGCCTTCTTTCTTGGCCCACGGTTGCGCTTCATATTCCCGGACAGCCAGTTCAAATTCGCCCAAATCGATTTCGGCATTCAAGGTGGCGAGTTTTTCGGCCGTACCCGGAGGGTCGGGGAGTTTTTTCAGTTCGCGCTCGACCCGTTCATCGAGAATTTTCCGCCGTTGCGCTTTAAGGTCTGCGAGTCGGGTTCGGGCTTGTTCTTCGGTGAGTTGGGCCGGTCCCCAGGTGGCCCATCGTTTCTCTATATCTTGGGCAAACTGCGTTCCTTTCACAAGAGGCGATTCGGTCAATAAATTCAGCCATCGTTTCCGGAAGGCAGCGACCGGCTCGGCGGGGTCGAACCGAGCCGCTTCCAATTCCATCGCTCGGGCTTGAGCAAACAGTTCATCGAAACGGGCCAACTGTTCGCGGATCGGTCGCAGCGGCGTATCGTCCAATTCCAGATGGACCGTCATCGGTAAACCCAATTGTAGCTTGAAGTTATCCAGAGCGTCGAGATATTCGCGAATACCCGGGTTGTTGCCGCCGCCGGTCAACAGGTTCCCCCGACTCAGAAGCAGTTGCACCTCCACTTGCCCCACTTGCAGGGGCGATTGTTGCCCGCCTTCGCGGAACGCTTGATACAGCCGTAACAACCGTTCCAAGGCGGCCACGTTGCGCCGTTGGTTGTTGATTTGGGCTTCGAGCCGCAGCAGTGTGAGATACCCAATGTTCGGTGCCGTGAGGTTACCGCCGATACCCCGACCCAGGTTGGGTGAAAGTCCCTGCAAACCGTAGGGATTATTGGTGTAGTTGCCACCAGCGGCGATAGCCACAAAGAAGATTTTGCGGAACCGGGCATACGAACGGATCGCGTACAGCAAGTTGCGTTCCGCGAGCGTCAGCGGTTCGAGCGTAACGGCTTTCCCCCCATCGCGCAGAAGCGGTTGCACCAAACTGAGTGTCAGGTTGCTGACCGTGGTGGTGGGTTTATCCCCCGAAAGATCAATCACTACCTGATTGGCCAGTCGGGCCAGCAATTGCGCCCCGGTGGGGAACAACTTGCGGATGCTACCATCGCTGGTGAATTGCCAGCGTTCGCCGCCGTTGGCCAATTCACGGCCCGTCGAACGGCGGATGACTTCTTCCCCAAAGAATGCCAAAGCGGCGAAGTTGAAGCGGGCTAACGACACCGGCAGAGCCGCCAGGAAGAGGTCTTCGCGGCGGTCTTGGAATTCGCGGCTGTTGAATAACCCCAGTTCGATGGCTTGTTCGAGGCGAATGCGGTAGGCGGGTTGGTCGGTGGTTAAAGCGCGGAGGTAATCGGCGGCAGGCTCGCCATCGGCAGGCCAACCGTCGCCGCCTTGGCCGACCGGATCGTTACCGGCCGGCTTCGCAGGATCGACCGGTTGCGGTGGCGGCCAACGTTCCGGGGCACCCGCGGTGGCGTTACGCTCCAACGGCATGACCGCGATAGCGGGAACCGACTGGCCGTTGTGGTCCACTTCACCGGCCACGACCATAACGGGTTGTCGATCTTCGACGATCGTGGGTGGTGGCCGCCGGGACCCCGACCAGGGGCTGAACTCATCCCGGCCCCGCGGGGGAATGATCGTGCCCGATGGCCGGTCGGTGGTGGCTACTGGCGTATTTTCGTCTTTCTTACCCTCGACCGGCCCGGGGCGCCAGGCTCCCGGTGTGTGCGTCGGCAGGGTGTGACGCACCGCCGGTCGATCCGTGCATTCGGGGAGGGGCCACGCTAGTTCGGAAAACGTGGGACGTGGGACAACCGGCCGCGGCGATTGACCCCCTTGGCTGGCTCGTTGCTGATAGGCCCAACGGAGTTCATCCGCGGTTACAACCGGTGGCCGAGCTACGCGATCAGCGGCACGGTTTTCCGCATCCCATTGTTGCAGCTTGGCCAGGTATTCGTAACCCTCGATGCGGCCGACCCCGGAGCGCTTCGTCGGCTTCTGCGGATTGGGCGAGAGTGTTCGAGCGGCGAAATCGTCGGGCGGATAGGGGGGGCGATCGGGATTGGTAGGATCGGCGAAGCGGGCACGCGGATCGGGGTACACATGCCAGTTCTTCACCTGCCAATCGGGGAAGATGTTCTTCTGGGTGATGATCCCTTCAACGTCTTGATCCGCTCGCTGGCGCCAATGGTGCCGCGTACAACCAGGACCCACCAGAAGTATCACCATCGCAGCCGAGACAATATCGGGAAGGCAGCGAGCCGATCGGGGCATAGCGCACCTGTACAGAACCCGTAAAACGGAGAATCCAGCACGCTCGATATCGGCCGCACAGTCTGGGTGAGTTGAAAAGAAGGCACCGAAGTTTCCAGCCTACCAACCGATACAATTACCCAGTTGTCACACCTTGCCCCATCGTCCCCTTTCAACAGAAAAACACGTCAACAGAAAAACCTGTCGGGTGCTCCTTCAACAACCCGGAATGGTACGCGACGACACTCCATCCGGAACGCGACGACACTCCATCCGGAACCTTCCGCAGAAACACGCCCCAGATGATCCTTCAACGCCGCAGGCAGCTTTGTCGCGCAAGGACCTGCGCCCACCACGGGCTTCCCATCCACACCCCCAGCCCCCGCGATACAGACCCGGCTTCGGCCATGGTGAGAAACCGAACGCTTTCCGGGTTGGTTGAGCATACTCCCCGCACGGGTTCCTGCGATACAGACTCGGCTGCGGGCATGGTGAGAAACCGATCGCTCGCCCGGAAGTCTCACAGACTCCCCGTACGGGTTATCCATGGCTCGCCCGTCACTTCACCAATCGCTGGTCCGCCTTACGGCAAGCTGTGCCGCGGCGGCTGCTGCTTGCGGAGCAGAACTGCTGTGAGGCCATACATGCCCACGAACAACACCACGCCAAACGCAATCATGTTGAGCGTCATCATGGCTCACCTCGCACCGCTCGTGGAGTTTCCCACCGAGGCCTGACTTCCTCCTGATACAGTTTCCCACCGAGGCCTGACTTCCTGGGGAAGCTGCTCCGTTTCCTAATTAACCATAAAAAGATCTATTTGTCTACAATTATTCGCGACATCCCCAGGCGTCGGGGTCGTTCTGAATCGCTTGTGAGGGTTGCAGGAGGAGGTGTGGGGGGAACCCATCCTCAACGTTCTCGTCGTCGTCGATAGGTTTTAACGTAAGTTGCAGGAGGAAGTGTGGGGGGAACCCATCCGGCCACGATCGTCCCGGGGTCACAGGAACGACGCAGGAGTTGTAGCAGGAGGTGGATGGTGGGAACCCATCCAGCCAGTGCGCTGTCGGTCAGCGTTCCGGATCACTTGTATGGGTTGCAGGACCGCGGCGGGGGATGGAGTGTCGTGATCGTTGGACTTTCGTCATGCGGTGTCGTTGCTGTTGCAGGACCGCGGCGGGGGATGAGGAGGAAATGGAAGCCCTTAGGGGATGAGGAGGAAATAGAAGTCGTTACAAGTCAAGGTTGGAGGGTGTCGTTGCTCTTGCAGGACCGGTGCGGGGGTTAGGACGGGTTGCCGTTGGCGGCTGGTGGGGGGCTGGTGCTTCCGCAACGTCACCGTCTTCAACGTCACTTAACTGACACTAGGACGGGTTGCCGTTGGCGGCTGGTGGGGGGCTGGTACCTGTGTGGTTGTGGCGCTGCGTTTCGAGGACCAGATTCCCAGAAGCAGGATGACGTGGAGGAATCCGCTGACGACGTGAGCGAGGAGCCAGCCGTGACTGAGTTCGGCATCCATCATCCGCTGTCCGGAGGCAAACAGCCCCGCGAACATCAGCAGGCACCACAGCGTACCCGTCACGGGCTGGCCCACAAGGTTCAGACATCGCTGGGCATACGATCGGCTGATGCTGTGGGGGGGGCGGGTGTTCATCTGTTGGACCGCTTCGGCTTCTGTACAGGCGACGATAGAGAGTGGTTCTAACGCTGGCATCAGGCCTTGGTGGAAGCCGAACGCTGTGAGGCGACGGTGCATATCATCTGCTAGATAAAGGAGTTGTGGTTCATCAAAGCGTCCGAACAGACCGTGGGTCTGCTCGGTGTCGCCGATGAGCAGGCTCAGGTAGGCTTCGCGTTGCCCGGCACGCGGTCCGGTCGTGGCGTGGTAGTGCCATAGCCGTAATCCGCGAAGTTCCGACAAGCGACACACACGATGATGTTGATGCCAGACCGCCGTGGGCGTGAAGCGGAGAACGACGTTTGCCTGCCCGAGGCGAACGATTTCCACCACGATGATTGCCCCCACCGTCAGCCATATTAGCGCTTGCACCAAGCATGTGCCGCTCAGCAGCAATGACCACCGCGGCTCTGCCACGGGGTTCACAACCCCGGCAGAAATCACGCCGGCCAACAAACACAGTGGCACTACCACGAAGACACCAAGGGTGAGCAGCGACAATCGCGGTCGCGGGCCGGCCGCCGGGGGCGTGAATGTATACGTCAGTGCTTCTGGGCTGGCTGTGACAGTCACTGACATCTGCTGAACGGTGAAGTGGTTCTGTTCCGTCATCGTGGTCAACTCGCGAGGACCGGGGGGTCTAGCGCTCCTCAAGATTTTTCGGATTTTTTTCCGCCCACAGCGGGCGTTGGCCGTCTCCGATACCCCAGTCTCCGATACCCTAATAGTGTCGTTACCCTGTTAGAATAGCTCTCCGCGCCGGTACACTTTGAGGGAGGATGAATGATGGGCACTCGAACAGCAACGCCAGCTCACACGAAAGAGACGATGAACAAGACCACAACCACTGCAGCAATCCCCTTTTCCACGCGCAACGACATCGACGCGGGCCAACGGGCCCAACTGGTGGCGATTCTCCAGCAGAGCCTGGCTGATCTTTTCGACCTGCATTCGCAAACTAAGTTCGCTCACTGGAACGTGAAAGGGCCGAACTTCATCGCGCTTCATAAACTTTTCGACGAACTGGCCGATGAGCTGGCCGAACAAGTCGATACCCTGGCCGAGCGGATCACGGCCTTGGGAGGCGTGGCCCACGGCACAGTCCGGCAGGTCGCGGCCACCAGCCGCATCCCGGAATTCCCGGCCCACACCTACCACGCTCCGGAGGTTCTCACGGCCCTCGCCGATCGCTTTGCGGCCGTCGGCAAGACCGTTCGCGCCGCCATCGACGCCAGCGGCCAGTTGGGCGATCAAGACACGGCCGATCTTTTCACCGGTCTATCGCGGGATTTGGATAAAGCTCTCTATTTCCTGGAAGCCCACCTCCAAGGGTGAAGGCTCCAGCAAAAACAAACAGCATCGCCAGCCCCCCCAGCAGCACCAGCAGCCCCAAGCAGCCGCGGTTGACCACCCGCGGCGGGGCGAGCAACGCCCGGAGTTCCGCCGCGGCTTCGTCGCAAGCACGCACAAAGCCGTCGCGATCATCCAGCTGCGAATAATTGGCGTCGTGGACAAGCTTGTTGCGGACGGTCGCAATAAAGCGCAGCTTTTTCACCAACTCCGCCGACAACCGATCCTGCACGCTCGTGACCTTCTCATGAAGGCCCTTGCCCGTCGCTCCCAGTTGTTCCAAGAGCGATTCAAGAGCTTTCACCCGGGTGATTGCCAACGCGATATCACTCATAACAGTTCAGACACTGAAAGTTCAGCCCACCGGCCCATCGGCAGCCACCCGATGGCTCGTGGATCCGCATCGTTCCAGGTGGTGCGAACACCTGAAAAACGCCAGAAAACCTGGTTCTTTTCACTGCCGCCCCGGCGTTTTGAAACCGGCTCTAGGGAACTGACGCTAACTGCGGATTGAAGAAGACCATCTTCCACGGGCGAACGGTCCAGCGGAGAAACACCCCGGCTTGAAAGAACGGGTCGGCGCGAATCAATGCTTCGACCGCTTCGGCAGAATCGGCTTCGTAAATGATCAGCGCGCCAAAGCCATCGTCGGTGGGTCCGGACGCGAAGAGTTGGTTCTTCTCGATCAAGCTAGCCAGATACGCCCGGTGCGCGGGTCGATGTGTGTTCACCAATTGTTGGTCTTGGCTGTATTCGATGATCGCTGCGTACTTCATGACCCCACCTCGCCCTCCCGCCATCGCCGCTGACGGGGAAAGAAGCCACATGCCACCACGCCGGCGTTGTTGGCGGGCCTGACAGCTCCACCAGATTCAGCATAGGCGATAACTGGCCATCGTTCAGGCGTGTCGCCATGAGGCAGGTTGTTAGTTCAGCTGCTGGAGGGCGATTTCCGCGATGTAGCGGCCGATGGCCAGCGATGCTGTGGCCGCGGGCGAGGGGGCATTGAGGACGTGAATCATCCGTTCAGTCTGTTTGATGAAGAAGTCGTCGACCAAGTGGCCATCGGGAGCCACCGCCTGGGCGCGTACACCGGCGCTGGCTGGTGTCAGATCGTGGAACGATACTTCGGGAATCAACTTCCGGAGCGACCGCCAGAAGGCGCGGCGGCTCAGGGACCGATACATCTCCGCCAGCCCCGCTGGCCAGAACTTCCAGCTCATTTTCCAGAAGCCGGGGTAGGTGAGATAGTCGCAGACATCGCGCAGGCGGACATCGCGAAAGCGGTAGCCTTCGCGGCTGAAGGCGAGAACCGCGTTCGGACCGCATTCCACGCCGCCCTCGATCATGCGGGTGAAGTGAACACCGAGAAACGGCAGGCGCGGATCGGGTACTGGGTAGATCAGATGCCGGCACAGGTGGGTGGCATGTGGCTTGAGCTGAAAATATTCGCCGCGAAACGGCACGATACGTACTCCGGGTTCGACGCCGCATTGCCGCGCGACCCGATCCGACTGCAAGCCGGCGCAGTTCACCAGCAGCTTGGCCTGGATGGGGCCGGTCGTCGTTTCGGCTTCGATCCCCGTAGCAACGCGTCGGCCATGGAGGAAGCGTCTGTGGACATGCACGCTGCCACCGCGGGCGTGGATTTGCTGCGCGTACACCTGGGAAACGGTTTTGTAGTTGACGATACCCGTTTCGGTCACGCGCAGCGCTGCAATGCCCGCCACATGGGGTTCGATTTCCCGCATCTGTTCGGGAGTCAGCCAGCGGAGGCCGTGGAGGCCGTTGGCGGTGCCGCGGCGCTGGAGTTCGGCCAGTGCGGGCAGCTCGCCAGGGTGCGTGGCCACAACGAGCTTGCCACAGCGTTCGTGCGGAATGCCGTGGGCTTCACAGAAGCGATAAAGAAGCTCTCGGCCCTCCACGCAAGTGCGGGCTTTGGCTGATCCGGGCTTGTAATAGAGGCCGGAATGAATCACGCCACTGTTATGCCCGGTTTGATGCTGCCCGACGTGCTCTTCCGCTTCGACCACCATGACCACAACGCGGTCGGCCAACGCCAAACCGGTGGCCAGCCCCACAATTCCACCCCCCACGATAAGAACATCCGCTGTGTGCATGCCATTCCCAGCTGCCTGTGTGCGTGCATCACGTTCTTGGGATTTTGTCACCGCGGAGTGCTGAGGACTTTCACGGGTGTTTGCGATGCTATGAAGCCATCAGCGCGGGCCGCCGATCACTTCCACCATTTTTTCCGTTTGCATGGGTCGATCGCCGAGGCAATCGGCCATCATTTGGACGCGGAACCAGGCCTGATCGGCTTTCTTGCCTTCGAAGGTGATGGTGTAGGTGGTTTCGCCATAAGCGGGAATGGTCTGTGCGGCAAAGACAATGACGTTGTTGTCGACGCGAACGTTGGGTGTGGTTTGCACCACGCTGACCGCCTCGGGAATTTCGATGCGGACACGGACATCGCGGGCCGCTTCGCCGCCGGTGTTCTTGACTTTGACGGTGAAAACGCCCTGTTGGCCGACGGGGATCGTCAGCGGTTGGAATTTTGTTTCCCAGACGAGGGCCGCGGTTCCGGCGAAAACCGTGGCGAGTTCTTGGCTGGCGCGCTGGCCGCGGGCATCGCTGGCACTGGCCACGACGACACGCCGGCCGGTGGTATTGGCTTTGATGGCAAAGCGGTACGATTGGGCTTCGCCCGGCTCCAGACGCGAAAGTTGCCAGACGATGGAATCGCGGAACAGTTGCCCACCGTGGGTTTTCATCGTGGGGATACAGTCGCTGGGAAGAGTGCCGGTGATTTTCAGATTGGTACAGGGCAGTGTGCCCGTATTGCGAACGACGATTTCGTAGCGGGCGCTCTCGCCGGCATTGACCACGCCGGTCGGTCCGGTCAGCTTCACTTCCAAACCGGGCACCAGCACTTGCGTTCGTCCTTCGGCGGGCTTATCGGGCACCAGGCGGGACCCGGTGACACTGGTGAGGGTGAAAACATCTTTCGATTCCCGCGGCGTGATGCGATATTCAATCACCTTGCGTTCGCGGGGGTGCAGTTTGGCGATTTCCCACAGCCACTGCTGCCCTTCGGGCGTGTTCAGTCTCTTGCCACCGGTGGTGATCGCTTCCACTTCGGCCGAGGGGGGCAGATTCTCCAGCACGCGCACATTCTCTGCCGGTACACGCCCGGTGTTCTCAACCACCACGCGCACGGTGAAGGGTTCATCACGAACGGTTTGTTTGGGCGTTGATTTGGTGATTTTGATGGTGGGTTTGGCAATTTTGGTCGTTACGGCCTGGCCATGTTCAAAGCGAACGTAGGCCACGTTCTTCAATTCCGTGGCGTTGGGTTTGTGCCGCAGGATCAGTTCAATTGTTTTGCTCTGTCCGGCTTTGAGGGTGCCGAACGACCAAACCAGTTGCCGTTTCTTGTCGGTGGGGTCGGACTTATCGGGTTCTGGTTCGGCTTTCACCACATGTTCCACCTCGGCCGAGAGCGGATTGCGAACAGTGACCGAGTGCGCATCGGCGGAAGAAACATTGGCGATGGTGATGAGGTATTTGATGTCGTCACCCGGGGCCGCATCAGCGGGCACACGCACACGAATGGTGACGATGGGGTAGGGCGGATCGGGAACTTCGGCGCTGCGGGTTGGCCCGGCCACGGGGCGAGCGGGAAAGCTGCCGGTGGGCTGGCGGAATTGCGCCAGTTCGACGTTCGGATCGTCGATCGGCGGTACTTCGAGCCGGGGGAGAGACTCGTCCGGGGGCGTTGGGGGAGCCGGCAGATGGAACTTCAGTTCCGCTGGGGGTTGACGCGCCGCGTCTTGCGCCGGCGCGACCAGGGCCACCCACGCCCACACCGCCGCCACTGCCGCGCCCCCCATCGCGATCGACCGTATGTGCTTGCCAACACTCATCGCGCAGCCTCCGCGATTCACCCACACACCGCGGGGATATAACGTCCGGTGGAAATCTGCGAAAGATCAATCGGCGCGGAAGAATGGACGTTTCCTATCTGCCAGCGGGGGAGCTGCCGTCTTCACAATTGAGGAAAAAGCTGAGGAAAAGGCTTCATCGTGGCGAATGATCGTCGGTTGTGGGAAAAATGATCATCGGTTGTGGGAAACTCGTGATAGCCTGCACCGCGTCGTCTGAACCTTCGGGTTGACACAGCTTCTTCGGGCCGATCCAGAGTCTGCAGCCGTTGTTCCGGAGAGGTGAGTTGCTGCAAGATCGTGGCCAGCTGGGTCGTTATCCATGTTCGGGCAGCCGCTGCAATTCGGGGAAGGCAGCCACCGCTTGCTCGGGGGTGTGGTTGAAGATGATGCGCCCCGCGGTATGCCATGCTCCGTGGTGAAAGGTGAATACCGCGGTACACGGTCGTGGCTCGCGGGCCGCCGGGACATCGACCATGTCGCCCTCGTCGGTGGGTTCGAAGTCGATCTGTACGGGTACGAGGGCCACAATACCGCCGGTGGCCGTATCGCGGACCAACAGGGCATCCCCGGTAATGCGGCAGGCCACCCACTTCAAACCGCGTGGTAATCCGGTGCTGGCGGCGGCTTTGAGCAACTGTTCTTCAAACCGTTCATGCTGAAGGCGGAACAGTTCGCGGCACCGTTCGACATGAACCGCGCGGCCCAACAGCCACAAGCCGCGTACCAGTAACGCCAGCAATCCTACCAGCAGCAACGCTCCGGCGATCCACCAGCCCAGGCCGATCTGTTCCATCGCTCAGTTCCCCGCGAAGATACCGATCCGAGCTGCCCGCAACAGGGGGATAGCCCGGTGCGCCCAGTCGTCGTAGCCGGTTTGATGGCTGTGGGCAAAGTTCCGTTGGGTGATCGCCTCCGCACTCAGACCCGCGGCAGCATCTGCGGCGATGGCCGAATAGGTGGCGTGGCAGGCGGCCCCCTGGCCGATGCCAAAGCCGACATTTCCCGGGAACGCCAGCGCCGCCATCACACACAGACCGATCGGGACCCACTTGGCCCCCTGCCGAACCCACACCAAATATGCCATCGCTACCAGAGGCCACATCAGCAGGGAATACCGCGACCATAACCCCATTCCCGCCCCCCAACCGCCGCGGCCGATGCCAATCGCCAGCGCCACCCCCGCCACGCCGGCCGCCACCGCCACCAAACCCATCACGGCCAGGCGTTCGTCGGCCAAGGGCCAACGCTGGCGAACAAGCTGCACGAGCGTGGCCAGGCCAAGCAGTCCGAGTGTCGGAGCGACCCACCACCACACCGGCGCAAGCCCGATGCCGAACGCGACCGCCAGAGTTTCTCCGGCCACGCGGAGCACCGTGAACGGATCGGTACTCAACTCGGGGTGATGCGCGGGTTTCTGATAATCGTGCAGGTAGTTGGCCAGATAGATCACGGGCAGAAGCGTCAGGAGCAGTAGCCCCACAGCTTGTGCCCGCTGCCCACGGTACCAAATTCCCCCCGCGACGATGGCCAACCACAGCGCAACCGGGGGGACCACCGCCAGGCCAAAACTGCCCGTCAGAGCCAATAGCAGCAATAGCCCAGCGGCCCGTCCGCCCGAGCGAAACGCCGTGGCCGGGCGAATGTGCAAGGCGACTACGACCAGCCCCATTACCAAGAGCGTGAAGAAGACGAAACAAATTTGGTAGCCCATGACGAAATTTTCCCAATGCCCGATGTGTAGCATGGAAATGGGAAAGAAGGCATCGCTCCAGTCGGGTCGGCCACGGAGAGTGGCTGCCAGGCGCATCAGGTACCAGGCTAACCCCGCCAGCACGACCACTTGGAGAAACATTCCGGTGCGGAAATCGTGAGTGAGTTGAAATAACGCCCAATATACCAACCGGGGCAGCACCATGCGGTGTTCGTTGTGCAATTGCCACAGCCACGGCCCTACCGGTTCTTCGCCCACAAGGACGGGAACGAATTCCCACTCATCCGCGTAGGGGGCGTTCGTGCCGAGGAAAGCGACAAAGGCCAACGCGGCCACGGTCCCGACCAGCCACACCGCCGCCAGCCCGCGGCTGACGGAAATGACTGGCGCGCTTGTCGCTGAAGCGGGCGATGTGTAAGTATGATTCATCGCAACGAATTTCTTTTCGCAGGGTCGCTGGAGTGCAGTATATGGTCGAGCGACGTATTGAACTCGATCGGCGGTATCGTCGTAAAAAGAAAATGAAGAAGATCAAACAGAAGCTGGAAACCGCCACGGGTGAAGAACGAGCCAAGCTGCTGTACAAGATGCGGCGGCTCAGCCCGTTCTGGACGGAACCCACAGCCCCTAAGAAATAGTGGGCCGTGCTGAGTAACCAGTGTGTGTCTGGCGGAATCCCTCGAAGGCGCAACCCCCCGAAACACCATGAGCAGCACACCGCCTGCGGTAACTGATCCTTTAGCGGCCACACCTTCGGCCGCTCCGGCGCTGCGTCCGGCACCGCCGGCCGAAACAGCCCCATCGGCCATCATTGCCGAAGGGCCGACAATCGCCCGCATCATTGGCTTCATCGGCCTGTTCCTGACGGTTTTGGGTGTTGTGGTGATTGTCACCACGCGGGCAATTGGTCCGCGGTGGGTGCCCGAAGGCGTGGGTTTTCTCGCGGCGGGTCTGGGACTGGCCCTGATGCTGTATCACGCCTTTTCCGATGGCGAACAGGAAGTGCGGCGGATGTACGGGATGTTCGCGGGCGTCCTGCTGCTGTTTGCGGTGGCGTTCAGCCTGGTGCCAGGTCCGTTCGATGCTCCCAGCGATAAACGCACTGTGGGCTACTACTTGCTGCCGTGGGGCTTTGGGGCTGGCTTGGTAGCGCTGCTGTTTGCCATCCCCTTTACCCGTTACGAAACGCACGAGAAGTTCCGTCACTACGCCCTGACGGCACTTTTGATCCTGGGTGGCGCGTTGGCGGTGGGACCGATTGTCGCGGGGATCGCCAATCCGGATTTTCTGGCCGGAACGGGGCTGGCGCTGGCGCTTTTGGGGCTGGGGTTTCTCTCGGCCTATTTGAATCAGACGGATACCAGTGAAGGTTTGGGCTACGCGGTCGCCGTGGTGCTGGGTGTTGTGGGGGCCGTGGTATTGTTTTATGCCTTTGGTCGCACCGTATTCCCGACGGTGCTTCACGATGGCCCCTCAGAACTGCGCAACCCCAACCAGGCCCTGGATAAGTGGAAGGTCTTGGGCCGGGTGGCGGTGATTGTGGCCAGCCTGGCTGTTGCAGCGTATGCGGTCTGGGGGCGCCTGCCGCTGTTGGTCCGGGTGGGGTTGGCCGTGGTTGGGTTGGTGACGGCGGGGGTGTTCATCACCGCGAGCTTCACGGCTCCGGTGGCGGTTCCGCCCAAGCCGTTTTTGGTTCCGGGGGGGCTAATTCTTGGTAGTTTGGGCCTTTTGTACTTGGCTATTGCCGTCGGGATTTGCTCCGAAAGTCAATTTGTGACGCTCACACGGCGGGAATTGTCAGCGTATTTCTTTTCGCCGATTGGCTACTTCGTACTGGGTGGCATGCTGGCGGCGCAGTGGTTCGGCTATCTGACGTTCTTCGAGACCTTGGTGCTCGCGGGCCGGCAAGGGCAAATGCTGCCCGAACCGATCATTCCGCGATACTTCTACAACCTGATCCCGGTGATGTGTGTAGTGCTCCAAGTGCCAGCGCTGACCATGCGGCTGATGGCCGAAGAATGGCGGACGGGCAGCCTGGAAGTGCTGCTCACCAGCCCTGTCAGCGAAACCCCGGTCATTCTCAGCAAGTTTCTGGCCACGTGGATTTTCTTCCTGCTGTGCTGGCTGCCGGCGGGCCTGTTCCTCATCGCCATCCGTATGGAAGCCGGGCAGCCGTTCGATTATCGCCCCCTTTTGAGCTTCTACTTTGCCCTGGCTGTTTGTGGTGCGACCTTTGTGGCCATTGGTCTATTCTTCTCGACGATCACCTCCAGCCAAATTGTGGCCGCGGTTCTCACCTTCGCGGTGATGCTGTTTCTGATGTTCTGCCACTTCCTGAAAGACATGAACGTTGGCTTTGGCGTTCTGAGCAAGCAATTCTTCACGCGGCTATCGTACATCGACCTGTGGCTAGAATCCTCGAAAGGGCAGTTGCCGATTCGTGAAATCCTGGTGTGGGCCTCCGCAGCCGTTTTCATGCTGTTTTTGTCGGTCAAAGTGTTGGAAACCCGGAAGTGGAAGTGACTGTGCCTCGGAACGCATCGGCGTGCTATGGCCAAGTCGCTAACTGTTGAGCCGAAACGACCACCATGCAACCGAACCCACCATCCCCGGCCCCAGTTTCGCCGCCGGACCCGATCAGCGAATTCATCCGCCACCAGCGGCACAAAACAGCCTACGTTCTGTTGGCTTTCTCCATTCTCTTTCTGGCCCTGTGCGCCTGGGGGGTGGTGAAAGCCGCCGGCAGTGCCCCACCGGCCGCGGCGACCGACAGCGAAAAGACCAGCAACGATCCGTTTGCCCTCGATGAGAGCACCACCGCCGCGGTCAAAGACCCGGCGCGGAATGATTACCGCGTCGCGGCGATTGCCGCAGGCGCCTGCTGCTTGGTGTTGGTCGGCGCGGCTTTCTGGTTGCTGGCGAGCCTGCCGCCAGAAAGCGAAGCGCAACAGCGGGCGCAAGCACGCGCCCTGGTTTTGGGCATCGGCGGACTCATCGGCGCGGTGCTGATTCTGGCCGGGATTGCCTTTTTGTACCGCTGGAGCGATTCTCTGAGCGACTGGCTCGACAAAGGGAAAACCAAGGAAGCCAAATGGGTCCTGTTGCCACTGTTGATGATCGTGGTCGGCAGCGGGCTGATGTTTCTGGCCAGTTTTCCGGCCCGAGCGGAAGAGCGTAACAACCCCCTGCTACGGCGGCTGGTCTACAGCGCCAACTTCGGCCTGACACTGTTGCTGCTGTTTGTGGCTCTGGTGGTGGTCAATATCTTCTTGGGGCCGAAATTGCCCAACAAACTCGACACCACCGCCGAGAATTTCTACTCCCTATCCACCGGGAGCAAAGAGTTCCTCGCCCGACTCGACCAACCCGTCATCGCCTACGCCATCTTGCCGGAGGTCAGCCACCGGCTCTACGACGACATCCGCCGCTTGCTCGAAAATTGTGCCGACAACAGCAATGGCCAATTCACCTATAAGCCTCTCAGCCCTTCGGGGAACAAGAACGAATATCTGGCCTTAACGAAAAAATACCCGGTGCTGGAAGTGAGCGACTATGGGGTGCTGTTGGTTGTCGGTGCCGATGAAAAACGGCATGTCTTCATCCGCGACGACGAATTCTTCGAAGGCAGCTCATTTGCCCCGCGTGGCGAGCAGCCATCGCGCACGTTCGTGGGTGAAGCCCGGCTCATGAAAGAACTGTTGTTCCTGGCGGAAAGCGAGGCCAAAGCGGTGGTGTACTTCACGCAATCGGCCGGGGAACTCAATATCGATCCGCCCCCGGGCGAAGAGCTGAAGCCCTCGGCCACGGCCAACCGGCTGCGCTTGTTCCTGGAACGCAGTAACCTGGCCGTCAAACCACTGAAGTTTGATCCGGTCACCCCCAAGGTGCCCGACGATGCCGCGGTGGTGGTGGTGGCCGAACCGGTGTCCACCCTCGCCGAACAGCATGTGGAAGCCATTCGCCGATACATGACCGAACCCCGAGGCACCAAGAAAGGCAAACTGATCGTTCTGGCCGGACCCCAATTTGAACCCACCGGCGAAGTGCGGAAAACGGGTTTGGAAGGGTTGCTGTTGGAGTTCAATATTCGGCTGGGTGCGCAACTGATCCTGGGTGTTGAGACGCGGGAAGGCCTGGACATTCTCAGCCATGTGATCGGGTTTGCCGAAAGCGCCCGGCGCGCCCGCAACCCAGTGGCGATGGGCCTGGGCGAGAAGACGGCCTTTGTCACGCCGCTGTGGCGGCCGGTGGCACCGGTGCGCGACGGCGGGCCGGCGTATCGGGCCGTCACCCTGCTGATCACCGAGCCAGGGCGGTACAGCTGGCTTGAAGACCGCCGCCCCACCGAATTCCGCGCCGCCAAATACTTCGAGGAATTCCGCAAAGACCCCGCTTTGTTACGCGCCAAACAGCTCACGGACGAAGCCCGACCCGTGGGTGTGGCCGCCTCGGAAGGGGAATCGGGCCGCGTGGTCGTCATCGGCAATGGCTTGATGATCAGCGATATCTACGCCCAACAATCGCGCGATGGCGTCGATCCCATCACCTTCGACCTGATGGGAGCGACGATCGATTGGCTCCGCGATCGACCACCGGTTACCTTCAATATCGAGGCCAAGAAGTACAAATCCTTCAGCCTGCCAGCCAGCGCGGATGAAACCCGCGGGCTATGGTTCCCGCTGCTGTTTGGTCTGGTGGTGGTGGTGGGTTTGGGTGCGAGCGTGTGGATCGTTCGCCGCCGCGCGGCGTAAACCGGGCCTGTGAGCCTTTGTGCATCCCATCGTCCACGGCGGAATGAAGCGCCGCCGAGGTTATTGTTCGGAGCGTTCGTACATGAACTTCCGTCAGACTGCGTTGTTGCTGGGGGGAGTGTTTGTCGTTGTCGTCGCCCTGTTGGTGGTCAGCTTCGTCAGCGAGGATGAGTCGCTCGCCACCAGCGGACTTCTCGCGGAAGAATTGGCCAGAGTGAAGGCCGATGACATCGACTCCCTGGAGATCGAACGAACCACCGGCGGCCGGCTGAAAATCGAGCGCATCGACGCCAACACCAAAACGTGGCAGATCGTGGAGCCGTACCGGGCAGCGGCCGATAGCCAACTGGTGACCGCAGCCATCAACGCCATTCTGCAAGCCAAACCCACCTCCTACACCGGCTCCACGGCGCTGGCCGCCCGCGGGCTAGAACCGCCCAATATGAAGGTCACACTCCGCAAAGGGTCCGAAAAATCATCCACCATCAACTTCGGTGACGTGGAGTTGGGCGAGCGCGGCAATGTGTTCGTTACAACCTCGGCTCGGCCGGATCGACCACAGGCCGTGCCGCGCATGCAATTCGACGCTCTGTTTCGTGACAAACGTGGGCAAGGCAAAGCGGTCGATTTTGTGAAGTGGGCCGCCGATTTCCGCAGCAAATCGGTCTTCCCCGCGGATAGTCGTGCCTTTGGGGAAGATGTCAGTGCACTGAGGTTGGCCCTGCCGCAGCAGAAACTCGAAGTGGCCCTGTCACGAACGGCCTCGGGCGATTGGCAGTTCGACCTGCCGGCAGGATGGGGCGCCGCCGACCCGCAAGGCGACGTGGGCACAGCCCTGGAAACCTTCAACGGGGTTTCGCCGCTGGTGCGGACACTCACCAATATGGCCGCCGCCTCGGCCAACGACTTTCTCGACAATCCGGGCGATCTCAAACAGTACGGCCTGGAACCGGAGAACCCCGACCGCATCCGGGTGGAGATGCGCACCAAAGACGGCCAATCGGCCACGGTCTTCATCGGCAAGGCCGACGTGCCTCCCAAAACCGATGACAAATCGCCACCGCCTACCACCAGCGATAAGGTGTTCGTCATGATCGAGGGGCAGCCAGGGGTCATCCGCGCTACCGGCCGCGATGTCCACCGGCTGAAAGCTGTCATCAAAGACCCCAGCCCACTGCGCGACCGCAACCTGATGACCCTCGATCCGCGGAAAACCATCGACGGCCTCGACCTTCAACTGGCCGGCCAGGCCACTCCCACAAAACTGCGCCGCATCGGCACCGAATGGAAACTCTACGGCGGACCCAACGATCCTCAACCCGCCCGGACATCGGTTGTGGAAGGGATACTGGATGTGATCAAAGCGCCGCGGATCGTCCGCGACTTCACCACCGCCAACGACGCCAATTTCACGCCGCCGACCGCAACGGTGTGGGTGTACATCAATGGTTTTGAGACCCCAACCGACACCAAAGCCGAACCGACCAAAAAAGCCGAACCGATCAAGCTCGAATTCGGCCGCAAGGAAGGCGATAGCATCCATGTGCGCCGTACGCTGCCCACCGGGCAAGTGAACACCTACACCATCGCCGCGATGGTCACGCCCAGCGCCGCGTCTGCCTCAGTCGATGCCCTGGCCAGCGTGATGAAGTCGCGGCTCGATCTGCTCGATCCGGCGTTGCCATCGTTCACCGCCACCGCCGCGACCAAATTGACCGTCACTGGGACAAACCCGGCCAATAACTACACCCTCGAAAAAGACCCCACCGACACTCCCCCGACGCAAGAACGCTTCTGGCGCTTCGTGGCCCCTGAACCCAAAGGCCGCATCGCCGATACAAAATCGGTCAACAAGATTCTCGATCAGCTCAGTACACTCAACTCGACGGTGCGTTGGCTGGAGGAAGACCCCAAGCCGGAGCGGCTTGCGGAACTGGGTTTCACGCCCCAGCCAGTTTTGAAAGTGGTTGTCGGGTTACCCAATAACGAAGAACGAACCTTTGAATTCGGCAAAGAAACGCCGGACGCGGCATCGGTTTATCTCCGCGTGGGGGGCAAAGCGGCTCTGTTCACGGTCCCGCGCCTGGTCTTCACCGACGTTTCCACGCCCGACCTGCGCGACCGCCGCATCTTCCGCGGCCTGCCCACCACCGAGGCGACCCGGGTCGAACTCCGCGGATGGGTGGGGTTGATCGGCCCCAAACCAATTCGCGTGGCCCTCGAGAAGAACAAAGACGGGGCTTGGGTGATCGCGCCGCCTCAACCCGGTGAACCACCAAGCGTTCTGACCGACCTGACCCCCGACACCGCGAAAATCAATACCCTGTTGCGGCAAATCTCCGAGATCGAAGCCAAGACGTTTGAAACTGGTCCGCCCCAGGAAAAACACGGCTTTGCCGAACCGGCCCAATTCCTCGAAATCAAAGTTTGGGGTGCGAAAGGGCAATTCATCTGGCTGAACATCGGCGCCAGCTTCGACAACGGCAAAAGCGCTTACGTTCTGACCAATGCCCTCCCCGAAGCCAACCCCGTGCTGACCATCGATCCGCTGCCGTTCAATATCTACAAGGAGAAACCCAGCTCCATCGGCAAATGACAGCACGCGATGAATGTTGCCTATAGCACGATGAGCTTCTGACGAAGCGTCGCACAAGCCGCGACCACCCGACAGTGGCTGCCCCTTCCATCCATAAGCCATGGTCATCGCGAACCGACCTGCGTTTCACCGTGCGGCAGCGTTCGCGGCTCGCCAAGCCAGCCGAACCGCGAATGCCACCGAACGAATGGCGTTCCCACCGCTCACGATCGCGCCTGCCATCAGGGTGGGTCGTCCTTGGGTGGCCTACTCGGGCCAGAGCCGGTTGCAGCCTGGGGCTGCTCTAGGTTTCCATTCACCGAGGGCCGGGGGGAGCGTACTTTTTCAACCACGCGAACACCTCCTTGTGCCAATGTTCGCTGTTTTTCGGCTTCAACACCCAGTGCCCTTCATCGGGGAAGTTGACAAACCGGCTGGGAACACCCTGCCGTTGCAGGGCGCTGAACAGTTCGTGCCCTTGCCCGATCGGGCAGCGGAAATCGAGGTCGTTGTGAATGATGAGCATGGGCGTTTTGTGTTTGCCCAATTCGCCGGCACGTTTGTGCGGGCTGAACTCGGCATACTTGTGGGGTTTCTCCCACGGTAGCCCGCCGTGTTCCCATTCGTCGAACCACAGTTCATCGGTCGTGCCCCACATACTCTCGAAATTCCACACCGAGCAGTGGGTAATCAGGCAGCGGAAACGTGGGGCGATGTCGTTGACGGCGAACCAATTCATCATGTAGCCGCCGAAGCTGGCGCCGGCCGCGGCGAAGCGGTCTTTGTCCGCATACGGTAGCTTGGCGACGTAATCCAGTCCGCGCACCAAATCGCGGTAGCATTTTCCGCCCCAGTCGCCGGTGATTTCGTCGGTGAATTTCTGGCCAAAGCCCACACTGCCCCGCGGATTGGGCAACACCACAACATACCCTTGGGCAGCCCACAGTTGCGGGTTCCAGCGGAAGCTCCAATTGTCGCCCCAAACGCTCTGTGGCCCGCCGTGAACCAGATACGCCACCGGCCATTTCTTCGTCGCATCAAATCCGGGGGGCTTGAGAATCCACATATGCATCTGGACATCGCCTTCCACCGGCACTTCGACCGCCTGCGGTGCGGGTAAGTCGAGTTGTTCGAGTCGTTTCTCGTTGGCCCGGCTGATATTGAGGGGTTTGGCTTGATCCGCCGGCCACCAGTGGACATGCACTTCCGCTGGGTGTGTCATCCGCGCTACGGTATAGGCGAGCATGTTGCGTTTGGCGGATGCGGACAGGGAACTGCAAGTGCCGCGATCAAACTGAATGTCGAAACCTTGGCCGTCGATTTGGATGAAGAAAATGGGATCGACGGCATTCCAGTGCGCAGTGAAAAGAAAGGCCCGGTCGGACCCCCCAGTCCAGACAAATTCGTTGACGGAGACATCGTATTTGGCCGTGACAGGGAAGGGTTTTCCGGTGAGTTTGCCATCCGGTTGGCAATCCGCCACGACGATATCCCATTTATCCGCTTCGTAGCCAGCTTGTTTCTGGGCACGCCAGGCCAACTTCTGGCCATTGGCGGCAAAGCGTGGCCCGCTGTCTGCGGCTTTGTTATCCACTGTCAACGTTTCCCATGTCGTTGAGGTGTTGTGAATGCTGACGCGGCAGAGGTCGTAGTTGGTACTCCAGGCTTCGTTCTTCTCGGGCACGGCGGTGAAGACCAGATGTTGGCTATCGGGCGTGAAGGTGAAGTCGTCGCCGCTGCTGAAGGTGCTGCTGGTGGGGTGGGCGTCGCGGTCGCCAGGGGTGACATCGCGGCAGTTGCGGCCATCAGCATCGATCACAAACAGATGGCGTCGTTTGTCGCCCACGTATTCGTCCCAATGGCGAAAGAACAGTCTCGTGAAAGTTCGGGCTTTCACCGGGCTATTGGCGATGGCGTCCTCTTTTTGTTGGTTGAGTTTATCGCTTTCCGCGAAGGGCTTTTCGCTGAATTCGGGATAGACGCTCGAAACAAAGGCAATGCGTTTTCCATCGGGCGACCAGATGCCGTGGCTGGCACCGGTGGAGATGTTGGTCAGTTGTTTTACCTGGCCATCAGCGGTCAGAATCCACAGCTGCATTGACCCGGAACGATTCGATTCGAAGAGAATGCGTTCGCCATCGGGCGACCAGCGCGGGTTGGCATCGCGTTGGCCTTGGGGATCGGTCAATTGTTTGGGAGGCGTCTTGCCGTCGGTGGAGGCGAGCCACAGCGCGGTGGATGTGCGGTTACGGTCCAGATCGACCGTGGTGACTTGATAGACCACCGATTTGCCATCGGGGCTGATTTGCGGCGCGGCGACGCGCTGGAAGGCAAACAGGTCTTCCAGCTGCATCGGTCGCTTGTCGGCGGCGAGGAGGGGTTGGCATGGGCGGCCCGTCCCCCCCAAAGCGATGCCTGCGACGATGAGAATGAAATACTTGCGCATGGTGGATGCCTTTCGATTGCCACGGCTTGGAATCCAGCTGGCTGTGCCAGCGGCCGTCATTCCCCCACGTTGTAGGCACGGCCGGGGGTGGGAGAAAGAACCCCCCGATGACCAGGCCTCAGCGACGCGGGGGGGTGAGTTTCAGCCGGACATCGAGGGTGTTGGCGCTGGTGGTCAGAAACTGCCACACACCTGCACGCAGCGCGGAGGTTTGCCAACCGCGATCACGTTCGATGGCCGCCAGCCAGCCGGGCATCACTTGCACGCGAACTTCTTCGCTCGTGGGGCGACTGCCGGCCAGGCGGGGCCGAACGGCCTCAAAGGTGATTGTGTCCGGGGGGGCTTTACCCGCGGAAGCGGGACTGATCGTGCCGCGCCATTCCACAGTTCCTTCCCGCGCACTCGTCCGCAGCCAGACTTGCACCCGCGAACCCGATTGATGCCAACCGACGACCTCGCTGCCGCGGACCTCGAACAATCGCACCCCCGGCAACGTCCATTCCAGAAGTAATTGTGGTTCTTTGGCGCTCCAGGTGATCGTGCCGGCGGCATCGGCCCGATGGGGGCTAACCTGCCATGCTGTGCTCGTCTGAACGGCCAACCCTTCACCCACACGCAGCGAGGGGCGAAGCTCCGCACCAGACCCAGTGGGGCGAAAGACCCGCGGCAGCGGCTGCCCTTCCAACCGCAAATCGGGCACATTGACAAAATCGCGCCATGCCTCCGCCGGGAAATCGCTGATTGCACTGCCGCCAAGGCTTTCGAGCGTCAGACGCGACGTCCGCAGCCCGTAAACCGATTCACTGGTGCCTTGGAGGTTCGTGAAGACAATGCGTGGAAACCGCAACACCGGCTGGCGGGAAATGGGCCGCCGCGGCACCGCTTGGAAAACGACCATGAACCGCCCCGCCGTGGGATTTTGGAACTCGACCCGCAACACTGGCCAACGACCTTTAGTTTCCACCACCGACCAATCACGCAAGGCCAGCCACGCCGCGGCTAAATCCAGATTGCGAGCGCTGACGCGGACCACTTCCAAGTCCGGCGGAATTTCCAAGACAAGACCAGGCACTGTGCCCTGCTCGACGCGGATCAAGTAGGCCGCGGTCAGTTCGGCCCCGGATTCGCTCACATCCCACACGCACGCTTCACGGACCCGCAACTCGGCTACTCCCGACGCCCCTTCGCGCCAACGAAGATGAACTGCTTTGGCTCCACCTAAATCCGCCGTCAACCGGCTGCGCGCGTCCGTCGCCACAATTTGCCGGCCCCAGCGGCCCACAATCTGCGGCTGCCGAGCATCCTTGGCCAGGGCGGCCACCACCCGGCTTCGCGGTACCTCGGGGATGCCGAAACGAACTTCTCGCTCCGAACCAGTCGTGACCAGGGATGTAGCAAAACGGCATTCGATTTCATGCCGACCCGGGCCCGGCAGCGCAATGGTGTAGCTATCGGGGCGGTTCGATGTCGGAAATGCCACCCGACCATTGACCGTCACACGTTCCAAACGAACATCACTCAGGGGGATCGTGACCATGTTTTCCTGAGCCGCAAAGGCCTGGACGATCCATTGGGCCGTCACAGTGGCGACAGCGTCCTGCGTTTGAATGGCATATTCGGCGGCCGTAATGACCGGGGCGGGAGAGGCGGCTTGCGTGAAGCTCGCCAACCGTTCGAGAACAGCACGCGGTGCGAAAACGTCCTCGGTTCCCCCCTCCTGCGTGACGATCCAGACCGTGGCCGTGGCCGGATTTTGCGCGTTGACCGACCATGTGGCCCAGACCACCAGCAGGACCGCAGCCATCGTTGCTGTGGCGACCCTGTGGTCACGCTGACGTTGTATGATCCAGGCGACCGCCGCCACGCTCACAAACACCACCGCGGCGACCAACGGCAGACCCGCGACCTTGGCCCACCACGGTGGGCCAAGGTGGTACACCCCCCCTGCGACTCCGGCGATTCCGGCCAAAAGAAGCATATCGCCAAGACGCCGCCGCCGAAGAGTCTGCAACCCCCCCAGCACCAGCCCCGTCGTGAGAAGTACGGCCAACGCGGCCGCGGCACGGGTGGTGCCCACCCGAATCCCCAGGTCGTCGGCCTGGGTCACTAACACAATCGCTTCGCCACTGGTTAGTGGGCCTCCCAACAGGGGTGGTTCCTCCACTGTCGCATCCCACGGCCGCGCCGGCCAACCGGGGAGCAATCCTGAAGCAAATGTCCACCATCGTTGGACGGGCACGTCAGCCCCGTTCACACGCGGCGCGGGACTGACAATAGCCCGCGTCGGCCAAGCCGCCGATACCGGCAGACGATAGCGAACTTCAAAACGAACGTTCGTTCCCGTGGGCAGCGGTATCCGCAGGCTCTCGGGTGCTTGCCGCTCCATACACGCCGCCGGGTTCAACCACCGGCCCATCACATTGATGCTGCGTAACTGAACCCCCGGTGGCAAAGTCAGTGCCAGAGGTGAACCGGTCGAATGGGGGATCGTTCCGCCCATTGCGACCATGACATCATCGACCGCACGAACCACCGTCACCAGGTACGCCTCTTGCACCACCGGGGGCGTGGTTGTTGGCAAAAGCGGCGTGATCTGGAGGCTGTCGCCGAGCATTTCAACCGCCACGTGTTTCTCCCACGGTGGCGCCACTTCAACCCGTACCGGAGCTTGCACCCCCAGCAGGCGGGCCAGTGGTAACCTCATCGGGGTAGTTCCAATCGGCGGACCCAACGCGAGCGTCTCAATTTCCGCCATGGTGGCCAGTGGACGATCGAACTGCAATACCCACAGGGAACCTGGCCATCGTGGCCCTCCCGGAAGAAGGGAAAACACTTCGCCTGGCAGTTGCAGAGCCTGGCTGATGGCGTTTCCTTCGCCCACCAACCGCCACGTTCGTGGTCCGTCGTGGGGCGGAGCAAAGACTGCCACGGCAGCCAACGCGCCGCCACTGATGCGCAGCAGCCAGCGCGTGGTTACTGTCCAACGATCCTCGATCGTATGCAAACGCACGGCCGCCTGCGCGGTGAACGTTGGGTTCGCCAGCCGCAATATCACCTGGCCTTCTGGTTCTTTCCCGCGGTAGTAATAAACCGCTTGCGCATCGCGGGGGATGTCTGTGGTTAGTCCACTCCACCAACCGACAGGTTCGGCCCCAACCCCCGGTTGCAACGTCGCCAGCCATCGCGGTACCGTTCGGAGGCTGAACCAACCTTCCCGGTCGGCGGCACCTAGCCCCAGCGCCGGAAATAACCCCACCCCCGGTTGCAGCGCAGGTCCGCGAAACTCCAGGTGTAGTTGCAACTGCTGCCCACTGACCAAAGGGGGAACGAATTCCACCATTTGGGTGCCCCCTGTTGGCGGACCGACGTAAGAAACCCGCTCATGAATAGCAACAGGCTTGCGATCGAGGACATAACCAGGGGGCGGGCGCAGGGCGAGCTGAAACAGCGGCCCTCGCCGTACGCGCACATCCACCCGCGCTGTCAGTGTGGCATGCGTTTCCCCCAGGGCCCAATCGATACGTTCGGTGGTGGCAATCTCCGCTTCCATCGGGCTAAGACGAAACGATGGCAGGCGGCGAAACGGTTCATTGGCCCCCGGGGCCAAGAGCGTTCCTTCTAACGTCAAAACCCGTGCCGTCTCGCCTCCACCCAGCGGCAATGACGGCACGGCCGAACCACCACTCAGGCGGTAATCACCCGCATTCCAGGCTTCGATCTTCCAACCGCTGGCAATCCGCAGCTCCAGCGTTTCTTCGCCGACAATAGCTGCCAATGGACGAACCGATGGCAACGGGGCATCCGCCGAACGGCTTGGATCAGGAAAGACGCCAAAGGCCGAGATCACCACCAGCCCGCCGGGTCCCGGTTGGCGCAAACGGATGCGGACGCGCCGCGGACCATCGGCAGTGGCCGGCGGATCGACCGTCCAGGCGGCCCGATTGTTCATGACCACATCAGTGATGTGCAAACCAGGATCAGCCAGAAAAGACCATTCGTCCACAGGGCCGCGTGTCGGCATTAACTCGTAGCGGAACGTGGCCGTCAGTTGTCCGGCGGAAAAGTCGTATTGTGCCGCCAATTTCGCTTGCGCCAGGGCATCCGACGCCCCCCGACGACGGAGCGAAAGTTCCACCTTCGCCGAACTCCCAGGCCGCAGTTGCCACAACCGCCGCTCGGGTTGACCCGGCACCGGGAAAGGACCGGTGAGCAGTGTCTCGGAAGCTGCGGGAATTTGATCCGCCGGTAAGTTCAACCGCCACACAGAAGTGGTGCATGGGGGAACTCGTAGCTCGAAGCGCCGTTCGCCCAATTCCGTGGTTCCGGTCAGTGACCAGGTCAATTGCAAGGTCCGACGCCCTGGGCGTGGGAGCCACACGGCAGGGGCTGCAGCCCCTGCCGGAATCGCCACAATCGCCTCGTCGCCATCCGCCCACCGGGCACTCTGGATCGCCAAGCGGAACGGTTCCAGAGAGGTCCATGCCGGCCCAGGTCGTGAATTGAGCAATTGCAGTTCGGCTGTCCCGAACAGTTCTTGACCATCGAATTCGGCAGTGTAAACCGCTTCGATGAGGCGCGGGGGTTGCTTCGCCAACTCAGCCGCTTCGGCAGCGGCACGAACCCGGGTTTCAAACTCGCTTCGAGGCAGTTGCACCCACGGTCCGGCATCCAATTCGTTTTTCAGCTCGGGCCAAAGCCCAGCGGGCACACGCAGCCGGCGAATC
The DNA here is from genome assembly GCA_025055115.1 of Gemmata sp. Taxonomy (GTDB): domain Bacteria; phylum Planctomycetota; class Planctomycetia; order Gemmatales; family Gemmataceae; genus Gemmata. The sequence continues at coordinate 89,135 of JANWYJ010000029.1, forward strand.
GGGAACGGATCGGCGACTGATAGCGTCGCCGGGGTGGTGGCCGCGCGAGTATCGGGCCACGGCATCGGCGGCGAGCTTCTCCCGACGGTCGCGGTGATCGCCCCACCGGCCCCCATCAGGATGACGAGAACGAAACCACGGTATCGATACATGCGGTCATCAATCAACGAGAGTTCCAATTGTTCCGACTTCGATCTAATTGTTCCGACTTCGACTAGTCCACGTGCTACTTCACTTTGGGTTTATCGTTCCACGGGGAGTTTCCTGGCCCTTGGGTCGGCACGAGGGCGACCACGTTTATGTTCCTGAAGGTGTTGGTGCCGATGGGGCGGAACTTCCACTGGCCACGTTTCCATTGGTTCGGCTCGACGACCGCGACGGTCCAGGGGCGGGCGGCGCTAAACTGGCCGTGGATACTCCGGTCACGACACTGGGTTCCATTGGCACCCGGCTGAAGCTGGGTAGATACAAAATGCGGCGGCGGGCGTGCCAACGGACGAGGGCCTGGATCACCACGGCCACAAGCCCTCCCCCCACTCCGGGTTGTCCCGCGGCCAGAAGCTGCGCTGCGGATTGCGGATACAAGACCGCGCCCAATCCCAACGCCCCACTCACCAGCGTGATGACCCATGCGGTCACCCGAAGCGGACACCATGTCAGCACCAGAATCATGACCGCGACGACGAGCGAACCAACGACCATCAACCCCAGCCACGGTAGCCGGACCACCCGCACGCTTTCTGGTGTGGCTTGCCGGATGGCGAGCATCTCACCCTCTGTGCCATCGGCGCTGTCGTCGAAGCCGGGTTCGGTTCCTGTCAGAAACCATTGTTCGAGTGCCGCGCGCGACGCGGCGGTGGGAGCGCAACTGATCCCGCGCAGGCGCCAGAGAATCTCCGATTGGCCACGATCGCTGACGACCAAGGGAGCGGAATCGTGCGGTTCGGTGATCAGCCAACGAACCGGTCCTACATAGGCGGCGAATACCAGTTCTAACGGTTCGTAGCGGGTTTCACCGAGGGTTCGGCGTGAGCCCGGAGTGGCATAGGTGATTTCCAGAATGCGGCTGCGGCTGGAGCTATCCGGTAGATTCAGGCGATACCGCGGCCGCTTGGTTGTTTCGTCGATGCCCGCGGGGATTAAGCCGGCGACCAAGCCATCGATGCGCGCGGTCGGATGGGCGACAGTGCGTTCGGGCAAGAGGATTTCGAGTGTCGGCACCAGGGCCAGCATCAGTCGGAAACGGGCGCGATAGTGGATTGAGCCGTCGTCAGCCCCCGCGGCTTCGAGAAGGGTGCGTTCGACGCGGACGGTCGCAACGGCCCCAGCGTTGACTTGGCGTACTTCTAAGGCCAATGGTTGTTCGGCCGACGCGCTGAGGGTTAGGGCAGGGAGCATCTCCCGTTCTGGATTCGCTTCGGGCGGCCATTCGCGCCATCCTGGTGAGACGGCGGTCACCGTGCGGCCGGTGAGGGTGTGCACCCACACGCGCACGGTCGTTTCGATCCGCGTCGCATCGAGGGGCCAAAACATTCCCACCGGGATGGTGAAGGGGCCATCAGTTTGTGCAGGCAATGGTAAGGCGAAACTGAGGCGGAGTGTGGTTTCTTTACTGTCGAGCGGGGGTTGATAGCTCCCTGTTCCGGCGGATGCTGTTTCCCAGGTGGGGGTGGTTTTCAGCCCGATTGTCTCGGGGGGGCCACGGAAGCGCACCGGTTTGGGGAAACCGTCGGGCGAGCGGAGTTTCAACACTTGGGCAATCACCATTTGCCGTTCGCCGAGCGTCACGTCGGTGCGTATCTCAGCGCTGATGTCGGGGCGATAGAGTTGCCAAGCGAGCCAGACGCGCGCGACCCCCAGGGGGCTTTGGGCGGTGATCGTGGTTGGCACTTTGGGCATTTTGCCGTCGGGGGCCGCTGGCGGGGCCAGTGGCGCACTCCAGGCCGTTGCTTCGTCGCCATCCCCGCTGCGGATTTTGCCGCGAACTTCCCATCCCTCTGGCACACTGGCCGTTACGGTGGTATTGCGTTCAACGACTTTGCTGAATCGGGCTAACAGAAGGTTCACTTCGCGTGTCGTCGGCGGAAGCGGTAAAGTGGCGACAAGGACGATCTCAAACGGTTTCGTCATGCCTTTGGCCAGCCGCACCGTGACCGGTCGCCACAGACCGTCGCTGGGGCCTTGGGTAACTCCTGCGACAATCAGCGGGTCTGATTCCGACTCCAAGCCGCGCCATTCGGCCGGCACCTCCACGACCAGAGATTCGACTTCTGTACGGATCGGCCGCACGGCGATTTCGGCATGAATCAGCCACCCCGCTTCAGTGAGCTTGAGTTTGTAAGACGGTGTGACGCGAATGGTTCCGTCGACGGGGTAGGCCTCGACGATCAGCCATGGCGTCATGGTTGCGGTGGAACCGGTCGGACCGGTGGCCAACCGGAAGAAAGCAACGCTGTTGTCTTCATCGGCCGGCAGTGGTGGTTCAGTGCGGCGAAGGTCCGGACCGTGTTTGAACACGAAGCGGGTGTGGGGAGCCGCCATGACTTTGATTGTTCCGCTTTGGCGCAGAACATCCAGAACAGCAAATGGTCCGACGGCAACCGCAGGTGATTTCGCAGCGGCTTTCGGACGAGCCTGGCGAACGACCAGTGTCACCGTCCAATCCCCGACCGTTGAACCGGTGGGCAGCTCGACTTTCCAAACCGGTTTGGCGGCGTCGGTCGGTTTGGTGACAATCGGCTGGTAGGTGGGGCCGGTTTCGATCGGCGCGGTGGCAGCACGATCGACGCTCACATCGGCGTTGGCCGGGGCCACCAATCTCCAGACCAGCGCAGGTCCGCGGAGCTTCACCTTGGCGGTCGATTCGACAAAATTGTCGGTCAGGATGGTCGTGACGTCCCATTCGGCGCTTTGGATCGGATCGACGGTGGGTGAACCGGCGGCCTCCCACGTCACTTCCACCGCTTCAACGGCACCCAGAGGAAAGCCGGCGGATTTGTCGCTGGCGGCTAACTGTTGGATGTCCAAGCCGTTGAAGCGTCGGGTTTCGGGGAGTTTCAGGGGCAGCGTGGGGTCGGGCGTTCGGGTCACGACATTCACCCGTTTGACGTTGGCCGCGGGAGGGTCCAGGGCCAGTGTGGTGATGGGTGCTCGCGGCAAGGCTAGATCGAAACCCACTTCGGCTTTGGTTCCCCGGACGGTCACCGGCACTTCGACATCGAGAACCAGCGTATGTTCGCCCGGAGATTCGACCGTGACGACGAAGCCCTCGTCGGCCGTTTCCAGAACTGGTAGTTTGGTGCCATTGAGGGCTGCTGCGACCAGGAAAGCGCGGCGGGCACCGAGGCTGACGGCGCTGTTGGGTTGAGTTGTCCGGAACGCATAGGTGAGTTTCAAGGCCCCCACGAGTTGCTCGCCACGTTTCTCGATCCGGCCGCGAATGGCGCAACTGCTGGGGGGCCGGGGCTTACGGGCCGCGAGTTCTTTCTTGAGGGTGTCGATTTGATCCAGCAGCTTCTGAAATTCCTGCGGGCTGAGCGTGACCCGCTCGCCGTTGGAAGGATGGCCCAGCCAGAGCTGCGTTCCGTCGGGCAGTTTCACTACCAGTGGCTGGCCGTCCTTGGCGTCTTTGGACGGTTCGCTTTTGGGCGGCTCGGCGGGTTTGAACCGTTCACCTGCTCCTGGTTGCGCGGCCAGACTAACCGTTCCTACCACAAGGAGCGTTAAGGCCATGACGCTGCTGGCGGAACGACGATCCCACGACATCGGCACACAACTCGCAGCAGGCGGGCGACTTCCCGGGTTCCCGCCAAGGGCCGCAACCGATCCGACCGTTGCTGTCTGCGAGGATACCCGAGATTTCCTTCTTCGCTCAGTATACCTAAACCTTGCCGTCGTTTGCGCTGGTCGATTCGGAATTCCTCGTCGTGTGCGTTCGGTCTATCCCATCCCCTCGTCTCAACCGGTACACCAGGAGGCCCCCCACAGCCGCGGTCAGTAGCAGAAACGCCAGAGTATGAGTGCCGTAGACCAAGGCCAGATCCGCCCGGCGGCCGCCGAGCAAACCCGGCACGGTCATCAGAACAAAGGTCAGCGCGACAGTACCGATTAGCAAACGACGCCCCCATCGCGGCAGTTCCACCTGCGCGATGGCATAGGTCAACACGGCCATTGGGATCAACAGGACCACAGCATGATGTTTCCACGTTCGCTCGCTGAAAAGCAGCATACCCAGACAGATGAAGCCCCATTCTGCGGCCAACGGCCAGCCGGCACGAAGATCGCTCGGACGATGGATCGGCCAGCGGCAAAGCCCGATGACGGCGAGGGCAAACGTGGCCGTGAGGGCTTTGACGACGATCCAGGCATTGCGATGCCCAATGTCGAAGAGGTTATGGTACTCCGCGGGTGTGGGAATGTTCTGAGGATAGATGAGGTACGACGGGCTGTGTGTGAACAACCGGTACACAAAACCCACAAGCGCCTGATTGGCGTGTTCACTGGTGATTTCCCCCTTCAGCAGTGGCCGCTCGATCATCAGCGCGTACCAGCTTGTCAGCAGTTCGCGATTCCGTTCCCAACCGAAGGTGAAGCCGGGGACCACGACCAGCCACAAGACCAGCCCCGCCAGGGTCGCACCCACGACGCGCCAGCAACGTTTCCAACCGAAATAGGCCAGAAACAACAGGGGCGTCACTTTGCAGGCAATCGCCAAAGCGAGCACCAGCCCGGCGAGCGTATCGCGACGACGGCGGAAGGCTTCGAGACTCCCAACCACCAGAAAGAGGATAAAGATATTCACATTGTTATGCGATAAATCCCCCAAAAGCGGTGGCAGGCACAGAGCGATTGCCGCTGCCCGGGCCAAATCTCGCCGCGTGGTGTCCGCCACGATCGGGGCGAGGTGGTGCGAAGCTGGGGACGTGGCGGACCACGTTCCTGAAGAGCCGCGCCGACCTTGGCTCGGTCCCATGGGGGCCTCAGTTCTAGCGTGGTCTTCAGTTCTAGCGTGGTCCTCAGCTCTGGCGTAGTCCTCATCAGCTCCAGTGTGGTCCTCAGCTGCTGCAACTGAGGTCGAAGGTGGCCCCCCGACCCGGGGCCAAGGGAATTCCACTGCGCGAAACACCCAAACGGCGGCCAGTACCGCCATCAGAACCTTCGCATAAAACCAACTCATCGCGCCGATTGCGGGTGGCAGTGCGGCTAGCGGCTTCAGTATGAAGGCCATGATCGGCGGATTGGGATATTCATTCACACCGACATAAATATTCTCCCCCGCAAACAGGCCGTTGATCATGTCGCGCCAGCGAAGGAATGCCGAGCGGGTTTGCTGTCCAGTATCACCCGGCTTGTGGATTTTGGCTGCGTATTTGATGCTGGTGACCAGCACGATCACAGCCAAAACCGCGACCAGCGCACCACGCCAGCGCTGCGGATGGGCCTGATACCGAGTGACCGCACGAAAGGTGAATTCTTTGACCAACGCCCACCGTTGCACGATAACGCCTCCTTGCAAGAACGGCAGAAAATCATGGCCGAGGACGCCTTGGGGGTCAATGCGAAGCGGTGGAGCAATAGCCGCCGATTCAGCGCAGGAAGCGCCGATTCAGCGCAGGAAGCGAGAAGGCTGGGGAGATGACGCTAACGGGCATCTGCGTCACCGGAAGTGCCTTTGATGCGATTGTGCTCGTCGAGGAAGACCACCCGGGGTTGGTGCCAGCGGGCTTGTGCGTCGTCCAGTTCGACAAAAGTGGCGATGATGATGATGTCGCCGGTTTGGATCAGATGCGCCCCGGCGCCGTTGACACACATCATCCGGCTGCCGCGTGGGCCAGGCAGGGCGTAGGTGATCAGCCGGGTGGCGTTGGTCACATCCCAGACATGAATTTGTTCGTAGGGGAGAATGTCGGCGGCGTCGAGCAAGTCGGTGTCGATGGTCAAACTGCCTTCATAATCGACATTGGTCTCCGTGACGGTCGCCCGGTGGAGTTTCGACTTCATCATGATGCGGCGCATGAAGTCTTCTTAGCGAAATGCAGCTTTCCGGCTATTCTGGCAAGCCACACTCGATGAGTGTGACTTCGCCGGCCGGCCGCACAAGACATTCCCCCACCTCTGCGGGCAGTAAGAAGACTTCCCCTGTGCGGAAGGGGAAACGGCTCCCGCGCCATTCCAGCTCGCCCTGCCCCCGCACGCTCACCACCACCCGGCATTGATGCGCTGCGCCAATGCGGAAGGGAGCTTGCGCCGTCAGGCGTTCGAGGGTGAAATATTGGCACGCCACCAACCCCTCACGACGCACTCCGTCGCGAATTTCCACCGCCGGCCCGACCGGGACACACGGCCCTTTCTGAAAATCCGCACACTTCAGACCCTCTTCGATGTGGAGCGCTCGCGGTTGGCCCGTGGTGGCATCCACACGATCCCAATCGTACAGCCGATAGGTGATGTCGCTTGTCTGTTGCACTTCCAGCAGCAAAAGATTCCGCCCAATAGCATGAACCGTACCGGCCTCAAGGAAGACACAATCGCCGGGTTGCGGCGTGAAACTGTACAGGGTGCGCGGGGTGGTCTTCGTCTCCAGAGCGGCGCGGAAGTCGGCCGCAGTGATGCCCTCGGCAAACCCCGCATATAGCCGGCTGGTGTGGGGGTCGGCCTCCAACACCACCCAGGCTTCCGTTTTGCCCACCAGACCCGGACCCAACGCCGCGGCTTGCTCATCGTTGGGGTGAACCTGGACGGAAAGTTCCTGCTGGGCATCGAGAAACTTCAAGAGCAACGGGAAACGACCTTGCGGCGTTTGCGCTGTGCCCACAATCCGCTGGGCGTCGCTGGCCATCAGTTGGCGCAGCGTTTGCCCCGCCAACGGACCTTCGGCCACGACACTCAGGCGGCCATCCACATCACTGAGCAACCACGCTTCACCAATCGGGTCCTGATGCGGCACGGACCGGTTGAGAAATTGTGGCAGCCGGCGGCCCCCCCACAAGTTGGTGGTGAAAATCGGTTCAAACCGCAGCGGATACAGTGGCGTCCGCGCCATGCCCAGCCCTTGTCCTCCCGCAGGCAGTGGTGTTACCGCCGCCGGATCACCCGCCCACGGCCCAGCGATCGACCGTTGCTGACATCCAGTGGCCCGGTTCACGTCTGCCACGCGCATCATCGCACTCTCTCACAATAGGTAGTTTGGGAGTTCTTCACAATCACAACACAACCGTAGGACGCTTTCTCGGCATTCGCCACACGTTTCTTGAGCGTCAAACCGTAGGACGCTTTCTCGGCATTCGCCACGAGTTTCTTGAGCGCCACATGGCGAAAATGAACGCGGAAAATCAATGCCAACTGCTGCGCGGCGAGACGACCCGCCAGCAAACCGTTCGGTTCCCCTCGGCATGGCGGCCCAACAGGCGAAGAAAATCATCAACTCCAAAAAGCCGTGAACCTTGCGCGTCCAGAGGTGTCTGGAGTATTGACAGAACCACGCCCCCCGGTGAGCGAACCATGCGGCCTTTCCGCCAACGATGGCTGTAACTTCTACTGCGATGGCTGTAACTCCTAATGCCGCAACGGTTTAACCGGTTGTTCAGCGACGGGAAGGCCTTTCCTTCCATCAATCCCCCCGCGATACCAAGCGGATGAAACTATGGCCAGCCAAACTGCACGGCGGATGAAACTGGGGCCAGCCAAACCACATGGTGGATGAAACTGGAGCCGGCCAAACTGCACGGCGGATGAAACTGGAGCTGGCCAAACCGCACGGGCCGGGTTTCTCCGCATGGGAAAGCTGAACCGTGGTCGTTTCTTGAGGAGAGTTGGAAGTTTTTTCGGAAACGAGCCGGTGCCAGACTTCTCAGCGTGCGGCCACCGGTCGTTACGAAGCGGTGTGGAGCCGAAGGGTAAGGCGGCGCTCTGTTAAAGCGCAGTTTGTAGGTTCGAGTCCTACCACCGCTGCTGTGTTTTATGCCGAGGATTCAGTGCTGGTACTGTTGCCGCCCTCTGAAGGCGGATGTCGCTGGTTCGATTCCAGCCTCGGCAACTGTGGGGCGATCCTACGCCCCCTAGACTCCGGGGGATTCCGTCTGGGGGATTCCGTCGTGGTACTGTGGCCACATAGGCGTGAGGAGGGAGTGAAGAGTTGGGGCGGAAGTGAAGAGTTTGTTGAAGATGAACTCCGGGGGATTCAGTGCTGGTACTGTTGCCACCCTTTGAAGGTGGAAGTCGCTGGTTCGATTCCAGCCTCCGGAACTGCCACGGCCTCGCACGCTTCAATGGCGAAGCCGCCGGCTTTTAACCGGCAGATGCGGGGTTCGATCCCCCGGCGGGGCACTTCTCCCAATCAACGACTCACTCACGGCCGCATGGCCTGCAAGGAACGGCCGACCCAACGACGGCGTGGCCCGCAAGGAACAGCCGACCCACCGACTCACGACCGCGTGGCCCGCAACGAACGAGCTTGCCCAAAGTCCTCTCTGTCTGCAGCCCATTGACTGACCCAACGACCAACGACCGCGTGGCCCGCAAGGAATCCGCCCTTTCCTCAACGTCGCCATCGTCGGCGACGACGTCTTCGCAACGCTCGACGATGAAGCCCCACCCACACGCGCCACACGCATTGACCCAATGAATGCACTCACCATCGGAATGCACTCACCATCGGAATGCACTGAATGCACTCACCATCGCCTGCTCATCGCATGGCTGACGCGCCACTGGAAGGCGCGTTCGCATCCATCGGCGTCCGGCTGGCCCCAGGGCAACCGCGCAGGGATTGGCGAGTTCCTATGATAGACCTTATGTCACATGATACTGCGAAACTCGATGCATATCTGCAAGCGGCCATCGCCGCCGCGCGGGCCGGAGCCGCGGAATTAGAACGCTGGCGCGGCCGCTTCTCGATTCGCGAAAAATCGCGGGCCGATCTGGTCACGGAGGCCGACGAAGCGTCGCAGCAAGTCATCAAAGAGTGCTTGCTGTCACGCTTTCCCGATCATGTGTTTATTGGGGAAGAAGACGCGGTCGGAAAATCCCCCGCGGAAGTACGACCGGCAGCCGATGCCCCACCCACGTGGATCGTTGATCCCCTCGACGGTACGGCGAATTATGCCCACGATGTCCCGGTGTATTGTGTGTCGATTGGTCTGTGGCATGCCGGCGAAGCACTGGTGGGGGTGATTTTCGATCCCCGGCATAACGAACTGTTCTCCGCTGCCCGCGGACAGGGGGCGTTTCTCAACAACCAACCGATCCGCATCAGTGGCATCACGCGCATCGAAGAGGCCATGCTCAGCACCGGGTTTCCCGCCGATTATCACAAGCAACTGCGGAATCTGAAAGCCTGGGAAAAGCTCACCGGTGTGGCCCAATCGCTACGCCGCAACGGTTCCACAGCCCTGAGCCTGGCCTATGTCGCAGCCGGCCGTTTCGACGGCTACTGGGCGTTCGATAATTACCCGTGGGATGTCGTGGCTGGGGCGGTTCTCGTCACCGAAGCCGGCGGTACCCTCGCCACCACCGACGGCCAACCGTTCGATCCGTTCCGGCCAGATTTGGTCGCCGGCACACCGCCTGTGCAGCAGCAAATTGTCGAACTGCTCAAGCGGCGGATGGAGTAGGCTTCGTTGTGCTGCGTTGTTCGTGTCGGCCCTGTCCCTGGCGTGGTCCAACGTCATAGGCCCGACCGACCGCCATCTTGGCCACCATAGGCTTCTACAGGCTGGCACCCTGGTGCCACCGGCGACGATGGGGCCAACGATACCAACATCCTGGCCACCACGGGCTTCTGCAGGGGGCATGGGGGAGGCATCAGGCGCTCGTTTTGTCCCGTCAGCGACGACAGAATTTCCGTGGGCGACGACAGAAACCGGTCGGCTGGTCTGGACGCGAGGCGTGTCAGTCATCAGGCGCTCATCAGGCGTCGTTTTTCCGTGCGTGACAGAAACCCGCCCCGGCGGCCTTGCCCGCAGGGTGAGGTCTGGGGGCATGGGTCGTTCGTCGTCGCTGGATCAGCCGCCGATCCCCCAACTGTTAAGGAAATGCCCCAACTGTTAAGGAAATGATTCCTCATTACGCCAAGGAATTGGTCGCTCGTCGTCGCTAGATCAGGCGCCGATCCGGATACCGCCGCGAAGCCAGTCGGTGAAGTCTGGGGGCATGGGTCTGAGGTCTGGAGGCATTGGTCGCTGGTTGTCAGCGGTCGAGCCGATCTTCCATGCGGAGGCGATGTTGGTTGCTGAGGTCTGGGGGCATGGGGGGCTGGTTGTCAGCGGAGGCCGTTGTGGTTATCCGAGAGGGCGTGGTTGAGATCATCCGATGGGGCGGGGATGTCTATTTTTGTCGATATGTTCCACGTGGAACGTCGGCGAATGTTAGAATGTCGTGCGGAAGTATTTGTTTTCATTGATCTTAGAACGAATTCATATCTCTTCACAATTTTATTGTAAGAAATGAAAGTGCCATTTTTTGTATACAAAAGTGGACGAAAATATACAAAAGTAGACGAAAACTGCCATCGCTTCGGTGTGGGATGGCACCAGGGGGTGTGGGATGGCGCCAGGGGGCCGCCGCAGCGCAGCGTCCGCGACTGACCCCCGGTGGCGAGCACATAGTTCTCGTTTTCAAAGTGGAAAACCTGGGCAGCGTATCGTCCGCGACTGACCCCCGGTGGCGAGCACTGGCGGGCCGATGCGACCGGATGATGGCTGGTTTGTGGCCGGAATTTCCACTTGGTTACTTCAGTTACCAAAATCCTCGAGCCGGGGGATGATGGCTGGTTGTGGTGTGTGGCCGGGATTTCCACCAGGGTTTACTTTTTGGCGAACAGATCGGCAACGAAGTCCCAATTCACCACGTTGAACCACGCGGTCACATAGTCGGCGCGTTTGTTCTGATACTTCAGGTAATAGGCGTGTTCCCAGACATCGCAACCCAGCAGAACCGTCATGCCGTCGGTGATGGGGTTGTCTTGGTTGGGGGTTTTGACCACGGCCAAGGGTTTGTCCTTTCCTTTGACCAGCCACGCCCAACCGCTGCCGAACTGCCCGAGGGCGGCGTTCAGGAATTCTTTCTTGAAGCCATCGAAATTGCCGAAGCTGGCCTCGATCGCTTGGAGCAATTCACCTTGAGGGGTTCCGCCGCCTTTTTTCATCATTTGCCAGAACCACAGGTGGTTGAGGTGACCGCCGCCGTTATTGCGAACCGCGGTTTGCACATCGGCTGGGAGTTTTTTGTAGTCGCGAACGACCTCTTCAATCGGTTTTTGCAGCCAATCGGGATATTTCGCGAGGGCGGCATTGAGGTTGGTGACATAAGCCTGGTGGTGCCGGCCATGGTGAATCTCCATGGTTTTGGCATCGATGTGCGGTTCCAGGGCATCGACGGGGTAGGGGAGTTTGGGGAGTGTGAAGCCGGCAGGCTCTGCGGCATGGCCCACAAGCGGCAAGGCCGGAACGCTCCAAGCAGCAGCCCCGGCCACGGTGGAACGGAGAAGTTCGCGACGCGTCAGCATGGTGAAAGACTCGCGGTGGAAATTGGGCGACACTTGGGGAACAGACAACGCACAGACATGCTAACCACTGGCCGGTCATCAGGCTACCGGCTTCAAGCCACGACCTCGCACACGATTCCTGCGGCGATCAACTGCTCACGGTGCTGGGCCAGTGCGCTGGCACGGGAGCTTCGACCGTAAGTTCTTGTTTGGTAAAAGGATGCATGATCGTCAGCCGGCGAGCGTGAAGGGCGATGACGCGTTCGCGGGCTTCGGTGACCGGCGGGCCGAAGGTGCGTGTACTGCCGTATTGCACGTCGCCCAGCACCGGATGGCCCCGCCATGCCGATTGCACCCGCAGTTGGTGCATGCGCCCGGTCAAGGGGGTCAGTTCGAGATGGGTGAATTCGGGAAAACGCTGCACAACGCGGTACTCCAGAAGCGCCAGTTTGGCCCCCGGTTCGCCTTCCGCCGCCTTCTCCACGCGTGACTGCTCTGGGAGCTTGCGCAGCCAATCGTCCCAGACACCCGCCGCCGGGGTCACAGTTCCTTCGACCAAGGCCCAATAGACCTTGCGAACCCGGTGTTCGGAAAATTGGGCGTGAAGCCGTTGGGCGGCCTTGGTATTGCGAGCGAAACACACCACACCGCTGACAGGTCGATCGAGCCGGTGAGGGATGCCCAGATACACTCCCGCCGGCTTGGCGTACTTCACCTTGATGTAGGCCTTCACCAAGGCTTCGAGGCTGGGCACCCCCGGGGGAGCCTGGGTCAGAAGCGGCGCCGGTTTGTTGACGATGAGAAGGTGGTGATCTTCATAGAGAACGTGCAGCACCGGAAGGGCAGCTGCCCCTTCCGCTGGTTGCCGATGCGCCTCGCTCACAGCCGACCCTTTCGTCACCAACGTTGGCGTACAGGATGGGGGGAAGTCAGTGGCCGCGGAGTTTGTTCTTCAACAGTTCGACGGCGGTGGTCAGTTGCCGGTCGTGGAAGCGGCTTTCGGTGGGGGTTGCCGCGGCCGGGTTGGTGAGTTCGCGCAGCCCGGCCAGGAGCGAACCCGGCGGTTTCAGCGGTGGCGATGGTGGATTCGGCCCCACCACCGACGGTTTGCCCGGAACCCACATCACTTTGTAGAACTCCCAGGCCAGTTGTTCCTTCTCCATCGTAGTTGTGGACACTTCGACATCGGGCCGCACACCCCACTCGTCGGGTCGGTCTTTGGGGGCCAGACGGCGATCCATGTTCTGGCCGTTGGGCCGCCAATAGGTTTCGGTGGTCAGCTTCACCCCGGCTTTTTCGGACCCGAATTGCAAGCGCAGTAGCTTCTGCACGCTCCCTTTACCATACGATCGCTCACCGACAATTGTAGCGCGTTTATTGTCTTGCAGGGCTGAAGCCACAATCTCGCTGGCACTGGCGCTCTGCTCGTTGATGAGAACGACCATCGGTCGCTGCGGAGCCGGTTGGAAGATTTCGCGGCTACCTTCGGCGACGAAGCTCCGCCCTTTTTCGGCATCGCGGCCCCGCGTGCTGACAATCGGAGCACCGGCCGGTAGAAACAAATTCGCTACTTCGATGGCCTGATTGAGCAACCCACCGGGATTATCGCGGAGATCGAGGATCAATGCCCGGCCGCCGTCGCGTACGATCTCTTCCACGGCCGCTTTCAATTCCTTGGAGGTCAGATCGTTGAAGGCCGTAATGCGGATATAGCCGATGCCGTTGGCCCGATCGACGAACCACTCCCATTTGTTGGGGTCGTGGGGTAAGCGGCGCAGACCGGAGATGGGATGCTGCGGAATGCGAGCCCGCGTCAGAACTACGGGTTGATCGGCGGGGTCGCGACCGGGGCGGCGGATGGTGAGTGTCACTTGGGTGCCCGGTTCGCCGGTAATCCGTTTGCGCGCCTCACTGACACTCATGCCTTCCGTCGAGAGTTCCCCCACTTTGGCGATGAGGTCGGTGGCCATAATGCCCGCGTCGTAGGCGGGCGAATCCGGGAAGAGCGAATCGACCCGCAGCAGGCGCGATACCGGATCGACCGACATGATGATTCCCACCCCGCCGTAGCTGCCTTCGTTCTCCGCCTCGAATTGCTTGAGTTGTTCTTCATTGAAATATTCTGAGTGCGGATCGAGCCGGCGCAGCCCGCCGTTGATCATGTCTTCGGTGAATTGCTTCCATTCTTCGGGTGTCAGTTTGCGGTAGAAGCTGACATCGACTTCCGCCATCACCTCGACGACACGCCGCACGCGGTCGTAATCGGCATCCGGGGGCGGGGCACTGGCGCAGAGGACCAACCCCAGCGCGACTAACCCGGGCACGATCAGTAACCACGCCAGATTCCGCAGCGGCATGTTCTCTCCTTGCCCATCGAAGGTTGTCGATGGGCGATGCTGGTCCATCGCGGGGGCGGACGATGACGCGGAAGCGATTGCTAGCAGTGATTGCTAGCATCATCCCACGGCGTCGGCCGGGGATTGTCGAGCCGCCCCGAAGTTGTTGTAAGCAAATTGGCAAGGTCGCCGCAATGGCGATTCGCCCGGATTCCCTCCCGGATTCCCTCAGGAAGCGTGGCGATGGGGATTGGTCTCGACGGTGCCGTGGTGGCTGTGTTAGCATCGCCAACGGCATGGCAGGGAGGCTGCTTTTGTGGCCGCAGAACATTCCGCTTCGCGATCACTGGTGATGGGGGCTGCGACCAATTGGGCCGCGTTCGCGGCCACCTTGGCTGTCAGCTTTTTTCTGGCACCGTATCTGGTGGGTCGCTTGGGCGACGCCCGCTATGGCGTGTGGTGCGTCGTGGAGAGCATTTTGGCCTATTTCACGCTCTTCGACCTGGGCTTAGCGGCGTGTTTGGTGCGGTTTGTGGCGAAATACCATGCTCTCGGAGCGCAGGCCGAACTGAACCGGATCATCTCCTCGGCAGTGGGCTTATTCACCCTGGCGGCATTGGCCGTGATGATCGTGGGGGGGGCCATCACCCCTTTCATCGCACCGGGATTAGAGCGTCAACTCGACGAACCCGGTGATGTGCTGCCGTTTATGCTGTTGATGATGGCCAATTTGGCGATCACGCTGCCACTGAGCACTTTTCCCAGTATCCTCGATGGTCTGCAACGCTTTGGCACGAAAAGCCTGGTGCGGATAGGGGGGCTAGCGCTGCGTGTGGGGGCGATCGTGGGGGTGATGGAGACGCGGCCCGCCTTACTACCGTTGGCGTTGGTTTTCACCGCCACGAATCTGCTCGAACATATGGTGCTGGCGCTGTTCTGCTTTCGCTTTCTGCCGGGTTTGCAGCTTTCGACGCGCTGGATCGATCGGGCTACCGTGCGGCAGATGAAGGGCTACAGCCTGGATGCCTTTCTCGCCATGCTGGCGGGGCGCATCAGCGTACAGTCGGGGGCGATTATTGTGGGCGGGTGGCTGAGTGTTGCCGCCGCGGCGCATTATGCTATTGCCACACGGCTGGTGGATATGGCGAAAACGTTGCTCCGCTCCGCGACCACCACGCTGACGCCTGCCGTCAGCCAACGCGAAGCGACCGGCGATCTCGACGGCATTCGCCAGGTGCTGCTCGACGGTACCCGCTGGGTACTGTACTTGGTGTTGCCGATTCAGGGGGGGATACTCGCGTTCGGACAACCGTTTCTGGCGCGCTGGATGGGCCATGCCGACTACGCCGCCTGGTGCTTTCCCCCCGCAGCCATCCTCAGCGCGACGCTCACCCTGGGCGTGGCCCAATCGGTGGCTGCGCGCATCCTCTACGGCATGGGCCGGCTCAAGCTGTTTGCCCGGGGGGCATTGGTCGAAGCCGCGGTGAATATCGTGCTGAGTGCCGCCTTGGTCGGCCCGTTGGGCGTGGTGGGAGTGGCGCTGGGGGTAGCGGTGCCGAACGTGGTGTTTGGCCTTGTTGTCATTGCTTCCACCTGCCGCTTGGTGGATATTGACGTAAGGTCTTATTTCATCAGGAGTTGGTTAAGGCCATTGTGCGCCGCCGCGGTGCCAGTGGGAGTGTGGGTGGCGCTCGGTCCGGCGGAAGCGAGGTGGCCCAGTATAGCTTGGGGGATCGTTGCCGGGCTAGGCCCTTATGCCTGGGTGGTGCTCGCAGTGGAAGGGTGGGTCCTTCGCCCACGTGGCGTTCATGGCAGTTCCTTCATCCTGACGCGGGTGATGTCGCGGCAACGTTGAACCGGCGGCCGCGGCGACACGCTGCGGTGGGCATCCGTCGGATTTCGCAACGCGCCTGCACTTGCGAATCCTAACGCTATTCCGTGGCCACTACCGCTCAAATCAAATGCGGCGGGCATCCGTCGGGTTTCGCAACGCACCTGCACGCCGGAGTTGCGGCCACACCATCGAGTGGAACGTTGCGGCAGGCGGCTATTGGGTTTTGGAAAGGGTTCGATTGTGGGTCGCTGTTGGGCGGCCAGTGGGGTGGGGCGGTTGTTTGCAAGTTGCAATGGCAGAAATACTTACGGCGAGCCTCAGGCTCGCCGTAAGGGCTGCCGAAAGCTTGAGTCCGGCTACTTCTTTTTCTTCGATTCGAGCTTGATTTCAATGGGTTTCCCATCGCCGGTGATGGTGTAGGCCAACACCGTTTGCGCCGGGTTGCTGTAGTAGGGGGGGAAGTCGTCTTTGATGTCCAGCCCTTCGACGATGGCTCCCGCGCCCTGTTCGCTGTCGCCCGCTTGAACGTTGACCGCCTTATTCACGGTTACTTTGTAGCGGCCCGGCGCCAATCCCTTCTTGCCAGTTCCGCTGGTAACGATGAATTTGCCATCGGTCCCAGTCCGCCCATGACCGCTGGAGGTCGGGTCGGTATCCTTATCCGGAAAGAAGCGAACAAGGGCATCGGCCACGGGTTTATCGTCGAGGGTCACGGAGCCGGAAACCGGTAGTTCCGGTCCGTGATTGCCCCCACAACCGGCCACAACAAGCAACGAGATACAAAACATCCATCGCATCAGAAAAATCCTCAGACCCACCACCGTGGAGGGAGTTAATCGAGATTGACAACCGAGCCATCGGACATCAGTGCCACCAGTTCGAGTGTGGCCGCCGGAACCGTTTCGCGGACAAAGCGAATGGACCCATCACCCATGGCGAACATGGCTCCGCCCGAATGGAGGCTACCGACGCGGCCCCAGTCGCCCAGGCGTCCCGGACGCGGGGGGTTGGTGCCGGTGGGGTTGCCGCAGGTGGTCCAGGTGGCGTTCAGCGACCAGTTATTGATACCTTGCGTGGGGTTGAAGCTGCTGGCGACCCGCGCGGTACCCGGGTCCAAACCAGTTTGCACCCAGCCACGATACGCCCACACTTCCCCCCAGCCATTGCACCGCGGTTCGACCAGGGTTTCGCCGAGCAAGAAGGTGTTGCTCGAGCCGTCCAGAGCATCTTCGATCTTGCTATTACTATTTTCACCAAAGTAGTAACGGGTGCCCGGGGTGGCACTGTTGCGCCACCAATTGCAGGTGCCGAAATCACTGGCAGTACGGGTGATGAAGTCGTAGTTGGTGCGTTGACCGGGCAGGCCGGCACCTGCACCGTAACGGTTCGGGTGGGCCTGGGCGGTGCTTTGCCGCGGGCCGGGATCACTGGGGCAAATGAACATCGGAATCGGCGTGTTGGCGAGCCGCATATTCACGGTGGGGGCGGTGCTGACAGCCCCGGTGTTGCCCATCCACGGTGGCCCCGAGTAATCGCCCCGTTGGTTGCGAATCACGCCGGAGTTGTCCCAAATCACATCGCTGAAGGGCAGGTTCAAATCCATTTGCCGGAACAAGGCTTCTTGTTCAATGAAGGGCAAAACCAGAACCCATCCGTTCATGTTGAGAACGCGCGTCGCACCGTTGCCAGTTGTGGCACTGCCACAGAAACCATAGTTGACCCCGGCTGGCGGCAACGTTCCATTGGCGCTTTGATAGTTGTGACAGGCCAGCGCCAGTTGCTTGAGGTTGTTCGAACAGCGCATCCGGGCCGCCGCTTCCCGGACTTTCTGCACCGCGGGCAATAATAGACCGATGAGAATCGCGATAATCGCGATGACAACGAGAAGTTCAATCAGCGTGAAACCACGCGCGACGAACCGAGAACGAGACCGTGTACAATAGGATAGCATTTTTCCACTCCTCACCCTAAATAGGAAGTGACAAAGGGTCCGAAGACCCCGAAAATTGGGGGAGTGTCCAAAATATACACACAACATTCATAGGCTGTAAAGTAGCTATTTGTCATTTTCGCCACCTCTGTGGCGCCGTTGAAAATTGTGCCGTCGTTGAAAATCGGCTGGTGGCTGAAAAGGAAAGCCAAATTAGAGAGCCAGTTCGACGCCCACTTCGCCCTCACGCACCTCGCCAATGCGCCAGGCGGGGATTCCGTCGTCCGACAGTTGTTGGATGATCTCCGCCGCCGCCGCCGCGGCTGCCACCACCACAAAACCGATGCCCATGTTGAAAACGCGGAACATTTCTGCGGTGGCGATATTCCCCAATCGTTGCAGCCAGGCAAACACCGGCGGGCAGGTCCATGACCCCCGCTGGATATACACTCGGCAGCCGGGGGGGAGAATACGGCTGATGTTGTCGGGCAGTCCACCTCCGGTGATATGGGCCAAACCGTGAATAGCCGGGCGGTGTGTCTGCAACAGCCGGCGGATGGGTCGAACGTAGAGCCGGGTGGGTGTCAATAGCTCCTCGCCCACCGTTCGGCCCAGTTCAGCTACGGGGTCGGTGACCTGCCGCTTCGCCACATCAAAGACGACTTTCCGCGCCAGGCTGAAGCCATTGGAGTGCAGGCCACTGGAGGCCAGGCCAATGACCGCGTCGCCTTGTTGGATGGTGTGGCCGTCGATGATGTGGTCGCGTTCGACAAGCCCGGCGGCGAATCCGGCCAGATCGAAGTCGCCCGGCTGGTAGAAATCGGGCAGGATGGCTGTTTCGCCGCCCACGAGGGCACAGCCTGATTCGCGGCAACCATCAGCGATGCCTTGTACCAATTGTTCGGTGAGAGTTGGGTTGTCGTGGGCCATGGCGAGATAATCGAGGAATACCAGTGGTTCTCCTCCGGTACAGATGAGGTCGTTGACCGCCATGGCCACCAGGTCGATACCGACGGTGTCGAACTGGTGCATCGCTTGTGCGATTTTGAGCTTACTCCCGACGCCATCGGTGCAGCTGACCAATACGGGATGGGTGTAGTTTCCGGCCGCGGCCAGATCGAACAGACTCGCAAAGCCGCCAACGCCTTTGCCGCCGCGGCGTGGCGGAAAGGGGGGGGGAATCACGCCGGGGCGGTGTGTACGGGCCAGATGCGTTTGCAGAGCCGCGATGGTTTGCTCGTATTGGTCGAGGTCGAGGCCGGCTTTTTTGTAATCCCACGATTCGGGCATAGTGGCGTCCTTGTGAAGAAAATGTCGCGCTGGCTGGGGGGCCTTTGTCGCGAGTTCCCCGGAACCCGGCATTGACCGCGGTTCCCCCCTCGGGCTATAGTCCCCGCCCCGCGGCCAGAACTGAGCCGGCTGCGTGTCCAACTGCTGTCCAACCATCGGGATGGGTGGGGAATGTCGTTTGCGCTTTGGGCCCATACCACAGTGGCTTCTGCAGCACCGTCTTATGAATCCGAGTTTGCCTATTTCCGCTGGCTGCACGAACTATTGCCAGCGCCGTTCTTTCATACCCAACCGTTTCTTGTATTTTTGGCGGGGGTTCTTGTCGCGTACTGGATGATCCCCCGCCGCTGGATGATGGCCCGCATTTGGTTGCTGGTGGTCGCCAGCTTTCACTTTTACGCCGCATGGAGTTACGAACTTGCATTTCTGGTGACCGGCACCACGATCGCCGATTATCTGTTCGGCCGATGCATGGGGCTGACGAACCGGCCGAGGCTACGCCGGGCGATCCTGTTGTCCAGTATCGGTATGAACCTGGGCATTCTCTGCTACTTCAAATACCGGGGATTCTTCCTGAACGAACTGTACGAGGCCTTGGTGACACTGGGCTATTCACCCAGTTTTGCCCCCCTGGATCCGCTCACGATCATCATTCCGTTTGGCATTTCGTTTTACACCTTTGAAGCCATCAGTTACGCGGTCGATGTTTACACGCGCAAAATTGAGCCGGAGAAGAGCCTGCCGCGCTTTTTACTCTTCATACTGTTCTTCCCGCATCTGGTGGCCGGACCGATTGTCCGCGCGGGTGATTTTCTGCGGCAAACCCGGCGTCCGAAACGGTGGAATTGGCTGCGGGTGCAAGTGGGGGTCCAGCTCTTTTTGATCGGCGCCTTCAAGAAAATGGCCATTGCCGACCGTATGGCGCTATTCTGCGACCCGGTGCTAAGCCATCCGGAAGCCTACAACTCGGTGGCGATGTGGTTTGCTGTGCTGGCGTATAGTGTGCGCATCTACTGTGACTTTTCCGGCTACTCCGATATGGCCATTGGTGCGGCTCACTTGCTCGGCTACAAGCTGACGATGAACTTCAACATGCCGTATTTGGCCGTGAACGTTTCGGATTTCTGGCGACGCTGGCACATTTCGCTCTCCACATGGCTGCGCGACTACGTCTTTATTCCGCTGGGGGGCAGTCGCGGTTCGCGTTGGCTCAATTATCGCAATTTGATGATCACGATGACGCTGGGCGGGTTGTGGCACGGGGCTGCGTGGGGCTACATCGTGTGGGGCGTGGCCCACGGGGCTTTGTTAGTGATCCACAAACAGTTCCAGTTCTTCTGCCACGACAAACCGCGCCTGACCGCCTTCCTCGAGACCGCTTTGGGCACCGGTCTGCGTATTTTCGTCACCTTTTTCTGTGTGAGTATGTGTTGGGTGTTATTCCAACCGCAGTTGAGCCAGGCACTGGTGGTGTTCAGCAAACTTTTCTACATCCAACCGGGCTTGCGCCTGGAGATGAGCAATCAGAGCTTGTGGGCGACGGTGATCTTCTTGTTGGTCTGCCAGTGGCTGGTGCGCAGTGGGCTGTGGGCGAAAATCTCCGCGCGAATGCCAGCCCCGGTGCTGGGAGCAGGCTATGCGGTCTGTTTGTGTACGGCTTTGGTTCTCGCTCCGGCCAATAGCAGTACCTTCATTTACTTCCAGTTTTGAACCTTCTGTGCGCTGGAGGTGAACCGTGCGCTCCGCGGCAATCACGAGGCCAACGCAACGATTCCGCCGACTGTCGCTGCGCTTGCGCGTAGTGAAAGTGCCGGCATTGCGCGGCGTTCGGGTGCGTTCGCCGCGGCGCGGGCGTGGTGCTCGGGTGGTCATCTTCAGCTTTCTGGTCGCGGTGGTGCTGCTGCATGGGGCCGTGGTGCTGATGATGGATGTGGTGTGGCCCCGGCTGCGCGATCCGGAATACGGCTTGCGCGTCGCGGCATTGCAGCAACGGCTGCGCGAATACCCACAACGGCCCTTGGTGCTGGCCATCGGCAACTCGCGGACGGCGATGGGGATTCGTCCGGAAGCGTGGGAGGCCGTTCGCCCAGGCACGCCGAACGATCCACTGCTGTTCAACATGGCAATTGTCGGTAGCGGACCCATTCTCGAACTGCTGACTCTGCGTCGGGTGTATGCCGATGGTTTCCGCCCGGACCTGGTGTTGCTGGAGTACTGGCCACCATTTCTGCGCCAAGATGGCGAATTCGGTGAAGCGGCCCGCTTCGATCCGCGCCGTTTGCGCTGGAGTGACCGCGCCACGATCCGCAGCTACTACCCGAATGCCGCGGCGGTCGAGCGGCGGATGTGGCTGACACGCCTCAATGCCATCAGCGATAACCGCCAAAGCCTCTTGATTCAGACGGACGATGATTGGTTTCCGCGCCCCTGGCGGATCAACGGGAATTGGGTCGATCTCGATCCGTGGGGCTGGCTGCCGGGCATGGACCCCGCGCCGCAGGATGTTGCGACCCGCCGTCGCCTCATCGAACATCAACGCCCCTTCGCCATCGACCGCTTTCAGGGACACACGATTCATCCCGAATCGGATCGGGCCATCCGCGAAGCGGTGGCCCTCGTCCGCGCCCAAGGAGCTGAAGTGGCCTTGGTGTATTTGCCGGAATCGGCGGAGTATCAGAGTTGGTATCCGCCGGATGTAGAACATGCCGCTTGTGCCCACCTCGCGACGCTGTGCCGCGAGTTGGGCGTGCCGGTCATCAACACCCGTGATTGGATGGACGAATGCTATCTCGCCGATGGTTTTCATCTGTCGCGAATCGGTGCTACCCTTTTCACCGCTCGGCTCGGCCCAGTGATGGCCGAATTGTTGGGGCCAAGTGGAAAGCGGCCGTAATTGTCACCACGCCGTCAGCCGTTCCGGCACCGCCGCCACAAGTGCCACGCTGGCGGTCGGCCCGGCAGGCGGTTCTGTGGGGGTTGGCTGCGATTCTGCTAGCGAATGTGGCGTTGGCCGTCGCTGTGGAAACCGTGTGGCCCCAGTTACGCGATCCGGAATACGGCTACCGCATCATGCGACTGCGTCAGCTCCAGCAACAGTGGCCGCAGCGACCGTGGATATTGGTTATCGGCTCATCGCGCACACAGAATGCGATTGATCCCCAAGCGATGGGGTTAGCGGAACAACCGGATAGGCCCTGGGTGTTCAACTTTGGGATCGCCGGGGCCGGCCCAGTTCATCAACGTCTTCTGTTGCAAAAGCTGTTGGCCCAAAACATCCGACCCACCGCGGTGTTGGCCGAACTGTTACCCGTCACACTCGCCACGCATCACAACGTCGATCCGATCTTCACACTCCAAGTGTCGCGGTTGAGTTATGACGATGTCCAGCGCCTGGAACCGTATCTGGCCCATCCCCGCGAACTCCGCCGCCGTTGGCTCAAAGAACGGCTGGATACCTGGAGTTCCCAACAGCCGGTGTTGTTGAGCCACATCGCGCCATCGTGGCAAGCGTGGGCGCAGCGGATCGATCACCAGTGGGAAATGCTCGACGATTTCGGTTACACCCCGTACCCCGAGCATCACGCCGCGCACAAGCGAGCCCAGCGCCAGGAAGTGGCTCGCTCCGAATACGCCGATTACCTCCGCGATCTACACATCAGTGAACTGGCGACCCGGGCGATCCGCGATCTGGTCAGCGAGGCTCGCGCCGCGGGCATCCCGGTGGCATTTTTTATCACCCCCGAATCGCCGCTATTTCGCAGTTGGTACTCGCCGCTAACCCAAGAACGGCTCCACGCCTACATCGACCAACTGACACATCAACTGGCCTGCCCCGTGTTTCTCCCCCCCACCGATTTCACGGAAGACGACTTCGCCGATGGGCACCACATTCTGCCGGCTGCGGCCGCCCGCTACAGCCGTTGGCTGGCCCAGACCCATCTGCAATCGTGGTTACAACACCACCGCTAGCGGCGTCAACGCGGCACTGGCTTCCGCCTCCTTTGCACCCTCGGAGAAAAGTCTTGTGTCAACCCGATCCCCATCTTGCGGCGCTGGCGTCGAAAGCCCTCCCCGATGGGATCGGTACGGAGAGCTGGCAGCGATCAGTTGCGATCCTATCATGCGATCCTATCAGTTGTGATCCTATCAGTTGCGATCTCTGTTAATGGTGCTAAGGCGCAGGGAGCCGTTGCCTGGTCGAGCGATACCGGCGGGGCAACGGTCGCTTGGGATCAACTGGGTCGAGGGGCCAACGCCGGTGTTGGCTTCTGATGATCTGCGCGGCGCTGAGGCGGACAGCGACAGTACCAGCGATGGTGAGACCTTGACCGGTGAAGAATTGGCTCCCGTGGGACAACTTGGCCGCGAAGAGCTTGCCGCCCTCGATGAGGAGACCATCGAGGGTGAAGAATTGGCTCCCGTGGAATAACTTGGCCATGGCCCGCCCCCTCCCGAAGCCCAACTCACGATTCCGCGCTGGGACGGCTGGAAAAGCAGAGTTGTTTGTGAGGCACTTCTTCCTCTTGCGAAGCCCAACTCACGATTCTGCGCTGGGACCGTTGACAGAGTGGCCCAGAGACGATAATAGTGTTAGGATAGAGTAACTCTGTACACCCGCGACCAGCACGAGGTGTGCTGGACTATAGACTTTCGGGCTGAAAATCACACTCACCAGAACCCCGCGCGGGGTTCGCAACACAGGAGAGCGAATGGGATTGCGGATGCGTGTTCACGATCGGGAACCGATCACGGCGGCGTTGCGTCGCTTCAAGAAATTGATCGAACGCAGTGGCATGCGTGGCGAGCTGCGCGCTCATGAATACTACGAAAAACCGTGCGAAGCGCGTCGCCGCAAGGAAGCCCGCCGGCTGAATGCGATCCGTAAGGCCGCCGCCAACAATCCACGTCCGTAAACGGTGCTCTCCGTAAGCGGTGTTCATGCAGGCCCTCGACAACGGGGCTTTCGCCCAGGGCGGCGCACTGTGTAATTAGTCCAGAGCAGCGCACTGTGTACGTTGGGCTACTTTCGATCGCCGCCAGTCCTTCCACGTCGTAGCTGAACCTGACTCCGTGTCACAGAATGCGTTGCCCTGGGGTGAATGTGTTGCCCTGGGGTGGCGCGTCTGGGTCGCGGATGCCAAAGGACATTCCCACGATGTTCGCGGGGCTAGGTCTGGGCGGCCTGTGAGTGGGAAATTTGACATCCTCAACCCTCAAGACCGCCCGCCGAATCGTTCGCGAAGCCACGTATGCGACGATGACCCGATGGTGCGGTCGAGCTATCGTCGTTGCTGCCGATCGCCCGATCGTTCACGACGCCACATATGGGCGGCTCGTGAAAGACCGCCGCGGCGGTCGCGCCGGGAAGACCGCCCTACCGCAGTGCCATCACTTGCGACAAATCTCGTCTGTTCCGAGGCCATTCTCACGTCACGCCGAGAAGATCGCCTCATTGCAGTGCCATCACGATGCGAAAGTCATTGCCAATTCTAACTTTCCGGCGACTCCGCGGCCGGGCCGCCGACGAGACGAACCACATCACAGAGACGAACCACATCACAGTGCGCAAGTCGTTGCCAATTCTAACTTTCCGGCGACAACACCACCCGGATTGTCCCCCTCCCCTCACCGGCGATGCGCCCCACATGGGCACTGGCGAAAGTCCCGGCGGCCGCAAGTGCGCGAATAACTTCGTCGACTTGAGCAGTGGGTACAGCGGCCAATAGCCCGCCGGAGGTTTGCGCATCGCACAGCAGCAATTGCTGTTCCAGCGGGATTTCCGGGGCATACTCGACCCAATCGGTGAGGAACTTCCAATTGGCCCGGGTTCCTCCCGGAGCAATCCCCGCTTGGACATACTCACGAGCCGCGGGCAACACCGGGACCCGTTGCGCCCACACTTCCGCGGTAACACCACTGGCCGCCGTGATGTTGCGCAGATGGCCCAAAAGACCAAAGCCCGTAACATCCGTCAGGGCATGAACTTCAAACCGCGCTAGCACTTCAGCGGCGACACGATTGAGCGTTGTCATCACGGCGATGGCTTCCGCAATGGCGCTGTGGGTGTCTTGGTCGTTTTTCGCCGCGGTGGTGATGATGCCCAACCCTAAGGGTTTGGTCAGAATGAGAGCATCGCCCGGCCTGGCGCCGGCATTGCTCAGAACGCGCTGAGGATGAACCGTTCCGACCACAGCCAAGCCAAAGATCGGTTCTTCACTTTTGATAGTGTGCCCGCCGATGATGGCGATTCCGGCCTCCTGGGCGATGGCCGCCGCCCCGGCCAGAATTTCGCCCAAGACCGTGGCGGGCAGGGAATCAGGAAAGCCCACGATGCTCAAGGCCGCTGTGGGCTGGCCGCCCATCGCGTAAATATCCGACAGAGCATTGGCCGCTGCCACACGCCCGAAATCGCGGGGGCTATCGACAATGGGCGTGAAGAAATCGGTGGTCAGCACCAGGGCCAGTTCGTCATTGAGTTTGTAGATGGCCGCATCGTCGGCGGTGGAACTGCCGACCAGGACGTTCGGATCGTGGACTGGGGGCAGCAGGCCCAACAGGGGCAGCAAGAAACCGGGGGGGTGTTTGGCCGCGCAGCCGGCCCGTTTGGCCAGCTTGGTCAAGCGGAGGGGTTCCGTCGTGTTCATGAATTTCTCCCAGAGGGAATAGTGTCAGTATAGCCCTTGGAGGTGCCGAAAAGAGTATGATGGAATAACAAGGCTGAGGCGGATATGTCGGAGGGGCAAGTTCTTTTTCAGGCGATTCTCCAAGAGCCGGACGCGGACCTACCGCGTCTGATGTTCGCGGATTGGCTGGAAGAACACGGTGGGAACGCCGAGCGGCTGCGCGCGGAGTTTATTCGCGTGCAGGTGGAATTAGCGCACACACCGGCCGCCACCACCCGCTATTGGGAGCTGTTGGCTCAGGAACAGCGGCTGCTCAGTGCCTACGGCGAGCAATGGCTGGCCCCACTGCGGGGACCCGGTGAACCCCTCCAACGCGGCTTCACGCAAGGGCAATTCCGCCGCGGGTTTGTCGAAGTGGTCTGGATGCCCTGTGGCTGGTTTCTCCAGTGGGCGAAAGTGCTGCTGGAACGTACTCCGCTGCGGGAATTACGTATCACCCGAACACAACTCGATGAACTGGCAGCTCTTATGGCCAGTGACCACCTGCCGCGCCTCAACGCTTTGGATTTATCCGACCGACGATGGGGCGATGATATGGCCCGACTTTTGACCAAACGCCCCAGCATCACTGCGATCCGCACTCTCCGCTTGCGGGCCTGCGGGCTGACCGATGTCAGCGCCTACCGGCTGGCAGAAACTCCCTTCGACTGGCCCTTGCGGGAATTGGATGTAGCTTTCAACGACTTCAGCCCTGCTGGAATCGCCGCACTCCAGGAACGCTTTGGACACGTTGTGCGCACCAAGTAGCCACCGCCTCGGTCAGTGGCGCATCCATCGGCGGTTGGTTTCTCACCCGGGCCGTTTCCCAAACACAACGTTTCCGGTCTCGGGGAGTGTCACCTCCGGTGAATGGACCAGCCGCTAGCGCCCCAACATCCTGGAACACAACTTTCCTCGTGCTGAGGAGTGCCGTCCCGGAGGCCAAACCGCGCCGCAACAGGGACGCAGCCACACGGGGCACCGGTCTTCCCGACGACGGATCAGTCGCGTTTCTCGACAATATCTTTGCGGGTGCTTTCGATCACTTTCGCCAAAACCTTAATGTCGGCGTCGTCCACTTTATGCTTTTTGAGCACTTTGACGATGACCTCGGCGAAAGCATCGAACTCCGCATTCGTGATCATCATGCCCTTGTGAGCCTCGGCCATGGTTTTGCCGGTGTATTTCAAGGGACCGCCCGTGTTTTCACTGATCATTTCGACTAGGGTTTGACGGAGATGGCCGATGATCTTGGGATCGGGCTTTTTGCCGCGGAAGAAGTTGATTTTCGGGTCTTCTGCGGCTGCCAGGAGAATGTCGTCGACCACTTTGCGAACACCGATTTCCCCGCCGAGCCGTTCCCACATCGTCGCGCCCTTCTTGCCGTTGCGAGCCGGCGCGATTTCTTCCAGAATCTCATCCAACGCGGTGCGGAGTTCGAAGGCCCCTTTGGGAGCGTCCCATTTGCCGGCTTTGATGTTGTCCGCAGCCCGTTCGAGCCGCAATTTGACTTTGGCTTGCAGCGTTTCGCGGTGATCCAAAAGCGGGACAATCGCCAGAAGTGTTCCCTGATACAACCGGTAGCAGCCTTCGTAGTTTTTGTCATCATTGAACAAACTCGTCCCCAACAGGGCCGACTCATAGGCCGCCGTGGCGATGCGTTTATCGAGTTCGACACGCTCCAATGGTTTCTCATCGGCACGGCTCAGGCCCACCGTGGCGACCATAACCACAAGCATCAGAACGATTTTCGTTCGCATATAGTCCCTTTCCCAACTGGAGAGCAACCCCATGTTGCCAGTGTACCCGAAGAACTTCCGCGGGGGAATGTCGGCGGGGGTATTCGTTACGTCGGCACCGCTTGCTGGGAAACTTCGCCCGAATCTTCCAGGATTTGCCGCCTATCCTAATATGGTGTAAGCCGACACGTAGGGGAACGCCATGAGCCAGCACGGTCCGCGCGATGATGCCGCGTCGTTCAATCCGTATGACATCGAAACGCGCCGCCCACGCGGCTATCCCGTCGCGGAATCGGCTTCTCCCAGTCCGCTGGCCTACAGTTTGCTATTGCTGCTCGGCATCCTGTTGGGCATGGTCGGGCTGTGGATCGGCCACCGTATCGCCAGCCGCTGGGCCGGCGAACCCCCCAGTCACGATCCTTCCGCTCAGCCCCGTGAACCGGCCCCCACCACACCATTGGATGCAGAAGAACTCGAAGCCGTCAACCTCTTTGAAAATGCCAAAGACTCGGTGGTCAATGTCGACGTGGTCATGATCCGGCAGATGCGCTGGGATCAACCACCCATCGAAACCCAAACCAGCGGCGGCTCTGGCTTCGTTTGGGATAAACACGGCCGGATTGTGACGAATTTTCATGTTATTGCGGATGTTTTGCGCCGTCCCGATCTGATGACGCTGCGGGTGGTGATGGCCGACCGCTCTGCGTATTCGGCCACTCTCATCGGCGCTGCGGCCGATCACGATTTGGCCGTCATCCAAATCAGCGCGCCCAAAGATAAGCTCAAACCGATCGTGGTCGGAACTTCGCACGATTTGAAAGTTGGACAGAAGGCCTATGCGATTGGTAACCCCTTTGGTCTGAGCCTGACCATGACCAAAGGGATGATCAGTTCTCTCAATCGCATCATTGAAGCACCCAGCGGTGCCCGCATTCCGCGGGTGATTCAAACCGATGCCGCGATCAATCCGGGCAATTCGGGTGGCCCGCTTCTGGATAAAGCGGGCCGGCTCATCGGCGTCAATACCTCCATTGCCACACCCAACGGTGGCAACGTTGGCATCGGTTTTGCCGTGCCGGTCGATACGGTCAATCGGGTGGTCACCGAATTGATCCAAAGTGGCCGTTCACTTCGCCCTGATTTGGGTATTACACTGTTTGACGAACGCCGTCTCCGTCAAGCCCGCTACGAAACCGGTGTCATGATCGAACGGGTCCTTCCCAATCGGGCCGCGGCCAAAGCCGGTTTACGGGGTATGAAGTTCAACGCCCGGGGTATTCCCATCGAACCTGGCGACCTGATCATCGCGATCAACGGCGAACCGGTCAACGACATCGAAGATTACGAACGCATTGTGCGCGATCTGAAAGTCGGGGAACCGGCCAAAGTGAAGGTCTTACGCGGCAACACCGAACTCGAAGTGACCGTGATTGTCGATGGTGTATAATTTCGGAACACTCGACCACTCGGGTGCATGATTTCTGAACACTCAGCCGCTCGGGAACACTCCCTTCTCGCCAGCCTTCCCCTTCTCTCCAGCCTTCGGGGAAGTGGCTCGGCGCCGCTACGTCCGTTTCATCCGCTCTAAAGCGACTGCCTTCATCGCGGCGACCCAATCGGGGAAGTGGTTGGGTGCCGTTCCGTCCGTTTCTGTCGGCGCTTTGTGTCAATTCTGTTTGTGTCAATTCTGTCGGCACTTTGTGTCAAGTGGTTACAAGCGTTGGCGTCGGTTTCTGACGTTGGCGCTATTGGCTCGCCTCGTCACAATAGGTAAGCGTGGCGAGGTATTCATCTTCCACCGGATTTTCCGCTTCTTGGTGTGGTTTTTCTCGCCGGACGCGAAAGCCTGTTCTAGACTCCCAGCACCGGCGATGTTCCTTCGGCCCGGATACAGGCCGTCGGTGACGCCGGCCAGTATGAATTCGGGAAGGATGGCTCCATGTCTTTGCCCCTGTCGAGCCTACGCAGCGATGATGCAACCCCGGTACGGCCTGCGCCGTTTGTGGAACGTGTTTTTGGCACACCGCGTTTTCATACCGAAGGCGACATCGCCGCGCTGACATTTGCCGCGGACGGCACGGTGTTGGCCGTGGACGAAGCCGGGGTGTTGTGGCGTTGGTCAGGCGAGGGCCGGTTGCTGGCCCGACACTTTTTGAGCGATTTGGAAACGCTCTGGTGCTTTGGGCCGCAGGGGGAGTTGTTGGCCAGCGGCAACGATGACCTGATTTTGTGGGAAACGGCGACCGGGCAATTGTTCCGCCGCATCGAACAACCTTCGGATCAATCGGCGTGGGTAACGGCTATCGCCTTTTCTCCGGAGGGGCGTCTGGTCGCTGCCGGTCACGATAATGGTTGGGTACGGTTTTGGGATGTCGCCTCCCAGAAGTTTTTGGGACAAATCGCAGCGCATGCCAGTGGTGCGGTGCGGCAGCCCGTTTCGGCTGTGGCGTTTTCGCCCGACGGGAAGTGGCTGGCCACGGCCGGGGAAGATCGCGTCGTGCGTGTCTGGGATAGTGATTCGCACCAGTTGGTCGCTGAGTTGAAAAGCCACACCGACCGGATACCGGCGCTGGTGTGGTCGCCGGATGCGCGGCTGCTGATCTCCGCGGGTTGGGATACCTCGGCCCGGGTGTGGCGCCCCCCCCATCCCGACCCGCTGATGCTGCTCAATAGCCACGCCGACCAAGTGCATGCTCTGGCCTATAGCCCCGATGGGAAGTATCTGGCCTGCGCCGACTCCGATAACGACATCTATTTGTGGCGCGATCCCGAAACGGCTCAACGCGGCCCCATTCTCCGCGGGCACACCGATGAAATTCGCTGCCTGGCCTTCTCCCCGGATGGCCGGCAGTTAGCCAGCGCCGGTCTGGATCGGGTTGTGCACATTTGGGATGTTCGCGATGGGCAACTGCTGGCCGGTCCTAACCCGAAAGGTCGCCACAGTATTGCCGTCATTGCCGGCACGCCGTTGCGCTTGGCCAGTTCCGCCGGTTCCAAAGTACGGGTGTGGGATGTGGCCAGTGGGGAGGAAGTCGCTCCCACGCACCTGTGCCCGGCTGTGGCCGTCGCGGCCAGTTCCGATGGGAAATGGCTGGGGATTGGCGGCACCGATCATTACACGCAATTGTGGAATGCGGCGGAAGGAACCCTCCACGCCTCCCTCGAAGCCACCAAGCCGCCGATTGGCTTTCTCACCTTCACGCCCGATGGGAAAACTCTCCTCCACACCAGCCCGACGGATGGCCTGGTGTGGCTGTGGGCCTGCGAAACCGGCCAACCCGAACTGATTCT
Source organism: Gemmata sp. (assembly GCA_025055115.1). Lineage (GTDB taxonomy): Bacteria > Planctomycetota > Planctomycetia > Gemmatales > Gemmataceae > Gemmata. Next base: position 119,699 of record JANWYJ010000029.1, read on the forward strand.
CATCGAAGCGGCCGATGCTTGCACGCTGGAGGCCGTGGCGGTCCATCCCAATGGCCGTTGGGTGGCCTGCGGTGGTATCGACTACCTGAACACCGGCGAACGCGATGGCGCTGTGTGCCTTTGGGATATTCCCACCAAGGAAAAACTCGCCACGATCGATGTGGGGGTTACGTCGCTGGCCTTCGATCCTCAGGGGAAGTACCTCGCCGGGGCCGGTTTGGACGATGCGGTCTACGTTTGGGATGCCGCTACCCAAGAGACCGTTTTCGTCTTCGGCGGGCACCTGCACGCCATCAATGTCGTGGTCTTCGATCCGACCGGCAGCTATTTGCTCAGTGGTAGCGACGACGGTACTCTGCGCTGTTGGGACGTGCTCAGCGGCCGTACCCTAGTTGTCCGCGAATTGGATAGCCCCGTGCAGTCGCTGGCCTTCTCACCTGATGGCCGCTTCCTCTTCTGTGCCAACGGCAACACCACCTGTTACCAGATCGACTTCCAGAAGTTTTTGGAAGACTAGATTGACGCCTTGGGCATTTTTGGCCCAGGATGGTCAACGGGTGGTACCGTTGCCGTTCTCGCACTAACAGGTCGACCGCGCTTTGTGTGGTATTTCAACGGATGGTCAACGGGTGGTACCGTTGCCGTTCTCGCACCCTCAGGGCGGTGGCGGTAATCTCACGACCCAGATCGCCGGCTAGCGCAGAAAGAGGCTGTGCCCCCTCACTTCTGGACTGCCTCCTCACTTCTGGACTGCCAGACACAGTGCAATAAGCGAAGGGTGTGAACATCGTCCCCTCACTTCTGAGCTGCCGGCTGACTTCTGGGCTACCCCCTCACTTCTGGATTTTGGCGTACCAATCGCGCCACGCGGTTGCGGCCAGCGCCTTCTGGCCAGCACTGGCCCCTGGTGATGGGCCGAAGTCGTAGCCGGTGAGGCTTTTCAGTCCGGCGTGGGCGGCGCGGCTGACCGCGTCGTTGGTATCCGTCAGCGCGTCGATGAGGTCGGGGATGTGGCTTTTGTCGTCTTTCATGGCGCAGGCCAGGGCGGCGGCTCGGCGGAGTTCGGCTTCGTCGGATTTGAGCATGGCGCGGAGGGTGGCGGCCGTCATCCGGCTGAGGCGTTCGGCCAGGGCTTCCCGGGCAGCTTTCTTGCGTGGCCCTGCTTCCAGGGCGGTGGCTGCGGCCACAAGCGCCCGGGTGTATTCGCTGCCTTTGCTGTCGCGCAGGGCTGCCAGTTGTTTGTTCCAGTCCTCGCCGGTGGATTTCAGCAGATCGGCGGCCATGGCGATGGCGCGATCGCCGGTGGGGTTGGGAAGAGTCAGCACGGGTGGGGGCACCGTGGCGATGGGGGTGGTGGGACGGGGCGGTAACAGATCGACCGGGGATGGCCCTTTGCCGGCCCGTAATTCGGTGTTGGTGGGGTCTTTCTGCACCTTGCTCGACAGATCGCGAGCCAGGTTCGACTTGGCGAGAAATAGCAGAGCAAAGGCGGTATTCACCTCCGCGTTGTAGCCGCCGATATCCCAACTGCCGTTGGGCGATTGCGAGCGGACAATCGCTGTCGCACCCACGTCGTACCAGTTAAAGCCGCCAATCTTTTCAACTCCATAAACCACGCCGACCCGTTCCAACGACCAGAGGAAGTACAAATCGCCCTGGCCGTGGCCCCCTTGGGCGCTGAGAAGGCCTTGACCGGTGCGGATTTTGTCGGCGATGGTCAGACCCAGCCCCGCAAAGGCCCGTTGGATGACCAAATCGCGGGCATCGGCGGGCCGTTTCGCCGGTGGTTTCTTTTCCGGCTCTTTGGGGCTGCTCGCGAAGGGATCGGTCGGTTTCGGTTCATTTTTGCCCGGTTCGGCAGGCATCGGCGCCGGTGGCGCCGGCTGGACGCGGCGTTCCTCGCGGCGGGCTAGCGCGGTGGCCATGCTGATCAAGCCTGCGCAATACATCGACGGGCTGCCTGGAGGAGTCGTCGTCGAACCCGGCAGCGGCCCCGAGTACGGCCAGTTGCCCGTCTGGGGGTCTTGACTGGCCATGAAGCGCCGTTCGATAGCATCGAGCGAACGTTCGACATCAACCCCATGCTTGCGCGCCATCCAAAGAGCCATCACCGCAAACTGGGTGTTGGAGTTGTCGTCCATTTGTGGCCCCATGCCGCCGGGTTGCTGCTTGGCCACCATCAGCGCCTGACCATACTTTTCAACCTCCGGATAGAGTTTGCCCGCGACTTGTGGGTTCGCTTTAATCGCCTTGAGCCAGGCGATGTCGTTATCGTTGATGGAATTCAGGCAGTTGTACGACCATCCGCCATGAGGGGTCTGGCCCACCAGCAGCCGCACCGCCAATATCTGAATCAGCGGTTCGTCAGCCGGATCGCCGAGCCGGTCGAGGTACATCAAACACAGGGAAATTTGATAGGTTCGGATTTCGCGATAGACCGCTTCGCGCACTCGCTGCGTGATCGTTTTGATGGCGTCGTCGTTGGGCGCAACGCCGTTTTCCAATAACGCCAAGCCGGATAGGCAAGTGGGACCAATGCCGTAGGCTTCACCCGGTACCGCTCCGCCCACCTCCGCGCCACGGGCGTACTTGGCTTTCAACACCGCGATACCACCTTGAATGGCCTTATCAATTTCGTCCGGTGAGGCCGCGTGGACCCCAGGAACCCACACGACCAGCAGACTAGCCAGCACGCCACTTGGGCGGAACCACGTTCCAACCATTGTTGGACCCTCAGCCGATGGAGGTGGTGCCAGTTGTCTCTAATGTACCACGTTGGAAGTACGGAAGCGACTGCGAAATGCTTTCACCCTGATGCTCACATGCGGCTGTCGGGCCCGCAATGGCCTTTTGGGAGTACGGAAGCGACTACGAAATGACTTCCCCATCGCCTTCGGACGAGTGATCCCAGGGGGGCGCTACCCCAATATCCGGAAAAGGTTGCTACGTTGTTAAGGGCGTTGGGGACGAGTGATCCCAAGGGGTTTTTCGCGGCCCCAACGTTTTTCGCGCCCCCTATATTCCGGGGCGATACAATCCGGGTGGCCAAAGATTTACTTCACAATCACCTCGATAGGAATGAGGTGGTTGATCATGTAGGTGCGGCGGTCGGGGTCGCGGGTGGCGGCTTGGGTATTGCCGCGCTCGTCGGTACAGCGGACGACGAAGGCGTAGGTCTGCTTTTGCGTGGGTGTGAACGGATGGCTCCAGCGCACGAATTGGAACGGCTCGGACTTGGTGATTTCTTTGACGATCGTCCACTGGCGGCCGCCGTCGCTACTGAATTCCACCTTGGCGACACGGTTTTCGCCCGCCCACGCATAGCCTTGGACCACCAGCGGCTGGTTGACGGGGAGAATGGCTCCGGCTTCGGGCTGGGTGATGATCGCCTTGGGCTGAATAGCGGTGATGGGGGCCAATTGGGGGGGAGCGTTCGCGGGCCGGTGCCAGGAGGAATAGTCAAACGTTTGCCAAAACCCGGTGTGCGGGCGATCCAACACCACAATTTGCGTCAGCCACTTGACGGACGCCATGCCGTACCAGCCGCCGACAATCGCCCGCAGCGGTGCCCCATGAGCGGGCGACAGTGGTTCGTCGTTCATCTGCCAGACGATGAGCGTTTCATCCTTTTGCGCCTTGGCTAGGGGAATACCCCGATCGAAGGGGATGGCCCCAGGCGTGGGCGGATCGGCGACGGTACCACGATCCGCCCCGATGAGCACCACGTCGCTGGCCCCCGGCTTGACGCGGGCACGGGCCAGGATGGCACCGAGAGGAACTCCCGTCCACAAGGCTTGCCCCACGCCCCCATGACCCCACTGCAACCCGCGGACCGGCGGAACGAGAAAGACACGGCCGTTGCCGGCACATTCCAGGAGTATTTCCCGCCGCACCACGTCCATAGCCTGAAGATCATCCAGCGTTAGTTCGAGGTTTTTCTCGACATGCCCGGTGACACTCAGGCGCAAGGTCTTCGCGTCTAGCGCAGGAACGGCAAAGTGGCTGCGGACGAAGAATTTCTCGGTTTGGCGCGAAAATAGCTCGCTCAGGGGTGTTTCGAGATTCCGCGGTTCGTGCATCCGCACGATGAGCGGTTCGGCCCGGGCCGAGGACGGCGCTTGCGCAACCACGGCTGCCGCGACCGCCGCCGCCGGGGCCGAACGGAGTAACTCTCGCCGCGAAAGTGCCATCACAACGCTCTCCCCCAACGGTTCTGCCATCCCTAAGAACAACGCAAGTCGAAGTTCAGCCAGAGTTGGCCGAAAAATTCCTTGCCCAAGCCGCTGCGGCAGGGGAAACTCACCACACAAGGCGGCGGTTTCACCAACCCAAGCCTTTGGTGGTCGTTTTGATACGGGTCAACTTGTCGTTGGTACACATATACAGAACGCTGCCGTCGTCGCCCCAGCCCACGTTGGCTGTTTTATCGTTGGTGACGATCCGGCCCAGCAGCTTCCCTTGAGGCGAGAACACATACACGCCGTTGACCGCGGTGGCGAAGATGTGGCCGTCTTTATCCACCTTCATGCCGTCGGGCAAGCCTTTGTTCGGGTGGGCCTTCACGTCCGCGGTGGCATCGTACAACACTTTGCCTTCGCCCAGGCTACCATCGTCCCGGATGGGGAAGGCCATCCAAATCGCTTTTTCAGGGTCGGAGTTGGCCACGTAGAGTGTTTTTTCGTCCGGGGAGAGGGCAATACCATTGGGCCGCGACATTTCTTTGGTCAGAAGTGTCAGTTCGCCTTTGCGGGAATAGCGATAAACCCCTTGGAAATCGAGTTCTTTGGTGGGGTCGTTCATCTGTTTGGGTAAGCCGTAGGGCGGATCGGTGAAGTACATGTCGCCGTTTTGGGCGAACACCAGATCGTTGGGGCTGTTGAACCGTTTGCCCATGTACTTATCCACGATGGTTGTGAAGGTTCCGTCGCGGTTCATCATGGCAACGCGGCGGTCGCCGTGTTGGCACAAAACCAGGCGGAAATCCTGGATGATAGCCAGCCCATTCGAACCGGGTTCGGCTCCGGTGAAGGGTTCTTTGCCGGTATAGCCGCTGGGTTTGAGAAACTGAGTCACGCCTTCTTTTTCTGACCAGCGCATGATGCGATTGTTAGGAATATCCGAAAACAGCAAGGAATTGGTGCGTTTGTCCCACACCGGGCCTTCGGTCCATTTGAAACCGTCGGCGAGCAGTTCGATTTTGGCATCTTTGGGGATGAGGGTGTCGAACTTGGGGTCGAGCCGTTCGATCGAGCCGATGGTTTTGTAGGTTTTCTCATTCTCGGCCTCGGCCCGGGGCCCGACGCCGTTTGCCGAAACCACCATCAACAGCACCACAGTACCGACGAGCCAACGCACCATGAGAGGCCTCCTCATCGATTTTTCATCATAAGCGGCGAAAACCATACGGCACCATGGTATCCGAACCCGTGGCAGGAACAAGCGGTAGGGAAGAATCCGCGTGCCTTGGATGAGCATCGTGTGTAAGATCGCTTTCACCGCCTCAGCGTATCTGAACGTTCTGCGAACCGAGAGGTTGTTAACGTGGCGACAGAAGAAACCATCCCCACACCGCCGACTGAAGCGGCGGTCCCAGGCGTATCCGCGTCGTCTCCTTCGGCCGTAGCGGCTCTGGATGGGCAAGCTCCCGAAGCTCCCGGATTGATCCCCGAGGTGCCCACAACCCACCCCAAAGGGTTCTGGTTCATCTTCAGTGGCGAACTGGCCGAACGGGCCAGTTTCTACGGGATGAAAGCGGTTCTGACGCTCTACCTGGTGCATGTGTTTCTCTACACCCGCGACGAGGCCAGCAAACTGGTGCACCTTTATGTGGCCGGTTGCTATTTCTCCAGCTTGCTGGGCGGGGTAATCGCCGACCGGTTTTTGGGGAAATATTGGACGATTGTTCTTTTTGCGATTCCCTATATCATCGGGCAATTCGTCGTCGGTCTGTCGGTGGAATACCTGACCTACGGGGCCTTGGTGTTGTTAGCCCTGGGGAGTGGGATCATTAAACCCAACATCTCCACCTTGATGGGGTTGACCTACGACCAACAACGCCCCGGCCAAGAGCAACTCCGCAGCCAAGCCTTTGCCTGGTTCTATGTGGCCATCAACATCGGTTCGTTCCTCTCAACTCTCATCTGCCCGTGGTTGCGGGATACCTTTGGCCGCGTCGATCCGGCCACCGGCATTCCGGCCGATCCGCAAACAGGGTATTTGGCCGCCTTCATGTTCCCCGCGATTTTGATGGTGGTGGCGTTGGGCTTTTTCGCCGCCGGGAAGAAGTATTACGCGGTGGAAGTGATCGATCGCACGCCGGTGTCGCCGGAAATTCGGGCGGCCCGGTGGAAAGTCGTCGGGCAGGTCTTTGGGTTGTTTTTCCTTGTCATGTTCTTCTGGGCGATTTTCGATCAGCACGCCAGTACCTGGATTTACTTTGCCGAAGATTATCTCGATTTGAACGTTGCCGGTTTCCGCATCGCCCCGGACTCGATTCAGGCCCTCAACCCGTTGTTCATCGTGCTGTTTGTACCGCTGATGAACATGCTCTACGCCTATTTAGACCGGCGCGGTTTCAAGATTCGCCCCACCGATAAGATGATCGCCGGTTTCATTCTCACCGCCGGCTGTATGGGCATTCACGCGGTCGCTGGTTATGTCGCGGTGCAACCTGATGGCAGCATTCAGAAGGTGTCGATCCTCTGGCAAGTCCTGGCGTTTGTGGTGATTACAGTTGCCGAGATTTTGATCTCAGTGACCGGTTTGGAACTGGCCTTCACCGCAGCGCCCAAAGCGATGAAGAGCTTTGTCACGTCGCTGTGGCTGGTGACGGTCGGGGCGGCGAACATGTTTGTCGCTACTCCCGTCACACAGATGTACCCGGGCAAGCCGGGCACATTCCGTTTGTTTGGTGTGGAATTGTTTGAAGTCCCCAAATTCAGTAACGCCGGGGAATACTTCTTGTTCCTGACGGTGGGGATGTTGGCTGTGGCGGCGGTGTTCTTTGTTGTCGCTCGTCGGTTCAACAAAACCCGGTCGTCGCCAACACCGGATGAAACCCGGCGGGACGTGGCCGCGGCAGAATGATCAGGCGGCGCCGTAGCCCACGTGGTGCTGCGGTCGAACGTCGAGGGGAACGGTCGCCGCCGCTCCCCTCGATTGTCGCCGCCGCTGGGTTGAGAGAATAGGTCCGTTGTCGGGGGAATACCGGCAGGACAAGTCACATCCGGCGGTTGGACAGCGGCGGTTCAATCGCCACCGCCATATTCCGGTTCGCCGTAGAGTTCGTCCAAGCTTCGGCGGTTCGACCTCGACCACGCCGCGGTGCGCGTGGCCGCCGACGAGGCGGACGTTGAGGAACAAGCCGTCGCGATGCAGCCGGGAGTCATCGAAGCGGGTTCTTCGATGGGGCGTGCCGGCACCAGTTTCAAGCGCACGGGCAGCGGTTCGCCCCCCGGACGATTCACAGATACCGTCACCTCCTGCGCTTCGGCTAAGAGAAAGCCCACTGGAACCACCACATGCAGTTCACCATGCTCGACTGTCGTCATCGCGACCACCTCAGAATGAGGGTGAAATGGGAACAAACCACCGATCGGCTCAAACTGGCGCAACAATCGTGGTCCGAAGGACCGGGAATGGAATTCCGCCGCGAGCCTTGAGAATGCCAGCGGAACTCCCGCAGGATAACGTCTTTTGGGCCGATGTCAAAGCGTTGTCGGAAGAATTCTTCGGGCGGATCACTCGGAGGGCGTTGCCGGGGGGCGTGTTCGAACAGGAGCTACTGTAGCGCCCAAGTGGCAGTTGTGCTAACTGAAGTGCGGGAAAAACCAAAAACTGCACAGCCCGGCCGTGCGGGTCGATAGGCGTGGAGAACTTGGTGAATGCGACCCGCAGAGGCGCCACCCCCAACGCCGCTGCGAGTGTACAATCGTTGGTCAATTCCGGGGACGCTCTCCGCGGGGCGACAGCGTGAAGTGTTCGGCCCTATCCCCGCGCGCGTCTTATCGCTGAACACCGGGAACTATTCGTCTTCCTGATCTTTGTTTTCCTGATCTTTGTTGGGTTTTTCCTGATCTTTGTTGGGTTTGTCGGTGGGTTTGGGTTTGTCGCCGGGGTTAGGTTTGGGTTTGTCGCCGGAGCTGGGTTTGGGTTTGTCGCCATCGGCGTTTTTGTTACCAGCGGTGATGAGTACCACACCGGTTTCGTTCACCGAGAGCGTAACTTGGACGCGGCTACCGGTTTTGAGGTCCGTGATTTTGGCCTCTTGACCGTTGCTGATGACTTTCGTTGTGGGCCATAGCTGAATGACGCGATCGTTCTTCTCAGTGCGGATGGTGATGGTGCCCCGATCGATCTGTTGGATGGTGCCGTTGATGGTTGGACCATGCACGACGACTTCACTGGCTTCGCGCAGCTGGCCATCTTTGGCCGATGCGAGCACGAACGAGGCCCAAGCGCCTTTGGGCACAGCGTCGAGCTGGGCGGCCTGACCATCGACGACGATTTTGGCATTCGCGGTCAGTTTCACCGTAACTCCTTGCCCACCTTCACCTTTGGTAGCCAGTGTGATAGTGCGGGCCGCGACATCGACGGCGGTGATCGGGCCGGCGAATTTGTTTTTCGCACTGGGTTTTTCCCCGGTGGCCTCGGCGGGTCGATGACCAGCGACCACGATGAGGGCCGCGGATTCGTCGGCAGTCAGGGTGATGGTGGCTTTACTGCCGGCGGCGATGTCGGCCAGTTTCGCCGGTTGGCCGTTGACGGTCACTTGGGCATTGGCCGCCAGTGCGAAGCTGCGCGGATTCTTTTCCCCTTCCAAGACAATCGTGTGGCCGCTCACCTGGGCGACAATCCCGCTGACGGTGGAACCGGTGATGCGTACTTCGGTCGCGATGGGCCATTGGCCCTCTTTTTCGGTAGACAGGAGCAGGGCCGCGGTCGAATTCTTCGGCACATCGGCCAACGTGGCCTTTTTCCCATCAATGGTGATTTTGGCGTCTGGGGCCACCTTCACCAACCGTTCGACAATGCCCGCGTCGCTTTTGATAGCAAGCATCAGCGTGTGGGCTTTGGCATCCACACTGGCCACCTTGCCGCCGGATTTGCGGACGGTGGGTTGAGCCGGTTTTTCACCCTCGGCGGGGGCGGGTTTGGAGCCGGGTTTTTCGGGTTTCACTGCGGGCTTGTCGCCTGGTGGTTGGGGCTTTTTCTCATCGGCCGCCAGAGCGTACAGGCCGGCACCACCACCCGAGAGAGCTACGACGAGTGCGACAACACCCCAGGATTGCAATTTCAGCAAGGTCATGGAACGGATTACCTCGTGGGCCAGAAGTTGAACAGCCGGACCGACCAGCGTACCGCCGCGGGCGGCTGTAATCGTTTGGGCGGTGAGAGTTCCAGGCACTGCTGCCGACAATCCCTCAGCCGATAACAGCGTGGCAAACACTGCCGCCGGAACCGCCACTCCGCGACGTTCGAGCCGTTGGCGAAGCATCTGCCGCGCCCGGGCGAGGCGGCTGGAGACCGTGCCTTCGGGTACGCCCAGTTGCGCTGCGATTTGCGCTTTGTTGAGGCCCTGGAGAGCACACAACCGCAGCGGCTCGCGGTATTTCGCCGGCAAGGCGAGCAATTGCTCGTCGAGCAGTTGCTGCAGTTCGGCAGAATCGTTGTGAAGTACTTGCCGAGCAAGATTTTCCGTCGCGTAGTGCCGTTCGGTTCGCTGTTGCCGCCAGGCGCGACCACGGGCTTTCAACGCGGTGCGATAAGCGACACCATACAGCCAAGCCCCGAGTTGTTCGGGGGGGTAAACGGCATCGGCTTTCTGGGCCAGTACCAGAAACGTCGCCTGGAAAGCATCCTCGGCCGCATGTGTATCGCGCAAGACACGCCGACACACCCCCCACACCATAGGACCATGTCGCCGTACTAGGGAACCGAAGGCGTCTGGATCGCGGTGTAGCCGGTAGCGCGTCAAAAGTTCGCCATCGGCCTGGGGGCTAGCCCGCAGATGGCCGAACAGTTCGCGGATCGCACGGAAAGCGGCCACAGCCATTTCGCCACTCCGATCGGGGTTCCGCGACCCGTCAACCCGCACAGTCCCTGTGGCCCAATCCGGACCTGCCAGAGCGACGGAACGCGAAACTCCCACCCATGAAGTAATGCCCGCGCCGGGGCTTGCGGGTTCACAATTTTCCCAACAAAACACCGCCGCCGATTGTGAATCTGTGCAAACTGCGGTATTTCTTATGGTATCCTAAAGCTGAGGGAGGGTTTTTAGGGCGAGTCGCTTTTTGGCTTGCCCCCCGGCACCAGCGACGGTACACCACCGGGACAACCCATTGGGCGAACCCCTTCGTAAAGCTCAGCCCAAAGGTCCGGCACCGGCGCCGGTACACCACCGGGACAACCCAGGCTTTTCCGCTGGAACCAGGGGGCACCAACCCCACTTCCGGCTTGGCGATAGCGGCCAGTATTCATGGTGTCAGTATTTCTACCGCCCACGGAGGGCCGACCATGAGCGCGTTACGGATAACTCGATCAAGCCCAAGCGGTTCCTGCGGAACGTGGGTGCGAATGGCTGTGGCCAGTGTGCTGTCCGTCGGTCTGATGGGCTGCGGGACACCACCGCCGCCAGGACCCGAACCCTCCCCCCACGCGGTCGGTTTGTACGATCCTGCGTGGATGCCCCATCGCCACGAATTACCCCCACCGCAACTCGATCGCCTCAATTTCGACGAACGCACCCGGACCTTGTCGTTGTATCCCTTACCTGGCAATGGTCGGTGGATGGTGCAGATGCCCGGGGAACGCGAAGGCCGCCTTGTTTTACCGCAACACCGCCTGCCCGAGGCCGACCCAGCGGAGGTCTTGGTCTACTATGTGCAACCGGGGCGCAGGCCGTCGGTGCCGGTAACGATCAAACAGATTCAAGAGAGTGGCAGCGTTCACGTCAGCTTTGTGGCCCAGCCGCGCTAAGTGGTGGTGAACTTCACCTCCTGAGGCGATGCTAGCGCCATCATCGAGCTTTTTTTCATGAAGCTTCCAATGACGGCGCGATTTTTTCATGAAGCTTCCAATGACGGGGCGATGGTGAATTTCACCCCGAAGCGATGCTGGCCTCGGCCAGTTATGAAAAATTCTCCAACCGCCGCGTGCCGTCATGACCAGTGGTAGCGGCCATGGCCTGGCTCCGGCGAAGGGGTTGGAGGGAAAATCCAAGGCGTTGTCTGAATCAGGACAGGGACGGCGGCCATGGCTTTTCTACGATGGAGGGGGTGAAGGGGAGGCCGTGGCTGTCGGTGTGCTCGGAAGCACCGGCCAATATAAGGAAATGCTCGTTCCCTGACCGGGTGTCGTCGCGATGTGAATGCCCCCCTTGTGCGCCCGTACAATTCCCAACACTGCGGCCAGGCCTAACCCGCGGCCTGGGAATTTGGTACTAAAAAACGGTTCAAAAATCCGCGAACGAATCTCTGCGGGGATGCCGCCGCCACGATCGCTGACCATCACCACTACATAACGGCCGGGTTCTGGGGGCAGGTGAAAACCGGAATCCACGGTCTCGGCACCAATGGCCTGTTCCCACAAGCGAATCGTAATTTCGCCGGCGGACTCCCCCATCGCTTCGGCCGCATTGGTGACGAGATTCATGATCGCCTGACGCACTTGTAACGGGTCGGCACGAATAGGGGTGAGGGGGCTAGCCGGTTCGAGGCGAATGGTGCATTTCCGAGCGGGAATGGTCAGCAGCGGGATCGATTCCTGCACCAATTCATACATATCTACCTCGCCATAGACGCCGGGGGTTCGCCCGGCATAGGCGAGCATCTGCCGGCACACATCGGCAGCGCGTCGGCAGGCATGTTCGATTTGCTGCAAATGATGACGCGCCGGCGCATCGGGGGCCAATTCGCGGGCCACCAATTCGGCGTGGCCCATAATGACGGTGAGAATGTTGTTGAAATCGTGGGCGATTCCGCCGGCGAGAACCCCCAAGCTTTCCCAACGCTGGGCATCTTGCAGTTGCCGGTTGAGGATGTCGCGCTCGGCCTCCAGCCGTTTGGAGTCGGTAATATCCGTGGTGACGGCAACCAGACGCACCGGTTGCCCGTGGCTATCACGCACCACCTGGCCGCGGGTGGCAAACCAGCGGGTTTGGCCATCGGCGGTGGGGATACGGCCGCGGAATTCGTAGTGCATCGGTTCGTCCGTGGCGATCGCCCGCTGCCGCCCCGCCAACACGCGCGGAATATCGTCGGGGTGGATGGCTCGGAGCGCGGCTTCGGGGTTGCTGTAATCGGGGCCGGGTTCAACACCGTAAAACGTGGAAATATCGACGGTTGTTTCCCACCGATTGGCGACTAAATCCAAATCCCAGGCGAGCATTTTCGCGCTGGCCAACGCTGCCCGCATCCGCGCCTCGCTGACCGCGAGGGCTTCTGCGGTCGCCCGCTGTTGGGTGATGTCCAAAACCAGCGACAGAGCCGAAACAATCGTTTGCGTTTCATCCGTCAGAACGGAGATGTACCATTCGCACCAAATCTTTTGCCCGGCCTTAGTCCGGGTGGGCATCGTGATGCGGCTGCGCGTCAGCCGCCCGGCGCGAGCTTCTGCCAGCAACTGCTCGACCGTTGCGCGGTTCTCCTCGTTGATCAGGTTCAATTCGTAAGCTGTTTGGCCGATGGCTTCCTGGGCGGTCCAGCCGAATATCCCTTCGGCTTGGGCATTCCAACGGCGTACCCGGATGTCGGCGTCCCACTCGATCACGGCCAGCGGGGTATTTTCCACATGAATGACCAATTGTTGTTCGGCGCGGCGTAAGCGGTCTTCCGTCGGGCCATCGCCGCAGAATGGTGACGGTGTCAGACTATCCGACATACTTACTGCGAGAGCGTGAGAATTACTGATTTAATAGACTAATTGTAGAAAGTTTATAAGAAAACTTGCCATCAGCCGAGTCGGAAATTCCATTCCGCAACGAATTTTCTTTATCCACGATAACTACAGTCCGCCTATTTCATGTCTTACGGTCCGCTCCATGCGGGGTCGTCAGTCTCTGCACAGCGGCCTGACACCGTGCGAGAAGGGTTTGTTGCCGTTGCGGTTGTGTGAATCGTCCCTGGGTGGCGATCCATTCGCGGGTCTGTTCGATGAGGTGTTGCAGGACTGCGACGGCAGCGGCCGGTGGTGCCGGCGAGCCGATCGGTATGGCGGAAGTATGGGCGAAGGCCGGTTGGGTGCAGCGAGCCGCTACCCAGCCGGGCAGCACCGTCGCTTCGACCTCACCGCGACCGCTCGCTATCACCTGCCCATTGGCGACAATCTCGACGGTGGTTGCGTCCCCATGCCATTGGGCCGAAGCACGGACCCGTTCACCGTCGTGGGCCAGCGTGAGGAGTGGTCCGGCTGTGACGAAGGTCTGGCCGGCGCGAATGCCCGCGATCCAAGATGGCCCGCGAACGTAGGTCCGCATGGCACCAACGGGTGTCTGATTGCTCTCTTTTCCACTAGCCCCCACCAGGGGCAGTAACAGGCCGGCATCCCACAAGCGATACACCCACGGTAACAGTGGGTTTTTCCGTGGCCCACCGGTGACTTCCAGAGCATCAATGTGGCCCAGAAGGGCCGCTACGAGAGCTTCTCCACCGATGATGCCCCCCAGTGGTTCAAACGGTTCACTCCACACGACCAGGCCCTTTTTGCGATGGCACTGAGCACACCAATCGGCCAGGCTCCAATCGTCGGTAGCGTCCACGCCGCCGAAGGTGAGGGGAAAAATGGGGCGGTGGGCGTGCAACAGGGCCACTTTTCCCAACACCGGATGCGTGTTGAAGGTGTTCACCACCACAGCGCAGCCGTCGCGTTCGAGGGCGGGGGTTTGCCCGCTGAAGGCCAGCAGGTTGGGGATTGTGATGTAGGTGTTGCCGTCGTGGGCCAGAAAAGGTTGCGGCACCGCCAACAGATGGGCGATGGCGATGTCTTCAGCTTGGGCTTCCAGCCACGCGGTATGCGGCGGGAGGAAATGACAGCGGGTATCGACGGTTTGCCAACCATCGGCCCGGGAATTGGTCCATCGCTTGATGGCCAGGCGCAGGGAGATTTGCCCGGTACCCAGAACGACAGTTTCATTGATGGGCGTAAATTCAGGCCCTTTCATAACTTGGATGCGGAGAGGCACACCGGCCGGCAGTGGCACTTCGCACGTGCCGTCGATGTACCACCAGCGTTCGCGGCCTAGCCGCAGGTGCCCGCCGACATCCTCATTGCGCCCGGTAGGAAATTCTCGCGAACGGCCCAGAGGCGGGAACTCTTGCCCGTCGGGGCTGCTGATACGCAGCCGCACGGGCGTGGGTCGGTACGTTTGGGCGTCGGTGATTCGCAGGTGAACTGTGAGCATACGCCGATCGACCAATGATTTCCCAGGGCGATGGACGTTCCGTGACTTCCTACCGTCGAGTGTGTGGGCTGCCAACGAAGTAGCCATCCATCGGTTGCTGAGCAATCAGAGAAGTTGCGGATTGACGCGCCAGGGGCGGAAATTCGCATCGGTTTTCTGGCCGATGCTGAAAATTGGGGCGGTGCGCGAAAATGTCTGCGGGTCGCGTGTGTCTCACGACTGCAGATGTTTGATGATTTCGTCGGTGATGGTGGCCGTCGTGCCGGTGCCGCCCAAGTCGCGGGTGAGGGCGACGCCGGCTTCCAGGGTTTTCATCACCGCGCGTTCGATCCGGGCGGCGGCTTCGCCGCGGCCGATGTGTTCGAGCATCAGCGCGGCACTGCGAATGACCGCGATGGGGTTAGCGATGCCTTGGCCGGCAATGTCGGGGGCGCTGCCGTGGACGGCTTCAAAGACGGCGTAGCGGTGGCCGTAGTTCGCTCCGGGAACCAGCCCCAATCCACCGCCTGGGCCGGCGGGGCCGATTAAACCGGCGGCCAGGTCGGAAATGACATCGCCAAACAGATTCTCCATGACCAAGACATCGTAATGGCTGGGGTCCATTGCCAATTCGAGGCAGACGTTGTCGATGGGTTTTTCTTCAAACTGAATGAACGGGTAGTCGTCGGCCACCGCGCGGGCGCATTCGAGGAATAAGCCGTCGGAAAGTCGCATCACATCGGCCTTATGGCAGAAGGTGACCATGCGGCGGTTGCGATGGCGGGCCAGTTCGAAGGCGA
This sequence comes from Gemmata sp., assembly GCA_025055115.1. Taxonomy (GTDB): domain Bacteria; phylum Planctomycetota; class Planctomycetia; order Gemmatales; family Gemmataceae; genus Gemmata. The sequence continues at coordinate 134,876 of JANWYJ010000029.1, forward strand.
ACCGCACGATCCGCTCGGCGGCCGGCTTGGTGATGAGGCGCACGCTTTCCACCACACCGGGGACGACCTCATGCTCCAAGCCGGCATAAAGACCCTCAGTATTCTCACGAACCACAATCAGGTTGACGTTCTCAAAGGGTGTGCGAATCCCCGGCAACGAATTTACTGGTCGCACACTGGCAAAAAGTTCTAAACCTTGCCGCAGGCGGACGTTGATAGACCGGTAACCTTTGCCCACCGGCGTGGTGCACGGGCCTTTGAGGGCCACGCGGTAGCGGCGGATCATTTCTAATGTTTCTTCGGGCAGTGGTTCGCCAAACTGCTCTGCCGCGGGCAAACCGGCTGGGGCCTTCACCCAATCGACCTTCACCCCCGCAGCCGCGACCACCCGGCAGGCGGCCTGCGTTACTTCCGGGCCGATGCCGTCGCCTTCAATCAGTACGATCTGCATGAGTCACCTCGTGCCAGCTCGGGTTAATCTTCAGAATGCCGACCGGCCTCCGCTATGGCAACCCGGTTGGCATGGCGCAGAAAAGTGAAATCTTTTGCGGACAGTGCAATGCGGCGCATTTCTGGGAACAGAATCTGATAAAGTAGACTCTAACAAAACGTGGGACGGAGGACCTTGGGGAGAGAACGAATGGAAGGGACCGTGCGGGCCACCTGCCCCCAATGCCAAACGGTATTGCGAATTCCGGCCCAGTGGCTGGGGCAAGCGCTGAAGTGCAAAAAGTGCGGCGCGGTGGTACGTTCCAAAGCCAAGACCGACAATACGGCTCCCGCTGCGCCGCTTCCATCACCGCCTCACCAGGCCCACGGGGGAGGGTATCAACAAGCGCAAGCTGTGCCGGCCCCGGTTCCAGCGGCCGAGTCGCCGCCGCCACCCCTCCTCACGGCCCCCCCGCCATCGGCTCCGCAGCCCGGTTATCCTTATCCTCAACTGGCATTGGATGACGACGGTCCCCCTCTGCCGGCAGGCTATCCGTATGTGGTTCCGCCTGGGCATTCGTATGTGCCGCCACCGGGGTATCCGCCGACAAGTCCCCCCGCGGTGGAACCCCTGGGAACCGTTCCCGTGGTGGGCTATCCCAACCCACCGCCGCCGGGTTATGCCCCGCAGCCACCGTCGCAGCTCCCGTATCTGCCACACGGGCTGGCGGCTGGTGGCGGGTATCCTGCGGCGGTGCAGTGGGATTCGCCAGCAGCCAAGGATGGTCACGGAATGCCGGCTCCGGTCTCATGGAGCCGCCCTAGGGCGGCGTCGCGTTCGCGCGGGTTTTTCTGGATCGGCTTCTGCTTGCTTCTGACCGCCGGTTTAGTCGCGGCGGGAGTCTACGGGAGCAAGCATCTGCCCCGTTACATGGGCACTTCCGAGAAGAAAGACACTCAGGCCGACAAAGGCTCACCGGCGCCGCCACCGGTTCCCAAAACCGCCCAAGCCACATTTCCGCGGCGCTTGTTATTCATTTCGATCACCAAATACATGTATCTGAACCCGCTGACCGCCGCGCAACCCGGAGCGCCTGATCGCACTCGGCCGGCCGCCCAGCGCTGGGCCTACGATTGGCGCATTCCCACCGAGAAGAACAACGATCAGGTCTTTTTGCTCTCCGATACGATGGCCGGCGCGGCTGACCGGCTGCCTCTCAAAGAGGTGGTGCAGAAAACCTATCAGGAATTCTGCCGGACCAGCCGGGCGCAAGACCGCATCATCATCTACTTCGGCGGGCACGCCATCGCCAAAAACGGCCAGGCCTACATCATCCCCATGGAAGGCGAAATCGATGGAGAAGGCTGGGAAGAAACTCTCATTCCCCTGAGCGATTTTTATGGGCATCTCCACAAGTGCAAGGCCACGCAGAAAGTCGTGGTGTGGGACGTGTGCCGGTTCAACCCGGAGAAAGGGCATGTGCGCCCCGGTTCCGAACCGATGACCGAAGAACTGTACAACGCCCTCACCTCGCCGCCGCCGGGTATTCAAGTGGTGGTGACGTGCAAACCCACCGAAAACGCTATGGAGTTCAACGCCTTGCGTCCGGAGGGTTTTGCCGGACCGGTCTACAGCGGCAGCTGTTTCCTTGAAGCGATGAAGTTTGTGGCCGAGCCGCGCAACAACCGCATGCCGAAAACGACGCCCACTCCGGCAGATCCGTTCCCCATGGCCGAGTGGGTTCAAGCGATTGCCAAGCGGGTCAACGAGATGATGGATATGGCCGCACGGGCGGGCAGCCCGGGCAAACAAACGGTGACCCTCGCCGGCTCGCCGCCACCCACTTGGGTTTCGCCCGACCCCAACGAAGCAGTCGCGGCACGCTTCGAATGGCCGCGATTGCCCCAAGGCGCTTCGTTTGCAGAAATCAAAGCGGTGGAAAGCGAATTCTACTTGCCACCGATGAAACCGGGCCTCAATGAAGTCGGTCTGGCCGAGTTCCCCTTCCCCCTCGACATCATGAAAGACTATCAATCGGATGGGGTAACCCTCGAACAGATCCAGCGCGAGCCAGACCGGTACCCCTTCCGCGCTCAAGTTCTCAAAACCTTCGATTTGCTCCGCAGCAAATGGTCGAACACTGCCGCCACGCAACTGCGCAACGAGGTTCTGGCCCCCATCAATGACGACCTGAAGAATGCCGTCAAGAATGAACAGGAGTTTTGGGCTATCGGCATCAGCGAACTCGAAGTCCAACTCGAAGCGCTGAAGCTGGTTGGCGAAATGCGCGACAGCCAACCTAAACGCTGGCAAGCCCACTACGACTACGCCCTGGCCGCTCTCAAAGCCCGGCTGGCCTATATGAACGAGTACAACAAACTGCTCGGTAATCTGATCACCGAAACACTGCCACCACTGACGGAAGGGCAAGACGGGTACTTGTTGGTGGCGAGCGAAACTCTCAAAAGCGGTCGGGAAATCCGCAAACTGGCCGACGAAGCCAAAGAACTGTTCCAAGAAATCGCCGTCAAATACAAAGGCACCCCGTGGGCCGTTCAGGCCAAGGAGGAAAAGTCGGTCACGATCGGCCTCAACTGGAAAGCCGCGTCGCTGAAGAAAGAGTAGACGACGTTCTGCACAGGTTTGCCGCCCGTGTGGTTGGCGCTAGCCCACCGCGGCCATGCACTCGTTGCATCATCCTACGCGGCGCAGCAGAAACCGCATCGCATGACAAATCGCATGACAACTTGGGGCGTTGTTTCGCCCTATTTGCTACCACTGGGGCGTTTTTTTACACTGTTTGCTCGAGTCCGTTTGCAAACACTGGGATAGTTGCCGAATACGGCTTATCGTTCGGCTTTGTGGGGGGTTGCAACAGTCTCTACCACGCGGGCGTTTGTTGTTACAACTTGGGCCGTTTTTTTCACCCCTTTTGTAACACTTTATCTTGGGCCGTTTTTTCCGCCCCTTTTTTGACGGCGAGCATGTCGGGGCATTCTGCGCTGATCGCGGCACAATCTTGCGCGTTCTGGTGGTCACAATCTCGCGCGTGTTGGTGGTCCTTGTGTGCCCGCCTGGAGTGGCCAACGGCTTCCTAGGACAGAATCGCCCGGATGGGTTCCGCACGATAGACGGCCAACGGGCGGCCGAGCGTATCGTGAATCTCGGCATCGGGCGGAATGCCCAGGCAGTGGTAGATAGTTGCATGCAGTTGTTGGGGCGTGACGCAGCCGTCTTTGGGATAGGCCGCGAGTTTGTCGCTCGCTCCGTACACCACACCGCCTCGAACGCCCCCGCCAGCCAGGGCTACCGAAAAACACGGCCCCCAGTGATCACGACCGCCGGCCCCGTTGATCTTCGGCGTGCGGCCAAATTCTGCCATCCACACCACGAGCGTATCTTCCAGCAGTCCGCGATCGTCGAGGTCTTCGAGCAGGGCCGAATAGGCGGTGTCGAGAATGGGCATCAACAGTCGCACACTTTCGCTATTTTTCGTGTGGGTATCCCAATGGCCGTTGTTGGGGGTGTTGGGAACGCGCGACCAATTGACGCGAATCAGCGGCACACCGGCTTCGACCAACCGGCGGGCTAACAAACAGCATTGCCCAAAGCGGCTTCGGCCGTAGCGGTCGCGGAGTTTGACGCTTTCCGACTCCAGATCGAACGCCCGTCGGGCCGCGGGGGAGCTGATCATCGCGAGCGCCTGCTGCGCATGGGTCGCGATGCGGGTATCCGGAGGAATCGCGGCCGCCTGCGCTTCGAGAGCGGCCCACAGCTCACGCCGGGCCGCCAGGCGTGCCGGTGGGACTTCCGCCGGCAAGGTCAATTCCGGGATTTCCAATCGCCCCGTTTCCGGTTGGCAGTGCAACACCCACGGATCGAAAGCCCGGCCCAGAAAGCCCGCGTCTTGGCCCGGCCACGTCAGATTGCCATCGTTGGCCGCAGTCTCGGGAAGAGTAACCGCCGCGGGCAAGGAACAGCGCGCTTGTAACAGCTTCCGCACGATCCCGCCCATACTCGGCCAATCGTTGGGCGCGCCCGGTTTGGCATTCTCGACTTGCTTGGGTTGATGCTCCACTCCAGTGGTCATGAAGTATCCCGAGGCGGAATGAGCATTGTCGTTGGTTTGGCAGGCCCGCAGTACGGCGATTTTGTGGGTTAACCGGGCCGTTTGAACCATCGTTTCGCCAATGATCAACCCGGGTGTAGCGGTCCGGATGACGCCCATATCACCCCGGGCTTCGACCGGGGAATCCGGCTTGGGGTCCCAGGTCTCCTGTTGAGGGGGCGCACCCAGCAAAAACAGCAGAATCACACTCTTAGGACGCGCAGCCGGGCGATTGGCTCGGGCTTGGAGGAGTTGCGGCCAGGCCAATCCCGCTGTTCCCAAAGCCCCAATGGTCATCACGTCGCGACGTGACCAACCATCACACAGCCGCACAGGTTGGGGGGTGAATACGGAGAACATAGCTATCTCGCGACAGATCCGGAAATGCAGCATTACGGCGGGAGAAATCGCAGTTCTATAGAGTATGCCGTAAATTCCGACACAAGGAAAGCGAAAACTCCCAATGCGAATCGCAGTGTACGAATTCCTGACAGCCACCCGGCGCGGCTGCGACCCGCAATCGCCCGAGCATGCCCTGTACCGCGAAGGCCGGGCTATGCACGATGCGCTGATGGCCGACTTCGGCCGCATTCCAGGCTGCTGCGTCTCCTCACTGTCCGACCTTCACAACCTTCCCGAGGATACCGACCTGGTGGTGATCGCACCCGAGACCGGGGGACTACTGGCGGAGTTGGTCCGGTGTCGGCCGTCGCCTCTCAACGCTACTGTCGAAGCGATTGAACTGACCACCGATAAAGCCCGACTCGCCGAACACTGGCAGCATCACGGCATTCCCACGCCGACCACGACACAACGCCCCCCCCGCGCCGATGACTCCTTCCCGATGGTGTGGAAACCACGAGACGGCGCCGGCTCGACCGATACCTTCCTCATCCGCGATCCTGCCGGTCTGGCTACCGCTATGGCTCAATGCCCATCCCACCACGACATGATCGTACAGCCATTCATACCAGGGTGTGCCGCGAGTGTAGCGTTTCTGTGCGGTCCCCGGCAGACCGTTCCCTTAATCCCCACCTTTCAGCATCTGGCCGTCGATGATCGCTTGCACTACACCGGGGGGGAATTGCCGCTTCCCGAAGCGCTGGCAGAACGTGCCGTGCGCTTGGCGCAGCGTGCCATCGCTTGTGTGCCGGGGCTGCGTGGCTATGTGGGTGTGGATGTGGTACTCGGGGAACCCACCGACGGCTCGGGGGATTATGCCATCGAAATCAATCCGCGACTGACGACCTCCTACATCGGCCTGCGAGTGGCGGCCGCGTTCAACATCGCCGAGCTATGGTGGCGCATTGCCCGGGGAGAACCGGTGGCGGCAGATGCCGCGCACTGGCAGCCGGGGCGCGTCCGCTGGAACACCGCGGGCACCATCGCCCGGGCGTGACCGCGCTCAGGATAGCCCCCCGTGGGTTTTGTGGTTTCAGAAAGTGATGACTCTTTTCACGACAGCAAGCCGCTTCGATGCTGGCTCGCCGAAGTACGCGTCGCCACCTATTGTGATAGCGATTGTTCCCACCACTGCCGGGTGCATGCTATGTTCCGACTCAGCGCGTTCGCCGACGAAATCTCCCCCGATCCCCGTGAACAAGTGGATGTTCTCAAGCGATGCCGCATCCGCTTCATCGAGTTCCGCTCCATCTACAGGACGAATGTCTTGATGCTTTCCGATGAGCAGATCAAGGAATTCAAGAAACTGCTGGATGGCGAAGGCTTCGCATTGTCGGCGATTGGTTCACCTGTGGGCAAAGTCGCCATCGACGCGGATTTTCCCTCCCATCTGGCAAAACTCCAACGGGCTATCGAACTGTGTGGTATCTTCGGTACCCGGGCCATTCGTATTTTCAGCTTCTATCCGCCAGGCAACGACCCTCACTTCAATCCCGCCAATTGGCCGCAGTATCGCGAAGAAGTGATGCGGCGGTTATCCGTAATGGCCGAACTGGCTGCCCGAAACAATCTGGTGCTCTTTCATGAGAATGAACACCGCATCTACGGGGATTCGCCGGATCGTGTCGCAGATATTCTGCGCACTGTCAACAGCCCGGCTCTCCGCGCCGCCTACGATGCTGCCAATTACGCTTACTGCAACTACGATCCCGTGGAAGGATGGGAAAAAACCAAGGAATTCACCGCCCACTTCCACATCAAAGATTGGAAAAAAGGCGGGCATGCCGCCGGCCACGACTACGGCATGATCCCCGGTACCGGCGACGGCCACATCGCCCACAGCATTCGCGGCGCTGTGGCCATGGGGTACGATGGCTTTGCCGTGATGGAACCACACCTCCGCGGCGGTGGCCCCACGGGTGGCATCACCGGACCCGACCTCTTCCCCTGTGCGGTTGAAGCCTTCCGCGCGATCCTCCATGATTGTGGTGCCACCGAGGGGTAGTCGGCCTAGCTCCCTGCGGTTCCCTCAGCTTGTGCCAAACGGTTGCGGATAAGCGCACCTGCAAGCTGTGTGTGGTTTTATGCCACAAAAGCTGGCTGAGCCTGGTGTTATGCCACGCCACGCTGATAGCGCAGCCCAGCTTCCCCGCAATCCACCCCAGCGTGCAGAAAATCCCCCCCAGCGCGCAGAGAATCCCCCCAAAACGCAGAAAATTACCCCCAGCACGCAGAAAATTCCCCCCAACGCGCAGAGAATCCCCCCAAAACGCGCAGAGAATCCACACAGCGCGCACAAAAATCCACCACAGCGCGCAGAAAAATCCACCACAACGCACAAAAATCCCCCAAAAACGCAGAGAATTCCCCAAAAACGCAGAAAATTCCCCCCCAAAAACTTGACTTGGCGAAAAGATCGCCCATAGTTGTAACAGGCTGCTTTGTGAACTTGGGTATACTTATGAACCTAATTATACTTATCGCCGCTTGATCACTTTGAGCTTGACTTTCTCGCCAGCGAAGAGTTTTTCGCCGTGGCTGGGGAAGCGAACGCGGATTTTGCGGAAGGCCCCAAAGCCACTGATCTCCTCGATCTTGCCCACGCCGTACTGTTCGTGTTGAACGAGGGTACCCGGTTCCAGTTCGCCACTCGGTGCATCGCCGATCGCCGGTGGGACCACAGCCCGGCGCTGGGCCTTGGGCGGGGGGAGGTACGGGCGTGCGCCAGTATCGGCCCAATCGCGGGCGACAGGGCCGATTTTGGCCCGGTATTCGTCGGCTGCGGTGCGAGCATAGTTGTGTGACAGTGTGGTGTCAATGTGCTGCACGTCGGTTGGTAGTTCCTGTAAAAACCGGCTGGGAATGCAGTAATTCGGTGTGCCACGATATTCCCGCATTCGGGCATTGCACAAGTAGAGTTCTTTCATCGCTCGTGTCATGCCGACGAAGCAGAGCCGCCGTTCCTCCTCTTCTTCGTCCGGTCGGCCGATGCAGCGCTCATGTGGAAGCAAGCCTTCCTCAACAGCCAAAATGTAAACCACAGGAAATTCCAACCCTTTGGAGGCATGTAAAGTCATGACGGAAACATGATCCGCCTGTTCATCCCAACTATCCACATCCGAGGCCAGTGTGATTTGCTCCAGAAAGTCGCTAATTGTCCGGGTGTGGTCTTCGTCCCAGAATTGTTTGGCCGCGGTGATCAATTCGCCGACGTTGGCGAGCCGGTCGGCGTCTTCTTCGTCGGCGGAATCGCGGAGCATGGCTTCGTAGCCGCTTTTGTCGAGAACCAGTTGTACCAGCTCGTGCGGCGGCAGGTCGAGTTTTGTCCGCAGTTCGGTGAGCGTTTTGTGGAAGTCGCGCAGGCCCGTGGCCGCTTTTCCTTTGATCGCCGTGATACGTGCGATCTGCCCGGCGGCGGCAAAAAGACTGATGTCATGGCGGCTGGCGAAATCCTGCAATTTGTCGAGGGAGGCTTTGCCGATCCCGCGGGCCGGCTCGTTGGCAATTCGTAGGAAACTGATGTTATCGTTGGGGTTCACCAGCAAGCGCAGGTAGGCGAGAACATCGCGGTTCTCCTTGCGCTCGAAGAAGGCCAGCCCTTTGACAATCTGAAATGGCACCCCGTGCTTGACAAAAGCACTCTCCAACGAACGGGTCAAGGCGTTGATTCGCAAAAAGATGGCATGGTCGCGGTAACGGAACTGGCCGGCCGCCACGGCTTGTTTAATCCGCAGCACCACCCCTTCGGCTTCTTCCAGACCATTGTCGAACGTGATGATGCGGACCGGCTCACCGCGTTCGTTGTCGGTGACGAGTGATTTTTTCTTGCGTTGCTGGTTGTGGGCGATGAGCGTGTTGGCCGCCTGAATGATCGATTGCGTGCTGCGGTAATTGCGGCTCAGCAGCACCACGCGCGCCTGAGGAAAGTCGCGTTCGAAATCGAGAATGTTGCGGATGTCGGCATTGCGCCACTTGTAGATGGATTGGTCCGGATCACCGACCACGCACAGGTTGGGGTAATCTTGACTGAGCCGCTTGGCGATTTCGTATTGGGCCAGGTTGGTGTCTTGGTATTCATCGATGAGAATGTAGCGGAAGCGGCGATCGAGTTCGCGGCGAAGCTGGTCGTTGGATTGAAGAGCCAATGCTGGAAGAAAGAGCAAGTCGTCGAAGTCCACAGCGTTGGCATGGCGGAGTTGCCGTTGGTAGATGGGGTACACCTTGGCGACGGTTTGTTCGAAGAAATCGCTGGCTTGCTTCGCATAATGATTGGGAGTCAGCAGAAGATTTTTGGCGCGGCTGATCGCTCCCCCGATGCGTTCGGGGGTGAATTTGACGTTGTCCAAACCGGCGGCGTCGATTGCGTTTTTGACGACGCGGGCACGATCGTCCATGTCGTAGATGGTGAAATTGCGGTCGATGGCGAACTGGTCAGCGTATTGCCGCAATAAGCGCGCGCCGAAGCTGTGGAAGGTGCCCACCCACACCCGGTGACCCGGCACCAGCTTCTCGATCCGAGCTTTCATCTCGCCGGCAGCTTTGTTGGTGAAGGTGATCGCCAAAATGTTCTGGGCCGGTACGCCTTGGGCCAGCAGGTAGGCGACGCGGCGCGTGATCACACGCGTCTTGCCGCTGCCAGCGCCGGCGAGAATCAACAGCGGACCATCCCCATGTTCGACTGCGGCCCGTTGTTCGTCGGTCAGATCAGCCAGTAGCGAGACAAGGTGCGCCATGAGAAATCCTTTCGGGGTTCCTTCTGAACCGCAGGCGACTAAGAAAGAACTAACAGGAGAATTTTATCCTCTCCGAACACTACGGCGTAGCTCAGCTGAACCTATGGAAATTCTCGGACTGGGCACCCAAGTCATGGAATGCGCCCGGGTGCGACAACTGATCGACGAACACGCGGAAACGTTTCTCAAACAGGTCTATACCGACCGGGAAGTGAGCTACTGTAACAGCAAAAAGCACGTCACCGAGCAGTTCACAGCCTTGTGGGCCGCGAAAGAGGCGGTGTTTCGGGCGCTGGGAACAACCTGGAAGCGTGGCATGAATTGGAAAGACATTGAGATCATTTGCGAAAACGGTGGCAGCCCCCAGGTCGCCGTCTGCGGGGCGACCCGCGAACTGATGCTGGCCCGCGGTGTCAATCACTTTCTCCTGACAACCGCCTTTTGCCGTAGCTTCGCCACGGCCACCGCGATTGCCGTTCACTCGGTAGCGCTGCCTGTTGCGGAAGACACCGCCTTGGACGACTAGCCAGCCGCCAGCCACCTTGGCGACTGGCGGCCAAAGGCTTTCGGAACCGATGCTTTCGGAACCGATTCAGCTACCCGTTTCCCCAATTTCTTTAATCAGATTGCGGGCAATCCGGTAGGCGGTCCGCACGCTCATGGCCCGGCCTTCGATCTGATCGGCCGTAAAGGGTCGCCCCGGCTCGCCTTTGGGCAGACCGGCCAGCTCCAGCGTCAGCGGTAAGAGTTTGATGAACTCCGTCATACGGCTTTGTTTCAGTTCGTTGCTCACGGGTTGATCCACGGTCACAACCTCCTGGAGATAGGAATTCGGCAAAACGGAAAAGGTACGCGCTTCAGCCTATCGCGGAAAGACGTTCGGCTCAAGCCACAGACGGACTGTCTTGGGGCGAATCCCTAGGTTGTGATATTTTCCCTGTCGACGAAGTTTCTGCTCGTTGCGCGAAGTCCCGAACTTGAGCCAGGAGGAGAAAAATCTCGGTTTAGACCAACAAACTAGCTAAATTCTTCGGGTTACTCCGTCGATGGTTGATGAGACGCCTCCGCATCGAGAGGACTGGCGCAGCGTTGGCGCGGGTCTGTGGCCGTCGCGACGCAGCGCCAGAGGGGGAGTGGGGATCACACACATGAGCCGGAACCGGTGGATCAAACGGGTACTCGCCGGACTATTCGTGATAACGCCAGGTGGTGGATGTAAACAGCAATTGTTCATGGAACCCGCCGACTACGTGGAAGCCGTCAAGGTAGCCCCCCCTCGGGAATTGGAAACGAATGTTCACGCCCCCATCGCTCCCGGACAAGTGGATAACATCGGCAAGCTGTCCGACGTGACCGATTTTGTTCGCCCCCCGAAGTACATGAAGCTCAGCGAGTGCATCGCCTTGGCGCTGGAGCAAGGGAACGTCGGTGCGCAGGCCCCCAACAACTTCGGCTTCAAAAACGAGAACCTCGAACAATTTCTGGGCCGCAACGTCAGCGGTACCGATGCCATCCGAGCCTTCGCCATCGACCCGGCGATTGCCGCGGCGGAAGTGGAACGCGCGCTGAGCCGCTTCGATGCCCGCTGGGTCACCACGATGCAGTGGCAAAAATTCGATCAACCGGTGGCGGCCCAGTTCCTCGCCTTCCAACAATCGCGCGACGCAGCCTTGCTGAGTACGACCTTGGCGAAAGGATTGCCCACCGGCGGTGTGGTCGGCATCACCGCCAGTACCGATTACAACAAGTTTTCCCGCATCGCCGCCACGCAAACAGCGTTGATCAACCCCAACTACACGCCGCGGGTGCAGTTCACCTTGGAGCAACCGCTGTTGCGGCTCTATGGTGTGGAGATCAACCAGATCTCCAATATCGGGCCACTGCAACAAGGGAGCCTGTTGCTGCCAGGGATTCAACCCGCCGGTGGAGTGGGTACCGAAGGTATCTTGATTACCCGCATCCGCTTGGATCAGAACCGGGCGACATTCGATTTGCTCGTCAACTACATGTTGGCCAACGTGGAAGCGGCCTATTGGAACCTGTATGCGGCCTACTACAACCTGTACGCTCAAGAAGAGGGCTTGCGGCAGGCTTTTGAAGGCTACCGCTTCATCAAACTGCGTGTGGAAATCGGTCAAGCTCCGCCGCAGGACCTCAACCAAATTCAAGCCCAGTTCCACCGCTTTCAGCGGCAAGTGCTGCAAGCGCGTGGGCAGGTGCTGGAAAGCGAACGGCAACTCCGCGGCTTACTGGGTCTGCGCAGCGATGATGGCTTCCGCATCGTGCCGATTGATGAGCCGAACCTGGCCCCGTACATTCCCGATTTCCGCGAAGCGGCGATCGACGCCATCGCCAATCGGCCCGAATTGATGATCGCTCGTCAGGATGTCAAATTCCGCCAACTGGATCTGCTGCTGCAAAAGAACTTGCGCCGGCCCGATTTGCGCAGCTATTTTTCGTACGATATCGCCGGCTTGGGAACGCGGCTGGGCGGCTCGACCAACGATCTGGGGCCAGATGGCATCCTGACCCCGGGGAATGCCTTCGGTAGTCTGGCCGAAAACCGCTTCAACAGTTGGACCATCGGTTTCCGGCTCGACATGCCGCTCGGCTTCCGCGATGCCAACGGCCTGGTTCGCCAGGCGCAGTTGAACCTCACCAAAAGCTATGTGCAACTGCGCGACTCGGAGCTGAAAGCGATCGAGTATCTTGCCGGCCAGTACCGCCGGGTGATTCAGAGCTACCGGGAAATTGCTCCGGCTCGGGCCGAACGGGAAGAACTGCAAAAGTATCTGTGGCGGATTGGCGAAGTCATTCGCATCGGCAACTGGAACCAAGCCTTCTTCCTGAACTACCTGACGGTTCAGCAACAGTTGGCTGCAGCAATTGCGGCCGAATCGCAAGCGATTGCCAACTACAACATCGCTTTGGCGGCGTTTGAATTCGCGAAAGGAACGATTCAACAGTACAACAATGTGACGGTCAGTGAAGGCCCACTGCCGCCGTGGGTCAACAAGCGGGCCAAAGACTACATCCGCGAGCGCACCGAGGCGGCTCTCAAGTTGCGGGAACAGCCCCTGCCGCCGGGTGGCGTGGCCCTCGGGGGGCATCCGATCGCCCCCGCCGGTGGCGTCAACTCGGTGCTGAACTTGCCATTGTTCCACGACAAACGCGAGCCGATTCCGGATCGGCTTCCTCCGCCGCGAGAAACTGATCCCAAAGTCGCGCCGGAACCTCGCCCGCTGCCGGGGATGAACAACCTCAATAGTCTGAACGCTTCCCCGAACCTGCCGGGGGGTGCGATGATGCGTCCACTGCCGACCTTCGGAGCCACGCCTGCGACTACGGCCCCGGCGGCCAGTGATTTCACCCCCAGTGGCACGGTGAAGGTGCCCGCACTGCCCGCCGGTGTGCAACCGCTCAGCGAACCACCACAACCACCGCGGACCGGTGTACCCCCAAGTGCCGGCAGTGCTGACTTCGTCCCCACCGAGCGTGTCAAAGTGCCCTCATTGCCCGCGGGAACCCCACCGGTTGCTATCGAACCACCGCCGCGGCCTGCTGCAAGCACGCCTGGCACCGGCAGCGACTTCTCCGCTCAAGGAACAGTCACCATTCCCAAGCCGAAGCCACCGGCGGAACATGTTTGGTCGCCACCGAGTCCTGGCGAAACAGCGCCATTGGTGCCCCCCGCGATTTCGCCGGCGCTGCCACCGATGCGCTAGGTGGTCAACAATCCCAGAACGACGACAGAACCCCGGACCTGCGCGCCGGGGTGGGCTAGCGTTACCGTTTCGGTGCTGCTGCTGATGGTGGCCCGAGTCGCTCCCAGGGTTCATAAGGCTTGAGAAAGGGTTTACAAGGCTTGAGAGAAGCCACAGTGTTGCAATCCGCGACTAGGCTCCAATGGGCGTCGGGCGTGAGGCGCTAGCAAGCTGCGGGCTGGCAAGCTGCGGATTGGGCCATTGCGGGGTGGAAGGCTTCAACACAGCCCGCAACCGTGCGGTGTGGTCGGCACGCTTCTTAGTACCTGCGGCTGTCTGGAGAAGGGCAGACTATGGGCGCAACGCTCAGGAGGAATCGTCGGTACGACGATGATCATCCTGTTTTTGTCTGGAGATGATCATCCTGTTGTTGTCTGGAGAAGGGGAAACTTTTGCCGCTCGGCAAGGGCCGGGCTGTCCACGACGATACCCTTTTTACGGCTGTCTGGATTTTTACGGCTGTCTGGGGAAGAGCGGACTATTGGCGCAGGGGGGGAGGCCGCTCGCCACTGTAGCTAGCCCACAGGGCATCGACGGGATGGGCACACCAAATGCCCGGGTCGACCGCTTTCAAGTGCCGGGTAATCTGCATGAGGCAGCCGACATTGCCGGTGAACAAGGCTCTGGCTCCGGTGGCCGCGATATGGGATGTTTTGCGGCGGCCGAGGCGGTCGGCCATTTCCGGCTGCGTCAGGTTGTAGCTGCCAGCGGCTCCACAGCACAGTTCGCTTTCGGGCAACGGCACCAGTTCCAAGCCGGGGATCATTTTGAGTAACTGCCGTGGTTGCTGGAAGATTTGCTGGGCATGCCGCAGGTGGCAGGCGTCGTGGTAGGTGGCTCGGACGGGCAGCGGATGTTGCGGGGCGATCGGCTCCAGTTCCATCAAGAATTCGCTGATGTCGCGGACTTTGCTCTGAAAGCGGGCGGCGGCTTCAGCCTGGGGCGTAGCGTGGAGAATGTGGGCGTAGTCTTTGAGTTGGCAGCCACAGCCGGCGGCGTTGGTGACGATTGCGTCAAGGGTTTGAAACTGCGCGGGGTCGGTCGCGGCAAACGCTTCGCAGTTTTGCCGGGCGAATGCGCGCGCGGGTTCTTCTTGCGCGGCATGATAGTGCAAGGCCCCGCAGCAGGCTTGCTGCCGGGGAATCCACACCTCGCAACCATTGGCTTGCAGCACCTTAGCCGTGGCATAGTTCGTTTCGGGATAAAGGGCATCTGCGACACAACCCAGAAACAGCGCGACGCGTGCGCGTTTCGGGCCGATCGGTTCGAGAATTTCGGGCAGATACCCATAGTGCGGTTGCAGGTTCGGCAGCATTTGCTTCATGGCCCGCAGCGAGGATGGCACGAGGTTCATCAGTCCTGTTTTTTCGGCGAGCCAATCAAGCCCTGTCCATTGCAGCAGCCGTGCTGGGGCCAGCGTCAGACGGTTGCGCCAGCGATAAGGGAAGACGTGGAAGAGCAAAAACCGTTGCAGGGCGTTGAGCGTGGCGACTTGCCGCCCGGGTTCAAGCTGATCCATGTACACGCGGAATGGTTCGATCAGCTTGCCGTACTGCACGCCGGAGGGGCAGGCAGTTTCGCAGGCTCGGCAGTTGAGGCATAGGTCGAGGTGGCGTTGGACGTCGGCATCGAGAGGCAATGTGCCATCGATGACGTTCCGCATCAGATAAATTCGGCCGCGGGGTGAATCGGCTTCGTTGGCGGTTTCAACATACGTGGGGCAGCTGGCGGTGCAAAGCCCACAATGGACACAATCGAGGAGCAGTTCATAGTCCAGTGCTGGTCCCGGCTTGGGTGGCTGTGGGGCGGCACTTGTCTGTGGGAGAACCGGTAATGCGGTTTTGGCGAGCGTTGTGGTGGCCATACGGTTAGCTTAGCAATCCGCGGGGCTTCAGCGAAGCGGTATCCCCCGCGCCGAGGGGGAAATTGTTGGAAGGTTTCCCTAAGAGACCACAGCGTGTTCTGGTTCATCCTAGGCCCATCATCGGGGATATGGTGGGCGGCTGCGGGGAATTGTCATCCGATCGGGAGACGTTAATTTGAAAGAGAGGTGAAACGCGGGAGATACCATTCATGATGGCGCGATCCATCCTGGGACTACTGGTTCTGTTCGCTGTCCTCGGCTGTTATGGATCGATCGAACAACGTTCGGCTGAGGAGAGCGAACCGCCGACGTATTCTTTACGTGTTCGTGTCCCGGGGGAAGGAGCCGTACTGCACGGAGCGGCGGCGATCGATCTGACCGTGACCGTGCACGACCAGAGTCATGACGCCGCCGCTGCGACCGATCCGCAATCCGCCAAAACCTACGTCATTCGTGAAGAAATCCGTTACCGGGAAACGATTGAAGCCTTTCCCGCGGGGGCCAAACGCCCCACTCGAGCGCGGGTGGTTTTCACCCAATGGCACAAGGAGCATCCTTTCGCTGGGCCAAGCACCACCGAGCCGTTGCCACGCGTTGTGGGCCGCGAAATCGTTATCCAAAAACTCAATGGCTGGTACGACATCTTCGCGACCGACGGCCATCCCATTGATCCGCATTTGCGGCTGTTCATCGATCAGCGCTATTCCGACTTTCACGAGGCTTTCACCACACACGATATGGTTCCCCCGCAACCGGTGCGTGTGGGCGAGTCGTGGCCGATTCCGGTGATGAAATGGACACGTTGGCTCGATCAGTTGGCCTTCCTCTCTCTCGATGACCAGCAATCGCACGGGTTCGCCCGGCTGGTGAGCATTTTTGAACGCAACAACCGCCAGTATGCTCGCCTGGCGGTGGCCACACACCTGGTTCCGCACAAGACCGCACGGACGGTGCCAGGGAGTTCGCCCCCGCTCGATGTGCATTGGGACGTGACCTTGTGCGTTGATGGTACCTGGCACGATGTCGAAGCCGTGGCGCGCGTACAAATGGCCACGGCGCCACTTGATCCCGACGAGCCACCGACCGGAACCCACGTCCGCGGTACGGTGAGCTGGACGGAAACCGAAGAACGGGGCGAGCCAACCGCTGTGCGGTCATCGGGCGCCAAAGTTCCTAGCATGTTGCCCGAGGTAACACCATCCCGAGCCGAAGAGATCGTTCCCTCGATTCCTGTGGCTCAGCCACCGCCGCCATTTCCCAAGAACTGAGCGCCCGCCGAACTTTTCAGACAATTTTCGCCAACTGCTGTAACTCTTGGAGGGCCGCCGCGGGGCCTTTGGCCGCACCAAAGATGGCTGTCCCCGCGACGAAGACCGTCGCTCCTGCACTGGCCGCTTCGCGGATCGTCCGCGCGTCGATCCCGCCATCGACTTCAATTTCGCACGCCGGGTTGTGCATGTTCACCATCGCCCGTAGCTTCTTGATCCGCTGCGTACTTTCGGGAATGTAGGCTTGCCCGCCAAAGCCGGGGAAGACCGTCATACACAAAGCCAGGTCTATATCGCGCAAAAATGGTTCGATCCGTTCCACGGCCATATCCGGGTTGAACGCCAAGCCGACTTTCTTGCCCAGACTGCGGATTTGCTCAATCATCGGCCGCGGATCGGGCAGCACTTCGAGATGAACAATCAGGGTGTCGGCACCGGCTTTCACAAAACCATCGAGGAAGCGGCCGGGGTCTTCGACCATCAGGTGAACTTCCAGCGGCAGCGTTGTGATGGGTCGCAATCCTTTGACAACGACAGAACCCATGCTCAGATTCGGGACGAAGTGCCCATCCATCACGTCAATGTGAATCCGGTTTGCCCCGGCATCGGCGACTTCGCGAACCTGCTCGCCCAGCCGCGCGAAATCGGCTGCCAGTATCGACGGTGCGATCATTGCGACTTCCTCATGAATGGCTGATCGACGCATATAACCTCGGGCTTGGCTGGCGGGTTTGTATTCCCGGAGTGCGCGTGGGCCACCGTTGGCCCGCCAGAGCACTTTCCCACCGGCGGTGGAGGTCCCTGCAGACAGTCTGTCGACGGACAGCCGCTTCGCCAAGTTGCCCCGCGCGACAGCCGGAAAACTTCTCCGACCGAATCAGCGACCGGCCCCCATCGTATGCGGCCAAAATATCCGATCGCGGTGACAACTTGAAACTTCTGGGGCCGAATTAGAAACTAACAGGCATGAAGTATCGTTTTCCCATCGCTCGCAAACTGTTAGCACTCGCTGGCCGTGCGCGGCGGAATTGGTTGGAGCGGCACCAAACGCCGGCCAACTACTGGATTCACATGGTTGGTATCCCTCTGGCTGTGGCCGGTGTGCTGTTGTTGTTTGTCGCCCCGTGGTATTGGGGCGTGGGAGCGATCATCGTCGGCTATTTGTTGCAATGGATCGGCCACCGTATTGAGGGCAACGATGTCGGGGAATTCATCCCGATCAAACGCTGGCTCGGTTGGCCGGTCGTAGCGATTGCGCCGCAGTACCAGAAACCGAGCCCACCGCCGCCGCCCGCATGACGCCATCCCTGACGGATCCGCAGCACAGCTGCGCTGTCGTTGGCACGTCGTGAATCTCGATGATCATTTTATCGCCCTTCTCTGACTCGGGACGGATCCGCAGCTGTGTTGCGCTGCCGTTGGCACTCACCCGCACGACGATACGTCGCGCGGAGTCTTCGCCGCTGAGAGTGGGCGTGACGCACACGGCGATGCAGCCGAGCGGGCGTGCCGCGGTCATCCGCATCGGAAGGCCCTGGGCTTGCTGTCCTGGCCAATCCGATCCGCGGTCCTTTCTCGGGATGATCCGTGGTCGTTTTTCGGGACAAGAACAGGCCAGCCGCGTGGGTAACGACGGGGGGCCGATGCGTCTTCGATTCGGTGTCGCGATTCAGCGGTCGGCGGTATGTGGGGGGGCAGTTTCTGGGGCAAAGCCGCGGCGCATCTGATTCTCGGTGATTGTGCGCGGAAGGAGGAATTGCCGCAGGTAATCCGGGCCGCCGGCTTTACTGCCGATGCCGCTGAGCTTGAAACCGCCGAAGGGTTGGCGATCCACCAAAGCGCCGGTGCATTTGCGGTTGATGTACAAATTGCCGACCCGGAATTTTCGTTTCACCAACTCAATGTGATGCGGGCTGCGGCTGTAACAGCCTCCGGTGAGGGCGTATTTGGTGCTGTTGGCGATGCGCAAGGCATCGTCGAGGTCGTTGGCGCGAATCACCGCCAGTACCGGGCCGAAGATTTCCTCCTGGGCGATGGTGGCATTTTCGGGAACCTCCGCAAAGATGGTGGGGGGAACGAAGTAGCCGACTTCCGCCAGGGGGCCGAGATCGGCTTGGTAGACGAGTTTGGCTTCCCGTTGGCCGATGTCGATGAAGCGCTGAATGCGATCACGAGCTTCTGCGTCGATCACCGGGCCGACGAAACAGCCGGGATCGTCCGCGGGTTTGACGGCTAGGCTTTTGGTTGCTTCGATGAGCCGATTGAGGAATTGATCGTAGATGCCGCTCAGGACGATAGCCCGCGAGCCGGCCGAACACTTCTGCCCGCTGTAGCCGAACGCCGAATCGACCACACCTTTGATGGCTTCATCGAGGTCGGCATCGGTATCGACGATGATGGCATTCTTGCCGCCCATCTCGGCGATGACCTTCTTAACGAAGTTCTGGCCGCCGGGGGTTTTAGCGGCTTGTTCGTTGATGGCCAAGGCTACCGGGAGCGAACCGGTGAAGGCGATCAGGGCCACATCGGGGTGTGTTACCAACAGGGGGCCGATAGCTTCGCCTTCGCCGGGTAGCAAGTTGGCCACTCCGGGGGGCAATCCGGCCGCTTGCAGGCATTCCATCAGTTGGGAGGCGACCACGCTGCTCTGTTCGGCCGGTTTGAGCACCACGGTATTGCCGGTCACCAGAGCGGCGGTGGCCATTCCTGTGAGGATCGCCAGCGGGAAGTTCCACGGGGCGATGACGACCGCGACGCCTCGGGGTTCGTAGAAGTAGCGGTTGTCTTCACCGGGTACGTCGCGTTGTTGTGGTGCCTCCAGTTTGAGCATTTCCTGCGCATAATATTCGCAGAAATCGATGGCCTCGGCGACATCAGCATCGGCTTCGCGCCAGGGTTTGCCGACTTCGTGAACAATCCACGCAGCCAGTTCCCAGCGCCGTTTGCGGAATTGCTGTGCTGTGCGGCGGAGCAATGCCGCGCGTTCGGGCACTGGGGTTTCCCGCCAGGTGTCGAACGCCCGCAGGCACGACGCCACCGCTTGCCGCGCTTGATCGGGTGTGGCCATCGCCACCCGACCAACCACCTCCGTGATCCGCGAGGGATTCACACGCTCGCGGATCTGGACTATCGGTTGCGCGATGTTGTCGATGATGATTGGGTAGCTGCGGCCGAATTGCTGCCGGACGTCGGCTAGCGCAGCCTGCATCGCGGCACGGTTGGCGGCGATCGCGAAATCGGTCAGCGGTTCGTTGGTGAAACGGGCATAGTTCGAGGTTGGCATTGGCGGCTCGGGGGGGGATGGGGCGGGGGGAAGGTTGGTGTCGGGTGGGTGCGTTGTGGCCAACTCGGTCGGGTTCATCAGCAGCACCTCGTCCGATACACCTTCCGCAAAACCTTGTCGGAGGAACGAATCGTTCGACGAATTTTCGAGCAATCGGCGGACCAGGTAGGCCATTCCTGGCAACAACTGACCATAGGGCGTGTAGATGCGCACCCGGTAGTTGAGGGATTGGATCGCTTCGGTGATCGGCTCGGCCATACCGTAGAGCATTTGGAACTCGTAGCGGCGCGGCGGCACCTTCAGATGCTCGGCGACGGCCATGGCATGGGCGATGCTGCGGATATTGTGCGAGCCAAACGCCGGCACCAGCCAATCGACATTCGCCAGTAGGAATGCCGTGAGCTTCTCGAAGTTGGCATCGGATTGCCATTTCTGCGTGAATACGGGGGTTGGCCAATGATGCTGGGCCGCGATCACCGTTTCGTAATCCCAATATGCGCCTTTGACGAGGCGAATCCCCACAGGGGTTTTGCGGGTATTCTGCGCCCAATCGAGCAGTTGGTGCAGGTCCTTTTCGGTGTCCTTGAGGTAGGCCTGCATCGCGATGCCGACGTGGGGCCAATCGCGAAATTCCGGCTCCATGAGGATGTTGCGGAAAATGTGCAGGGTTGTGTCTTTGAAGCTGTACTGCTCCATATCGAAATTGACGAACGCCCCGGTTTGCCGGGCTAAGGCCAGGATCGGTCGCAAGCGTGCGGAAACAGCCCGGGCTGTGCCGTCGGGATCAATTGGATCGAACTGACTGTAGAGGGCAGAGAGTTTGACGGAAACATTCACACGCGGGATGGGGCCGCGGTCGTCGCAATCAATGATGGGTTCTTCCGGCCACTGGTTGACTTCCCGCGTCAGCCCGGCCAGCAGTTCGAGGTACTGCTTTTGGACATGGTCGGCTTCGGCTTCGGTGATGGTGGCTTCGCCCAGTAAGTCGATGGTGAAGGCCAGGCGGCGTTGCCGCAGGCGGCGCACCGCGTCGATGGCTTCGGCGACGTTCGAGCCGGCGATGAACTTGCGGGCCATGAGTCGGGCCCCGGTTTGGGCGGCGAAGGCCAAGAGCCGCCCCCCCACACCGCCCTGGGGGATCAGCTTCATGCCCCAGCGGACCCAGCGGGGCAATTGGTCGCTGGCCTCGTCGAGATATTCCCGCAGGTGCCGCGAAACTTCTTCCGGCGTGTGGAGGTAAGGTAACGTATCAACGAAGCGGAACAGTTGCACCTTCAGGGCGGCATCATGCATGCCCAGGCTCATGAGCTGCTCGTCCAACCAGGCGCGGGTCAATGGCAGCGGCCCGGACCGCGGGAGCCGGGCGAAAATTTCTCGGCCGTACTGCTGGGTGCGTTCGTCGAGGGAGAGGTTCATTTCCAATTGGCTGTGGAGGAGTTACGATGGTCGATGGATGAGAGAACGCCGCAGTTGCGGCCATGTGTTATCATCCATCAGTGACTCCGCATTTATCTTATCGTGTATGTGGTGCTCCGATGGCGCTTGATCGAATCGGCAAGTTTACCATCCTGGGCGAACTCGGCAACGGTGCCCACAGTCGTATTCTACACATCCGCCGGGCGGACGACGAAATGGAGTATGCCCTCAAAATCGTCAATATCGAGGACAAGGACGACCTCAAGTATCTGGAACAAGTCAAACACGAATTCCGCGTTGGGCAAATGCTCCAGCATCCCAATTTGGTGAAAGTGTACGCCCTGGAGGTGGAAAGCGGCTGGTTCTCCGGCCCCAAGAAGGCTAAACTGCTGCTCGAATATGTCCCCGGCACCACGATGGATAAACTGCCGCTTTTGCGCATGGCCAAAGCCATTCGGGTGTTTGAACGCATCGCCGATGCGCTGACACACATGCACAAACAGGGCGTCTTTCATGGTGACTTGAAGCCGAACAACCTGATTTACGAACGGGGGACACGGGTCAAGGTGATCGACTATGGCCTGGCGTGGATTCGCGGTGAACCGAAAGACCGCGTTCAGGGAACCCCCGAGTACATGGCCCCCGAAACGGTGTCGCACAAACTCATCAACGAGCGCACCGACATCTATAACTTGGGGGCGACCATGTATCGGTTGGTCACCCTGCAATTGCCCCCCTGCTGGGCCAGTAACGAAGAATCGTTACCTATGACCAACAAACTGTTTCGCGAACAGCTCAAACCGGTCAAAGCGATCAATCCCATGGTGCCCGATGGTCTGGCTGAACTGATTCATCAATGCTTGGAACCCAATGCCAATAAGCGCCCCGAGCGGATGAGCCATGTTCAAGGCTGGCTCGACCAGTTGGCCGACGAAGCCGCAGCCAAGCTCGACGATCCGGCGTCGTTGGAGGAATAAGTTGAGTCGTGGGAGGAATAAGTTGATAGGGAATAAGTTGATAGGGTGGGGAAGATAACGCCACGAGCGCAGCCGTGACGACAACCTTTTTTGCTGGTCCTGGCCGTTGATTGGGCGATGGCGCGCGAACACTATATCCCTCTTCGCATTACTGATTTGGTCAGCTATCTTTGTTCCCATTCTGGGATCAATGGGGAACCGCCGCTGGCCGAGGAACATCAAACCGCCTTCCGCCGCTTCGCCGCCGCCGTCATCGCCCATCTGCATACCCTCTATCAAACCGAAATCCGGCAACTCAAAGAAGCCTACGCCGCCTTCGACCCCGACGCCGACCCTCCACCCCTGGTGCCCCTCACCGCCGCCCAACGGGCCAGCGCTTTGGATCAGCTCTTCCAGACCTTCGACCGCCTCATGATCCGGGCCAATTATGTGCGCCTGAGCCGTCATGCCATCGAAGAAGTCATGCGCGGAGCCAGTGCGTGGGGCTTGGAAATGGATGTGCCGTGGGAGGCGTTCGAACGGGTCGAAATGTACTACCGCGGGGAAGGTATTGGTTACCGCGTGCGGCGCACATGGTGGAAATTGTGGCGCAGAGAACTCGTGGCCGTGCCCACTTTTGGCCGGGTCGCCGTCATCTTCAAACAGCGGGCTCACCCACGGCTGGGAACCGATCCCGATACCCAGAGCGTCTTTCTCAAACTGTTCAAAGATATGCCGCAAATGGATGTCGAAATGCTCCTGCCTGGCGGGCGGGTCCGCATGCCCAAAATCGACCGGCTCAAACTCGGTGGCACCGTGGCCAGCTCCGTCGCCTATGTGGCCTGGAAACTCAGTACCTTTCCGCTGGTGTCGCTGCTCGGCGGCCTGACCACCGGAGTGTTGATGGCACTCTACACCCCTTTGGCACTCATCGCCGGCTACGGTTACAAAACGTGGTATACCTTCCAATCCGCCCGGCAAACCTACGCTCTGCAATTGACGCAAAGCCTCTATTACCAGAACCTCGATAACAATTCTGGCGTCATGTACCGGCTACTGGACGAAGCCGAAGAACAAGAAACCCGGGAAGTGCTGCTGGCGTACTACTACCTGTGGCGCTTTGCCGGAAGTCGTGGTTGGACCGCAGAAGAACTTGATTTCGCCATCGAACGCGATCTGAGCGCGTTGCTTCGCACACCCATCAATTTTGAAGTTCTCGATGCCCTCCACAAACTCGCCCGCGGTGGTTTGCTCGACTGCGACCATGAGCGCTACCGCGTGGTGCCAATCGCGGTGGCCGAAGACCGCCTGGCAGCTTTGTGGCAACAGTACGCCCGACCCGAACCGTCGCCTTCCCCGTTGTGATGTGCGTTCGCGGCAATCAGCGACATCGTCGATTGCCTGATCAGATCGTCGCGGCCCGCATCCTCACGCCGCGTAACGGGGTGGGGTAGCTTCAGACTGACCTAAGACGCGA
Organism: Gemmata sp.; assembly: GCA_025055115.1. Taxonomy (GTDB): domain Bacteria; phylum Planctomycetota; class Planctomycetia; order Gemmatales; family Gemmataceae; genus Gemmata. The sequence goes on from JANWYJ010000029.1 coordinate 158,577, forward strand.
CGGTAAACCCGATACACCCGTTGGGCACAGGCTTCCCAGGTGAAGGTCGCAGCGTGGGTGAATCCACGGCGGCGGTAGTCGGCGAGAAAATCGGGTTCGGTGGCGATACGCCCCAGTACATGACGCCAAGCGGCCTCGTCGTGGGGGTCGATTGTCAGGGCGTGGGAACCAACGACTTCCCGCACTGCCGCCGCGGTGGACGTGACGGCCACAGTGCCACAGGCCATCGCTTCCAACGGCGGCATGCCAAAGCCTTCATAAAAGCTCGGGTACAGCAGAGCCGCGGCCCCCGAATACAGCGCGGGAAGATCGGCATCGGGGACGTAACCGATATGCCGCGCGCCGCAGTGCCGCGCCTGCGTGTCGAACAGTTCACGTTCCGTGTCGGTTTTCCAGCCCCATCCGCCCGCCAAGACCAATGGGCAGGCGCGCTGTTGTACTGCTGGCAGGGAACAGAAGACGCGCAGCAACAAGCCCACATTCTTCCGCGGTTCAATCGTGCCCACATACAACAGGTATCGCGGGGGAAGCTGGTACTTCGCTCGAACAGCGGCGATCGCTTCCGCCGGTTGCGGACGAAAGCGCCGGTCCACGCCGCAAAACATGGCTGTGACCCGTTCGGCGGCTACGCCCAGATACTTCTGCACCTCGGCGCGGACCGTTTCTGTGCCGACCAACACATGGTCAGCGAACGCCAACCGCTGGTGATAGGCGGCTTCGTGGGCTTTCACCCGCTCGGCGGGGTGCCACTGCGGGAAAAGCAACACCGATAGATCGAAGACCGTGACCACCACGGGCAGATGCGTGCGAAAGGGCACGAAATTCGGTTCGTGATAGAGGTCGAATGAGCCACACCGGGCGATGGTGTGAAAATGCGCGGCGTAGGCCGTTTGGGTCGCGGCGTGGAGCAGTTGCCGCCAGCGGCGGGGGTGATGCGGGGCCTTGGGGGTCGGTCGGGAAGACGCAGCGGTTGGACCCGAGGGGCGAAAGAAGTGGCTGGCGATGCGGGAAACCGTTGTTCCCGGGTAAAGCCAGAACGTGTCGGCCGGGTAAGCGGCCACCAACGCGGCGTGCAAATGGGCCGCGGCGTGGGCAATGCCCGTTCGCGGCTTCAGCAGTGTGATGCCGTTGAACAACACTCGCACAGGTCTTCTCGCTGGTTCGAGCCGTTCCTCAGAATGGAGCTTTTGTTCACTTTTGTCCTGCTGCGGAGTTCCTCACGCGGCCAGGGCTTGCTGCGCTTGGCGGTGCATAGCGGCGACGTATTCGTCGACCACTTCGTCGGTGGGGCCGCTGCGGAGGATTTGGCCGTGGGCCATCCACAGTACGCGGGTACACATTTGGCGAATCGACACCAGGTCGTGCGCGACCATCACCATCAGACGGGCCGATTGCATCAATTCGCGCATCCGGGCTTGGGCTTTGGTTTGAAAGGCCAGGTCGCCGACGGCCAACACTTCGTCGATCAGCAGCACTTCGGGATCGATGGCGGTGGCGATGGAGAAGGCCAGCCGCATCATCATACCGGCAGAGTAGTTCCGTACGGGGATGTTGAGGAAAGCACCCAATTCGGAGAAGGCGGCGATGGCGTCGAGTTTGCCGCGAATGCTCCGCGGCGTTTCGCCTTGTAAGTACGCGCGGTACAGGATGTTCTCCCAGCCGGTGGCTTCGGGTTCAAAGCCGGTCATGATGTCGAACAGCGAGCAAATTTTCCCCTCGACAATCCGGGTGCCGGTCGTGGGGGGGTAAATGCCCGCCAGCGTTTTCAACAGGGTGCTTTTGCCTGCGCCATTGTGGCCGATAACGCCGATCCGGTCACCGTCGCCAGCTACCAGATTGATGCCGGTTAGCGCATGAACCCGCATCGGCGGGTTGACCGAAGGGCGAAATAATCCGCGTACCAGGTATTCCTTCAAGCTCACCCGCTTTTGCGGGTGGGCATTGAAGACAATCGAAACGTCGGTCAGTTCAATCTTGGCCATGAATACCATCCGGTCGGGCTAGGGGAACGTTCAGCGGCAACGCCACTCTCCACAGGTTTGGGCCGACTTAGAGGTAGAAGATCACTTTTTTCTGCAACCAACTGACGACCGCCGTGGCCAAACCGATCAAAACCCCAGTGAAGACCAGCGCCGCCGCATACGCGTGACCGAGCTGCACCAATCCTTCCGCAGATGGAATACCCCCCAACAGCGGATCGCGAATGACCGACAAATACAGATTCACTGGGTTGATGTCGACAACCCAGCCCAAGCCGCGTTGATCCAGCAAACTCCGCCGGTACATGATCGGTGTCAGGAAAAAGCCGATTTGACAACCCACCTCCAGAATTTGTGCGGTATCGTGGAAGAAGGCATTAATGAAGGCCCCGATGGTGGCGATGGCCCACGCCGCCAGCAGCGCCAGAATCATTCCGGGAATGGCCAACGCGACCCCTACCAACACCCCCGGATCGCCTTTCCAAAAGACAAGCAAACAGACGACAATCAGAAGGGCCAGTGAGGAATGAATCGCCTGCCCCAGAACTGTTCGCAAGGTGTAAATCGTGTAGGGCATTGGGCTTTGGCGAATGTAAGCCTCGTTCTGCAGGAAGGCTCGGCTACCACTGGTCGCCGCTTCGCGTAAAAACCCCCACACCGCCAGACCGGCCAACGCGAACGCCGCATAACCGACGGGGTTGCTATCCCCGAACAATTGGCTGAAAACCACGGTAAAAACAATCGTCATCGCGATGGGATGCAACAGCGACCAGCCAACCCCCAAGACCGAACGCCGGTAACGCAACCGCAAGTCCAGTTGAACCAACGCCAAAAGAAAATGACGAGCCGTCCAAACGGCGGACAAGTGGTGCAACATCCCTGCTCCCACACAAACGATCCGCAAGCCGGTCCCCATCGACGCGGCTGTTGTGCACCCACAGTAGCGAACAGTGGTTTTTCCCGCTAGTCCAACTGAGCCGTGTGGCAACAGGGCAAGAACGAACCCGGAGGAAAGGAAATCACCACGCGGAATTCAACAATTCCCAGGACCGATTGGGAGGGAGGAAAGCCGAGTGGCTGTGCAAGGCCGTTGCAAAGCCCATGATAGACCGGACAATGAGAAGGGCGTCAGCGCCATCACCATCGGCCGGACAATGAGAAGGGCATCAGCACCTGAGAAGGGCATCAGCACCATCGGCCGGACAATGAGAAGGGCGTCGGCACCATCATCTGTTGAGACAACTTCGACCCAAGGGTTATGGTGTTGGATATCCCGCCTGTAACGCCAACGGAGTGAGACCCGCGCAAGCCACTCGGCCACACCGTGCAGGTAGTCGGTTGCACACTAGCGCCAACGGTAGGAGGGAAACAAGCGCCCGCCACCGGGGCGATACCCGAGTGGCTCACCCGACAATCTGACCTGGATACTTCACATCCCAAACGTTCTATGCGATTCCGTCCGAAGATCAGATTGCTCGGGAATGTCCGCGAGGAACGCACTCGGGCATCATTGGGCACAGATTGGAGTGTGCTCCAGAAACGTGCCTCAATCGTCATCGACCGACTTCGAAGGTCCGTGGCCTGGGTGAGGAACCGACAGGCCGGGCGAAGCTTATTCGCTTTGGCCTGCGGTGATCGCGATTCGGCGTGGTTTGGCCGTTTCGTACTTCGGGCAGGTCACGGTCAGTACACCATTGGCCAGTTTGGCTTCGACTTTGTTGGTGTCGACCCCTGCCGGCAAAGCAATCCGTTGCGCGAACCGACCATACAGACGGTTATCGTAACCGTTCTTCTTTTCCGGCGCTTTGCGTTCGCCGCGAATGATCAAATCACCATCTTGAACGGTCAGCTCAATATCCTTTTCGCTGACACCCGGAGCGTCGATCTCGACATAGAGGGCGTTCTCATCTTCCCACAACGACATCGGGAAGCTGGTCCAGGCCGACGTGACGTTGAGCGGGGCGACGAAGGCCTCGTCCAGCATCCGGTCGAAGTGGTCGAAGATCGACGACAGCCGATTCCACGGTTGGGTGACCAACGCCGAGCTATGGTTCCGCAAAACAGGTAGCATAGTGACACCTCCTTCTGCAAGTTCACGGGCCACTAGAGAAAGGGAATCGCCATGCTAGGGCTTGCGGGAGTCCCCGCCGTTCGCCCGTGAGAACGGCGGGGCGAGTGGTTTACTCCCGCACTCCAGTAGATGGGAGTGGGCGTGAAAAGGATTCACGCCGTGGCCTTTTTTTTCCGCCGTCGAGACCAGCGAGAAGATTCTCCCGCCGGTCGAGGTGAAAAGGATTCACGCCGTGGCCTTTTTTTTCCGCACTCTGCCTTTTTTGGCCCCCCGGTGGATGTTTTTTACCCCCCCGGTGGATAATGATCCGGCCTAACTTTTCGGCACCCCAGGTGGGCGATGATCCCGCGGGACATTTTCGCTCCTAGCGCGATAAATGAATGTATTTGATGAATCAGTGATCAATAGAACGAAAGATTTAATGGCCGACAGCTGACAGGCAGCGGCGGCAAGCCGGATCGTTCATGAGCGGGCTGAAACGGATCAGCAGTTCAGCTCTCACCAGACCCCAGGATTGCACTCTGGACAACGAAACCGCGTTCTGCGTACCCCCGACAGCATCCACCGCCGACCGCGGGTGTCGCCCACAAAGCAAGTTGGATTTCTTGCCGCTTTGATGATGAGGCCAGCTGAGTGGGGCTTGGCCGGGTCAGCGGTTGGTTCCGGGTCAGCGGTTGGTTCCGGGTCTGTTCAGCACTCGAGCTGGGTTCACTGGGACTTCGTAGTTCGATGTATCGCCGTCGAAGTCCGGTTCCGGGTCTATTCAGCGCTCGGGCCTGATTAACGGCGTTCTTTCCGCGAACCGACCCACAACAAGAACGCCCCCAACAGCCCGAATATCACTACGGACGCGATTTTGGCCCCCAGCACCTCGTCCGGTTTCCATTCATGAATCCCCTGGTCGTTGATTTCACCAAATAGGTATCGACCAAGATTCAGCGTCTCCTGAATTTCCGGGACAAACGCCGTAAAGGCGATGAGTAAGCCACACAACGTTCCGCCGGCGATAAAGCCGCTGGCCAGCAACACCCCGGGGCTGGTTTCGGTTTCTGTTTCGCTGTGGGATTGGCCGCGGATCCGGTCGGCGACCAAGCGCAGCATACCACCAAGGAAAATTGGGGTACTCGAAGCCAAAGACAGATACATTCCCACGGCCACCGGCAGCGCTGAGACGCGACACAACTCCAACACCACGGCAATCATCACCCCGGCGATGATGAGCGACCATTCCAGCGTCCCACCGAGAATCCCTTCGATGATGTTGGCAAAGAGCCGCGGTTGGGGTGCGGTGAATTCCCGCGGTGCGTCGGTGCCGTTATCCATTGTTTTTTCTTCGCGCGCGATGGGAACATCGGTGCGGTAAACGGGTTGGCCGTCGGCCGTGACCAGATACCGCCCCGGTTTGAGAAGGTCGTGTTCACCGCGGCGAACGTGAACCACGAAGTAGTCGTTGGTATCCAGCCGCTCGCCCGCATTGTAGGGCCGGCCCGGCTTCTCTTTCGGGGCATCGGCTGGGATCGCCAGCTTCACGTCGGCGGGAATTCCCTTCTTGGTGGTGTGAACAGCGGCTTGGTTCAAAAGCAACATCGTGACGCCAATCACTAACGCCGACGACACCGCCCCAATCAAGATGCCCCACTGTTGCTTGGACGGAGTCGCACCCACCAGATAACCGGTTTTGAGGTCTTGCGAGGTCGTGCCGCCGTTGCTGGAGGCGATACACACCACCGCAGCAATCGTCAGGGCGGTGAGCATCGCCGCTGGCCCGGTGCGGCCCAGCAGCAGGAAAATGAGACAAACCAGCAGCAGCGTGGCGATGGTCATCCCCGAAATCGGGTTTGATGAACTGCCGACTTCACCCGTCAGCCGGCTGGAAACGGTCACGAACAAGAAGCCAAACAGCAGAATCATCACCGCGCCAAGCAAGCCCTGCACATTCAGTCCTAAGCCCAATTGCGGCACCAAGGCCAGAATCACCACCAAGCCAATACTGCCCCATAACACCACCGTCATCGGCATATCGCGCTCGGTGCGTGGTACAGTTTGGACTCCCTGCCCGTTGGCGGCCGCGGCCCGGGCTGCACGCATGTCGCGTAACCCGGCGATGATCGAGCTGATGATCAGCGGCATGGCCCGGACCATGCTGATAATGCCGCCGGCGGCCACCGCGCCGGCACCGATGTAACGCAAATAGGTGACGCGCAGGTCGTCCGGTTCCATATTGCGAATCAGACCGGGGTTGGTCATGTCTTGGGGGTAGTCCGGGTTCCACCGCGCCGGGGCCACCGGTTCCTGCAACGCCTCGCCAAATGTCGCAATCAGCGGCCCTAACACGAAGTATGAAATGACTGCCCCGGCCATCATCAGCGCCGCCACCCGCGGCCCGATGAGAAACCCCACGCCCATCAACTCCGGGGATAACTCGCCACTGAGTTGCCCACCTTTCAGCCCCGATTTCGCCCCGGTGGCCGGGTCCTGGACATACAACTTCGTCGCGGGTTCCGAGGCCCACAACTTGCTCGCCGCGGTCAGGAATTTGTGGAGAAACGCCACACCAAAGCCAATGAACACCATTTTGGCCGTCGCCCCGCCTTTCTCCCCGGCGATCAGCACCTCGGCGCAGGCGGTTCCCTCGGGGTAAATCAACTTCCCATGCTGCTTGACGATAAATGCCCGCCGCAGGGGGATCATCATGAGAATGCCCAGAACCGCCCCCAAGACCGACACGGTCATAACGCGAATCGGGTCCATCTCGAAGCCTAACAGCAACAACGCCGGCATCGTCACGCCCACGCCAAAGGCGATGCTCTCACCAGCGCTGCCGGTCGTCTGGACGATGTTGTTTTCCAGAATGGTGGCCTTGCGGAAGCCAAAGGCTTTCGAGAACGCCCGAAAGAGCGTGATCGACAAAACCGCAATCGGTACCGAGGCCGACACCGTCAGGCCGACTTTCAGCACCAAATACAACGACGATGCGCCAAAGATGATGCCCAGAATCACCCCAGTCAGCACCGCGGGGAAAGTGAACTCCGGAGGCGATTGCGTGGGTGGGATGAAGGGCTGATGCGAGGGCGGTGAGGCATCGCTGGGCGAAGCGGCCGATGCAGACGACATAGCTATCAGGTCCTTATTCGAAGGTCGAGGGGTCAATGGGTGGGTGGTGAACTCGGTTCGTCAGCCTGTTCTTGGCGGTTTGCCGGGCCTGGTAATCGAGTGGCAAGAGTTCTGGGTAGTGAACTCGGTTCGTCAGTCTCTTCTCGGTGGTTTCAGTGTATCCGGGGCTGGGAGTCGATCGCCCGCCTCTCAGGAGCAGCAAGTCCACCCTCTGGAGCGGGTGTCGCCCGCTCCCAGTCTGGGGGGTATCGGATGGCATCGGCGGCCCCTGTGTCATCCCCAGAGTGCGGAGGGGCGGGGCTTTTCGCTGTGGCCTGAAAATTCGGCTCAGGCCGTACCAAGCTCCGCGAGGATGGTGGCGGCCCGGTTGGCATCGCTGACCGTGTCGAAGGTGGCATACCCTACGAACTTTCCTCCCACCACCGACATCACTAAACCATGCAAGTTGATCCCGGCCATTTCCCAGGCTTGTGTCAGTCGTCCCCCCAGGCCCGCTTTGTCGTCGCCTTCTACGCGCATCACAATCGGTTCACTGACCTCATGCAACCCGGCTTCCCGGGCGGCTTTCAGCTCGCCGTTGCCGTGCAACGGGGCCACATACAAATCCCCCATCCCGGGTTTGGTGGCCGAACGCTGGCTGTAGACGTACTCCAGATGCGCTCCGGCCTCGGCTAACTTCTTCAACTTGGCCGCAATGCCCCCGGGTTTATCTTCCACTTCTGTGTGAAACAGATGAACACGTTGCATTTTGAAGCTCATGAGAAGGGTCTCCTGGGGTGCGGCGAGCTGCCGCGATTGTCGAGAAATGTCGCGTGTCCCGCTTCCATCGAAGTGTTCCATGCGACAAACCATCCATTGGCGATGATAACTCTGGCCAGGCGCTTTGCAACTGTGTAGCTTCTGTGAAATCGCCCGGTGTGTCTGTCAGGAGTCCGCATGTACCGATTTGCACCACTGATTCCAATAGCCATTGGATTGTCGCTCCCGCTTCTGCCCGCGGTACCCCTGGCGCCGCCGGCGGCTAAACGCCTCGCCTTCACCGGCGCCACAATCTATACCGCCACAAGCGAACAACCCATCGACAACGGTCTTCTCCTCATCCACAACGGGACAATCGAATACGTCGGCCCGTTTCCAGACATGTTCGATCGCACCAACACAGACGTGATCGACCTCAAAGGCCGGGTCATCATTCCGGGCCTTGTGGATACGCACTCACACCTGGGCGTCTGGAGTCGGCCGGGCGTCCCTGGCAATACCGACGGCAACGAAATGAGCGGACCGGTGCAACCGGCCGTGCGGGCTATCGATTCCTTCAATCCCGATGACCCTGGTATCAACATGGCTCTGGCCGGTGGCATCACCACCGCCAACGTCATGCCTGGCAGCGGCAATGTCATTGGTGGCCAAACCGTCTATGTGAAGTACCGCGGACGAAGCATTGACGAAATGCGCATCACCGGGCGGCACCATGGTCGCGAAATCCTTGGCGGCCTGAAGATGGCCAACGGCGAAAACCCCAAAGGCTACGGTCGCAATAAGCAGCAAGCGCCGTTCACGCGGATGAAGATTGCGGCTCTGCAGCGCGAAACCTTCCAGAGGGCGCAGGAATACAAGGCTCGGCTCGACGCCGGCGAGAAACCCGCCCGCGACATTGCCCTCGAACCGCTCGTCGAAGTGCTGGAAGGCCGCCGCACCGTCCACTTCCACTGTCACCGTGCCGACGATCTGCTCACCGCCATCCGGATCAGCGAAGAATTCGGCTTCGAGATCGTGTTGCAACACGCTACCGAGGGCTATCGCGTGGCCGAGGTTCTGGCGAAGAAGAAAATTCCCGTCTCGCTTACCTTGCTCGATGCCCCTGGTGGCAAAGCCGAGACGATGGGGTTATTGGAAGAAAATGCCGCCATCCTGGAAAAAGCCGGCGTGACTGTCACCATCAACACCGACGACAGCATTACCGAATCGCGGTTCTTCCTTCGCACCGGGGCCATCGCCGTGCGCGGCGGCATGAGCGAAGCCGCGGCCCTGAAAGCCCTCACGCTCAACGCGGCCCGGTTATTACATCTCGATCACCGCCTTGGCTCGCTGGAAAAGGGCAAAGATGCCGACTTTGTTATCCTCAGTGGCCCGCCGTTCAGCGTCTACACGCAGGTTCTGCAAACCTGGATCGACGGTCAGAAAGTGTTCGATGTGACGACTGATCGCGCCTACCAAACAGGCGGGTTTGCCCTGCCCGCAGGCGAAAAGCTGCCGCCACCCAAACGGCCCGGCGAATTCCAGGGCGTCCGGGCAGGCGGCGCGGTCCCGACGTTCGATGGCCAAACGCCACCGTGGAAGAACGCGATCGCCGTCGTTGCCGATCAGATTCACACGGCCGGTCCGCGCGGGTCCTTCCGCGGCGCGATCCTCATCCGGGACGGCAGAATCGCCAATGTCACCGTGGGCGATGCCGTGATTCAGAACATGCCCGTGTACAAAGCCAAGCACGTCACACCGGGGTTGATCGATAGCTTCTGTGTCGCGGGGCTATCGGGTGCCTGGAACATCCCCGCCGATCAGGATCAGGACGAACTGAGCGACCCCCACCAAGCCGATCTGCGCGTTCTCGATGGTTTCAACGCTCGCGAACCGCTGCTCGAATTCCTCCAGGCCAACGGAACCACCATCGTGCATACCACGCCCGGGCGGCAGAACCCCCTGGCAGGACGCAGCGGTATCTTCCGTACCGATGGCCACACCACCGAAGCCGCGAGCATCACACCCGTTTATGCCGTGGTGGTGAATCTTGGTGAAGTTCCCAAAAGCCGCCACATTACCACCCGCATGGGCGTTGCCGCCCTGGTCCGCAAAGCTTTCAGCGAAGCACAACATTATGCGAAACAAAACCTTGCGACGAAGAATCCCAAGCTCGAGGCCTTGATTTTGGCCCTGGAAAGGAAAGTTCCCGTCTACTTCGCGGCCCACCGCAAAGACGACATTCAAACCGCGTTACGCATCGCGCAGGAGTTCAACCTCCAACCGGTCGTGGCGCTGGGTACCGAAGCCTATCGCATGGTCGACGAGTTGAAGAAAGCGGGGGTTCCGGTCGTTGTTCACCCCACCATGCAGCGCGCCGGCAGCAGTATCGAAACCCTCCACTCCTTCACTGCCAACGCCGCCACCCTCGATGGGGCTGGTATCCCAGTGACCATCTGCACAGGCTTTGAAGGTTACGTTCCCAAAACTCGCGTGCTGCGTCACGAAGCGGCCATGGCCGTCGCGGCGGGGATGGACAAAGACCGCGCCTTGCACGCCATCACCATCAACGCCGCCAAACTGCTGGGCCTCGACAAGGACTACGGCAGTATCGAAGTGGGGAAAGTCGCCGATTTGGTACTGTACGACGGCGACCCGTTTGAACACACCACGCACGTGACCCACACCCTCCAACGCGGCCAGGTTGTCTACAACCGCGACGACTACCTGAAGTTGCCCTTTGAACGCCGCATCTTGCCGCTGCTGGGAGGAGGGCCAGGTTCTGGGTGTTGCCTGAGCTGGTAGGCGAACGGGGCATTATCCGATCATTGAGGAATGATGGAAGGAAGATGCGGCCGACGGAAGATGCGGCCGCCGCGCGAACTTCCCTTCCTTCCATCATTCGTACCGCCACCGGCGACCTTCTTCATCGGCCTTTCTGCCCCTGTGGCGCTGTTGGTCCGGGCATCGGGAATTCGCGCGATGGGATCAGCGTGCGCAGGGCCAGAATCTCATGGCGAGAATTCGGTCGCCCCCTTTCTCCAGAGGCGAAACTCCAGAGACGGTTCCCAAACCCCACGCACGTTGGAAAACAAGGTGGATGCGATACCCCATCACAAGTTATGAAACCACCTTTACTCGCCCAAATCGGCTTCGGTAAAGAGGGTGAACCCTTGGGTATCCAACGCGGCCGCCGCCCCTTCGAAGTCGTCGACATAGACGGCCACCGCGGTATTGCCCATCGGCCCTACGCCGGCCAAAAGCGGATACATATAGCACACGTTGATTTCCGCGGTCAGAAGGGCCTTCATGATGGTCAGCAGGGGGTGATCGTCGTCGGGCAATTTCACCACCAAAAGATCGCTTTCGGTGAAGGCGAACTTCGCCGCAGTGAGAATTTCGTACCCACGTTCGTAATCGCTGGGTACCAGGCGGATGATCGCGCAGTCGGCGGTTTCCACCACCGTCAGCGACACGACGCGAATATCGGTTTGCTCGAAGCGGCGAACCAAATCGAGCAATGCGCCCATCCGGTTAGCCAAGAACACATTGAACTGACGCACACTGGGCCAATCACGACCTTTGGCGGTCGCATAATCGACCTCGGCCTTGTCGCCGAAACTCATTGACACTCCTTATTTACCGTCGCGGAACACGAACGCGGGCAAGGACTTGTGCCCCAAGAAGTGTACAGGTTCCTGGTAGGGTTGGTCAACTACCCCCGCGTGGACGCACAATCGAGAAAAATTTTCCAAAAAATACTTGACAACGACAAAAAATTGCGCAAAGAACCCAATAGAGAAAATTTGTTCACTTAAGCCCAAGATTCAGAAAGGCAGAAAGGCCAACAAGATTCAGAAAGCCCAACAAGATTCAGAAAGCCCAAGATAAAGAAAGGCCACGATAAAGAAAAGCCCAAGATAAAGAAAGAAGATAAGGATTGTGCGAAAATTCGATGAACTTTCTTGTCCCCGGCGACACACCGGATAGCATTCTCGCCACTTGTCGTTGATTCCATCTCGATTCGATTTCGATAGGGAGGTTCCTGATGCTAGCACGGCGACGCATGTGGGGATGGGCGGCGATATGGGCCACCTTGGCCATCAACTCGGCCACGGCGGCTCCTGTGAGCGTGACGTGGACAACCACGGGCAACGCCGGGAATGAAACCTCAGTCACAGCAACGGTAACGGGTGCCAACGTTAGCGCGATTCCGCTCACACGCGGCGCTGGCTTAGGCCCCAACGCCGGTACCAATTCCTTCAACTCCAACGGTTGGACCGGAGAAGCTACCGACTATGTGCAGTTTGGTATTTCCATCGATCCGGGCTTTCAAGCCACCCTCAACACCGTCAGTTTCTCACGCCAAGCCTCCAGTACAGGGCCGGGAACAATGGGGCTATTCAGCTCGTTGGATAACTTCACCACGGCCATCACGACTTTCTCTTCGGGCACTAGTGCCGCGAGCATCAGTATCCCGCTGAGCAGTCTGGGGACTGTTACGGGTGATGTGACCTTGCGCTTGTTCGCGATTGGCACCACCAGTGCGAGTGGCGGAACGACCGCTGCCGGTGGCACGTTCCGGGTGATCAATCCGACACTCACAGGCGAGGTCAGCGTGATTCCTCAAGCGCCGGCGCATGAAACAGCACCTGAACCCACGACGATGTGGACTTTGGCCGTGCTGGGAGTGTTCGCTCTGGTTTTTCGCCTCCGCCGACGTTGGGTGCCTTGCGTAGCCTGATGGCGTCATGCCGATAGCGATCGACACAAAACCCCGGCGGGCGAGGTCCGACTAGACGAGGTCGTGGACGCGCGATGGCGTCATGCCGATAGTGATCGACACAAAACCCCGGCTACGCACCGGGGTTTTGTCGTGAGGTGAATGTGAGCCAGGGAGGATTTCTCATGCCGTGGGGTAGGGTTCAGGAAGGATTTCTCATCCGTGGAGTGGGGTTCAGGAAGGATTTCTCATGCCGTGGGGTGGGGTTCAGGAATAGAATGATTGTATCCCCGCCGAATGGAACGCGTCCTCATGCCGCTGGATTGGTCGCCGCTTGTGGCTTGGTTGCGTCGCTATGAACGCCCCTTGCTGATGACCCACATTCGCCCCGATGCCGACGGGCTGGGGTCGCAACTGGCTTTGCAGGAGGCCCTCACGGCTATCGGCCAGCAGCCCCGGGTGGCCATCGCGAGCAAACTCCCCCCCCGCTATACCTTCCTCGATCCACACCGGCAATGGATCGAAGACTTCCACCCCACGTTGTTCAGCGACCGAGATTGTGTGCTGATTCTCGATACGGGAACGTGGAACCAGTTGGGTGATTTTGGCCAGTGGCTGCAAGCCTCATCATTGCCGCGTGCGGTCGTCGATCACCACCGTACGCAAGACGACCTCGGCGGACTTCGTTTGGTTGATACTACCGCAGAAGCCACTGGCCGTTTGGCATACGAGATCATCACGGCCTTGGGTCTGCCGCTGAGTCCGCGGATGGCCCAGCATCTGTTCATGGCTGTCGCCACTGATACTGGCTGGTTCCGACATGCGAACACTACGCCAGCGACTTTCGCTCTGTGTGGCGAATTGGTTGCGCGCGGGGCCAACCCCACGGTTCTCTACGAGCAGCTGTACGAATCCGCGACGCTGGCCCGCTTGAAACTGACGGCGTTGGCTCTGGAACGGCTCCAGGTGGTCGCCGATGGGAAAATCGCGTACACCGAAATTCGCTTGGCCGACTATGCCGCCACCGGAGCTGTGCCAGGCGATACGGAAGACCTCATCAACTACCCTCGCGGCATTGATGGCGTCGCAATTGCCGTGTTGTTCATCGAACAGCCTGATGGTGGCACCAAGGTGAGTTGGCGTTCGCGGGCGGTCGATGTTTCGCAATTAGCCGAGCGCTGGGGCGGCGGCGGACACAAACTTGCCAGCGGTGCCCGAGTATTGCAACCGCTCGATCAGGTTCGCCCCGAGGTGTTGAACGCCACAGCGGCCCTGCTGCGTGGAGACTGGACCTGTGCCGGGGAGAGAGGTTGATAGTGGGAGTGGCTTATGTCGTACACGCTTCGCGATTTACCGCTGCCGGTGAAGGTGGTGGCGTCGGTCTTTTTGTTGGCGGTGGGGTTGGGTTACTCTTCGGCGATGGTGCAATTGCACATGCAGGACGCGAAGTCGGGCCAGCCGATGCCCACTGTGGACGACGTGATCCGCAAATACACCGGCAAGGTGAAATACGACCCCAATAATCCGCCGCCGGCTCCGATGTCGCGGCTCGAAGCCCTGATCAGCAGCCCGTTGATCGAGATCAGCTCGGCCTCGATGGCGGGGGCGTTTTTCGCCCAAAGTCGGGCCGAACGCGAACGGAATCCCATTCCGGAAGACGTTTTCCGCGCCCAACGCACCGGCGAGCAAACCGCAATTCAACTGTGGATCAACACGCCCGAAGACCAACGTCAAGCCGCCTACAATGCCGATCGGTTCATCCCCCCTCCCGGGAAAATGCCCGCGGCAATCACGCCCGAATTTCTGGCTGGCGAAGCGATCAAGGTGAAGTCCATTCTCGATAAACGCTGCGGTTCGTGCCACTCGCATGGCGGCGAAAAGGAGAATATCCCCCTCGATACTTACGAGGGCTTCCGGCCCTATCTGGTGGTCGAAGCTGCGGCCCCGGTGGCCGGGTATGTGAAAGTGGAAGAACCCATCAGCATCACCAAACTGACGCAATCGACCCATGCCCACCTGCTCAGTTGGGCCGTGCTCTTTTCACTCACCGGCCTGATCTTTGCCTTCAGCAGCTACCCCACGGTGGTTCGGTGCATTCTCGGACCGTGGGTGGTGATCGCAGTCTTCGCCGATACGTCGTTGTGGTGGGCAGCGCGGCTGAGCGATGCCTGGGGGCCCTACTTCGCAATGGGCATCATCGGTACCGGGGCGGCTGCCGGTTTGGGCCTGGCCGCACAGATCGTCCTCAGTCTTTTCAACATGTACCGCACCACGGGGAAGATCGTATTGGCCGCTCTGTTCGCTCTGGGTGCCGGAATCGCCGGCTGGCTGTGGACAAGCACGATCCAACCGGCACTGGCCGAAAAACAACGCGCCGCCCAGCTCACGAAAGTGAACCCCCGCCCCACCGAACACCCCCCCAAGGACCCCACCCAACCCCAGACCGACCCCAACAACAACCGCCCCAAACCTGAACCCAAAGCCTACCAACCCCTCAACGACCTCGACCGCCTCCTGACACTCCCGGTGCGCGATGACAACGGCCAACCCCTGCCGCCCGACCAGATTCAGTTCAACGGCGGCCCCAAAGGCAGCATGGTCGCAGCCTTCTTCGAGAAAGACAAAGACTACAAAAAATGGATGGACGACCCCACCATTCCCCAAGAAACCAAAGCCCAACGCCAAGCCGAACGCGACGCCGAACTGGCCGCGCTGCAAGCCTGGGTTCGTAGTCCGGAGGCTATTCGCAAACCAGCCTACGAAGCCAACAGCTTCCCCGTGCCCGAATCGCTCGCCGCCCGCCTGACCTCAGAATTCATCCACAATGGCAAGGTCCGGATCAAATCCCTCATCGATGCCCGCTGTGGGACCTGCCACGCTCCGGAGAAGAAGCAAGAAGACTACCCTCTGACCACCTACGAAGAATTATCGCTGTACCTGAAACCACTGGCCCCCCAACCGCCCGCGCCCAACCCGGCGCCCCCACCCCCGGTCCCACCCGCCCAAGACGACAACTAACCCCCCGGTTCGGCAAATAGTTCGGCAAATAAACGCATTCCATCCTGTGGGGCATTGCCCGCCATGAGGTCATGCCCCCAATAGCGGACACGCGCATCCACTTCGACTTTCGCCATTGACTTTCGACTTTCGCCATTGACTGAGGATGCCGACAACACGTTATCCACCGTTTGCGTGCAGACAATAAGCGATGAATCCGCTGTGATCCGGACCCAAGGCAGACCTATCGTGTTCCAACGTCGCCGCGGCGAGTCCCCAATCGTGTGCTGCTCGCCGCACCATACGCAGCAGTCCGAGGCCAAGGACGTGAAGGAGTCGCGAAAGCCATAGGCTGAGATGTTATCCTTCCGATGTGCGTGAATTGTCGTGAGGGAATCTCATCGCGAAATGGATCGTCAGATTCGTCGTCGTGGATGGTCATTCGCTGTACAATCACTACCGATGCGTCCATCCGCTGTGACCTCGCCCGGATTGGGCTAATGGATTGGGCTGATGTGACCATGCGAAGACCTGTTTGCAGCGAGCCAGTCCCTGCCACGACATCATCCAGCCGCCTGTGACCCGGAGACCGCATTGTGAATGCCATCATGATGGAACCGTTGGTTTCTTCGCCAAGGATGGCTCAGAAAGCGATATGCTTATATTGCGGTGGCTCCGAACTGCAACTCGCCTATCGTGGAGTTCGCGACCGCCTGGGGTTTGTTCCCGGGGAGCGCGAATTTTGGCAATGCCAGGAGTGTGGTTCGCTCGTCTTGCATCCGATTCCTCGATGGGAAGAAGTCGCATCCTTCTATCCGCCTGTGTACACCTTTACCTATGACCTCGCGGAGGCCAACAGCCTCAAGCGTCGGCTGACGCGATGGGAGTATCGGGCCTTCTACCGCCCACAATATCATGGACAAGCGAACATAGTCCTTCGGCATCTGGCTCATCAACCGCCTCCTGGCCGCAAGCTGCTCGATATTGGGTGTGGGCGGGGGCTGAGGCTCCTCGAGTTCCGAGCGCGGGGTTGGGACGTTCATGGCGCCGATTTCGATAGCGCTTGTGTCCACTACCTCCGCCATACATTGGGTATTCCCGCTGTCTGTGCCGATGCGGCCAGCGTGGGCCAGCACTATCCGCACCACTCCTTCGACCTGGTGACCGCATTTCACCTGCTCGAACACTTACCCGACGTCTCCAGTGTTCTGGCTGTTGGCTTCGATCTGCTCAAACCCGGCGGCTGGCTGGCGATCGCCTGTCCTCTCGCCGACAATCCCGGACTACGGCTGTTCGGAACTCACTGGTGTGCGGTCAGCGAAGCTCCGCGGCACATGACAATCCCCTCCAGACGCGGTTTAATCCTGGCGGCCATGAATCATGGTTTTCAGAACCCCACGGTCCTTCCTGATCATTTCTTCCAGTGTGCTGCGACCTACGCGCTGTCGGCCGTTCCTATGGCGAATACCACGAGTGCGATGGCTCGTGGTTTTGTCGGTGCCCTCACAGCACGCTTGCTCGGTGGCATTGGTTTGATTGGTGGGCTACTGGCTCGGGCCATAGAAATAACGAGCGGGGCTGCCCCCTCCTGTGGCATCCTGCTGGCCCGCAAACCGGCCCGCGAGGCTGCCCCCGAGGTTGTTTCCTAACGCCGGGGGGGGCAGAATGCGGCTTATTTTCAGCTGTTGGGGGGTGGAGACTGTTTCAAAACCCGAAAAAAGCCGAACGATATGCCGTAATCGGCAACTAGTAATCGGCAACTATCCCGGTGTTTGGAAACGTCCTCCAGGAACTGTTCTCAGCTTTTGGGGGGTAGGAACGGCCTCCCATCAACCAGGTTTACGGATGACTTCGCCACGCCCTTCCTGTTGAACGCTTTGCTTCAACGTCTTATTGTGGATTGGCTATGACTCTTGCCACAAGTGCCCATTCACTGGCGACGATGAACGCTCAGCGGCGCGAGTTGGGTGAACCGGGGTTAGCCATCACTTCCTGCGCGCGGCGTTGGAATTTGGCCATCTGTTCGCGGAGGCCGGAGTCGCCACGTTGAAGCAGTTCCAGCTCGTGTTGAATTTCGGCACTCAGGCGTCGGAGTTCGGTTTCTTGTCGGGCCAAAAGTGCCCGTTCGCGAGCCATCGAGACTTCCATGGACCGCATTTGGTTTTCGAGGGCTTCCTCGTCCTCGCGGAGCTGGCGGCGTTCATCTTCGAGGCGTTTGCGTTCTTGGGCGAGTTTAGCGCTTTCTTTCTCCAGCTCATCCGCCCATTCTTCCAATTCTGTGCGTGTCTTGGGAGCCGGCGGCGGCGGGACCAATTCCCCCTTGGCGATTTGCTCTTCAATGGCTCCTAATTGTGCACTGAGTGCTTCGATTTGCGCATCTTTGGCCTGGAGGGCTTCTTCGTATTGTTGTTGTTGGGCCACCCATTGCTGTTCGGTATTGCTGGCTTCCTGGAGCAGGTGTTTCATTTCTTCCAACAGGGAACGGAGTTCGCTATTTTCAGCGCGCAGGCGTTGAATTTCGACCAAAGGGGAATCATCGTGGCGCTGGGCGGCCAGCGTCAGATCGTGGAGATGATTCAGCGCTCCAGCGATGGTAGCATCGTAGTAACGGCTGGTTGGCGGCTGGGTACGGCGATTCACCGGAGGGCGAACGGGCAAAGCTTCGGGAACTGACGGCGGGGGAGCGATGACCGATCGTGGCGGTGGTACCGGAACTGCCCCGGACTTGCCCGGCATCCGCAGACGGGCGAGCAAATCGGTGGAACTCGAACGGCTCGGTGGCGGCGCAACTGCTGGTGTGGGCGTCGGTTGCGGCGGCGCAACGGGAAGTGCTGCGGTCAGTTCCGCGGTCAGTTCCGCGGGCGATTCCGCGGTGGTGGCGGCCGCGGCCAACGGCGGTGGCGTGGAAGCTAGCAACCGCCGCCGCAGTTCCGCCGCGGAAATCGACGTATTCGGTTGATCGCTCGGGGGGGGGGTCGGATTCGCCATGATCGGATGAATTGGTTGTTGAGAGTCTCGATCCGGTGGGATTTTTTGCCATAAAAGCAACGGCAGATTGAATTTATAGCACTGAGGCTGGACCGTTCCCTGCACCATCCCACAACGGCCGACAGAACGCTCCCTACCGGGGAACGTAGGCCGTGGAATCCGCAAGTCAAATCAAAATCGCTGCGCCGGATAGGGGGATTTCACCGAAAAAACGGTCGTTAAGCCGTGAGTGCGTTGCGGGAAACCGTGGAACTCGCCAACAGAATCATCCCGGGGGCGTTACACCGGGTAGACTTCGAGCAACCGCTAACCCGGGGCCGGTCTTTGGCCACCCCCGTCGCACTCGTGAAGGGGGTTCGCCAAAGACGTGTGGCGATACCACCGGGGGTTATCGTACAATCAACCTTGAGAGTTCGTACACGTTGGGCCTTCCGACTTGCTGGCCGGATGCCCTCCAGTAGGAGCGATTGGGCAATGACACTTCTAAAACGGCTACGGTATCTACCAGCATTACTGGGGGTGGCAGCCTCCGTGGCGGCCCTGTCGACCACCTTATTTGGGGATGCCCGCTCTGGTTCGGCACCGCCGGTGGCCGTCGAGACGCCAACCCGGCCGAATACCCAACGGCTTGCGGAAGAGTTGGCCGCGACGAAATTCAGTCAACTGCCCGTTCTGACCTACCAACCCAAAGAGGGGGAATTACTCTTCGCCTGGCAGATTCGACCCACGGTTGCGGCCCCCGCACCTCGTCCCCGTGATATTCTCATCCTGGTTGATACGACCGCTAGCCAAGCGGGTCGACCTCTCAAGCAAGCCCGGCAGATCATCACATCCCTGGCCGCCAGTCTACAGGCCGACGACCGCATCAGCGTTTGGACTCTGAACACGCCCGCCGCGACCCGTGCTTTGACCCGCGACTTCCAACCGGCGAATTCCCCTGAGGTGCAAAAAGCGGCGGTGGCTCTGACGGAAATCGAATACGGTGCCGGCGCCGCCGATCTGAAAAATGGTTTGCAGAAGGCTGTGGCCACCATCGCCCCCAATCGTGGCCGCCACCAACTCATCCTCTATCTGGGGGACGGCGAAAGTGCTTTCAACAAACTAACGGAAGCTGACCGCCTCGCCCTCGGCAATCAGATGGACCAGAAGGACATTTACTTCTTCGCCGTACCGTTGGGGATCAAGCTCGATGCCTACAATCTGCACGGATTGGCGGCCATTACTGGCGGCGCGGTCGTGCGTGTGATGGAGGATCTCAATCGACCGGCCCAGCAAGCCGAGTTCGTAAGCCGGCTGAAGACCGCGTTGGATGTTCCGGTTGTCAAGCCGGTGAAATGGAAGTTTGGTGATGAAGTTGGTGAAGTTTATCCTACCAAACTCCCCCCCCTACGGGCTGACCGAGCGACGTTGGTGATGGGGAAGCTCGCCCAACCTGCCGCCGGCACTGTCACCGCGACGATCACGGGGCTGGTGAATGGTCAGGAGGTGGCCTTCAATTTCAGTCAGCCGCTGCCAGCGCCAACGGTGGAACACTACTTCCTGAATTTGATGTTCGCCCAGTGGCGGGAAGCTCCCCACAAGGACGCCCCGGCGATGCTCCAAGCCGACCGGGCGTTGGCTCTCGCGAACACCCAAGTGAACCTTTACCGCGAGGAGTTCCTCACGCAAGCGGTGTGGGCGGTCAGCGCCAAGCGCTATGACGAAGCCGAAAAGCTCTACGATGCCGCGTTGAAGATCGCCCCCGGTGACCGCGAAGCCACCACCGGGAAAGCCCTTCTGGCACAAATGAAGGCTGGCAAGGTCACCCTCGAGGACCTTGCCAAGAAAATCAAGCAAAAGACTGGGGCCGTGAAGCTCGACGGCGGTACCATTCGCGAAATTCTCCAAGAACCGGGAGCACCGGTCCAACCCGAACCGCAACCGGGGGTCAATCCGCCGCCTGCGGCCCAAGACTTGCTCAAGGAAGCGGCTGCCCGGCGTCGTGTGGAGGAAGAACGTTACAAAGTTCTCGTCGAGGCCACAATTCGCCGGGCCACGCAACTATTGCGCTCGGATCCGGACGCCGCCTACCAAGACCTCAAGCGGCAACGTGACGAAATCCTCGCCTATGATGGCATTGGCAACGACGCCCGCCGACAAATGGTGGCCGATCTCGAAGCCAAAATGCGCGAAGTCTTCGTGAAGGGGGCGGAAATCAAGCGGCAAGCCGATGCGGAACGCCAAGCCATCGCCCGCACCAAACAGCGTATCAATGAATTCGACCGCCAAGAGGAAGCCAATGCTCGCGACCAAAACCGGATCAATCAATTCCGGCAATTGATGCAAGAAGCCCGCTACGAGCTGGCCTACCAAGAAGCCCAAGTGATGATTCAAGAAAAGGTTTCGCGGGGGCTGCCCGTGCCACCCACCGCAACCGCCAGTTACATCATCGGGCAAAGCGCCACCCAATTGCGGGAGTGGAAGGAATTGGTCCGGCTTCGCGAAGATCGCTTCCTGCTCACCATGTTGCAGGTTGAGAAATCGCACATTCCCTACCCGGATGAACCGCCCGTGCACTTCCCGCCGGCGGCGGTGTGGCGCGAATTGACGGGCTTGCGTCGCGAAGCCTATCTCAATTCCAACCTCGGCCCCACGCCCAGCCGCTCCCAGATTGAACTGCGGAGCATCCTGGAAAACACAGAAGTGCAGCTCAAGGACGACATGAACATCAACGAAATCCCGCTCTTTGAGTTGCTCAGCCAACTGTCGGCCAAATACAACGTGACCTTCGTCATCATGGAGGAATACTTCAAGAAGGACGACATCAACATCCGCGAAGCCCGACCCAAACTGGCCGCCACGCAATTGCGCGGACTGAAACTGGGTAACTTCCTCGACATCGTGCTACTGTCGATGGGTGCCACCTACATCGTGCGTCCGGAATATATCGAAATCACCACCTTTGATCGCCGCTTGGAAGAAAAAGTGACACGCGTCTTCCCAGTGGAAGACCTGGTCATCCCGATTCCCATGGCGGTCAACCAAGCGACGCTCTTCCAAAACCTGTTCTTCCAAAACCAAACGCTGGCTATCTTCGGTGCCGCCAGCCTCTTCGGCGGCGGATTGCAAAACATCGGGGGCCAGTTTGGCTTTGGCCAGTTTGGCTTTGGGGCACCGCAGTTTGGCGGTGGCATCCCCGGGCAGCAATTTGGCCAATTTGGTAACCCGGGTCCCTTCGGAAACAACGCCGCCCAGTTCGGCATCCAAGGAACCGTGAACCTCGGCTTCGGCGGTGGTTTCACCGGCTTCACCGGGGGGCAATTGGGCCAGTTCGGGAACCTCGGGGGTCAGTTTGGTATCCAGGGTGGCGACCAAAGCCAACTGCTGCTCCAACTGATCTTCGAAACGGTGGCCAAAGGCGAGTGGGCCAACCTGCCCGGTGTGACCCCAGTTCCCGGTATGGGCGGTGAAGAGGAAGTTCCTGTGCTACCGGCCGAACAACTCAACTCGCTTGGCTATTACCCGCCAGCCAAAGCGTTGATTATCCGCGGTACTTCGCGCTATCACTCGGCCGCATCGATCAAACTGAAGAAACGCGGCGACGGCTTTGCTCAAGCTCCCGTGAATCCCAACCTCCCCAAAGACCCCGTCGTCATCGGGCCGAACCCCTCCCCGAAACCGGCCAACCCCACCAACCCGCCCAAAGACCCCGTTGTGGTGAAAAACCCGCCCTCGGAACCACCGGCCATCGCCCCCAGCACCAAACCCACCCTCCGCGATCCCAAAGTGGACGTGGCAGCCCTGCGGAAAAAACTCGGCAACGATCCGCGGACCATGTGGCATCAAGCCATCGACTGGACTGTCGATGACCCGGGGCTAATTCTGGCCAGTGTGGAATTCCTCATGGAATTCGACGAACCCCAGGCGGCGGCTGAAGTTCTCAAGGGCAACCTGCGCAAAGGTCTGGCGACCGACCCATGGGTGCATGAAGCCCTCACCATCGCCCTGCAAACCGCCCAGGCCACCCCGGCGGAGATCGAACGGGCTGCGGTTTCCGGCATGGATCTGGAACCGACAAGCGCCAAGGCCTACCTCAAAGCTGCGAGTGTAGAAGCGAAACTCAATAACCACAACCAGGCCTTCCTCTTCTGCCGTCGTGCGGCGGAATTCAGCCCCAACGACCCCACGCCCTATGCCAACGCTATGGCCTACGCTGAACACGCCACCGACGTTCAGAGTGACGCGGTCATGTGGGCCGCCAATAACCTGCTCAAACGTGATTGGCCCAATGGCGATGGCATTGATTATCACCAGCAAGTCAAAGAACGGCTGCCGAAGCTGGAAGCCGCTCTCAGAAAAGCCGGTCAGGACACCGCGCTCTTGGGCCAGGCCATCGCCGAACAAAATCGCCGCGATCTGGTGATTGAGCTGCTCTGGCAGGGCAATGCCGATCTCGATCTGATCGTCGCGGAGCCGCCGGGGTCGGTGTGTTCGGCCCTGAACAAACGTACCACTGGCGGCGGCGTCCTCAAAGCGGATATCCTGGATCAAAACGACGACCGCTCCGAGGTGTACACGGCCGCCAGCGCCTTCAGCGGCACCTATCGCGTCAGTGTCCGGCAAGCCTTTGGTCGTGCCATCGGTGGGGCCCGGTTGAAGGTGACCAAGTTTAAGGGTACACCGCGTGAGAGTGTCGATCTGATCGATGTTCGGCTGGATGGCCCCCCCATCGAAATTCACTTGAACGGTGGATCGCGGACCACACTGGCCGACATCACGGAAGATGTAGCACCGCGGGATTACCGCAACGAAGCCACAGGAGCAGCGCTGACCAGCGGCGTATCTGGGTTGGGCGGTGGCTTTGGTACCGCCGGCTCAGCCCTGCTGTCGCCCACCACCAGCAGTGGCGGACCGCCGTTACCCCTGGTGGCCCCACCCACCGAAATGCGCGTGGCCGGAATCGCTCCCAACACCGCGGATCTCCGCGCCACCTATAAACTCAACCCGGATCGCAAAACCTACAGTATCACAGTCAACCCGGTCTTCGCCGGCCCTGGCGAGGTCCAATTGCCCAAAGTCCCTCTGCTGCCCGGCGGTGAAGGACGCTAGAATGATGCGAATCACCTACCATCTGCGGTGAACCTCCAGCCCGGCGAGGATGTCTTCTCCTCGTCGGGCTGGTGTGCTTTTCAATTGTCCTAGGAGGAACCAGCGATCAGTAAAGCATTCGATACGCCGCGTGATGATCTGTCGGTCGTCAGTGAACGGGCGATTCTTGTGAGTGTGGCCCTGCCCGAACGGCAGTGGCTCAACGAAGCCGATCCCTGTGATGAGATTCGCGGCCTGGCAGAAACCGCCGGAGCCTGTGTCGTCGGTGAGCTAACGCAAAAACGCCACGATATTCAGCTCGCTACTTATATCGGTGCCGGCAAACTGGCCGAACTTCAACAACTGGTGCAGGCTTGCGATGCCGATGTAGTGATCTTCGATAACGATCTGTCGCCGGCCCAGGCCCGCAACCTGGAAAAGGCGATCGGGGTGAAGGTTCTCGATCGCAGCGAGTTGATCCTGGACATTTTCGCTACCCGCGCACGCACGGCCGAAGCCAAATTGCAAGTCGAACTGGCCCAACTCGAATACTCCCTGCCACGCCTCAAACAGATGTGGACGCACCTGTCCCGGCAAAAAGGTGGCGGCATCGGCCTGCGCGGACCGGGCGAAACCCAGCTCGAAACCGACCGTCGCCTCGTCAGCAATCGCATTCGCGACCTCAAACACAAACTCGAAGAGGTTTTGGCCCGCAAAGAACGCGAAGTCAAAAGCCGCAGCGAGGAACACACGGTTTCCCTCGTCGGCTATACCAACGCCGGCAAGTCGCAGTTGATGAACACCCTCACCAAAGCCGGGGTTTTGGTGAAAAACCAGCTTTTCTCCACGCTCGACACCCGCACGCGGCAATGGCATATCCGCGATTGGGGGCGTGTGCTGTTGTCAGATACCGTCGGCTTCATCCGTGATCTGCCGCACCATCTGGTGGCGTCGTTCAAAGCCACGTTGTCGGAAGCCCGGCACGCCAAACTGCTTCTGCATGTGGTTGATGCCAGCAGCCCCCAAGCCGAAGACCATATTCGCGCGGTCAACAGCGTCCTCCAAGAACTCGGCTGTGCCGATAAACCCACCCTGCTTGTTCTCAATAAAATCGACAGAATCACCGATCGCTCACAATTGACTCTCCTGGAAGCTCACCACCCGCAGGCGATCGCGATCAGCGGCCTGACCGGCGAAGGCATCGACCGGCTGGAAGACGCGGTGATGGAAACACTCGCCGCCGAATTCGCAGACGCCGAAGTGGTGACCCACGCCGGCAATGGCCGGGTGCTGGCCTTCCTCAATGCCCACGCCGAAGTTTACCGTCAAGAATTCCACGACGAAGCCAACGAAGTGGTCATCCGCTGCCATATTCCCAAGCATCTGTTGCACCATATCGCCGGTCCGACCGTCCATGTCCGTTTCGTGACCGCCGACGGTTCGCCACCGGTACCCGGGCCAACACCTTACGCCGCGATGCGATAGGACTCCGCCAGCGGTGCCACTTCGGGTTAGGAAATACGGGTTGATCCAAAGACCAGCCCCCGCGGCCGCATCGTCTGTTCATTTTTTGACCAGACCCTCGGGGATTCACCCACACGGTGTGGAAACGGTTATGTGGATGGTTCAGCAACGATCGGTGGTCGCGGCGTCATAGCCAGCGCGAACAACGCGAGTGGAAATGGTTATGTGGATGGTTCAGCAACGATCGGCGCCGCTGGAGCGGGCATTGCAATTGGCCGCGGCCGGTCAGACCGCGGAAGCGGAACAAGTCGTTCGTCAAGCGGCCCTGGCGGCCAAAGCCAAGTACGGTTCGGGGTCGCATCCGCTGACGTGTGCTTATGGCGACATGGGCCGCTTTCACCTCTACTTGGGGGTTTACGACCGGGCCGCCCACGAATTCCGCCATGCCCACAAAAGCCCCATGCCCTCGGATGCTCCGGCGCGACAGGACCGGTTGCTGATTCTCTTCGGGTGGGCTGAAGCCCTCACGGGGCTGGGGCGGTTCCATGAGGCCGATCAATTGCTTCAAGAATGTGTCGACTTTGCGAAAAAACTGCATGGGTCTTCGAGTGGACCTGCTTGGGCCGCCAATGCCCCACGCCTGGTTGTGTGGCTTAAGCTCGGCCAAATCACCGAGGCGATGCAATTAGCCCAGGAATGTTATGATGTTCTCTGGTCGATGGGTGATGCCCACATCACGCCCATTATGGCCGTCCGGGCCGAAGTGTTCAAAGCGCTGGGGCGTACTGAGAATCCCTTTGGGGATTTGATGGAATTACCCGACGAACTGGCCGCCCAAGCGGTTCAGGAGGCGATTGCCTGGTCGCTCTATGGTCATCCCGTGCGCATCCGGGCCGTATTAGCCGACTTGCTGGCCCTGGCTGATAAGAAATTCGGCGATGGCCACCCCGCGACTGCCGCGGCACTCGCCGCGATCATTCGTCATGAAGAACGTCTGGGCGAGCGTGGCGATCCCCACGTGCGTCAGAAGGCCCTTCGCCGGTGGTTGTGGTCGTCGGCCGTGCGGCGGATGCCAGACTTGTTGGCCAATTTGGAAGTGGAGTTAGAAACCGATGGTTTCTTGCATCTGGTTCCGCATCTGACCCGTCCGGCGGATATTCCAGAAATCGAACAACTCGAAGCGGTTCTGAATCAAGCGCTGGATGAACTGTATCCCCCGGCGGCTGTCTAGAGCTTGTTTGCGAACGCTGAGTCGGTTGTTACAAGCCCGTGGTTGTCCGACGTTTTTCGAGTTTGGGATGGAAACCACCTCTTGCAGGAATGTCATAAGCGCCACGATCGGTGGTCCTGATCCGATGAAACGAATGTGGTCCTGATCCGATGAAACGAATCATTTGTCATCTTGCAATCGTCATAATGGATCCATGTCGATCATCCGCAGCGACGCGGGAGTTGGCCACAAGCGCCGGGGGCGGCCTCTGCGGTGGCACGGACTTCTTGGGAGTAGGAGCGGGTGGAAGGTTGCCGTCCGGGAGCCGGTGGGGCGGTACCCGTTCACGCCAGCCCAACGCGGCCGGTTAGCGCCGGATGCGCAGGTTGGGGCCTTGCAGCGCGGCTTCGATCTCGTCACGAGTGAGCCACGGCAAATCCCCCGGAACCGTGTGCTTCAGTGCTCCTAGGGCGGCTCCGTAGTGGATGGCTTTCTTGAGGTCGTTATCGAGCAAACCGTGAAGAAGCCCGGCGGCCAGGGCATCGCCAGCGCCGAGCCGATCGACAATTTCCACGTCATACCATTCGGATTCGACGGTTTTCCCAGCACTGTAGCCGACGGCCGCGAAGCGATTCCGCCACACCAGGGGGGCTTCCCGACGTGTTCCGGCGACGATTTTCACCCCAAATCGGGCTACCCATTCTTCCGCGACTTCTGTGAAATCTTCGCCGGTAATGCCGAACAGATGCTCAGCGTCGGCTTCACTGGCAATCAGCAATTCGACCTTGGGTAACAACCGGGCCAGGACGGCGGCGGCTTTCTCGCGGGACCATAATTGGGAGCGGTAGTTCAGATCGAAACTGACCTTCACCCGCGCTTGTTGAGCCGCGTCGAGAGCTTCCTCGACGACCTCGGCAGCCCCGGGGCTGAGGGCGGCAGTGATGCCGGAGATGTGCAACCAGCGGGCTTGATCCAGAATGGCCGGCCAATCGAATAATCCCCGGCGAAGGTGTGCCATGGCGGAATCGCGACGGTCGTAGAGGATGGCACTGGGGCGCGGGGCAGCGCCGAATTCGAGGAAGTACAGGCCACAGCGGCCTTCCTCGCTCATTTGGATGAACGGATCGGCCACGCCGATTTCCCGGACGCGGTTGGCGATGAGCCGTCCCAAGGCATTGTTGGGTAGCCGCGACACCCAGGCGACCCGGCGGCCCAAACGGGCCAGCGCCGCCGCCGTGTTCAGCTCGGCACCGCCAATTTCCACATCCAACGTCCGGGCCTGTTCAAGACGCTGAAAATGCGGCGGCGCTAACCGCACCATCGCTTCGCCGAAAGCAATCACATCGTAGGGCATAGGGTCAACTCATGCGGTGTTGGCGAACAATTTCGACATATTGTTGGGCTAAGTGGGTAATCCCGGCCCAATCGCCGGCGGCCACCAATTGCGGGTCTACCAACTGCCCGCCAATCCCCAAGCACGCGGCCCCGGCTTTCAAAAAAAGCCCCGCGGTGGCGACATCAACCCCCCCCGTGGGCATCAGGCGCACTTGGGGTAACGGACCGCGCAACGCCCGGAAAAAGGCTGGACCGACGACATCGGCCGGGAAAACCTTCACAATATCGGCCCCGGCCTCCCAAGCCCGCAGAACTTCTGTCGGCGTCAAAGCGCCGGGTATCACGACTTTGTCGTAACGACGACACAGTCGAATCACGTCGATGTTCAGGGTTGGCGCCACCAGGAATTCCGCGCCGGCCAGCAGGGCTGCCCGCGCCGTTTCCGGATCGAGAACCGTCCCCGCCCCCAAAAGCATCCGCGAGCCAAGTTGCCGTTGGGCGGCCCGGATCACCTCCAGAGCATTCGGGACCGTGAAGGTCACTTCGGCAACCTCCACACCCCCCGCGCACAAGGCTTCCATCACCGCCAGCAGCGGCTCTGGATCATCAAAACGCACCACAGCGACAATGCCACCGCGGAGAATCCGTTGCAGATTGTGTTCACGGCTCATGTCCGGGATTGTTACGCTTGGAACGGCGATTGGCAACTGGTAGTTCCGCCTCGGGTTCGTAGACTTCTAGCGTTCCCTTCTGTGAAGGACATGCCATGTCGGAACGTCTCAGGTCGTGGTGGTTTCTGGCACTGGGTTTGGCGGTGTTGCTGCTCGCAGTCTGGCGGCCAGTGATCGCTCAACCCACCCCCAGCGCAGGGCCTGACGACCGCGATCCAGCGTACTTCCCCCAGGTGATTGTTGTTCCGGCCGCCGGTGGAGCCAGTATTGAAGGCCGATGGCAACAATCCACTGTCACGCTGCAAACCGATTATGGTAGTACAACTATTCGATTGCAGCATGTGAAGCGAATCACGTTCCAGATGAACCCCGAAGGCGAGAGCTACGATACGGTCCAATTGGTGGACAAAACCATCCTCCGCGGCCGGGTGGTGGCGGATACGTTTCTCATCGAGTTGAAGGCAGCGCACCAGCCCCTACCGATGACGCGCGCTGAGATTCGCGAAATTCGGGTCGTCAACCCGGCCAGTTGGTCGCTCGTCGCTGTCGTCTTGGGGCTGGTTACCTTGGCGGCGATGGAGATTGTTCTGGGCGTTGATAACATCATTTTTCTGGCAATTATTGCCAGCCGCTTACCGCCGGAGCAGCAGCCCAAGGCGCGGAAAATCGGCCTTGGCGCGGCTCTGGGGACACGCTTGGCTCTCCTTGGCTCGTTGTGGTTGTTGTTGGGTTTGACCGCACCGCTTTTCACCTTGCCCGATCTTGGCGTTCTCCGCGATATGGAAGCGCGGGAAGTGTCCCTTCGCGATCTGATTCTGCTGGCTGGTGGTTTGTTTCTCATCGGCAAAAGCACTTTTGAGATTCATAAGAAGCTCGAAGAGGCCCGCGCCGCCGCCCACGGGGATGCTTCGGCCACGCCCCGACCCGCCAGTTTTGCTTGGACCATTGTGACCATCGCCATCATCGACATCGTATTCTCCCTCGATTCGGTCATTACGGCCATTGGGATGGTGGAGCAAATTTGGGTGATGGTTGTGGCGATGGTGATCGCTATGGTCGTGATGCTCTACTTCGCCGGGCCGATCGCCGAATTTGTCGAACGGCATCCCACGATCAAGGTTCTCGCGCTGAGCTTTCTCATACTCATCGGCGTCATGTTGGTGGCGGAAGGCTTGGGCCAGCACATCGACAAAGGCTACATTTACACGGCGATGAGCTTTTCGCTGATTGTGGAATTGATCAACATGCGGCTGCGGCGGGCCAAGACGGCCACGCCGGCAGACGAGAAATCCAGCGGTGGATTGTAACCCGTCGTTGCCGGGCCTTGTCACAACGGCTGCGGCTTCGCTTGCAACCCGGCGTTGGGCTTCGATAATCTGATGATGAGGTTCGTGAGGGGCTGGCATGGCCGATGCGTATCGCTGTTCTCTCGGCCACATCTGGAACCGGCAGGCTGGTGATACGACAGCGGCTTGCCCGGTTTGCGGCGATACCACGTTGGTGGCGGTAACGGTGGAGGAAAAGCCCGCAGTGTTCGTGGTGGCCACCGCGCAACCGGCCAGCGGTCAGTCGGAAACCCAAGCCCTGCCGCGGCCCGTTGCCCCGAGCGTCGCCGATGGCTCCGCGGCGGTGTCGGCGCTTGTTGCGGAGGGTGCCGCGGGATCCGATCCGTCCTTTTCCTCACTGGCCCATGTGTTGGCCGGGCGCGGGTTGACCGATTCCAGCGTCGTCCCGTTGGAGGCTGAGCCGGACCGCTCCGACTTCGCCCCGCCGCTGGTTCCGGGTTACGACATTCTTCATGAAGTGGGCCGCGGCGGGATGGGGGTTGTTTATAAGGCCCGGCAAGTGAGCCTCAACCGGCTGGTGGCGTTGAAGATGATTTTGTCGGGTAGCCACGCCGGACCCGCCGAACGGGAACGTTTTCGCCGCGAAGCCGAAGCGGTCGCCAAGCTGCAACATCCTAACATTGTCCAGATTTACGACATCGGCGAAGCCAACAATCACCCCTATTTGGCGCTGGAATTTGTCGAAGGCGGCAGTCTGGCACAATACATCGGTCCTGCGCCATGGGAGCCGGCGGAAGCCGCGGCGCTGGTTGCGCAATTGGCCCGGGCCATGCAGTACGCTCACGACGCCGGGATTATCCACCGCGACCTCAAGCCGGGCAACATTCTGCTCGCCAGGTCCGAACGCCAGGCCGATGGACCGCGCCTCCGCCAATCGTCGCCACCCGCATTGCGACCGCTGCCGCCCTTCATTCCCAAAGTGACCGATTTTGGCCTGGCCAAACGGTTGGACGAATCGTTGGGCGGGGGGGATGGTGGTACGCAAACTGGGGCCGTCGTCGGCACCCCCAGTTATATTGCACCGGAACAAGCCGGGGGCAAATCCCGTGAGATTGGCCCGGCGACCGATGTTTACGCCCTGGGGGCAATCCTCTACGAACTGCTCACAGCCCGGCCACCGTTTCGCGGCGAAACACCACTGGCGACCGTCCTGCAGGTTCTTCATGATGATCCCGTGCCGCCCCAACGGCTCAATCCGCTGGTGCCCCGCGATCTCGAAACGATCTGTTTGAAGTGTTTGTCGAAACAACCGACGCAGCGCTATGCGACGGCGGCGGCCCTGGCCGACGATCTGGAGCGTTTTCTTCGCGGCGAACCCATTCATGCACGGCCACTGTCAGCCTGGGGCCGGGGGGTCAAATGGGCGCGACGGCACCCGACGATCGCTACGCTGTTGTTCATGACAGTGACGGCTACCATCGCCCTGGTGACAGTTCTGTCGGTTGCCTTCGTGCGTGTCCGCGAGGCTGTCCGCGATCGTGAATACGAAGCCCGGGTGGCCCAACACGAACGCGACCGGGCCGAAGCCGCCAAAAAAGAAGCCGAACAGCTGGCCGCGGAAATCGAAAAACGCCGCATCGAAGCGGTTCAAAAAGCGCGCTTGCTGGCTGAAGAAGCCGAACGTACACGCCGAGCCGCCTACGCCTTGCAGTTGTCCCAGGTGGCCATCCTCTGCGAACGCGATCCGCTGCGAGCGGCGATGCTGCTCGAAGATGAAACGCGCTGCCCGAAAGAACTGCGCGACTTCACCTGGCATTATCTGCGCCGCTTGTGCCAACGGGATGATCGTTCGTACATCGAGCACCAGCCCGACGATCCTCTCCGGACGGCCGCCTATGCTCCGCATGGGTTGCTGGTCGCCACCGCCGGCGAAGCCGGAACGATCCGGGTCTGGGACCCGCATTCGGGGCGGACCTGGTTGATTCTCACGGGCCATCAGGGAGCGGTTCATCACGTCGCCTTCAATGCCGAAGGGACGTTGCTGGCCTCCGCGGGGGCCGATGGCACTGTGCGTTTGTGGGTCATCCCCCCGAGGGTTCTCGACGAACTGCGGCGACCCAGTTGGCTTCCGTTGCCCTCGGGTACCAAACCGTTGGTCGTGTCCCCCGCGTTGACCTTGACCGATGGGGATAGCGACAACGACGTTCGCTGTGTCGCGTTCAGCCCCGATGGCCGCCAACTGGTCAGCGGCAGCGACGATGGCATGCTCCGCTGGTGGGACTTGACCGGATGGCGGCCCGTGCCGGCGGAGATCGCGATCTTTGGCGGCGGAGGGGCCGTCGCCGCCCTGCTGGCGCAGGCCAATCAGTCGCCCGAGGCCCGCCCGGTGTGGGTTCAACGGCGGTTTCTGGCTCATAAAGGGGGGGTGTACTGCTTAGCATTTTCTCACAATGGTGAAATTTTGGCCAGTGGTGGGCGCGATCAGCTGGCCAAAATCTGGACCGGCGATGGCGGCAAGTACCTGCAATCGCTGCCCGAACGCGGCCTGCATGCCGACGCCGTCCGGGCCATTGCCGTTTCCCCCAACGGCGAGTTGGTGGCCACGACGCATAACGGTACTCCCCCCACGGTGCGTATCTTCCATCGCCCAACGCGCCGCGAACGCCGCCTTTTTGGCCATACGCGTTCGATTTACGCTCTGGCCTTCAGCGACGATGGCTTGGTTCTGGCCAGTGCGGGCTTCGATAAAACCGTTCGCTTATGGGACCCGGACGAAGGTCGTGAACGGGGGCACCTCGTCGGCCATGCCCAGCAGATCAACGCGGTCGCCTTTGCTCCTGATCGCCGCACTGTGGTTTCGGCCGGCATGGATGGACTGGCCATCGTGTGGCAAACGACCGCCCGCACCCACGAAGCCGAGGAATTGATTCGCAGTACCCGCGACCCTTTGGGACGGACCAGTGCCCAGAGCCTCAGGGCGTTGGGCCTCAATTCCGATGGCACTACCTTCGTGGTTGCGGACGATCTGGGGCAAATTCGCATGTACACCAGCGATGTCGTTGCGCCCGGGAACCGTCCGCGGCCAGGACCACCGGGGCCGTTGGCCTTGACGGAACTGCGTTTTCAACCCCCGCCGACCGACCGCGGCGGACCCCGAGCGGCCGCGGTTTCGCCCGATGGTCGCCGTTTCGTGGTCGCGGTGGAAAGTGGCATGTTCGTCTGGTTGCCGCCGCAGTTGCGCTGGCAACCGGCGCCGCTGCGGCCGCCGCGGCCCGGTAACTTCCCACGCTACGTCTTCATACCGACGCCCAGCCCTGTTTTCGCGGTGAAGTTCGACCCCACCGGCCGTTGGATCGCCACGGTCGATACGGACGCCGTCCGCCTCTACGACACGCACAATTGGGCCGATTCCGCCGAGGGCAACGCACAACTTCACGGGGGGGGGCGGATTCTCTTGGCCACCCCCGGGGTGCGCCGTTTGGCCTTCCACCCCAGCCGCAATTGGATCGCTGTGGCCGTGGAAA
Organism: Gemmata sp.; assembly: GCA_025055115.1. Classification (GTDB taxonomy): domain Bacteria; phylum Planctomycetota; class Planctomycetia; order Gemmatales; family Gemmataceae; genus Gemmata. The sequence continues at coordinate 191,744 of JANWYJ010000029.1, forward strand.
GTGGTCTGAAGCTCATGACCACCGATGGCGTCGTCCTGGCCGATGACCCCCACAGCCATCACCGCTGGGTGGGCGGCAGCGAGTTCCGCCCGGATGTGGAATCGTTGGCGTTTGATAGCTCCGGCACCCGGCTGGCCACCGGTGATACCAGTGGCGTCATCAAATTGTGGACCGTCGAAACCAACGGTCAACTCAAACCTCTGCACGAGCTGGTCGGCCATGCTGGGGCTGTCTTTGGCTTGGCGTTCAGCCCCGATGGTCGGACCCTTGCTTCGGGCAGTGACGACCGCACCGTGATCCTCTGGGACCCCGTTTCGCGGCAAGAACGCCTGACCCTCACCGGGCATGCCGATCGCATTCTCGATTTAGCGTTCAATGCCAATAACACCATGCTCACCACTGTCAGCCGCGACGGCGCGGTGAAGCGGTGGCGGGCCGATGTCCGCCCGGCCCCCGAGAGCCGCCCACCGGCTTTACCGGAGTTCTGACGGGCGGATTTATCATTGCCGCGGCTTGGCGGCACCCAGACGTAGCCTCTCGTCCCCTGTGGGCCGAACCCGGCTCGGCAGCCAATGGCGGCGTTCGGAACGCCGATGGCCGATCCGTTACTTGAGGGGCGAATAATCGGTCGGTTTCAGAAATTCCGATACGACACCGCCTTGGGGTTCGGTCAAGCTGCCACCGGCTTTCTCCTCACTGGCCTGGCGGGCAGCCAGCCAAGCGGGGTCTTGGCGGAACGCGGCGAAGGATTTTGCTGCCGCCTCCGGGCTTTTGTGTGCCAGTAAGTAAATGAGCATCCGGTCGTCGTCCTTCTGCCCTTTGAGCACGTTCCAATAAACGATGTTGGTCATCCCGTGCTTTTCAAAAAGCTTCAGCGTGTGATTCTTGAAACGGTCGTTGAGGTGACCGAGGTTGCCCTTCGTCGCGGTGTAGGTACGCAGTTCAAAAACGCGCTCCTCGCGGCTTTTTTCGATTTTTAAGGGTGGGGAATAGTCGGTGGGGGTGAGGAAACGCGAAGTGATTTTGCTCACCAGTGGGCCATCTTTTTCGCTTTCCGCCACCACTTTTTTCCACGCCGGATCGGCGGCGAAGTTCTTGAACGCCTGATCGCGGGCCTCCTTACTGGGCGCTGCGATGAAGTACACCAACTTATTCTCCGGATTGTCCCCCACCGGGACGAAGTAGCCCACATTGGTCAGCCCGTGTTTTTCGAAGAGCCGGGTGGTGTGATCGCGAAACCGGGCGTGCAAGGCCTCCAATTTCCCCGGGGTGGCATAATAGACGCGCATCTCGTAGACCATGGCCGGCTTTGTGTCCTGAGCGGTTGTCAACGCCGTTATGGTGGCTGTCGCGGCCGCTATCAGTACGGCCCGAGAAAGCATCCGACGCATACGTTCTCCTTGTTGGGGCAGAATGACTATGGGCTGAACCCCTGAAAGACATACAAAAAATCGCGATGATGTCTCGTTTTGGCCCGGCGAGAGTCGGCCCTCAGGGGCCAAACGGCCTCTGTTTGCGATCGAGTTGCGAGAATCACGGCCATCCTGGCGAGGATGTGGCGATGCGCTTCACCAAAATGCACGGTCTGGGCAACGACTATGTGTATGTTGACTGCATCCGGCAGCGGCCACCGGCCGACCCGGCGGCGCTAGCCCGCCGCATCAGCGACCGACATTTCGGCGTTGGCTCCGATGGTCTGATCCTCATTGGCCCCAGTGAGCGGGCCGATGCCCGGATGCGGATGTTCAACGCCGACGGTTCGGAATCGGAAATGTGTGGCAATGGCATCCGTTGCGTGGCCAAGTTCGTCTACGATCATGGGATCGCCACCAAACCGCGCCTGACCATCGAAACCGGTCGGGGTGTGCTGACGCTCGATGTGGAAGTGCAGGACGGGAAGGTGTCCCGCGTGCGTGTCAATATGGGCGAACCGATTCTCGAAGCTGCGAAAATCCCCACGACACTCCCGGGCGACCCGCCGCGGAATGCGCTGTTAGTCGTCGGTGGACGGGAGTTCGCCGTGACCTGCGTGTCGATGGGCAACCCGCATGCGGTCTTGTATGTCGGCGACGAGTTTTTCCGGACAGACGACCGGGACTGGGTCGCGGAATTCGGGCCGAAAATCGAGCATCATGAGGCTTTCCCACGCCGGGTCAACGTTCACTTTGTGAAGGTCCATTCGCCGACCGAAGTGACCCTGCGGACCTGGGAACGCGGCAGTGGAATGACGCTGGCGTGCGGCACCGGTGCCTGCGCGGTGTGCGTTGCTGGTGTACTGACGGGCCGCACCCAGCGGAAAATCCTCGCCCATCTGCCCGGCGGTGATCTCGAATTGGAATGGTCGGCGGCGGATAACTGCGTGTACAAAACCGGTCCAGCGACCGAAGTTTTCACCGGTGAGTGGCCTGCGGCGTGACGCACCCCTCCTCAACGCCTTCGCCGGCGTCCCCCCCCGAGTTTGTCATTCCCCCCCGCTATTGGTCGTGGCTGGGCTGGCCCGCGGTCCGCAGGGGGCTGGGGGCGGCTGCGGTCGTCGTCGTCGGCATCCTGACCACCCTGCGTGCCTGGCATAGTTTCGATGACCCCCCGCATCGGCCGCCCGCGCAAAGGCGGGCCGATGGCAACTCCGGGCATGCGCAAATCGACTTCGGTGGCCAGTGGGTCATGGGCCGAATGCTCGCCACCGGGTATGGCCGCGAACTGTATCACCGGCAACGGCAATGGACCATCGTTCGCGAAGCGTATCCGGTCGATGACGAATCCCCACTCCAACGCACAGGGATCATCAGTACCGACGAACTATCCCGTCACGATGCCACCAACCTGATGAGTTGGTTTATGGGGCGTGACCCGCCGGAGTGGCGGATCGTGGGCGGTGCGGTCGTTCTGCCGTTGGCGCAACCGCCACTGGGCCAACCCCTGGTGGCGATAGCTCTGGAACAAGCGGCCAGCGCAGCCCTCACTCCGGACGTGATCGCCGCGGTGAACGAACCGGCCATCGGCGGGCCGCTCTACCCCCCCGTGCAGGCCCTGTTCTATGCCCCGTGGGGAATGATCGACAGCCCCCGCCGGGCCTACCATCTCTTCCAGGTTTTCGCCGTCTTGTTGGTCCCGTTGGCCGGTTGGAGCATCTCGTGGCTGGCCCAGGGTCGCATCCCTGGGTCGGTGGCGACGCTGGCACTGTTTTTCTATCCCGGGATGCGGGCGGGATTGGATTTGGGGCAGAATCCGACGATTAGCCTCGTCATTCTCCTGGGGGGGTGGGTGTTGGCCTGTCGCGGCTACCATGTCGCGGGGGGCATGGTGTGGGGATTGTTAGCCTTTAAGCCGGTGTGGGCGGCGGCATTCATCGTGGTGCCGCTGTTGATGGGCCGCTGGCGTTTTCTGGTGGCGATGCTGGCCACCGGGGCTGGCTTGGCTGTGGCCACATTACCGCTGGTCGGCATCGCCAGTTGGTTCCACTGGCTCACCATTGGTCAGGAAGCGGCAGAACTCTATCAAGTGAATACCAACTGGATCGACCTCAGCCGCGATTTGCAAGGAATTCCCCGACGTTGGCTCCTCGACTTCCAGCAACCGCAGCACCAACGGGCTTCGGCGGTTGCCAGCCGTTGGGGGTGGGCGTTGTGGGGGTTCGTTTTTGGTACGACCGTGGTGGTGTACGGTTGGCGCGGCGACCGGAGACGGCCGACCGGTTTGAGCGCCGGTTTTCTCTTTCTGGGGGCCTATCTGACGTGCTTCCACTTCATGTATTACGACGCCCTGTTGTCGGCGGTCGCGGTGGCGGTGTTGTTGGCTGATCCACGCCCCTTTTGGCGAACGAAGTGTTTCCCGATCGAATGCCGCGAGACGGTGGCGCTGTGGCCACCGCCGCTTGTGGCGAACGCCGCCCCACGTCCGCCGCTGCGGGCAACGCTGGTAGGATATATCAATTCCTTCCCGCTCACCGTTGTGGCCACGCTTTTTGTCGTGGAGAATCTGCTGGTGGGGTTAGAACTCGAAGCGACGCTGGGCGTTCGCCGTTTCGCACAGGATGGCATCGCTCCGCGACTTCAAGCCGACACCGGGTTGCGCTATCCGCTCGATACCTTCATTCTGTTGGCCTTGTGGGCGTGGTGTGGTTGGCAATTATTGCGTAACAAGCGGTCACGGTGGGAAGTGGTGGAACGGACCGCCGCGGAGTGAATCGAGGGCTGCGCCGATGTCGGGGGCACGCATCAGCGATTCGCCGACCAGGACAGCCTGCACCCCGGCGGCCTGAAGGGCAACCAGGTCGGCGTGCGAACGGATGCCACTTTCACTGACCACGGTACGATCGGGCGGAATGTGGGGGCGTAGCTCGCGTGTGTGGTCGAGCCGGGTGATGAACGTGCGCAGATCGCGGTTATTGATGCCGATGATGGTGGCTCCGCAGGCGAGAACACGTGGCAGTTGCTCGGCGTCGTGCAGTTCGACGAGTGTATGCAGGCCGATGGCGGTCGCCTGTTGCTGGAGGGTGGCCAGTTGCTCGCCGGGAAGGCATTCGGCGATCAAGAGAACAGCATCGGCACCGGCCGCACGGGCTTCGAGCAACTGATAACGGTCGATGATGAAGTCTTTCCGCAACACGGGGAGCCTAACTACGCTTTTGATGGCCGTCAGATAGTCCAAGTGGCCCTGGAAGTATTCGCTATCGGTGAGAACGCTGATGGCGGCTGCTCCGTGGGCTTCGTACAGCCGGGCAATGGCGACCGGGTCGAAGTCCGGGCGGATCACGCCCGCCGACGGTGAGGCTTTTTTGACCTCGGCGATGATGGCGACCTGACCGGTGCGGCGGAGTGAGCGAGGGAAATCGCGCACCGGGGGGCAATCCGCGATGCGGCGTTCGAGTTCACAGGCGGGTACCATGGCTTTGGCCGCCGCGACTTCGCGCTGCTTGGTTTCCAGAATGCGGTCGAGGATGGTTGGCATCGGCGTCTCTGTGCGGTCCATTCACCACAGGTATAGATACAACTAACCAGCCGCTTGGCCGTGGTGGTACGGTGTTGGGCGGGTATCTTGGCTGGCCACGAAAGGTCGATCGTGCAGGAATTTTGGGACGAAGCTCAACGGATGGCGACCGCGGGGCTGTGGGTTGCGGCTGCAGCGCTGCTTGTGGGCAGTGTGGCGTGGCGGTTGCGACCCCGTGGGGAAGCGTTGTTGCCGGCCTGGAAGCCGTGGCGGGTCCCATGGGGCGGAGTGGAAGTGATTCTGGCGTTTTTGTTGGTTGCGGTGATTCTCCCGGCACTGTTCAGTGGTTTGCTCGAACGCAGTGGCTGGCAGCAACGGCTGGCCATTGAAGCCGAACAGCCGAATAACCCACGGCCCGACCTGGACCCCGTACAATTCGAGCTTGCCCAGACTGTCCGAATGCTGTGGGCCAATGCTCTGACACTGCCAACGGCGTTTCTGATTTTATGGTTGGTGCGGATGCCGCTGTATCCGAAGTGGAAACCCGCCTTGGCGGGGCAGGGGAGTTGGGCGGGGAAGGTGTGGCTGGCGGTGGTGGCGTGGTATGTCCTCGCCCCGGTGGTGCTGATTTTCAACGCCATCGTGAACGCCATTTTCACCGCGCTGGGGATGCCACCCGAGCAACACATCCTAACCCACTTTGGCAACCAACCGCCGCTCGAACAGGCGCTGTTTGCTTTTGAAGCGTGTATTGGTGCTCCCTGCCGCGAGGAGCTGCTGTTCCGCGGCATTCTGTTGGCGTGGTGTGTGGGGCGAACGAAAATCCCTGGTGGCGGTGTATCACCGCTGACCGCGGCGCGACCGTGGTTTGTGATGGTGGCGGCGGTGGTGTTTGCGTCGATGTTTGGCCAGCAGCGGTTAGAACCGGTGATTTTTGCCCTGCTTTTGGCCGTGGGTTTGTCGGTTCTGTGGCGTTATCAGACGGTGGGGGCGCGGCGAGCGCGGGCCGTGTACGCGACCGCGGCGTTTTTCGCGGTTGTGCATTCGAGCGTCTGGCCCAACCCGATTCCACTCTTCGTCCTTGGGTTGGGTTTGGGTTGGCTGGCAGTACGAACCAACGGCATCTTCGTACCGGTGGTGGTCCACAGCTTATTCAACGCGGTTTCGGTGGTGTTTGTCCTCCGCGGTGGATAGCCGCGGTGGCGACGGAAGCTGTTGGAGCCGCAATACTGTGCTTTCGGTAGTGTTTGTCCTCCGCGGTGGATAGCCTCCTGGAGATGGGCCGGCTGCTCCAGCTACGGTCGTCGCCCATTACGGACCGCCGGCGAGTGGGGTAGTTGCGGCCTTAGTCGCGTTTGCGGCTCGGAAGGCGTTCTGTACTCCGCAACATCACGCCATCGCCTTTGATACTGGCGACGGCCCCTTGGGGGCCATCGAAGAACGCCCGCAGCGTGATGCGCATCGTGAGAATCCCGTTGGGTTCGCGGCCATCGACGTTACCATCGCCCAAGATACGCATTTCCATCTTACTGCCCGTTTTGAGATCAATCGGGTTGGGTCCTGCGAATTGGGTGAGGGGGAACTGAATAAACATATCGTAGATGCCGTACGTGTAGCCGCCGAAGGTGTACGATTCGACAAATTTCCCCTCACCTTTGGCCGTTTTGGCATCGATGGTGAACTGCTGCGCGTCGCGCGTGAACGATTTGACCAGTTTCTCCGCATCCATGACCCAGGTTTCGCCCGGTTTGAGGGGGCGTTGCGGGATGAAGTGATCGAGTTCGTCGTCGGGTGTTTTTTGGTTGAATTCTTTGTCCAGTTCGTCGCGGGCGGGGCCATCGAGAACTTGGCCGTCGGGGGTGGTGAAAATGTATTGGTCGTTCTTTTTCTCGATGATAACGGTTTTCCCGTGCAGGGGCAGTTTCTCCGTGCCGCCGTTTTTGGTTTCTTCGGCCCGTTCATAGAGGCGTTGGATTTTAGTGGGGCGTTTTTCCCCGGCTTTGACAGCGAGGGTTTCACTGACAAAGATCGTGATCTTATCGCGTTTCTCCTGCTTTTCTTGCCGTTGATTGTTCTGGATAATGACGAATCGCAAAAGGGTGTGCTCTTCGTCCACCACGCGCACGCGGTCGCCGACGCGGTATTGGTAACGTTGGAGGGCTACCGCTGCGTCGTCAGCGGCACCACTGTGGGCTGCCAGCAGAGCCAAAGTCCAGATGCCGCAACAGAAACGCACCATGAGCGAACTCCTTGGAAAAAGCCACCGTGCGGTCGAACGTCAGCCTTCGACCGCGACAGCGGAAAATTATGGCAGGCAAGTTTTGGACCAAATTATGGCAAGTTTTGGACCGTTTTCTCCTTGGTAGCCTGGATGGTTGCCTTGATCGGTTGGCCGCGTTCGCTTACCTGGATATGGCTTTGGATGGTCATTTTCATCACGCCATCGGACGATGAACCATCGATCACCACATCCATCGTCGCGTTCACCTTCATCGTCCCGGTACCACCGGGTTTGTTGGGTGAGACGGCTTTGATTTTCACACCAAGCTCGATCGCGAAGGACATGGTACCATATTGTTGGCCGTCTTTGGTATAGACCCGTGTGAGGCAGCAATCGAAGTGGCTGCTGGTTTTGTCGATTTCGAGGCCAAGATCGCTGAAGGTTTTCTGCCCTATGGCGAAGATTTTCTGCTCGACGGCGGGGTCGATGGGCCAGGATTGGCCGATGGTGACGGGGGTTTTGGGAATGAGGTCGTCGAGTTCGACCTGGTCGGGGTTGCTGAACTCCTCGTAGAGGTCGAGGCTGTCGGCCGAAATGATGGGTTGGCCGTTGATAGTGTATTGATAGTACGGGTCTTTCTTTTCAATTGTTACCGTTTTTCCTTCCAACGCGAGTGTTTTGAGCTGGTTGGTGGTGGGATTGGTGCGCTTGGCGACTTTGTAGGTGCGTGTCAGTTGGCTCGGTTTTTTAGCTCCGCTTGGCGTGGTCAGGATGTGTTGCGTGTATTCGTAGTGTTTTTCTTGCGTCATCGACTCGGTTTGGCCATTGGGTCCTTCGATGGTGAAAGTCTTAGTTTCCCGCGTTGTGACGGCTGTTTTATCACCGTCGTGGGGGTTGCGGAGTTGGATGGTGTACGTGGCGGTCGGGTCACTGTCGGTCGGGGTATTCGACTTCTTCGAGTGACACCCCAGGAGAAGGGCGATGGTCACGGCAATTGGAATCAGGCGCAGCAACATTGAGGCGCTCCTTGGGGCGATTCGCGGCCACTTGGGCCACTGGGGTGTTATGGTACCGCATGGGCAGGGAAACACTATGTCAGTAGTGATCTTGGCCCGGCGCGGCCGTTCAATAAGCTATTCGGAGTTTGCGCGGAACATTTTTGTTACACACCACAATGCCGAAACGTACCGATCTGAAGAAAATTCTACTGATCGGCTCCGGGCCGATCATTATTGGGCAAGCCTGTGAATTCGATTACTCCGGCACGCAAGCGTGTAAAGCGTTGCGGGAGGAAGGTTACAGCGTCGTGTTGGTCAATTCCAACCCGGCGACGATCATGACCGACCCAGAAACGGCCGACCGTACCTACATTGAACCCATCACCTGGGAAGTGGTCGAGAAAATCATTGCGGCGGAACGGCCCGATGCCCTGTTGCCGACCCTTGGTGGTCAAACCGCCCTCAACACCGCGATGGCCCTCTTCAAACAGGGCGTCTTGGATAAATACGGTGTTGAAATGATCGGTGCCAACGCCGACGTTATCGACAAAGCCGAAGATCGCCAGCGTTTCAAGGATGCGATGATCAAAATCGGTGTTGATGTGCCGCGTTCGCGCGTGGTCCATACGCTGGCCGAGGCGCTGGAAGCGATTGAGGAGGTGAAACTGCCGTGTGTGCTGCGCCCCAGTTTCACCATGGGCGGCACGGGCGGAGGCATTGCTTACAACAAAGAAGAGTACATCGAATTGGTGACGAAAGGGCTGCAACTTTCCCCGACCACAGAAGTGTTGGTCGAAGAATCCGTCATTGGCTGGAAAGAGTACGAATTGGAGGTGATGCGCGACCGAGCGGATAATGTCGTCATCATCTGCTCGATTGAGAATTTGGACCCGATGGGGGTGCACACGGGGGATAGCATCACGGTCGCTCCGGCGCAAACCCTTTCGGACAAAGAATATCAGCGGATGCGCGACCAGGCGAAGGCCATCATCCGCGAAATTGGCGTCGAAACGGGGGGCAGCAACATTCAATTCGCGGTCAACCCCGCCGATGGCCGGATGATTGCCATTGAAATGAATCCGCGCGTGTCCCGCTCCAGTGCCCTGGCTTCCAAGGCCACCGGTTTCCCGATTGCCAAAATTGCCGCCAAACTCGCCGTGGGCTATACCCTCGACGAACTCCGCAACGACATCACCCGCGAAACGCCCGCCTGTTTTGAACCGACCATCGACTATGTGGTGACGAAAGTTCCCCGCTTCGCCTTCGAAAAATTCCCCGAAGCCAATCCCACGCTCACCACGCAGATGAAAAGTGTCGGCGAAACGATGGCCATTGGCCGTACCTTCCCAGAATCGCTGCAAAAAGCCCTCCGCGGCTTGGAAGTCAACCGCTTCGGCCTCGGTTGCGATCGCCGCGACCGCTGGGGCACCGACAATCCGCCGACCCGCGAAGAAATCAACTTCAAGCTCGCCAGCCCCAACGCCGAACGCATCTGGTACATCCGCTACGCCATTCTCGCCGGCCTGAGTATTGACGAAATTCACCAACGGACCAAGATCGACCCGTGGTTCCTACGGGCCATCCAAGAATTGGTCAACGTTGAGAACGAACTGCGGGCGGTGGAATCGCTCGAACAGGTCACCCCCGAGTTGTTACTCAAAGCCAAGCAATACGGCTTCATCGACTGGCAATTGGCCAACATCTGGAAAGTTCCCCGGGACGAGGTACGGGAACTGCGCCGCCGCTATGGCATCGAAGCGGTGTTCAAAAGCGTCGATACCTGCGCAGCCGAGTTTGAAGCCTATACACCCTACTACTACAGCACCTATGAAGCCCCGGTGCGGCGCGTAAGTCCATCCCCGACGGCGGAGAATGCCGCCCTTCCCCCACCCCAGGATGAAGTCCGGCCCTTCAGTGGCAAGCCGCGGATTATGATTCTCGGCGGTGGACCCAATCGCATCGGGCAGGGCATCGAGTTCGACTATTGCTGCTGCCAAGCGGCCTTTGCCCTGCGCGAAAACGGCTACGAAGTCATCATGGTGAACTCGAACCCCGAGACGGTCAGCACCGATTACGACACCTCCGACCATCTCTTCTTCGAGCCGCTAACCCCCGAAGACGTTCTCAACATCCACGACCGGATGAAGCCGCAAGGCGTTATTGTGCAATTTGGCGGGCAAACGCCCCTCAACCTGGCCAAACCTCTCGAAGCGGCGGGGGTGCCGATCATTGGCACCAGCGTCGACTCCATCGACATTGCCGAAAACCGCGAACGGTTCGCGCAACTAGTTAACGAACTTGGCCTGCGACAACCGGCCAACGGGACCGCGGTGGATGTGCAACAAGCCATTCGCGTGGCCCGCAAAATCGGCTTCCCCATTCTGGTACGCCCCAGCTTCGTTCTCGGCGGCCGCGATATGAAGATCGTCTACAACGAAGACGAACTCATCGCTTACATGCACCGGGTCGAGCCGGACCTTTCCAAAGACCGGCCCGTTCTCATCGATCAATTCCTCGAAAATGCAACCGAAGTCGATGTCGATTGCCTGTGCGATGGCACACGCACCATCATCGGTGGAGTGATGCAACACATCGAGGAAGCGGGCATCCACTCCGGGGATTCCGCCTGCGTCATCCCCCCCCACAGCCTGCCGGCGGATGTGGTGGAGGAGATCAAACGGCAATCGCGGCAATTGGCGTTGGCATTGCATGTGCGCGGATTGATGAACATTCAGTTTGCCGTCACGGGGTTACGACCCGATGGCACGGTGGTGGACACGCCGCAAATTTACATTCTCGAAGCCAATCCCCGGGCCAGCCGCACGGTGCCGTTTGTGTCCAAAGCCACCGGTGTGCCGTTGGCCCGCTGGGCCGCGTTGGTGATGGTCGGCAAAACGTTGGATGAACTGGGTGTCCATGAAGAAGTCGTTCCGCGGCACTTCTCGGTGAAGGAAAGTGTCTTTCCGTTCAACAAATTCCCCGGGGTGGATATTATCCTGGGACCGGAGATGAAATCGACCGGAGAAGTCATGGGCATCGACGACACCATGCCCATTGCCTTCGCCAAAGCCCAATTGGGGGCGTCGTCGGCATTGCCCCGGGAAGGCACGGTATTCATTTCCGTGGCCAATCGCGACAAAGAGGCGGTATTGCCGATTGCCCGCGGTTTTGCTGCGATGGGTTTCCACTTGATCGCGACGCGGGGCACGGCCCAATTTCTGGCGCAGCGCGGCATTCCGGTCGAGATCGTTCCCAAAATTGCCGAAGGACGGCCGAACCTGATCGACAAGCTCAAAAATGGTGAGGTGGCCCTCGTGATCAATACCCCCACGGGGCGAGGCAGTTCGACCGATGAAGCGAAAATTCGCGCTGAAGCTGTCGCATCGCGCGTCACCGCGATCACCACCATTTCGGCAGCGCAGGCAGCGATGGAAGCGTGCCGGGCCTTAAAACACCATGAATTGACGGTCAAAGCGCTCCAGGACCGCTTCCCGCAGTACGGCCAACGCCTCCCCGACCGGCGGTGCTGAACGACCTAACTATCCGGCGCATCAGGAGTTATTGAGGCAGTCGCAGCGGCGACGGACGTAGCCGGGCGGCTAGCGGCCGCCCGATACGGACGCCCCCCGGCGACTCATGCCAACAATTTCCCGTTCCAGCAGAAAATTTCTCTAATTCGTCGAGTTTCGGAAATCGGCAGAGACGACATGAGAAAATTCCCGAAGAAATCCAATTGGCTGTTAATTCTGGTTGACACATTCCGTTTGTCGGGTAGTCTTAGAAACACCCGTTCATCCCGTCGGTTCGCGCAGGAAGCACCGGCACTGGGCCGGTTGTAAGGTCTGGCTCTCAGCCTTCCCCAAGATGTGGCTGTGAGGAACCGCTTTTATGACGACTCCGACGAATACCACACCCGCCGCGGCCAGCGCCAGTTCCACGGAGTGTACCAACACTGGGGAGGAGAATTTCCCCAACGATCGCCGCAAACGGAATATTCCGGTGGCGACCGATCGTCGCCGGGCGGAAAATGCCGCTGCCAAGCGTAAAAGCAGCGAACGACGCCGCCTGATTGATCCCACTACCTGCGAACGCGACTACACCGACGACGAACGCGAATTCATGAAAGCGATGGACCGCTATAAACGCGAAAATCGCCGGCCCTTCCCCACCTGGAGCGAAGTCTTGGAAGTGTTACGCTCGCTCGGCTATCGCCGAGTGGCGGAGCCGACGCCCCTACCCGGGCGTGGTGCGGCGGCGGTTCGTGCTACCGATGGCCCCGCTGCTCCCCCCGCGGCCAAGGGTTAACGATTCTTCATCTTCCGGCAAGGATGCCACCATGAAATTTTTCCTCAGTGCGGGCGAACCCAGTGGCGATTTGCACGGGGCCAATCTTATCCGCGCTCTGCTGGCCCGCGTACCCGACGCCCACATCACGGCCCTCGGCGGCCCCCGGATGCAGGCTGCTGGGGCCGAATTACTCTATCCACTGACGGATCTGGCTGTCATGTGGCTGGGCCAGGTCCTCCGCCACTGGCCCACGTTCGTCGCGGTCGGCCAGCAGGCGCTGCGGCACATCCGCGCAACCCGGCCCGATGCTGTCATCCTCATCGACTACCCCGGCTTTCACTTCGCCCTGGCCCAGCGACTGCGCCCTTATGGTATCCCAACCTATTTTTTTGTCCCACCGCAAATTTGGGCCTGGAAACAAGGACGGGTGCGGAAAGTCCGCAAATTCTTCACCGGCGTTCTGACGGCGCTGCCCTTTGAAGACGATTGGTACCGCCGGCGGCGTGTGAATACGTACTATGTCGGCCATCCATACTTTGATGAACTGGCGCGGCAACAGCTCGATCCGGTCTTTCTGGCCCACCAGAACGCCCAACCCGGCCTGCGTGTGGCTCTATTGCCCGGTTCCCGCACGAAAGAAGTCGCGGCCAATGGCGCAATGTTGGTCCGGGCGGCCCAACTCATTCATGCGGCACGCCCGGATGTTCGTTTTCTGGTCGCCGCTTTCAACGCTCGGCACGCGGATGCTATGCGCGCCCTGCTCCCGTCGGGAGTGCCCATCGAGGTTCACACGCAGCGCACGCCAGAAATCATCGCCTTGGCGGACGCCTGTGTGGCGGTCTCCGGTTCAGTCAGCCTCGAACTGATGTATCGTGCGAAACCGACCGTGATCGTTTATAAATTGGCTCCCTTGTACCGCTTCTGCGCTCGGCAAGCCCTCAAAGTTCCCTACATCACCTTGGTGAACTTGCTGGCTAACCAGGAATTGTACCCGGAACTGTTGACATCCCGCGATGAATCCCCCCGCATCGCTGCCCACATCCTCGAGTGGCTGAACCATCCAGCCCAGCGGATGGCATTAGTGCGACAATTAGAATCCCTCCGCGATCGCGTCGCTCAGCCGGGGGCCTGCGACCGTGCTGCCGAATATCTGCTGCACGCGATCGCGTCACCGCAGGCGCCAACGGCCGGCTAGACAACGCCGCGGACAGACGATTCACGAACTCCTCACCGCCAAAGTTGCCACTATTCGTTATCATGAAACGCACAGAGCTTGCGCCGGAGTTCGTGGTATGAGCGGTCAACCCTCGCCCGCCGTCCAGGATTATCTGAAGGCCATCCACCGCCTCGGTGGGGTCGATGAGTTTGTCAAACCTCATCGCATCGCCGAATTGCTGGGTGTCAAAGCCCCTTCGGTCACCGGGATGCTGTCCCGTCTGGCGGAGGCTGGTTGGATTGAGTACGAATCCGGCAAAGGTGCGAAACTGGCGGCCAGCGGATTAGCGGAAGCCCGCCGGGTGATTCGCCGTCACCGGCTGGTGGAATTGTTTCTCACCCAGGTGCTTAAGCTCGATTGGAGTGAAGTCGATGCCGAGGCCGAAGCCCTCGAACACGCCATCTCGCCGCGGCTCGAACAAGCCTTGGCCGACTATCTGGGCGAGCCGCATGAAGACCCGCACGGGCACCTGATCCCCTCACGCACCGGGGAGCTGAAATCCCGCCCGTTGCAGCCACTCTCAGAATGCCGCGCCGGCCAAACCGTTATCGTTCGCGAAGCCCAAGACGACCGGCCCGACCGGCTGCGACGCTGGTTCGCCCACGGTTTAACTCCCGGAGCACGCGTCCAGATTTTGTCCTACCAGGAACTCGATGGTCTGTTTGAAATCGAAGTCAACGGCCGGCTGATTCGCCTCGGCCGTGAGGGCCTTGCGGGGTTGCGTGGCGAAATTTTGGACAGCCCCGGTTCGGCGTAAATTCCTCATCCGCGCCCCCTCTTCACTGCCCCGGACGAATTCAACGATAGGCAAAATCCTGCGGAAAAAACCGGCAGTCACGGTGAAGGGTCCTGGGCAATTTTCGCGTCCTGGCGGTTGACGTGCCCACAGCATGGTCTACGGTTGGATGTCGGCCCGTTGCGGCCGATCCGCCATGTGGACCATCTGACCTCTCGCCCCGCTGGGGGAGTTTCGACCGTGTTTCATCTGCTTGCTTGCAACCTCGCCTGCCTCGCCATCGCTACGTTGTACTATGCCTGGCGTGATGTGTACCTGCAACGCCGCAAACGGGAAAAGCTGCACGACCGCGTCGCCTACATGCTGTGGGTAGCAGCGAATCGCATGGCCTGAAACACATCTGCCCGCAGCTGCGGGCACAGGAAACGGGGACCCGGCCCGATTGTAACCGATCGGGCCGGTGGTGTTTCAGGACTGTCTCGGTTGATGGTAAATAGAGTAGCGTCAGCGAGAGAGTGATAGAGTAGCGTCAGCGAGAGAGAGTAATAGAGTAGCGTCAGCGTGAGAATGACAGTCAGGCGTGGATTTCCGCCACGGCGAGGTATAAGCGGGCCAAGGCATTCCAACCACTGGTTTCAGGAATCGCGGAGGTGGCGGTTTGCAGCCACGGTCGCGCTGCGGCAAGCTGGCCTAAGAACAGGCGCGCCATGCCACGGTTGAAAAGAACCGCGGGGGTTTCCGTCTGGCGGTCCCACGCCGCGCGGGCTGCTTCCCATTCACCTTTCATCCACAAGTTCGCGGCCCGGTCGTTCTCGGCATACGGCACGGCAACAAGCCAATCGTCAGCGCTGGCGTCATCGCCCAGTAAACGCGCAATGCCCGCGGCCAACAACGGTAACGTGAGACGCTGGCGGGTGATCCAGGCCCGCAATTCATGGAACCCCGGCCGGGGCGTGGGCCGGCAACGACGCAGTTCGTGCGGGTGGAAATTCACCAGTAGGGGGTGCAAATCCTTGACTTGTTGAGGGAAGTGGCCAGCCGCCAACGGCAAAGCGAACACGGCAGGGGATTGAGCAACCAGAGCAGGCCATTCGTTCGGCGGTTGGATCGCGGGCGTGGGAGCGTTCCCCCCCCAGGTACCAGCAGCCACGGCGTCGAGCCAAGCCGCCCGCGCATCCACCCGGAACCCGGCCGCCACTTCGTGTGGTTCCACTTCACTCTCGACCGGATCGACTGCTGCATCAGCAGCGTCTGAACGGTGGGCGAGAAAACGCACCATCAAATCGTCGATGGTTGGTGGAACGGACACGCGCGGGGTGATCGACCGGGTCATGACGATGATCCTCATAGCCCCGGTCCGGTAGCCGGGTACACCGCTAGAATGCTGTGGCCGCCAAAACTTGCGCCAACGATTCCTGCAGCCATTGTAAGCGGCCCGCCGACGTGTGGCTGACCCGCCCCACGATTTTTCTCGATCTTTGTAAATATCGATCTAGATTAGACTTAGAATCATCTTTGACCAGAAGCTTGCAGGTGGCTGATCGTGACTAGCGTGACGGCGGCAACAGTTGTCGCAAAACCTCCGCCAAGCGGTCGATTTCCGCTTCGGTGGTGTAGAAATGGTGACTGACACGCACCAGTAACCGCTCGGGCCGTTCGATCACCGGAATTTCCACCCGCTGTTGCCACAATTCCCGTCGCAGCGCCGCGGCGCTGACAGCGGCGGGCAGCGCAAAGGCCGTCATCGCTCCACTGAGACCAGGGGCCGGCGAACTGGCCAGAGGCAACCCGACCTGGCCGCCCAGGGTGCGCCGCGTGTACTCAGCGAGTTCCGCTATGCGACGGCGAATATTCTCAAAACCGTATTGCGCTTGGAAGTCGATGGCGGTGGACACGGTTAGCCACGGGCATAGATCGCGAGTGCCTTCAAATTCCAAGAAGCGAATGCGGGGCGTGCTCCCGTAGGCATCGCGGGCATCCGGCCCCGCCGCGGCCGTCACTTCGCCAATCGGGTAGCGATCGGGATAATAACCCCAACTGACTTGAAGCGGTTGCAGGCGATCTTCGTTGCCGGCACCGATGACGAGGAAACCCGCACCGGTGGGCGCCAGTAACCATTTGTGCAAGTTCCCTGCGTAGAAATCGGCATTGACCTCTGTGACATTGAGCGGAACATACACCGGGGCATGGGCACCATCGACAACGGTCAAGATACCCCGCCGCCGCGCCTCGGCACACAACTCTTTGGCCGGCAACACCAAACCCGTGGGCGACAGCACATGGCTGAAGAAGAGCAACCGGGTACGCCGATTCATCGCCTGCGTTGCGGCTTCGACAATAGCCCCAGGGTCCGTAGTCATTGTCTGCACGGGAAAGGTGCGGATGCGCAGCCCTTGGCGTTGCCCGACACGCTGCCAACACCAGATCATAGCCCCGTACTCATGATCACTCATGAGAATTTCCCCCGGGGATGCCAGCCGCAAACTCGACGCCACAAGGTTGATCGCGGCCGTGACATTGGCGGTGAACACAAGCCGCTCGGGGATCGTACCCAGAAATGCCGCAGTATGCACGCGAGCGGCCCACAACAGCGGCGGAGCCTGACGCAGAAAAAAGTCGGTAGGACCCGCAGCCAATTGCCGCCGCAGTTGTGTGACGCGGTCGAAAACCGGTCGTGGCAACGGACCGAATGAACCGGTGTTGAGCATCGTCACAGTCGGATCAAGAAGCATCTGTTGCCGTGCCGCGTACCAATCCGGCCTGGTCGTTGCAACGGCCTGATGCAGCAGCTGTTCACTCGCCATCCCATCACCCATAGCCCGACACACGCGGTGAAAGCCAAGTTCCCTGGCAGTTTGCGCGGAATCAAAGAGCCACTGAAAAAAAATCCACTACCGAGATTGACACAGCCACGCCCAAGTGTCATCGTTTACAATAGGAAGTACAACCCTGGCCGATCGTTCCGACAGGTAGGTAGGTGGATCATGGCGGGAGCGAATCAATCACCACGACGCCGGAAAAGCCAACAACCCGATGTTTCGGCCTTCCACTTTGTTGATCCCTCCTCCCCGAACAAGGGCCGCCCGCAGCCGCCGCCGCGGAAGCCGAAGACTCCGCCGATGGACGCCGACGAGGTGATCGAGGCCATTCCCGCACAACCACTCGAATTGGAAGAAATTGTGGAAGCAGAGGTGCTCCCGCTCGAGCCGACGGATTATGAGATCGTGGATGCGGAAATGATCGCCACGGAAACGGCGATGCCGGAGATACCATTCACCTTCGATCTGGACGAACCGCAATCGTCCGCTGCGGTGGCGGAGGTACCCTTCACCTTCGATTTGGATGAACCAACGCCAGCGCCACCGCCACCACCGCCGCTCCCCTCACGGCCACCACAGCAACCGGCCATGCCTGCACTTTCACCGATTCAGACACCGGTAGTCCAATCTTTCGTTTCACCGTCTAGTTCGCCTCGGGAGGCCACACGGAGGCGTCCGAAGGCAGTCGAGGATAGCGTCCGACGATCTTCAGCCCCACCTGTGCCCGCGGCATCCTCGCCGCAACCGCGGGCTGGGAATCCGCCCTGTGGACCATCGGTGTTGGAAGCGGAAACCGGACTGATACCGGAGCATTATTCCCGTCGGCGTCCGGGGATCAAGATCACCGTGGTGACACCGGGAGGAGCTTCCCCGGTGGCGTTGTCGTGAGGTGGGTGGCGTTGTCGTGAGGTGGGTGGTGATGCGAGCTGTCCTTGCCCGGCGGCTCCGCTTCGATCGGAGAACTTAGCAGCGGAAGTACACGACCAGAGCGAAGGTCAGTGCCACCAGGCCGAAGAGAAAGCCCGCGATCATGCCGAGAATCGCCAGCCGAGCGGTACGCTGGGCGCGGGCGAGAGCCGCATGGGCGTTCCAAGCGTCAGCCAACGGGCGGGTTTCCAACCGGGCGGTGCTTTCATGAACCGCGGCCACAGCCAAAGGAGGTAGCCGTCCGGAAGACTGCCCATGACGATCCGGGGTGGTCACAAAAGGCATCAGGGCTTGAATGACCTCGGCAGCCGTTTGGTAGCGATCGTTGGGGTTCTTCGCTAGCATCACTTCGACCACATGCGAAAGTTCTTCGGGCACATCGGGGCATAGCTCATGGGCGGGAGTGACCGCGCTGAGATGATGGGCAACCATCTTGGCCGCGGTGGTCCCGGTAAAGGGTGGCTGCCCCGTGAGCAGGTGGTAAAGGGTGGCTCCGAGGTTATAAATATCGGAACGGTGATCGGCCTGTTCACCGCGGAGCTGTTCAGGGGCGACATAGTCCGTGGTGCCCATGATAATGTCGGAACCGCGCTGTAACTGGGTACTAGAATCTTCAAAGAATTGCGCTAAACCCAGATCGAGAATCTTCACGATACCATCGCGACCCAGTAGCAAATTGGCGGGTTTGATGTCGCGGTGGGCCACTCCTTTCTCGTGGGCATGCTGTAGCCCGGCCGCCGCCTGAATAATGTAGCTGACGGCTTCACCCACGGGTAAGCGCTGTTGTTTGCGTAATTTGCGATCCAGAGTTTGACCATCGATGTATTCGAGAACTAAGAAATGCGTGCCTTGGTCGCAGGCGACATCGTAGGCGTGAACGATATTGGGGTGGTCGAGGGCCGCCGCAGCGCGGGCTTCATGATAGAAACGCTCGACATTCGCCTTATCCGATGCCTGTTTAGGCGGCAGCACCTTAAGGGCGACTTTGCGCCGCAGCGTGGCGTGTTCCGCGAGAAAAACCTGCCCCATGCCGCCGGCGCCGATTTGATTGAGAATCCGATACGGGCCGAGTTTGAAGCCCCGATGCTTGCCTTGCAGAATCATGCGGGCTTGAAAAGGCGTCAAAAGTCCCGCTTGGACCATGCGCGTGGCGGTATCGGAGGCGGTGGGCGGCAGCGGCCCGGAACGCGTCAAGAAGCTGTTGAGAGCGTCGTCGTCGGCCAGTTCGGCGCGGCGAACGAGGGCGATCACCGCGTCACCAGTTTGGGGTGGTACGGGCATTCGCAGAACCCAAAGACCGAGAAATTCTCTTCGTGTGCTGTGGCCAAGAGCGTACCGCTGGAGAGGATATGCACGGTCCGCAACTTGGCCAGTCAGCGAAACGTCTCCCCTCCATTATCGCCCCTCCCATCGGCCAGAGCGAGATTCCCCACAAGATTTTCCGAGGTTGTTTCACAACACCAGTAATGCTGCGAAAAGATGCTTACATTCCGGCCTTTTGCGGTTTTCGCAACGGCCTCTACCCAGAAAATCCCTCCCCGGGGGGAATACGAGCGAGCCGTTCGAGCCACTCCAAGGCCTCCCAACTCCAAGGCCAAGACAGCCGCACTACGGCCGATACAAAACCCACTGACCGCGGTCATTCAACACTTCATTGGGGCGGAAACGAGCTTTGTATTCCAATGACCGACAACCTTCCACATAATAGCCCAAGTAAACATACGCGAGCTGCCACTGCTGTGCCTGCTGAATCAGCGACAGAATGTTGAAGGTGCCCAACGATCGCTTCATCTCATCCGGATCGTAGTAGAAATAAATGGCCGACAGACTCTGCGGCAGCCGATCCACATAACCCACGCCGACCAATCGGTTCCCCTGGTAATAACACCATTCCTGCGTGATGAAAGGATTTTCGACAAACGATTCGATGTAATCCGCCGCGTCTTTGGCCTCGTGTTCGGGCCAGCCGACGCGGTGAGCCTGTGCAGTATGGTAGCGGTCGTAAAGAGCGAGTTTTTCAGCCGTCACCGACGGTTCGCCGATAACCAATTTCACCACGCCATCGTTGGTCGCCCAACAGCGTCGTTGCGACCGATCGGGGCGGAACGACGCGGCCGGAATCCGCAACGACAGACACTTCGTACAAGCGGGGCAGGTGGGGCGAAAGAGGGTGTAGCCGAACCGCCGCCAGCCTGCCCGCAGCCGCGCTTCATACTCCGCGGCGGTCAGTTCGCCCACCAATTCATAGGTGAGCGACCACGTTTCCTGGGGCAAATAACCACACGGACGCGGTGGGGACGTGACAACAGCCAGTGTGCGCATACGATCCAGTTCCGGTTTCCTCGAACGATCACTCCTCTTAGGATAGCACATCGTCATCGCGACCAGAGGGTGTTTCCCCGCTCATCTATATGTACTGATGAACATAATGGCGATAGGTCGCTCTTCATCCGAAGGCTCGAGACGATAGTGGTCCACACTGTGGCACGCGTGAGGGCCAGGCGGCAACGCGTGATCCGACTGGCGAACAGAAACAGCGGATGAAGAAGCAACGCGCGTTTCACTCGACAAACTCGAGTTGCACGGGGTTGGGAATGATGCCGGCACGGTGTCCTTCATCGAGCAAACGCCGGATGGCGGCCCGGCCTCGCTCGCCATAATCGAGCGTCCAGTGGTTCACATACATGCCCACAAACCGATCGGCCAAATCCGGGGTCATGTCGCGGGCGTATTGCAGCGCGTGCGCCAGGGCTTCGTCGCGATGCGCCAGGGCATATTCGATGCTAGCCCGCAGCAGACGGCTGATTTCACGCATCGTGGCCAGCCCCAAATCTTTTCGTACCACATTGCCCCCCAGCGGCAGTGGCAAGCCGGTCTTGTCTTGCCACCATACCCCCAAATCGGTCACGAGATTCAGCCCTTGATTCCGAAATGTCAGTTGGCCTTCGTGAATAATCAAGCCCGCATCGTACTGGCCGCGAACGACCGCGGGTATGATCTGGTCGAACGGTACAACCTCGTAAACCAGACGGTGCCGGGCATGCAGCGACTCCATGAATAATTCGAGAGCCAGATAAGCCGTGGTCAGCGTCCCCGGAACGGCGATTTTCAACCCCGGAAGGTCTTGGGGTGTCAGCCGCCGCCGGGCCACGATGATCGGCCCGTACTTGTCTCCCATACTGCTGCCGGTGGGCAGCAATGCGTATCGATCGAGCAGAAACGCATACGCATGAATGCTGACGGCTGTGACTTCCAGTTCACCTTGCAGCGCGCGGCGATTGAGGGTCTCGATGTCGTGCAGTTCGTGGACGAAGCGAAGGTTTCCCGTGGGAATTTTGTCGTTGGCCAAGGCATGGAACATGAAGGCATCATCGGGATCGGGGCTATGGCCGACACGAATCACGCGGGGTGTGATGGTGGTGGACATGAGGGACCTCGCCGCAAGGGTTGACGATCATCAGGGTGGTCAGATTTCCCCTCACTCCAGGGCACTGGCCGGGCCACCGGGAGCAAAGGCTTCTTGGGCCGAACCGGAAAAAACGATTTTCCCGCTGCCCAAGACATGAACAACGTCGGCAATGGTCTTCACCGCGGCCAGATCATGCGTCACGATCACCATCGCGACCTGAACGTGCGGATCGTCGGCCAGGTCGTCGATGACGCGCATCACCTCGGTCGCCATTTTGGGGTCCAGGGCGCTAGTGGGTTCGTCGAAAAGGATCGCTGCGGGGTTAACCGCAAGGGCCCGGGCAATGGCAACACGCTGCTGCTGGCCACCGGACAACTGGTTCGGCCGGGCGTGGAGCTTATCGGCCAGCCCGACGCGGTCGAGCCATTGCCGGGCCGTGGCTTCCGCTTCGTCCGCGGGTCGACCCAATGCATACACCGGACCACTCATCACGTTCTGCAAGACATTCATATGCGGGAATAAATGAAACTGTTGAAAGACCATACCCACCTGACGGCGCAATTGCAGCAACGTATCGTGCGGGGGTGTCCGGCCACCCACCAAATGGAGATGCTGCCCAAGTCGGATGTCTCCGCTGTGGAATGGTTCCAAACCGTTGATGCAGCGCAACAGGGTGCTTTTGCCGCTGCCGCTAGGTCCGACCAAAGCTGCGACCTCACCACGGCGCACCTCGAAGGAAACACCATTGAGAACCCGTAATGAACCGTGATATTTCACAAGGTTGGAAACAACGATCATCGCACCTCCCCACCGCTATAACGCAAGCGTTTTTCGAAAAATTGCGCCAGGAGAGCCAACGGATAACTCATCAGCAGATATAAACCGGCCGTAACGAACGCTAGTTCAAGAATATATTCCCGATTAAAATTATAAAGCTCATTATATTTTCGTGTCAATTCGGTAATCAAGATGACGGAGCAGACGGAAGTATCCTTGAAGAGGGCGATAAAATCATTCGTCACCGGTGGTATGACAATGCGAATGGCTTGGGGGATAATCACTACCCGCAGCGCGGTCAATGGACTCATCCCGAGGGCCAAAGCGGCCTCCATCTGACCCCGCGGAATGGCCAGTAGTCCCGCCCGATAGTTTTCCGCTTCGTAAGCTGAGTAATTGATCGCTAACCCGAGAATTCCGGCCTGTACTGGCGTGAGATCGAACCCCGGGATCAATTTGGGCAGAAGATAATAAACAAAATAGAGTTGTAATAATAGTGGTGTTCCGCGCAAAAACTCTACATAGAAACTGCATGGGAACCGAATATACCAGGCGCCATAGACACGGCCTAATGCTACGATCATCCCCAATATCATCGCCAGAGGAAAGGAGGTCAAGGATAAAAAAACTGTCATTCCTGCGGCCGCTAATAACTCAACAACAAGTTGCTTCATATCAGGTGCAGATTCGTCGACGGTTTCTTCAGCGCTGGCTTCCAGTGGTGGAGGCCAATCCGTGTGTTCGGCCCAATAGAGCAAACGTTCTTGATCCTCATTCCATAACCCATACTTTTCATAAATGGTTTTCAAAACCCCCGAGCGGATCGCTTTGGTGATGGCACGGTTGAGCTGTTCGCGCAGTTCGTGATCGCCGGGGCGGGTGAGAATGACGTAGAAGCCGGATTTCCGCGGCTCGTCGGCCAGCATCAGGCTGTTACTCCGCTTCACGTAAAAGCGCGCCGCCGGAGTATCTTGGACAGTGGCATCGAGTCGTTTTTGTTCCACCAGACCGATCACGGTGGCCACATCGGGATTGATTTTCAGATCGATGGTATCGGCCAACGTGCGGCTTTTCATGTACTCGTGCGCCACGGAGCCGCCGAGTACGCCCACGGTGTGTTTGGTTCCATCGGGTTTCAAGCGTTGCAGAGCGCCCCAACCCGTGATGGTTGCGGCCTGATCTTTGTGAATGATCAAGGCGAGCCGGTAGATGTAGTAAGGTCGCGTTGCGGGATATTGCTTTTGTAAATCGGCGCGGAGTTCGTAACCGTTGAGCACAATGTCGATCCCGTTTTCTCCCGGAGCTTTATCGAGCAATTCGGGGAGTTTGTCCCAATCACCCGTGACCATGCGGCTCGTGCGGCCCAATTCTTGAGCCAGATAGTCGGCCAGTTCCACTTCAAAACCCACGAAATTGCCGTGATCGTCCCGGTAGACATAGGGACCACCACCGATGGGATCGGTGCCCCAGCGGAGTTCTTTTTTCTCTTGCGCCAATCCGGTTGTATCAACGACCAGCACAAGCAGATTCACGAGCAGCCACTGTCGTTTCACGGGCGAACTCCTCCGAGTAAGTTTTCGGTGAGCAAAGTGTATTACTGCCACCTCAAGGGAACAGATGCGATTCAGGCGTGACCACAATCTCCGCGGATGGGCAATCATCACGTCCCCAAGTCGTTTGCGGAAAATGTGGAAAAACCGTTCGCGCAACGGGCATTTGCATGCCACAGTTAGGGAAAATGGCCCCGTGTGCCGCGAAGGTTCTTCATTCATGGGGAATGGGCCGGACGACCAGCGATGCATTTTTCCACACAAGCACCGCCGCCGGGGCCGGGTTGTTGCAATCACGCCCGGCTGATCACAACCCTCTCGGGGCATCACGGCCCTATTGCGGCGCTGGCGTTCAGCCCTGATCGTTGTTTGTTGGCGTCGTGCGATCGCGATGGCCCGGCACGCATTTGGGCCATCGCCAGCCAACGGCCGGGTGAACGGTCGGTTATCCGTACCCCGGGAGAACGTTTCCAAGCCGTAGTTTTTTCGCCCAACAGCCGCACCGTGGCCCTGGGGTCTGGTACCGAAAGCGGCTTGGTGTGGGTGTTCGACGTTTCCGACAGAACACCCAAGGAAATTGCACTGTTGCGCGGAGCCAAAGGTTCGGTGAACGCCTTGGTGTTCTCGGCCGATGGGAAAACGATTGCCGGCGGGGGCGATGATGCCACCATCCGCCTGTGGGAACCGGCTCCCGGCGGCCGCGGCGAACCGCGCGCGCTGTTACTCGGGCACGCCCGGCCGATCC
This sequence comes from Gemmata sp., assembly GCA_025055115.1. Classification (GTDB taxonomy): domain Bacteria; phylum Planctomycetota; class Planctomycetia; order Gemmatales; family Gemmataceae; genus Gemmata. The sequence goes on from JANWYJ010000029.1 coordinate 216,358, forward strand.
GGGCTTTGGCGTTCGCCCCCGACGGTCGGTCCCTGGCCAGCGCCGCCGCGGATACGACCGTGCGGGTATGGACGATTCACCGCATTCGTTGCTCGGAGCGGGCTGTCCTGCCCCATCCAGGGGAAGTCACATCATTAGCATTCTCCCCTGATGGAAACTCCCTGATGACCGCGTGTCGCGATTCGATCATTCGCATCTGGGATTTGACAGCGATCCCACCGCGCGTACAGAGCGAGTGGAAAGACCCAACCGGCGCGCGCTTCGTGCTGTTAACCTCCGATGGTAACATCCTCGTGAGTGCCGGCGGCGGTTCGCGCGTCGTCCATTGGGATTTCCGCACCCGGCGGATCATGGCCGAATGGCAACTGCCACATGCTGTCGAGGTGGTGACATTGACTCACGACGGACGCTACTTGGCCAGTGGTGAAGCCGATGGCAGCATTGAACTGCTGCGTGTCGCAGAGAAACGGACATAGGACAGTCGTTCATGGCAGCGCGGGGAGTGTGAACCGCGGGGGGGCTTGGAACTGTCTCCCAACGCCCCGGGTTGTTCGCAGTGTCCATGCTTTTTCGTTATCGGATTGGTCGCGGTGGCATGATGCAGCACGGGTTTCGTTCATGCTTCGATGGGGGGCTACTACGATGGCTCCTCAGTCTGGCGTTGCTGATCGGTCCTGCGGTCACGCTGGGTGTTATCGGTTATTGGGAGCACCAAAACGCGTTAGTTGTTGGGGCGGGTGTACTGGTCTTGTTTGCCGTGGCGTTGGTTCGGGCGCATCCCGTGTGGCGTCCGCCTGCCAGCGCCTCGGTGGTCCTGCTATATGTGATCGCGCTGGTGTGGTTGTGGCTGCCCAATCGTCACGCGCCTGCAGGGCTGGTTTCGATGGCCCAGGGGGGATTGCTCATCGTTGCGGTGGTTTTGGCGGCCAGCCATCATTTGCTGCGCACTGGGGTCGAATCGCTCCGGCGGGCGAATAAGTGGTGTGGCCGGTTGCTCCGCCGTCGCCGCTGGCCGGCATCGCTGTTCGATTGTCGCACTCTCCCCGAGGTGGTGGCGTTACGGGAAGTTGTTTTTGACGAAGTTCGCCCAGTTTTGGCGTTGTTAGCCGATCCACGGCCGGAAATTCTCTGCGCGGCACTCAGTGCCTTGGAATATCGACCCCATTGGCGTTTGGGTGAGGCCGAATTGATTCTTCAGATTGCGCGGCAGAACCCTCATCCCGCGGTCCGGGCTGCCGCAGTGGCCGCCATGGCCAATATGGAGAACGCCGACCAGATTGCCGAACTGGCGCGGTTCCTTCGCGATCCTACCCCCGAGGTCCGAGCGGCCGCCGCGAAAGCCCTGTTGTGGAATGCTGAAGCCAACTGGCCTTTCGCTCGCGATGGTGTCAAAGAGGCCTTGGCGGCCCCCGAATTGGCCCACGATGGCCCCCTGTTCACAGCCGGTCGCTTACCCGCCGCGGCCTTCGCCGATTTGGTGACTTGGGCCGAAGAACACGCCCCCTTAGCGCATCGGGCCATTCATACCCTCATCGAACAATACCGCCGCGACCTGCGCGACGGTGAACACCCGGAATTGGCCAGCCAACTGGCCACGCTGATGCTCGATTCCTCCGTTTCGCCAGCGTTGCGTGTCGAATTGGCCGCTTTGCTTCGCGATCACAACTTCCTCACCCCCGATTTACTCGACCGCTTGACCAATCTCGATCAACCCGGCCCCATTCGCCTGTTCGCCGCGGAACAGATGCTGCGGATGAACCCGAACGATCCTGATGGCGTCGATGTCTTACGCGGCTTAGCTCGGCAGCCGAATCGCGAAATGGCCCTCGCGGTGGCCCAAGTGTTGCAGAATGTCCTGGGGATGGAGTTGGGCTTGATTGATGACGAATTACCGCCGCCTAACAGCAAATTGGCCGCAGAAATCGCCCGGCGGGTCTTATTGTGGGCCAATGGCGCACCGCCCGATGCGGTGCGTCCCACGCCTCCACCGACACCGGGTTTCCGTGGTCCACGCCGAGGTACGGCCACTGGAACCACTCCCCACCCCACGCGCGACAACGTATCGATCCACCCTCCTGTCGCGCCGCCCCCACCCCCCGCCGCATCGATCGACGACGATAACCTCGGCGAAGACAGCATTCATGAACCCCAACCCCGGGAAAAATCCGACGATCATTCTTCGCCCTCACTCGGCGATTCCATCAACTGGTGACAAGACGTTGTCATCGCGGGGTGTCCACAAGACGCTGCATCTCCTCCTATCCAGAACCTCCAGGGACAGGGCGGCCCATCGTCCGTAATAACAGCTTCAAATCCTCCCATGTCTGCCGCCGCAGTGTGTCGGTTTTGTCGTTATCCAGGTCTTTGGGATGATGCGTACAAATCAAGGGCTTGCCGCGGTACTGATGCACCACCCCCCGCAGTTCAGCCAACGGGGCATTTTTATGCGTGAGCAATTTCGCCACAAACGCGCCCAACGCCACCACATACCCGGGGGCAATTAAGTCGAATTGCCGTTGAAAGTAATCGCGGCAGTTGAGGCACTCGCTGTTGGTTGGAAGGCGATTTTTCGGTGTTCGGCATTTGAGAATAGTGAGTAGATACACCTGCTCGCGGCTCAAGCCACATGCCGCGAGCATGCGGTTCAACCGCTCGCCTGTGCGGCCTACGAAGGGTTCGCCTTGGGCGTCTTCCTCCGCATCCGGGGCCACGCCGACAAAGGCGATTGGAGCATCGCACGGCCCGGTTCCAAACACCGCTTGCGTGCGGCAGGCGAACAACTCCCGACAACGATTGCAAGAAGCTACTTCCGCAGCCAGCGTTGCAAGAGCCTGCCGGCGCTGTGCGAGAGGGTCGGCAGCTGCACGGATTTCTGCTGCTGGCTCTTCACGGGTTTCCGACGTGGCCCCAGCCGTGGCCAGCATTTCGACCCGAGGCACAAACAACACTCCCGCTGCCTGCAGGGATTCCAGATGATGCCGCAGTTGCCATCGCCAATCCTTCGGGTCATCCACGGTCATTGGTCGCTATCACCTCCCCAACCGCAAATCCAGAAAGATTGTACCAACTTCTATTGTATACATATGTACTATACGCTAGAAAATGATGTCAGGAGGTGGAAAATGGTAGAAATCAACGAAAAAATTGCCCAAAAATTGCGGGAGCAAGCTCATACCTTGGCTTGCCAGGGCAGTAACTTGTACCGCGTGCGCGCATTTCGCGCCGCGGCCCTGGCGGTTTTAGGGTTACCTGTGGAAGTGACGGAGCTGCTCGCTGCCGGCGGAGTTCGCGCATTGGAGCGTGTGCCGGGGATTGGCAAAAGTCTGGCCCACACTATTGCCGGCTATGCGCAGAGTCTGTCACCCAGTCACGCGGTGCAGAGTCTGTCACCCAGTAACGATATAGCGGCCTAGAACTTACGGCGGGAAGCTTGGTTTCCCTTGGCTGATGCTGACAAGCGCGCAGTGGTCGCGGAGAGCCGGATTCTACCGACGCACACACGCGGTGAGTCGGCACGGCTGCTGTTGAAACTGGTTTCGGTGGCGTGCCATCCTCAAGGTGAGGCACGTGTGAAATCAAGGTGAGCACGTGTGAAATCCGTTCAGTCGTTGCGAGTGCCATTGCAACCAACACCGACGAGGTTCGCAAAACCGAGGTGGCGTTGCTGCTTGGCGAGATCGGCGCGATTCTGGCTGAATTGTTCCATAGCCCAATCCCATTCCCACCGGTGGGTGTCGAGGTAGCGGAGAATGAGCAGGTTTTTCAATTCTTCCACTTCGGCGAAGCTGTAGCCGGCGGTTTGTGCCACGGCCACATCGAGGTTGATTCCGGCTTTGATGTCGTTGTGCCAGCGGTCCATGAGTCGGCGGCGGAGTTGGGCATCGGGCAGGGCGAAGTGCAAGACGAGGTCGATGCGGCCGGGGCGTTTGAAGGCTGGGTCGATCAGTTCCAGCGAACAGTTGGTGGTGAAGACGTAGACCACTCCTTCATTCACCTGGATACCATCCAGCGCGCTAAGGAAGACGGCCTGGTCGTCGGTTTCGCGAATTGTTTCGCGATCGCGCAAGGCTACGTCCATATCGTCGAAGAAGATGATGCCACAGCGGTTGACGGTAAACAGATCGCGGACAGCCTGTACCGGGTTATCCGAGCGGCGGGCCGCTTGGTAGGCATCCGGTGAAACGATTTGGTACTCGTAGCCGTGGCGTTGGCATTCTTCCCACAACCAGCGGCAGGCGCTGGTTTTGCCGTTGCCGGGCGGGCCGGTTAGCAGTAGTCCGCGTTTGGGTCGGCCGCCGAGTTTTTTGATCCGTTTCAGATTGTTGCGTTCGAGGTAGCCGAGAGTATTCTGCCGCAGCACTTCCAGTTGGTCCTCGGGCAATACAGGGGGCAGGCCAGTGAGGTTGTTTTTCCGGCTCAATTTCAACACATGCCGAAACAACTTCACATAATCGGCCCGCGCAACGACGAAGATGTCGTAACCGTTGTGGTCGTAGCTGGGGTCGCCGTTGGCCACGCAGCGGGCGAAGCGGATACCTTCGAGGGTGTATTGGCGGATACCAAAAGTGGTGTTGGGGTAGAATTTGGAGCGTGTCGTCCACAGGCGGACGAGTGTTCCGCGAATCGGGGATAGTGGGCCGGGCGTGGCATTTGTCAGCAGCGTGTAGAGGTAGCCCCCCGGAGTGAATGCCACCGGCTCGCAGAGATGGGCGGCGGCCGCCGCTTCCTGGACCAACAGTTGGTAATCGGCCGAACAGTTCGAAAGGGGTGTCATGGGTCAATGGTTGTCGGAACGTATTGAGTCCGAAGTTCGACACATCTTGTTCGACACATCTTATGGGATGGCAGTTCGCGCTACCAAGTCGGTTGGGTGGTGTTGGGATTGCCGCGTTCGCGGTTGATGAAATAGCATGAGCATAACCTTCCTACGAGGACTTCCGATGACCACGCCATCGCGTTTTGATTATTCCGTTCTGGAAAAAGCGCCGAAAGTTCCCGGCAAACCACGGCATAAGACGCGCGAGGTCAAAGTCGGTAATCGCATCTTCGGCGGCAACAACCCGATCTGGGTGCAGTCGATGACAACGACCGACACCTTCGACGTGGAAGCCACCGTGCGGCAAATTCACGCCCTGGAGGAAGCCGGCTGCGAACTGGTCCGCGTGACAGTACCCAAACCCGAAGACGCCAACGCGCTGAGCGAAATCCGCAAACGGATCGGTATTCCGCTGATTTGCGACATTCACTTCGATTACAAAATGGCCCTGGCTGCGCTCGATCATCCGATCGACAAAATCCGCATCAATCCTGGCAATATTAACAAAGCCGGCGACACGTCCCATGAACGTTTTCGCGCTGTGGTGCGCAAAGCAAAGCAAAAAGGCATACCGATGCGAATTGGCGTCAATGCTGGCAGTCTCGAAACCGAAGTGACGCTCAAATACGGTTTCCCGTGCCCACCAGCGATGGTGGAAAGTGCCTTACGTTATATCGAAATTGCCGAAAGTGAAGGCTATCACGACATTATTGTTTCGCTCAAATCCAGTGATGTCTTGGTGGCGGTGGAAGCCTACCGATTGTACGCTCAATTGTGCGATTACCCCACACACATTGGCATCACCGAAGCGGGGAAGCCTCCTTACGCAGTTACCAAAAGCGCTGCTGGGCTAGCCCCGATCTTGCTCGACGGCATCGGTGATACCATCCGCGTCTCTCTCCTGGGCGACCCGGTGCCGGAGATCGCCGCGGCCTTCGACATCCTTCAAGCCACACAACGCCGCGTCCGCCGCCCCGAACTGATCGCTTGCCCCACCTGCGGCCGCCTAGCCATCGACTTGGAAAAAATCATCGCCGAACTCGAAGCCCGGCTCAGCGGCAAGAAGCTGCCGGTGAAAATCAGTGTCTTGGGCTGCGTGGTCAACGGACCTGGGGAAGCGCGCGAAGCCGATATCGGCATCGCTGCTGGCAATGGCCAAGGGATGATCTTCCGCAATGGCGAGATGATTCGCCGTGTCCCGGAAAGCGAAATTGTCGACGCCCTGATGGAAGAACTGGTGCGTTGGGAGGCGGAAAACGCCCACCGGTTACCGAAAACGACCGATGTCGAAGGCTTGGGGCGGCGGAAACTGCCCGTGGTTGCGGGCTGAGGTAGGCGGAAGAGAATTTCCACAACACCTCGGGGGTGTTCGTCGTGGGGTGAGTATGGGGCGAACACCCCTGGCACCCCCCTTGAGGGCTGCGAAAACTTCATTAACTTCGGCGGTTCGTCCAGTCACTGCTCGGCCAGTACAATTTTTGCGATCACCAGAACCAAATAGGCCAAGATCGCGGCCACCAACACCGTCGCGATCAGGCTGTACATCTTGTTGAGCGTTTTGAAACCTTCCATCAAGTGGTTGATGTCGTTGCCGCTGGTTGCGACAATTTGGCCGAACGATTCCCCGGCCGAGCGAGTCCACGCTCCGACACACAGAAACACAATCCCCACCACCGTGACATATCCGGTGAGAATCCAACGTTCGCGCTGGCCGATTTGGGCCAGTTGGTCACGAATGTCCGCCGGGATGGCCTCATTGTCGAGTTGGGTAAAGACAATCTGCACCAAAAAGGCATTGATGAGATTCAACGCGCCGAAAATCAGCAAGATCAACCCCACCAGCTTCATCTTGCTGCCCAGGCTGCGGATCACGACGTTCTGCTCGGGGGTAAACTCGTAGCCGGTTGTGGCGGCCGGGCTACCGTTGGCTACGGTTGCGGAGGTGGGATTGTCGCTGGACATGATGCACCTCAAGGGAAAACGGGTTGTCCGTTGCGGTTATCCTCTGTTCCGCAACGGTTTCCCAGCGAAAAATCGGTGAAGTCGGCAAAAAATCGCATTTATCGGTTACGAATCGCTTCGAGCAACGCCGCCATGAAGGCTGGCAGGTCGTCCGGAGTGCGGCTGGTGATGATGTTGCCGTCCACTACCACCTCCTGATCGACATACGTTCCACCCGCGTTTTGCACGTCGTCTTGAATGGAATGAAAGCAAGTGACTTTGCGGCCTTTCAAAGCGGTGGTCGAACAGAGTACCCACGGGCCGTGGCAAATCGCGGCGATGGGTTTGCCCTGCGCGTGCATGTCCCGAACAAAGCGGAGCATGGCTTCACTGCGGCGAATATAGTCGGGGGCAAATCCTCCCGGAATCACGACCGCCGCGAAGGCATCGGCCTTGGCATCTGCCGCTGCCAGCGTGCTTTTGGCCGGATAGCCAAGCTTGCTCGGATAAGTCTTGCCCGCCTCCGGACCAACCAGTTCCACCGTGCCGCCCGCTTCCCGGAACCGATACACCGGATACCACACTTCCATTTCCTGATACTGTTGTTCGACCAACACGGCGACACGTTTCCCAGATAAAGTCATGGGGGACGCTCCTGTCAGCACGCCACGCCAACCGGGGCACGGAAACGTACGGTGAGAGACATCACCACAAGCAACCGCCCAAGCCGGAAGTGGCGAGTGAAACGTTGTGAACCTCGGGCCGAACGACCACGCAGCTCACTCGGCCCCTACTTCAGTTGTACGCGAACAAACGTGGGCCAGTAGAGTTCCGCATTCTGAACAACCGGCGCCAGTTCAAACGCATTGACGGCATAGGAAATCACCAACTCGCGTTCGCCCGCCAGCTGCGGGTGGGCTTTGCCGGCGTAGGTGAAGGTGGTTTTGTCTTTGGCTTCTGGGCAGCGATACAGCAACAGCGGTTCACTCCAAGGGCCTTCCGGTGATCGCGCAAAACGACCAACAATCCGATCCGACAAACCCCATTCCGTGTACACCAAGGCGTACTGCTGCAACCCACGGACGTAGCTGACCGAAAACTCGGTGGCCAGCCCATCGGCTTGTGGTGTCGCGTCTTTCCACGTGGTAGTCCATGTGCCGTTGGCGAGGAATCGCCAAGCTGTGAAGTCGGTGAGTTTTCCTGGAGGAACCCGGGCAGTCAGAAGCCGACGGGTGGGGAACAACTTGCCGGGAGTTTCTTCATAACCATATACATAAGTATATTCATCGGTGGCCAGTACCGCGCTGCCGAACGCGATTTTTCGATGCGGATTGGCCAGATCGGCACAGGGCACCTTCGTGTAGGTGATTTTCCAACGGCTCGGTTGTGCCTCCGGGTTGCTGACAGTACCCAGCCACAGATCGACGCCGCGGAAACCAAACGCGCCGCCACGGCCCGTCTTCTCCATCCGCGGCAAGAAAATGTGCAGTTGGTCGTTGGCGAAATGGCCAGCGAACAGCCAGAACCACCCCTGGCCATCCGGCGGGACAAACAGTGCCGCGGGCTTGTCGTTGGCGTTCTTGGGGATATGAAAGGTGAGCTGGGCTTTGGCCCCCACACCGTCCATCACCCCGACCGAATTATTCACCATCGCAACGGGTTTTCGCCGGCCGCCGTCAATACGCCCCACCCATGTATCGCTGAAAAGCCACAACGAGCGCGTATCCGAAAGAGGCACCGAGAACGCGCCATCGGCACCAATCCAACCCTCACGGCGCCGGAACAGGGCATTGAGCGCCTCATCAGGTGCCGCCGTACCCACCGTCGGCAACTCCGGCGGTGCTGCCAGAGCGGCCAGAAGCCAAACCGTGATCATTTTTTCTCCACTTTTTTGGTGAAAAAGATCACATGCTGCCAGGGGAGTTCTTTGTATGTTTGGGTGTGTTCCATCTCCGGAAACACAGCCATTTCCTTCAAAACTTGCCGTTCACTCATCTTGTGAACCAATTTGATCGGCACTTTATCATCTTCCAAACGAAACTCGACAAACACCAGCCGACCACCAGGTTTGAGAGCTTCGACCAGCTTTTCGGTCATCTCAAAAGGAAACTCAAACTCGTGATACACATCCACCATCAAAATGAGATCGACCTGACCCACCGGCAGTTTCGGATCGGTCGCAGTCCCACGAACGGTTTCGATATTCGTGACTTTCTTGGCTCGGGCTTTCTTCGTAATCAGATCAAGCATTTCTTGCTGAATGTCCGAAGCAATCACTTTACCTTTGGGACCAACAAGCGGCGCCAGCCGCAAGCTGTGATACCCGCTTCCGGCCCCAACATCGGCCACAATCATCCCTTCTTTCACTTCCAGAGCCGCAATCAGCTTATCGGGAGCTTCCTCCTCGACACGCTCCTGACGTTCCAGCCAGCCAGCAGCACCATAACCCATCACCCGGGCAATCTCCCGGCCCATATAGAATTTGCCAATGCCGTTGGGGTCGTGATCGTCGCGGTATTCATACTTTGGTCGCTCACGCCGGGGTTTGTCGTCGCCAACTACGGCCTCCCCAGCGACCAGCATCACCACCAGCACAACCCAGAAGCGTGGGTTCATAGTGCATCTCCCATAGACGTGAATCTGCCCCCTCATCCTGACTTTTTATCCTAATTGGAAAAATTTCCATTTTCTCGGTTGACAACGCGCCAGGGATTGCTCATATCTATCACTGTACAGATTAACATAAATGTTCAGGTGAATACAAAATGGCCTTCTCGGAAGCACGTCCCCCGCCGGGCGGAGCTGTCGATAACAGCGGTGCCCGATAGCTCCGCCCGGTCCTTTCCCCCAACTGGGGGCGTGGTGCGCTGCTTCCCAACAGCTTCCAGGTGGTGACGATGTCGCTGTGGCTCAGTTATACCTCGTATTCGATGTATTACGATGGTTCAGAGATGACGAACGACGAAGTGGAATTCCTGCTCGCGATCGCTTCGTACCAAAAGCGGTTCGACCGCCGCTATCCCACATGGTTGGAAGTGTTGCACATTCTCCGCTGTTTGGGCTACCGCAAAGTGGCCGAGCCAGTTGCGATTGAACAACCTCTACCACCCGACGACGCACAGCCACATCGTCGCCGCTAAGGCGGGGTGCAGCGGCAGCCAACGGCCGTCGTCGGTACATGCTGGGTGCTGGTTTCGCACAGGCTGTTTCTTGGGTGCCAGTCAATGGGCGGCTGCCAGTCGCCTATGGGGGGCCGTGTTGTTTTCTCCAGGCTTGCTGTTCACACCATTTAGGAGGAATAGTGATGTCGCTTCTTTCGCGCTGGCTCAAGGCGCTGAAACCAGCTCCACCCAAGGTCGCGCCGCCGCGTGTGGCCAGTGTGTTCACGCCGCCGTATCCCGCCGCGGGGTGGTGGCGCGACGATCCCACCGAACAACTGCGCAATTACCGATCGTGGGTGTACGCGGCCGTCAATGCGATTGCTCAGGAAGCAGCTCGCCACAAGCCGTTGTTGTACCTCAACACCGGACAAGCCGAGCATGAGCAGATGCCGTTGCCCCACACCCATCCTCTGTGTCGCTTGCTCGATCGCCCCAACCCGTGGCTGACGCCGTGGGAATTGTGGTATCTGACGATTGTTTACCTGGAGCTGACCGGGAATTGCTTTTGGTACATCGCCCCGCAAGCGGTGGGTGATGTGCGCTTGGGCACACCCGGCGAGATTTGGATCATCCCCACACCCTGGGTGAGGATCATCCCCGATCGCGCGCAGTTCGTGAAGGCCTATCAGGTGGCCGCACCAGGGGTCGCGGCGGAAAGCTTCCTCCCAGAAGAAGTGATTCATCTGAAGTATCCTAATCCGCTCGATCCACACTATGGCCTCTCGCCACTGCAAGCCAATGCTCTCAGCGTCGATGCCAATACAGAACTGTTGCGTTCCCGGTATCAGACATTCCTCGCCGGACAACGGCCGGGCATGATTCTGCAAACCGAACAAACGCTCACCGACACCACGGTGACACGTCTCGAAGAGAAGATCAACGCCAAATTCGGCGGCCGCGATAATTGGCATCGCCCATTGATTCTCGAACAAGGGCTAAAGGCCAGTCCGTGGACGCTCACCCCAGCCGAGATGGACTATCTCAATTCGTCGAAGATGACGCGGGATGAAATCCTGGCAGTTTTCCGCGTACCGCCACCGATCACGGGCATCGTTGAGAACATGGGATTAGGAGCCGATATTTGGTTCGGTGCCCGGGTCATGTTTTGTGAAGGCACGATTCAACCGAAACTCGATCTGCTCGGACAAACGCTGACCCGCGACCTCGCCAGCCGTTATGGACCCGACGTGGGCGTGTACTTCCCGGATTGCTCGCCCCGCAACCTCGACCAACGCCGCCAAGACGACGAACTGGACGCCAAACTCGGCCTGCGCACCTACAACGAAATTCGCAAAAGCCGCGGCCTACAACCCTACGCCGATCCACGCTTCGATCAGCCGATCTTGCCGAACGAGTTGTCGAGCGAAACCAACCGCTCACAGTAATCCGCAAGAAATATGAACGCGGATTCATAAGTGTTCGTCTGTTCCAATTTGTGCGGTTCTCGGTCGTTTCTTCCTTCTTTTTGGACTGATTTCAGGAGTGGTTATGAGTCCCAGTATTCGGGCCGATCCGGCGGCGCGCACACTCCATGTTGATGCCGCCACGATGCGTGTTCGCAGTGTCATCACCACGATTGATCCTGACCGTGCGGGTGATGTCGTGGTGCCAACCGGGTTGCAAAACCGGGAGGAATTTCTGCTCAATCCGGTGGTGTTGTGGGCGCACGACCGCATTCGTGTGCCGCCGATTGGCGTTTGCGAATGGCTCGACGTGCAACCCCGACGGATTGTGGCGGAAACCCGCTTCGCCCACGGTGTGCCGTTTGCGGAAGACCTCTTCCGGCTCTACGAGCAGAACGTGCTACGCGGATGGTCGATTGGTTTTGTGCCCCGCCAGGCCAGTCGTGTGCCGCGCGGCGATGGCGGCACCTCGTTGCGGGTGTTCGAGTGGGATTTGCTTGAATACTCCGCCGTACCGATTCCGGAGAATCCCGGAGCGCTGACCATCGCTATTCAGAAAGGATGGATTCGTGATCGCACACTGCGAGATTGGCTGGTGCAAGTGCCCGACGAGCGCGGCCGGCGGTACTTTCGCGCCTTCGATGTCCTGAGTGAATTGGTGGAAGCTCCCTCGGACGTGTGAACGTTCACTTCCATCCGGTGTTTGCGTGGTTCTGTTTTTTGTGTGCCTTTTTTGTGTACCAGCGGGCCTATCGTGCTTCGCCTGTTTCCGAGGTTTTCTATGTCTCACACTCATCTGACGAATGACAAATTCCAATCGCGGGATGAATTGGTCACATTCATCGAGCAGCAGGCCGCATCAGCTGTGGAGAAGGCCGCGCGCGTTGAACGCCGGGTGCCGTGGGTCACCAGTGGTCCGGTGTGTGCCGATTCGTGCGGCTACAGTGTATTGAAAGCGGCGGCGTTTGCTTTGGGTTTCGTTGGTCCAGAGCAGGCGAAGGAAGAAATTCACACGCATCAGCAATTGCGCGATCTGTATGCGGGTTATGGTTTTACGCCGCATCATGGGCAGCAATCGTTTCTGGTGCCGTTGGCCAGTGCTCACTTGCCGGTGTTCGAGCCACACGGGCAGCGGTTGCGTGATGAATTGCATCAGAAGATGACAGCAAACGCGGCCAAGTTCGATCCCGACGAAGCCGCGTGGTTGTTACGGCGGACTGGTCAATCGCCGCTGCGAACCAAAGCCCTGGGCACTACACCCGACACCGCCGGTGGGACATTTGTTCCGCTGCCGATGTTAGGGGAATTGATCGACCTGCAACGAAGCCTGGAGGTATTCGCCACCGCCGGGGCACGGGAAGTCGCCTTGCCACCCAATGGACGCATCCAATTCCCCAAGCTGACCGCGGCCAGCACCGCGTACTGGGTAGGGGAAGGTAGCGCGATTACCGAGAGCCAGCCCACCACAGGGAATCTGGATTTGCAGGCCAAGAAACTCGGTGTGCTGGTGAAGCTGAACAACGAGCTACTTCGGTTTGCATCGCCGAGTGCGGAAGGTTTGGTGCGGCTCGATATGGCTCGTGCTGCAGCCCTGAAGGCCGATTTAGCGATGCTCGAAGGCACCGGTGGTACGCAGATCAAAGGGCTGATCACCTACAGCGACATCACGTCGCACACCGCAAGTATCACCGCGGCCGATGGCAATACCTTCACCCCTGCCGATGTCGCGCTGATGGAGAGCAAACTGCCCGACGCAGTAGAAGCACCGACAGCCTGGGTGATGCGCAAAGCGATGTTCGCAGCGTTGATGAATCGTCGTGCTGATGCCGTCAGTGCCAACGATGGCAAAGGGGCGTTTTTATTCCGCGACAATCGTGGGGTCAACGGTCCACCCGCGGAGTTCTTCGGTACACGCGTGGTTCGCTCGGCACAGGTTTCTGCCACACGTACCAAAGGGGCCAGCTCCAACCTCACCTACATTCTACTTGGCTATTTTCCCGATTGGATTGTGGCGCGCATGGGTGTGATGGAGTTTCTCGCCAGCGGCTTGGGTGATACGGCGTTGCAAAACGACATGACGTATCTGCGCGGCATTCAGCACATCGACGCAGGGCCACGCCACGCTGCCAGCTTTGTCTTCTGCGATCAACTGGTTATTGGCTAGCCCAGCGCCAAGTGTCTGTCTGGGGCATTCTGATAAGGAGGTTTTCGATGGCTACTCACATCAACGATTGGGCTTCGGCCGTGGCTGTACATGCCGCGGTACATCCATCGCCACGCATCAACGCCTTCAGCAGCAATGCAATCGACCTGATCTCGTCGGACGGCGATTGCTTCGCGATTCAGCAGGTCGGTTCGTTTGAAGAAGGCAATAGTTGGACCGGACGGATTGAACAATCGGCCGATGGTTCATCGTGGTCCGACATTCCTGGCGCGGTGTTCGCAGCGGTGACGGCGGCGAACAACACCCAGGTGCTGCGCTTCCGCCGCACGGCCCGCTATGTGCGGTACTCAGCCACCGTGGAAGGCTCGACCAACGAGTTGATTCTCGCTGTGCTGATTGGCCAGCAACGCAAGAGCTTCTGAACTGCAAGAGCTTCTGAACTGATCGCCACCCCGCCACGCTGGGCGGGGTCGGCTTTGCCCTGCGGAGTACCTCCGATGATCGACACCCTTGCGAACGTAAAAACAGCTCTGCTGATTTCTACTTCCACCGACGACGCGCTCCTCACCCGGCTCATGGCGGGGGCCGACGGTTTCATCACGCAACACACCGGGCGTATTTTCACCGGGGGTACATTTACCGAAACCCATCCGGCGGCGCGAACAATTATCTTTCTGCGGAACTATCCGGTGGTCAGCGTGGCCAGTGTGAAGGTGGACCCTGCGCGACAATTCGGCACGGGCACTGAACGCGACCCCGACACATACCTTCTCCATGCCGACCGGGGATTGATCGAATCTCTCACCGGTCCGTTCTTGTCCCCCCGCGGTGGCCGCCGTGACGATTGGCCTGGGGCGTTGCAAGTGGTCTACACCACAGCGAGCAACGCCGTGCCACCGGTAATCCAAGAAGCCTTCACGCAACTGATTGGTCATTGGTACCGGCAGATCAAAACCTTCGCCGATCAAGAGTACGAAATGCTGGTGGAACGTTGGGTGGGAACTGATGCGAAGCTGTGGCCATGGGGCCTGGCCAATGGTTTGAAAATTCCCTTAGGAGTGCTGGAGTTACTCGCAGCCTATCGGACACCGCCGACAGGATGGTGACTCTCTCGTGGCCAAACCAGTGCACGACCACTGACAGTGATCAGCGGTGATGTGGGGGGTACAAGAACCACGTCATTGCCCGTTCCGACGACGATGTGCACGACCACTGACAGTGATCCGCGGTGGTGTGGGGGTTCATCAGGTTGGTGGTTCGTGGGGATATTCGCAGTCGAGCTGGCGAAGAGTCGCCGGCGGTATAAGATGCCAGTGCGTTTTCCTGGCTTTCTTTCGTGAGACAGCCGAAATGATTGGGCTGCGGCGATCGTTCCGGCGTCGGTTCCGCTTTGGGCTGGCGGCTGTCGCCGTCTTCGCCCAATTGATCGCAACGACGGGTGCGCCGCTGCCCATTCCACCGCATGATGCCACTTCGGCGCGCAAGGCCGCTGGCTCGGCTTCAGCACCCACCGTTTCCCTCTGTAGCGGCGGCAGCGCGTGCTGCTGTGCCACCTCCGGCGCTATCACGTGCGGTTGTTGCTGCTCGGCTGTTGCGAAGCCCTCACCGACCCATGCACACCAGAGTGAAGCCGAGTTCCGCTGGGTGGGTGGCATTCTCACGGCCAAATGCCGTGCTGATGGGCTGGCAGGACTGCTGAAGGCGGACGTGGCCGCGCTGCCGCCAACGTCAGGCAGCCTTCCCAAACCGTCGCGGCAGCCATGCTTTGTGCTACCGGCCGATTGGTATGCCACGCCGCTGGCACACCGTCCGCCCACTCCGCCGCCACGCTGGTCTTGAGTTGTTGGATTGTCTGTATCGTGACTCGGTTCTTGCAACCGCGTGGCGCTTCACGCGCTGGTCGCAGGACCTACAGGTTCCGATTCATTCCTTCCTTCTCAGGGCTAGCATCATGCTTCACTCCAAACGATGGGCATTTACATTGATTGAACTGTTGGTCGTGATCGCGATTATCGCGATTCTTATCGGGTTGCTGTTACCGGCGGTACAGAAGGTGCGTGAAGCCGCGGCGCGGATGAGCTGCCAGAACAACCTCAAGCAACTGGGCTTGGCGATGCACAACTTCGAGTCGGCTAATGGAGTACTGCCGAACTATGAACTGACGCCGGGGGTGAATCAGATTGCGGGCAACTATTCAGTTCAGGCTCGGTTATTACCGTTTGTGGAACAGGAGAACTTGCAGCGTTTGATCGACTTCACCATCCCGATTCGTACTGGCTCTGGCGGCGCGTCGACGCTCAATCCGGTGCTTCGTCCGGCCGCGCAGACGCCCGTGAAGTTGTTCCTGTGCCCCAGCGACGGGCAAGACCCGGTTGTGGATTATGTGGAAGGGAACACCACGAATCGCTACGCCGGCACGAACTATGCTGTCAATCTCGCTTCGGGCGCTGGGGTCACTTACGATACGCGCGTTCCGACTGATGGCCTATTTTGGATCAATGCCCGTGTCCGGTGGACGGACGTTACCGACGGCACGAGTAATACCGTGCTGATGTCGGAATGGTTGCGCGGTAACAACATCACCACCAACGGCACAACGCCGATTGATCCGCGGCGGCAAATGGGCGATTGCATTTGTTACTGGGCCCATCAGGCCTTTCCACCGAATCCGCCGGGTATTCGCAACGGTCCTCAAGGGCCGATCATCAGCGATCCGAACCCCGCGACGTTTCTGGCCGAATTGCAAAACGGTGGTGGGTTCCGTGGCCGGTTCGTTGGTTCACGTGGGCTGCGTTGGATCAATGGTCGGGAGTTCGACACCGGCTACACTGCGTGGCAGACGCCCAACAGCCGGCTGCCGGATTGGTTCAGCTGTGGTTTTGGGTGGATGTCGGCGAGCAGCAACCATGCGGGTGGGGTCAACGCCCTGTGGTGCGATGGTTCGGTGCGGTTTGTACGGGAGAGTGTGACTTTACCGGTCTGGCGTGCCGCCCACACCCGAGCCGGTGGCGAAATTCCGGGTGATATTTGAGCGATCGTTCAATGGTGACGCATTTTTCGGCCTGCGACTGCTAACGGATCGCAGGCCATTTCGTTATGCCAATAAATGGAGCGGGAAACGGAACTGCTGTCTGGTGCTGGACAAACGACCGCGTTGGCGGCTAAGGTGAATGAGCGTGTAGATGTACCTGGCCCCGCTCCACCGGATTCCGCCGCGTGACTCGTGACGCCGAAGCTGACTGGCCCTCTGGCTCCCCCGACGAGGAGGCCGAAACGATTCGCGCCGCGCAACGTGGTAATCGCGCGGCCTTCGCCCAATTAGTGGAACGCTACTGGGATCGACTGTACCGCTGGTTGTACCACCTGACCCGCAACCGCCACGCCGCCGAAGACCTGACACAAGAAACCTTCCTGCGCGCGTTGGCCGCCATCAAAAGCTTCCGACCCGGTAGTAACTTCCGCGCGTGGGTGTTTCGTATCGGTCACAACAATTTCGTCAATCAGAAACGGGCCGAACGGCGCACCAAGCACCCCCTGCCCGATGATGGGGCTGTGCCGGCGATGGCCACGACGGAACTGGATACAGAGAATCGCGAAATGTTGGCCGTTGTGCAAAAGGCTGTCGCCGAACTGCCGGCCGACTTCCGCATCGCGCTCCAACTGCGCGTTGATGAAGAACTCTCGTTTCGCGAGGTGGCGCAAATTCTGGGGATCACGGAAGAAACCGCACGCTGGCGTGTCTTCAAAGCGCGGCAGAAGCTGATGAAGGTGCTGGCTCCCGAAATGCTACCGCCAGGTACCGTCTCAAGTGAGAGCGAACCAGAAACGTAAGTGATCGGCCTCAGGCTCGGAACAACCGCAACCCCACGATAGCCGAACAATGAATTGCCAAACTGTTCAAAACCAGATTCTGGCTCTGCCCGATCCCCGGGACATTCCCGCGGCGCTCCAGCAGCATGTTCTGCACTGTGCTGCCTGTCATGCCTGGGCGCAACAAGCGGCCCGGCTTGAAGCACTTGTGGCCCAACTGCCCGTTCCCCCGGCCCCGGGGCAAAAGAAAGACGCTCTTTTGGGGGAATTGATCTCCGCCGAGCCACTGATTCAGCCCCCAGCACGGCTGACGGCGCTTTACCGATCTGCGAGCGACTCACGGCGTTTCCTTCGCCGCAACACCATGTACCTCAGCGGATTGGCCGCAGCCATTCTGGTGGCGGTCGCAGTGTACTCCTTCACTCCACGACCGCACCGGCATCAACACGATGAGGTCACACAAGCCGAAGATTATCCCCTGTTGCGGAAGATCGTCCACGGCAACACGGCACTCGCACGGGCGGATTCTTTACCTCGCAAACTCGAAGTCCTCGCCCAAATGGCCGACGACATTGCCGCCGACACACGCGGCATGGCCCGCATCGCCTCTGGGGACGAGTTGCGGGATATGGCGGGCTGGTACGAGAAGATTGTCAAAGATGGCTTGGCGTCCCAGGCCCGCGAACTGCGCAAACAACCCGTGGGGATACCCGAAGCCGAGAAAACCCGCTTGCTTGAGTCGTATGCAGCACGGCTCCAAGCCGACGCTCGGATGACCGAGCAACTGTTGCAGGAGGTTCCTCCCGAATCGCAACGGGCTTTGCGGCGTCTGTTGGAGGCAGCCCGCGAAGGTGAAAAAACACTGCGGGGGCAATAACGATGGCACGCGCCCTGTTCACACTGCTGATACTGGTTGCTCTGGCAACATGGGCTGCAGGGCAACATCCGGGCACTGCGGCCGCACCGGCCCCGGAAGATCAACTCCGCTTGCTGCGAGCCAATCGCTCCTTGATTGGCAATTTGGTCAGCGAAGGGGTAGAAATGGCCAACACGAGCCATTCAACCGCCGCGCGGGTCGAACATTGCCGCCGCGCGTCGCGCTCGCTTATCAACGCCATCCTGCAGGCGGCAGAGCGCGGTGATGCCGAACGTGTCGTCATGCTGACGAATCTCTTTGGTGATTTCGTTCGCGATGGGCTGTCGCCGCTGCTTGAGGAAGTGAAAGCCCGCATCGATCCTCAATCGCCTGAGGGCGAGCGCTTGGGCGTGATTCAGCAACAAGCTCGGGCCGACTTGCAGGAGTTGAAACTCACTCTCACCACCGGCGCCGTGCGCGATAATCAACGTGTTCAAGAAAGCCTCAAGCAACTCGATGAACTCACACCATCCGGCTTACCACGGCCAACGGTAGCAAGCCCCGCGACCAACTGACAGCACAACATCGAGACACCCCGACCAACCGCCAACCGATCTCAACGGATTGGCACCAGGTTTTCCAGAAACTGCTTCGTGCAGTTCTCCCACGTATAGCGAGCGCCTTCGTGCGCGCATGCCTGCGGGTTACCGCTTCGTAACGCTCGTTCCACGGCGGCGGCCAGGTCGTTATCGAGAGCACCCAGTTCAGCCCGGGTGATAATGTCCATAGGTCCAGTTACTGGATAAGCTGCCACCGGTAAGCCACTGGCTAGCGCTTCGATCACCACGATGCCGAAGGTATCGGTGCGACTGGGGAACACGAATAGATCGGCGGCCGCGTAAACCTCGCCCAAAGCTTCACCTTGACGGTAGCCAAGGAAAACGGCATCGGGGTATTGGCGTTCGAGGGCTGCTCGCGCCGGGCCATCGCCCACGATGAGCTTCGTGCCCGGTGTTTTCAGCTTCAGAAAATCGTCGATGCCTTTCTCATGCGAAACCCGCCCAACGTAGAGCAGAATCGGTCGCGGATAGGGCATGGCGACCTTGGGCCGTGGTCGGAAGATGCTCAAATTGACGCCGCGCGACCAGCGCCGCACCGGGGGTGTAAATCCGCGCTGGAGTAATTCCTTCTCCAAACTCGGTGTGGCCACCATCATGCACGATGAGCGTGAATGGAACCACTGGAGGAAGGCATAAGTCCCTGCTTCCGGCACATACGCCAACTTCTTCAGATACTCCGGGAAGCGTGTGTGGTACGATGTGGTGAAGCGCCAACCCATGCGGCGGCAAAAGCGGCGAACCCAGAAACCCAACGGCCCCTCGGTTGAAATATGAACATGATCGGGCCGGAACTGCCAGACGCGCTCGTAGATGCGGCCTGGCCGCATCACACACAGGGGAATTTCTGGATAAAACGGCACCGGAACTTGCGGAAAGCCAGTCGGCTCGATCACGTCCACCGTATGCCCCCAGGCGCGGAGCAACTGCACGGTGGTTTCGAGTGTCCGGACAACGCCACTCACCTGGGGGTGCCAGGCATCGGTGGTAATGAGAATGCGTGCCATCAAGGAGCATGATATGCCCGATCCCGAGAAGCGCCAGATGCGACAGTGGAAGCGTGCCATCAAGAAACGGGGCAACAAGCATCGCCGCCAGGAATTGAAACGGACCCTGGCCGACAACCCAGAAGAAGCCGCCGATGTGGCAGAAAACCTCGGCCGCCATCGTTCCTGCACGCTCAACCAACTCGACGACGACCGCACCCGCCGCCGGGCTGAGCCGTAGAGCAATCTTTGCCCATCGGCTCACACGCCGGTGTTTTCTTCAAGCTTGCCCAAGCGCCAGGCGCGGCGTTCGCTGTAACGCCACACCAGTTGGGCCGCGACGATCAACCCAGCCGTGGTGGCCAACAACCACCCCGCCAGTTGCTCCGGGGGCCAGTCGGCCAAGGGGCCACGCAAACGCTCCGGAACCGGACCCATCAACGCTCGCCGCATTCCTTCAAGCCAATAGGTGGTGGGCAACGCCAAACTGATCGGCTGAACCCAATTCGGCAACACCGATAAGGGAAACACAACCCCGCTGAGCAAGTACACCAACCCCGCGACTCCTTCACTCAAGAACATGCCATTGCGGGACATATTCAAACACGCTGCGGCTAACAACATTCCGCACGCCCACAACAGGCCGCAGCCGATCAGCAGATAGACGACCAACCACAGCGCATCGATGCGGCTGGCGCCGACAGCAGCGCGCAGTTGGCCGAAAAGTGTCAGGCCGACCATCAGATTGAGCACACCACCGATGATTCCTTCGGCCGCCCGGGCTGCGCCGCGACCCAGGAAGTACGTTTGGAAATGGGCTGGTGAAATGTAAATGTACTTCAGCATGCGGTAGTGCTCGCGATCCCGCACCACCGCGTAGCTGAGGCCAAACATGACGCTGCCAACCAGTCCGTAGCAGGCATTGGAAACGTACATGTACGCGAGAAATTCGGGGGCCAGTCCGCTGCGTCCGATCGCGCCGACAATCCCCATCCGCGCGGCTTGATCGACCGCATAGAACATACACACCAACATGAGTGAACCGCACATCGGCTTCGCAAGAATGTACAGCATGAATAGCCCCGGGCTGGCCCAGTTGGTTTCCAACTGCCAGCCCAGCCACGCGGCCAGCCGCAGCGTGCGCCAGTGTTGCCCCAGGGTGGTCATGAGTGTCACTTCGCGTTCACGCCGTGCGGGGTGGTGTTAGCGGATCTGGCCGCTGTGGCCTTTGATCGTGCCGACTGGTTCGGCCCGGCCACCCAGATGCTTGGCGAGAAACTGCTCGGTGATGGCGAAGAAGTGCAAGCGGTTCTCCGGTCGGACAAAGCCATGACCTTCGTCGGGATAAACCACGTACTCCACCGGTTTGCCCGCTTGGCGCAGCGCGTCAACGATCTGATCGCTTTCGGCCATTTTGACGCGCGGATCGTTCTGGCCTTGGCCGATCAGGAGCGGTTTGGTGATTTTGTCGGCCTTGAACAGTGGTGAGCGTTCTTTGAGGAATTCTTCGTCCTTTTCGATATCGCCCACCCGTTTGGCGAACAACGCTTTCAGTGGTGCCCAATACGGCGGAATGGTTTTCAGGAGGGTGATGATATTGCTGGGGCCGACGATATCAACGCCGCAGGCGAATTCGTCGGGGGTGAATGCCAGGCCGACAAGGGTAGCGTAGCCACCGTAGCTGCCGCCCATGATGGCGACTTTCTTGGGGTCGGCGATGCCTTCTTGTACCAGCCAGTTTTTGGCATCAAGGAGGTCTTGATGCATCTTGCCGCCCCATTCTCGATTGCCGGCGTTGAGGAATTGCTTGCCGTAGCCGCTGGAGCCGCGAAAGTTCACCTGCAAGACGGCGTAGCCGCGGTTGGCGAGGAATTGCACCAGCGGATTGAAACCCCAGGTGTCGCGGACCCACGGTCCGCCGTGAACCAACAGTACGGCGGGCAGATTCTTCGGCTCCACGCCCACCGGCTTGGTGAGGTAGCCGTGGATGGTCAGGCCGTCGCGGGCTTGGTAACGGATCGGTTCCATCCGGGCCAGGGGGAGTTTGTCCAGCTTGGAATTGTTGACGAAGAGGAATTCGGCTTTCTTGGTGGTACGATTGTAGAGGTAATACGATGCGGGGCCGTCGTCGGTGTTGTAGGCGACGATCCATTGGGAATTGTCGGTGGTTTGGCTGGTGATGCTGAAGTCGCCGCGGGTCACTTGGGCCAGGGTTGCCAGGTCGGCCTGCACACTGTCGTCGAGGGCTTTCCACTCGGTGCGGGCTTTGGTGAAGGCCACCATCCAAGGGCGACGTTTCTCGTGATCAACGAACACACCACTGACGTCGTAATCGCGATCTTCCGCGAGAACCTTTTCTTGGCCGGTGGACAGATCGAGTTGGGAGAGTCGGATGGTGTTGGCGTCGTGATTGCCGAGAATGTAGAGGATATTTCGATCGCGTCCAAAGCCGATGGCCTGGCCTTGCTCTTCGGGGGTCCAGCTTTTGATGGTCTTCCACTGGGCTGCGGGTTGTTCACGGACCAGCAAGTCGTAACCGCCGGTTTTGAGATTGATCGCGGTGGCGGCCCGGACTTGAAATTCCGCATCGGTCGTCCAGCCGACGATATTGCCAGGGTTTTCCGTGTCGAGTTTCTCGGCACCCGTCGATAGGGTGATGCGGTGCATGTCGAAGGCTTGCTTATTGCGCTTATTCAGCGCCACAAGAATCGTATCGGGGTGTTGGTGGTGCAGATCGACACCTTGGACCCGCACACCCTCGAAGGGGGTCAGATCGCGGGTTTTCCCCGTGGCCAGTTCGCTGGCGTAGAGATGGAAATTTTCATCCCCGCCTTGGTCTTGCAGGTAGAGCAGGTGCTGGCCATCGTAGGCCCAGAAGTATTGGCGAATGCCGCGTTTGTCGTCGCTGGTGATTTTTTTAGCGTCGCCGCCGCCCACGGGTTTCACCCACACTTGCAGAACGTTTTTGTCGTCGGGGGCCAGGTAGGCGATGTGGCGGCCATCCGGGGCGATTTGTACCCCGGCTTTATCCGGATTGCCGAAAAGGACGTCGCGGGGAATCAGCGGCGGTAAATCTGCGCTAGCCGTCGCCGGCACCATCACGACTATCCCCACGAGCAATGCTACGCGAATCATGGGTGCAACTCCTGGATCGGGAGAAGAATGCCAATATTGTAGAAGTTTCAGCGTTTCTGAAGCTGTCTTGCCTCGACGCGGCCGGTTCTGCACAACATCTGCGGCAACGGCTGCTCCACCGACGTGTTCGATCCTGGCGCAGGACTCTGGCCATGCCCCATACCGTTTTGGTGACTGGTGCGACCGGTTTTGTTGGTTCTCATGTGGCCGAAGCCCTGGTCCGCCGGGGCGACACGGTGCGCACGCTGGCCCGCCCCGGGAGCGATACGAGGTTCGTCGAATCGCTGGGCGTGACAGTCATTCGCGGTGATTTGAACGATGCCAGCGCGTTGCCGCAAGCCGTCGCCGGCTGCGATGTGGTGGTGCATTGTGCAGCCAAGGTCGGCGATTGGGGGCCGGTCGACGACTATCGCCAGGTGAACGTGGAGGGGCTGCGCCATCTCCTCGACGCCACGCTCGGCCAGCCATTGCACCGCTTCGTCCACGTCAGTACGCTGGGGGTGTACGAGGCCCGCCACCATTACGCCACCGACGAAACCGAACCGCTGCCGACGCAGCATATCGACGGTTACACCCAGTCGAAAGTCGAAGCCGAGCGGTTGGCGTTGCAGTATCACCGCAAGCAACAGGTACCGGTGGTGGTGCTGCGGCCGGGTTTCGTCTATGGCCCGCGCGATCGCATGGTGCTACCGCGGCTGGTGGAGCGGCTCAAGGAACGCAGTGTCATCTATATTGCCCGCGGCCGCTACGCTCTCAACACCACCTTTGTGGGCAATTTCGCCGATGCGGTGTTGCTCGCGATCGACGCGCCAGCGGAACAATGCGTGGGTGAAGTCTTCAACATCACCGATGGCGAATTTGTCAGCAAGCGGACCTTCTTTGAAACCGTGGCCGACGGTCTGGGTTTGAGACGTCCGCGGGCCTTCCCGCCGGTGCCCGTTTGGCTGGCCCGGCTCATGGCCAACTGGCGTGAAGGCGTCTTTCGCCGCAAGAATAAACCCTATCCACCGCGGATCACCCAAGCGCAGCTCAAATTTGCCGGGCTGAATCTGGATTTCTCGATTGCCAAAGCCCGCACCCAACTCGGTTACGCGCCGCGGGTCTGTTTCGCCGAAGGCATGAAGCAAGCTCTCGACTGGTACAAAAGCCACGTGGCGGCTGCTACCACGACATAGGGCGCTACGAATTCAGAGGGGGTCTTGTGGTTTCGAATGGTCAGGGGGTCGTATCCTTCGGCGGTAGAGCCACAGCCCCCCGCCAATCCCCAGCCAGTCGATCAGCACGTCGAAAATCGAACATGTCCGCCCCGGCACGAAGGCTTGCCCGATTTCGGTGGCCACGGCGTGAACTGCCAGCAGCCCCACCAGAAACCGCGGCCCCCAAGGGCGCTGCGGTAAACCCAGTGCCAGCAGGGTGAGAACAGCATACGCCGTCAGATGCAGAGCCTTGGCCAACAGCCAGCGGAGGGCATCCGAGAGTTCCCGGGTGATGTGGGCGGGAACGGGGATCGGTTCGAGGAGCTTCCATGTCCACACACCCAAAACGACAAGGAACAAGAGCCATCGCAACCCACCCATTCCCGGCCTTCTCCCAGTACGGGTCGAACAGGGCGTCCTCGCTGCCACCACCGGGTCACCATCCACTCTCAGGGCCGCGGCAGGCTCCATTCGCGGAGCTTTGTTTTGAGGTACTTGGCGCGGGCGGCGTTGCGTTCCTCACCATCCAGAGAATGACCGGCGAGTTTCTGCAAGTGGGCGGCTTGGGTGTGAATGAACAATTGGTTGACCGCCGTCACGGGAATGTTGTCGATCAGGTGCAAGTGAATCCCCAGCCGCACGGCGGACAACAGTTCCATCGTTTCTTCCGCAGTGATCATTGTGGCACTGCTGAGCGTGCCGATAGCCCGGGCGACGCGATCTTGTTCGGCCTGTTGGCGTTCTTTGAGTAAGGCCTGACGGGCCTGCCGCTCGTATTGCAAGATGGTGACGATGACTTCGCGAATCTCGGTGAGGATTTTCGTCTCACTTTTGCCGAGGGTGACGTGGTTGGAAATTTGATACAGATCGCCAAAGGCCCGGCTGCCTTCGCCGTGCAGTCCGCGCACGGCCAGATTGATCTTCTGCAGGGCGCGGAAGACTTTGTCGATCTGTTTGGTCAAGCCCAAGGCCGGCAGATGGAGCATAACACTGGCCCGCATGCCGGTGCCGACGTTGGTGGGGCAGGCCGTCAGATAGCCGAATTGGATGTGGAAGGCGTAGCTGAGGCGGGTTTCGAGAGCGTCGTCGAGTTGGTCGATGTCGTGCCAGGCTTCGTCGAGCGCAAAGCCGCTGCGGAGTACCTGGAGGCGGAGATGGTCTTCTTCGTTGACCATCACACTGGCGGTTTCGGTGGGGTCGAAGGCCACGCCGCGCGGGCCTTCCAGACCGCTGGCCAATTCCCGGCTGATCAATTGGCGTTCGACGAGGAATTGCCGGTCCAGATGGCTCAGCTGGGGGATATCCACGTATTCCAGCGGATGGGCCGGTGGGGCATGGGTGATGGCGTCTTTGACCCGAGCGACCACCTCGGCTTTGTGCGCGGGGGTTGCCCGCGTGGCAAAGGGCAAATGGGCCAGATTGCGGGCCAGGCGAATGCGTGTGGAAATGACCACGTCCGACTCCGGGCCGGTACCACGGAGCCATTCCCCCAAATGCGGTAGCAGACTATCGAGATTCATACATCCGTCTCAGTGTCGGTTCCCCGTATGCCCCGGCCGGAATGCGGTTTGCCGGGGTGAGGACCCCGGGGAACTATTTTTCCAATTGCCGAATGAGGTCGCGAAGGCGGGCGGCCTCCTCGTAGGCCTCTTGGGCAATGGCCTGTTGCATTTGTCGTTTCAACTCCTTCAGTCGGACAGCTCGCGGCGTTTTGCCGGCATGGTGCAACGACCGGTGAATCCGTTCCAGCAGCGGTTCGAGGGCGGGGCGCAGGGCTTCGTAGTCGTTGGGGCAGCCGAAACGGCCCACGGCTTTGAATTCGGACAGCGACAGGCCGCAGATTTCGCACGCCAGTGGAACGGGCGTTTCCTCCTCGGCTTCCGTGGCTGCCGGAAAGGGATTCATCAGCAATTGCAGCAACGCTTTCAGGTCCAACGGTTGTTGCGCCGGCGGCTCGGGAATGAGTTTCCGTTCGCGGGCACACCGTTCGCACAGGTGCAGCTCGCGTTTCTTTTTGTTCACAATATCGGTTAAGTGAACGGTGGCCGGGTTATCGCATATTTGGCACTTCACCCTCGACCTCCGGTCGGTTGTGGTTGCGTCGATCCGTCTGCGTCACCGTATGGGCCTGTCTTGGCGTTTGCACATCCAGGCAAGCCGGTCGGTTGTGGTTGCGTCGGATCCGTCTGCGTCACGGCGGTGAACTAACTGTTTTCCAATTCCTTGATGCGATCGCGAACGCGTGCGGCTTCTTCGTAATTCTCTTCGGTTACCAGTTGTTGCAAGCGGCGGCGGAGGGTCACCAATTCCACCTGCGCGCCTTGTGAGCGGGGCATCCGGCGCGGGGTTTTCCCCAGATGACGCACATCGCCGTGGATGCTTTCCAGAAGCGGCAGCAGTTCCGCTTTGAAGGCTTCGTAGTCGTTGGCGCAACCAAAGCGGCCGTGATTGCGGAACTCGATGTAGCTGATGCCGCACAGATCGCAGACGGGTCCGGTCGGCGCCGCTTCCGCATCCTCACTATCGTCGGCGATGGGGGGTTTCGCGGCGGTGGACTTTTTCTGTGGCTCCAGCAGGTATTTTTTGGCACATTCTTCGCACAAGTGAACTTCTTCGTACCGGTCTTCGCCGAGTACTTCGGTAATGTGCAACGTGGCTTGTTTCGGACACCGTTGGCACTTCATTTCCGACCCCTTCTTCCCACACCGCTTCCCCTTGCCCCTGAAGCCGCAGGCTTTTGGTGATTATTTTACCACCACTTTCGGCCGTTGTCATTGCTAGCCCCAGCAAGCCGCGGTCGCTCCCGACCGTGAAAACACGGACGTGGGGTCGCTGCGGCCAGCCCCGCGCGGAATTCTCTAGAGCGTGATGGTCCGACCGGTTCGGGCACTCTCATAAATCGCACAGATCAGATCGACGGCGCGTTTCCCTTCCCGGCCATCGACTTGGGGGGGGCGGTGGGTGCGAACCGCCTCGATGAAGTCCGCCAACTGCCGCCGATGCCCTTCATGGCTGATGGCTTTCGGATCGGCTGCCCCGCCACTGGCGCCCACACGTGCCGCAAACCGCTGTTTGATCTTCACGTCGTCGTCGGTTTCGGGGGTGAAGTCCCAACGGATCACGTCTTCTTGCTCAATGACGGCCGAACCACGATCCCCATGAACGGCGATGGTTTTCGGGTAGCCGGGATGAATGCTGGTGGCGGCTTGAATCACGCCCAAGGCCCCGCTTCGGAAACGAATGCAAGCGACCGCGGTATCTTCGACCTCGATCCGTTCGTGGGCCAAGGTCGCGGTAAAACCGCTGACGTGCGTCGCTTCACCCATCATCCACAACAACAGATCGACACTGTGAATCGCCTGATTCATCAAGGCGCCACCGCCGTCGAGGGCTTGGGTGCCTTTCCACCCGCCTTCGTCGTAGTAGGCTTGGCTGCGCCACCATTTGCAGGTGGTTTCCCCCAGTGTCAGCCGGCCGAACTTGCCCGCATCCACCGCGGCTTTGAGAACTCTGCTACTGTCGGCGAAGCGAGAGGGAAAGATTGTGCACAGTTGCACATTGGCGCGAGCACAGGCGTCGATGATCTCTTGGCAGCGCGGCCCGGTGATTTCCAGCGGTTTCTCGACCACGACATGCTTCCCCGCTTGGGCGGCGATGAGGGCCGGTTCGCGGTGCGCACCGCTGGGGGTGGTGATGATCACCGCGTCGACACCCGGCGCTTGCACCGCGTCGTCGACGGTGCGGAAGATCGGCACGGGGGGCAAACCGGTTTCGTGAATCAATTTCTGAGCATTGTCGCCCGAGCGGCTGACCAGGGCCGCGATCCGAGCGTGGGGAATTTCCTGGAGGGCCCGGACATGAAAGCGGGCAATCATCCCACAACCGACGATGCAAAATCCCAGTGGCTCGGCCATAATGACTCCCCTGCAAGGATGTTGGGGGAGATTCTAGCAACGCCCCACACGTTCTGGTTAGTCCTGACAAGCGGCTGGCCCTCCGCCTCCGCAAAGGCCGTTCCAGCTTGTTGCGGCCCCGTGGTGTTCGGGATACCGTGGCCCCCGGAAACACGTTTCATTCCAACCCGTGCTGACATACACTATCTCCACATATTCAACAGCATCGACCGAAGGGAAGGTAGTAGGAACGACAGGATGGCCACCGCCCCCGGAGTACCGACCAGCGATCTCGCCCCCGTCCTTGTTGTCGGCATTGGCGCATCGGCTGGTGGTTTAGAAGCTCTCGAACGGCTGTTCGAAGCCACCCCGACAACCACCGGTTTGGCGTTTGTTGTCATTCAGCATCTGTCGCCCGATTTCAAAAGCCTCACCGACGACATTCTTGCTCGGCGAACCCGTATCCCGATTCGCGTGGTCGAAAATGGCATGCCGGTGCAACGCGACACCATTTATCTACTGCCGCCGAAAAAAGACATGATCATCAGCGGTGGCCGACTGCTGTTGACCGACAAAGACCCAACGCAAACGGTCGCGTTGCCCATCGACCATTTCTTGCGGTCGTTGGCCCATGATGTTGGCGATCGGGCCGTGGCTGTCATTCTTTCGGGCACTGGCAGTGATGGCTCGCGCGGGGTTCGCGACATTCACGACGCCCACGGCCTGGTGATTGTTCAAGATTTGAACAGCGCTAAGTTCGATGGCATGCCCCGCAGTGCCTTGGATACGGGCGTGGTCGATCTGGTGTTGCCACCCGAGGCCATTCCCGAAGCGCTGATCGCCCATTCGCGTGTGCCGCATCGGCCGGCCATGCCCGAACCGCCACCCCCCACAGGCGTCGATGCTGTTTTCCAACTACTCCGTGATGCCTATGGGATCGACTTCTCCTTCTATAAGCCGGAAACGGTCGGCCGGCGACTCGAACGCCGTTTAGGCCTCAGCGACATTGCCAGTTTGGACGAATACATCCAACGGCTCGCCACCGATCCGGCCGAACTCAATCTGCTGTACAAAGACTTGATGATTGGCGTGACGCGGTTTTTCCGCGATGAAGACGCCTTCGAACGGCTGGGCCGTGATTGTCTGCCGCCGTTGATGAACCGGTTGGCGCCCGGGGACGAATTCCGCGTCTGGGTCGCTGGCTGTGCAACTGGGGAAGAGGCCTACTCGTTGGCCATTCTCATCCGCGAAGCCCTCGACATCATCAATCGGCCGATCAACGTCAAAATCTTTGCTACCGATGCTCACCGGGCGTCGCTCGATGCGGCCGGCATTGGGCTTTATCCTGAGTCGGCGTTGGCGTCGGTCAGCCCTGAGCGGATCAATCGCTTCTTCACCCGGGTTTCCGGCGGTTATCAAGTGACGGCCGATTTACGCAAAATGGTGGTCTTTGCCCAGCACAACGTCCTCAAAGATGCCCCCTTCACCCGCTTGGATTTGGTCAGTTGCCGCAATCTGCTGATCTAC
Source organism: Gemmata sp. (assembly GCA_025055115.1). Lineage (GTDB taxonomy): Bacteria > Planctomycetota > Planctomycetia > Gemmatales > Gemmataceae > Gemmata. The sequence continues at coordinate 245,863 of JANWYJ010000029.1, forward strand.
TTCCAGCCGCAAGCACAAAAACGGGTGGTCTCGCTGTTTCATTTCGCCCTCAAAACGGGGGGGCTGTTGTTTTTAGGCCCCAGCGAAACGACGGGGGAAATCAGCGATGAATTTGAAACCGTCGATGCGCGTTGGCGGATCTACCGGAAGCGCCGCGATGTGCGGCTGGTAACCGATCTGCGGCCGCCCGCGGCGACGAGCCTGCGGCCCATCACCCCGCCGCACACGGCCGGACCCGATCCCCACCTGGCTATCGCGTACGATGCCCTGCTCGACGAATTCATGCCCCCGGCACTGTTGGTGTCCGAACGGGGCGATTTGGTGCAATCCTTCTCGGGGGCCAGTCGCTTTCTCAAGTTCCGTGATGGCCGCATGACCTCGGAAATCCTGGAGATTGTCGATCCGGAATTACGCACCGCGCTGACGGGGGCCTTGCCGCGTGCTTTCAAAGACCTCACGGAAGTGACCTACAAAGGCTTGCGGCTGTTCCCACCGGAAGGCGAACGCGAAGTCAACGTCACGGTTCGCCCTGTGCGCAACCGCAAAGCCGGTGTCACGCATGCCTTGGTGCTGCTGCAAGAGGTCGGTCAGCCCCGGGAAACCCGCGATCCACCGCGCGAAATCGACCTCGGCCAAGCTTCGCGCGAGCAAATCCTGGCCTTGGAGAACGAACTGCGCCACACCCGCGAAAATCTCCAAGCCATGATCGAGGAGATGGAAACCAGCAACGAAGAGTTACAAGCGACCAACCAAGAACTGACCGCAGCCAATGAGGAATTGCAAAGCACCAACGAAGAACTGCATTCGGTCAACGAAGAACTGTACACCGTCAACGGCGAGTACCAGCGCAAAATCGCCGAATTGTCCCAGCTATCCGCCGATTTGGATAACTTGCTGTTCAGTACCGAGGTGCACACGATCTTTCTTGACCGCAACCTGTGTTTGCGGAAGTTCACCCCGAAAATCGCAGAAACCTTCCATCTGCTGCCCCAAGATATTGGTCGGCGCATCGACCACTTCACATACACCATCGACCACCCCGGTTTGCTGGCCGACCTGCAACAGGTTCTGGAAAATCCCGTGCCCATCGAACGGCAGGTGCGCGACCGCCGCGGCCGGTGGTTCTTGCTCCGTTGCCTGCCCTATCGCGCCGGCTTGACGATCGACGGTGTCGTACTCACGCTCATCGACATCTCCGAAGTCAAAAAAGCCGAAGCCGAATCACGCCGCAAAGATGAGCAGCTTGCTGGGATTCTCAATCACTCCCCGAACTGGCTGTTTATTAAAGACCTTTCAGGCCGCTATCGGATCGTCGGGGAAGCCTTTCGCAAAGCCGTCGGCCAAGACCCCTTGGGCAAAACAGCCTTTGATCTGTTTCCCCCCGACGTGGCCCGCGCTCTGACCGCTGGCGACGACCGCGTCATCAGTCAAGAAACCGACGACCAAACGGAAGTCATCATTCCGCTGGCCGACGGACCGCACGTGTTTTTAGCGACCAAGTTTCCCGTCCGCGACGAAACCGGCCGAGTTATTGGCATCGGCGGCATCAAAACCGACATCACCCCCATTCGTCGGGCCGAACAGTTGGCGCAAGAAGCCGTCGCCCAACGAGAACGCTTCCTGGCCATGCTCTCCCATGAGTTACGCAATCCGCTGGCCGCCATTCTCAACACGGTGGAATTGGCCCGGCGGTCCACACCCCCCGGCAGCGAGGCGGAGTCGTGGATTGGTGTTATTGCCCGCCGTGCCCGGCACATGTCGCGCCTCATCGACGACTTGCTCGAAGTTGCCCGCTTCACCCATAACAAGGTGGAACTGCGCCGGCGCGTGCTCGATCTGACCACCCTCATACCAAATGTGTTGGAAGAAGTGGCCGCTATTTTCGACGAAGCGCAAGTCCAGTTGCACTACACCCCCGCGCCGCAGCCTGTGTGGGTCGATGGCGACCCCGACCGGCTCGAACAGGTGCAAGTGAATTTGCTCCGCAACGCGGCCAAGTATACGCCCGCGGGTGGGCAAGTGTGGTTGACGCTGGCCCAAGAAGGGAACGAAGCGGTGATTCGGGTCCGCGATACCGGAGTGGGGCTGACCTCAGCGATGGCACAAAAAATCTTCGAGCCGTTCGTACAAGCCGATGAAACGCTCGATCGTGCCGCCGGCGGCATTGGCGTCGGTCTGACGCTCGTTCGCTGGATTATCGAACTGCATGGTGGCCGTGTTGAAGCCACAAGCGAAGGCCTCAACCGCGGCAGTGAGTTCATCGTGCGGCTTCCGCTGACTCGTCCACCGGCCAGCCTTCCCCCCGCTGCACCCGCCGCCCCGGCTCGCGAACCATCGCAGCCCCCCGGCACGGCCAACGGTGCATCCACCCAACACACCCTGCGCATCATTATCGTGGAAGATGATCCTGATATTCGTCGTTCACTTGTCGAATTGTTACAGCTCGACGGCTACGCCGTGCGCGCCTGCAGCGACGCTCGGGAATGCCTCACGGCCCTCGATGCCGAACGGTTCGATATCGCCCTCATTGATATTGGCTTGCCGCAAATCAGCGGCTATGAATTGGCCCGGCGCATTCTCAACCGCCCCAAAATCGCCCCCTACATGATCGCTCTGACCGGCTACGGCCGCCCCGAAGATCAACAAGCGATGATCGCGGTCGGGTTCAACGATTACCTCATCAAACCATTCCAACCCGACCAACTCACCCAGCGGCTGCAGGCCGCTACCGCCTCCCTGCGGTCGCGCAGCACAGCCACTCCGTCGAAGGGATGAGGCGGGCCAGTAGGGTAGGGTGGAAGCATCCGCGGGGTACCCGTGGTGCAGGTGACACCGTGCCAACCTGGGGTTGTGGCTGGTTCATCAGTGCAACGCCGTCAGTGGCTGGCCGTGGTGCTGGTGACACCGTGCCAACCTGGGGTTGTGGGTCTCGGGATGCGGCTGGCGGATCGTCCAGTTCGTTGCCGTCGGACATACGTCATTCAAATCGCTGTCGATATTGCACTTGTGATGCGGCTGGCGGACCGTCCGGTTCGTTGCCGGGGTGTGTGGATGGGTAGGTTCGGTGTGCGGATAGGTTCGAGCGACCCTTCGGAAAAGCCCGCAGCCCCCCTTCGGCCGCTGGATGTTCGCGGCCTGGCCCGATGGCGTTGTTTCCGCCGCAAGCGAAGCCCCTGCTCTTGGCGATGGTGGGTCTTGGAGTGGTTTGGTTTCTTGAGATGTCGTGGGGAATCCAGACCGCGGATGGCTGGGCTGAAGGGGGATGGTTGGGACCCGCACTTCATAGGAGCATTTCTTTGTGGAAACAACGAATCCGTTGTGCCACAATGGCTTCACCCTCTCAGAAAGGACGAGCCATGATTCTCTCCCGCCGCGAAC
>JANWYJ010000031.1 GCA_025055115.1 Gemmata sp.
GAATCTCTGCAGCGGCAACAGTCGGTATGGCATTGAGGTCCGAGACCAAGCCCGTCCGGAGTTGGTGGCCAATCACTGCGAGAACAACCAACAAGATGGCATCGCCTACTTCAATTCTGCGGCGGGTGTGGCGCGGGACAATCTCTGCAGCGGCAACAGTCGGTATGGCATTGCGGTCCGAGACCAAGCCCGTCCGGAGTTGGTGGCCAACCGCTGCGAGAACAACCAACAAGATGGCATCGCCTACTTCAATTCTGCGGCGGGTGTGGCGCGGGAGAATCTCTGCAGCGGCAACAACAGTTATGGCATCTGGATTGAAGGTCAGGCTCGTCCGGAGTTGGTGGCCAACCGCTGCCAGGACAACCGAGAAGGCGACATTTTCACAAGGCCCTCATGGGGTTGCATTCTTCTGGGAATCGTCATCATTTTAATATTAATACTTGCAATTGTATGGTTTTTCATTTATCTATTTTATTAACAACCATTGGCGCGCGATCGTTCCCGCCAAGCCGCGGCCCAACGCTTGTCCGCATGGGCTACGGCCCCTGACGGCCCGAGCATCAGGGCCGATACTTCCACCCACCACTTTGACCCCACAACTCTGAACGCTGATACGCTACCCTCACGCCTGAGAGGTACGAGCGTCGCCCCGACACCACCCCCCTCTCACCATCGACACCACGGTGGGCCGCGTTCCCCGTTGTGGCGAACGCTCGCAACGACACCGATTGGCTGCCGCCCGGCCACAGTTGGTCACGGGAGTGGCCCAAATACTGGTCGGCACCCAAAACCCGCACCGACATAGCCTTCCACTGCGCGTCAGGTCGTTCCACTGCGCGTCAGGTCGCTTCGGACGGTCGTCCCTCGTTGGTGCCGAAAGGGTGAGACGCGGCGGCCGACCCAGCGACGTATACCCCAACGTCAGGTGGTCGGCGGCAGATGCGGGCCATCCAGGTAACAAGTAGAAGTGCAGATCGGTTGCCGGCGTGGAGTGACCGCCAGTGATGGCATCGGATGGGGTTCGCACTGCAGTGCTAGGGGGGCACCGTGGTGTAAAAGTATTCAGTACACCCGACAGGAGTCGAACCTGTAACCTGCGGTTCCGAAGACCGCTGCTCTATCCAGTTGAGCTACGGGTGCAGCTACCAGAAAGTGTAGGCGTCAGCCGCCGACAACACAAGAGGATACAAACGCTCAAGGTCGTCGCCCACAATCGGGAAGACGGTTTTTCTTTCAGCTTGCGCCGCTTGTGAGAAAATCGACCAGCTTGGGAGCATCCGAGCGCTCGAACAGCGTCTCTGCAGAATGGCTAGCCTTCAGCGGCGCGCACACACGGGATCCTCGGCGTGCATCGGAGCGCCATCATGCTCGGCGTGCATCGGAGCTCCATCATGGAGAGGGGAATCCGGAAAATCTTCGTGACGGCACTTGACTTCACCGAGGGTAATGCGCATACTATTCATATGTATAATTTCTGTCGCCCTGCAGCCATCAGCCGGTGTGGGAATGTCGGATAGGCGGAAATGTCGGATAGGCGGAAATGTCGGATAGGCGGAAATGTCGGATAGGCGGTGGCGGCGGCCATGATGTGACGGAATGCGGTCTGAATTCGCCCGCGGTACAACGGTGAGGCGGAGGTTCGACCATTGGGCTATCGGGCTATCGTGCTATCGGTCGGATACTGTTTTCCTTGGACGGGAGCGGTCCGGCCGCGCGGTGTTGCCGCGGAAAGCCCAGGCCACTGTCGCGGAGCCATCATGGGCCGCCAAGGTCGATTTCTCACTGGATTCCTAGCTTCAACTACACCACCAGGCCACTGTCGCGGAGCCATCATGGGCCGCCAAGAACCTCGAGCGCGGTCGTGTCGTGGTGGGAATGGAACGGTTGGCAGGGGTGAAACATCGGGCCGTGCGATACAATAGCACGGCTGGGGTCAATTCGATGGTCGCGTGAGGGTTCCATCATGAAATCGGCCGACGACGATTTCCGCTTGGGCGTTCCTGGAGCCAGTGGACCGGCGACGGTCACCCCCGATCTGTCGCGTCAACGGCCCGACTTGGCCGACGAGCCGCCGGAGTTGCGCCCCGGCGAAACGGAATTGGGCCGCCCAGTTCAAGCCCCCGTAGACCTCGCCCCGCTTTCGGCCCGCGACCTGGCGGCGTTGCAACAACTCGACGACGAACAGGCCGCCCGCGAGATGACCGAAGCCGAAATGCTGTTGCACTCCGACCCGACTGGCCTGGGCTGGCTCGGCTGGTTCGGCTCACCCGTCATGTTCGCGTTCTTGGTGGGCATCACCGGCATTTTCGGCATCTTCTTGTTGAATCAGACGGCGTCGTTGTTACAAACGCTGGCGGCCGTGCCCGAGGATGGGCTGCGCTGGACCGGATACGCCGGCCTGGCACTCTTGGGCGTCTGTGTGCTGTATGCCTTCCTCCGTTTCGTGCTCATCTACATTCGCTTGCGCGAGAATCGCCAGTTGCGCTTGCAAGGCGTGAAGGAATTGGCCAACCGAACGCGGCTGCGCTGGCTGGCGGCGCGAAAATCCCACGAAGCCCGGGCCAAGATCGAGCAATATCTCCGCGAATATCCGCTCAACACAGAGCGCGATCGGCGCTTGTTGGCGAAATTGAACCTCAGCGACGATGCCATCGCCCAACTGAAGGTAGTGCGGGCCGAGTTGCTCGATCCCGATAAGTTCGCAACTACCGAACACTGGTTCACCCGTTTTCGAGATGGCTTTCAATCGGTCATCGATACAGCGGCGGAAGCTCGGGTGAAATACTGGGCTAACCGCGTATGGATCGTGACCGCGGTAGCTCCCAATGCGGTTATCGACTCCGGGGCGGCCCTGTTGTACACCTTCGCCATGCTCACCGATCTGTGCCAGCTCTATAACCTGCGGGCCGGTCGCACAGGCACGGCGGTTCTCATGGGGCGCACCTTCTTCAATGCCTACCTGGCCGGGCAGGGAACCGAGTGGGAAAAGATCGCCGAAGATCAATACGATCAGCTATTTCATGAGGCGATGAACTCGATCGGCGTGGGAATGAGCGCCAATGTGGTTGGCAAGATTGTGGGGAAAGTGGGAGCCAAGGTAACGACGGGTTACTTGAATCGTGTTCTGCTGATCCGGCTGGGCCGGTATGCTGCGCGATTGCTGCGACCGGTCGCCCGCGAGTAGCCGAGGGGTCGTTGCGCGAGTAGCCGAGGGGCCGTTGCGCGAGTAGCTGAGGGGTCGTTGCGCGAGTAGCCGAGGGGCCTTTCTGCGGACGATTTTCGGGCAGGCAGCTTCGGCAACGCTGCCACAGCAACGTCCAGCCGTTCACCAGCGCAGAGAAGCCAGCGTGTTCCTTCCACATAAGGGAATACCATGAGCACTACGAGTGTCATCTCGGGGTCTGCACCGGTGCGGTCGTGGAGTACGGGTGCGACATGGTTCGGTCTGGCCGTGTGGCTTGGATTGTGTTACGCCGCGATGGCCTTCGGCGGCATCTTCGGGGCCGATGCATGGTACGCTGCGCTGCGCAAACCGACATGGACGCCGCCCAATTGGGTCTTCCCGGTGGTGTGGCCGGTACTGTATACCCTCATGGGCATTGCAGCTTGGCTGGTATGGCGGAAATCTGGCTTCGCAGGCGCGCCGTGGGCACTGGGCCTATTCCTGGCGCAGCTCACCTTCAATGCCGCGTGGTCGTACCTTTTCTTCGGCCTACACCGGATGGACCTCGCCCTTGTTGACATCACGGCCCTATGGCTTCTCATCGCGGCTACGATCGTCACCTTCCGTCGGCACTCGGTGTACGCTGCTGCGTTGCTGGTGCCGTACTTCCTGTGGGTATCCTTCGCAGCGGCGCTCAATGAAATGATTCTCATCATGAATATGGGTTGACTACCCCGGGCTGACGTAGCACCAGTGATGCGGCCAGCGTGACCGTTTCGCGACCAGCAAAAGTGCCAGCGCTAGCCAGGCAGGATCGCGGCGGTTAAGCCATCGTCGGTTCGATGCCGAAGTCGCGGATGGTGAACAAGGGGCGGAAATCGTACGCGGCCAGTGCTGCCCGGGCACCCTGCAAGCGGTCGCAGATGCACACCACACGCAGGACCTTGGCTCCGAGGGCTTCAACGGCGGCGATGGCTTGCAAAACGCTGCCTCCGGTGGTCAGCACGTCGTCGATCACCACGACACGATCGCCAGCGTTTACCTGCCCCTCGACCAACTCTTTGGCGCCATGGTCCTTGGTTTTTTTGCGGACGAAAAAGCCTTCGAGCGAGCGGCCGTGGCGGTGAAACGCCGTCAGCGCCGCCGCGGCCATCGGAATCGCCCCTACCTCCAACCCGCCAATCGCCTGAAAATCGAGATCGCACGTCGATTCGTACAACAATTCGCCCACCAAGGTAATCGCTTCGGCATGGAAAAGGACCTTTTTCGAGTTGACGTAGTAGCGACTCTTCTGGCCCGAAGCCAGGGTGAAGTCGCCAAATTGCAAAGCGCGGGCGCGAAAAAGTTCCTGGAGGCGATCGCGTGCGGTCATGATTTCCTCACAGTTGGTCGATCTTGGCCGCAACGATGAAATCGTTGCTCGACAGACCACCGATGGCATGGGTCGTCAGTTCGATGGTGACGTGCCGATAGCCGGTCAGGTGCAAGTCGGGGTGATGGCCTTCGGCTTCGGCGAGTTCCCCAACTTTTTGCATGAACGCCATGGCTGTCACAAAGTCCGGGAATTTGTATTTGCGGCGGATCATCTGGCCGTTGTCGGTCAGTTGCCACTGCGGGACGGCCGGCAGGTATTCTTGGATTTCTTGAGGCGTGAGGGGGGGCGTATTCCCTTCGCAGGCGGTACACTTCTTGGCGGTCAGCTCGGTGGCGGATACGCTCATGGGTGTCCTCCCGTGGTGTCTTGCGTCATCTTACATGCCGCGCCGCAGCAGGGCGACCTTTCCTGGAGATGATCGATGATCCGCACACTATCCATAGTGACGCTGCTTGGAGGGCCGCTGGCCGTTCAGGCAGGCCCGTTCCAGATCACTGTGACCGGGGGCCGAAGCGACCAAACCAATGTGGTCGTCAAGTTCCCACTGCCCGAGGGCGACCCAGTGGCCTACAACGTGGTCGAACTCCCCAGCGGCGGCACCATTCCGGCGCAGATCGTTCCCCCCGGCCTCACCGACGATCCCAAAGTCAAACAGTACATGGTTTTCATCCTGCCGCAACTGCAAGCCAACGACACCGTGCGGCTGAAACCCAACACTGTCAACCACTTGGTGGAACCGCCGCACTTCGAAATCGTGGAGAAGAAAGGCGCTCCGGCCGAATGGGTCTATACCAGTGTGAATCAGAAACGCCCCGTGTTGCAATACTTTCACTTGCCGCACGATCCCAACGATCACTTCTACACCTTCAAACCGTTCCACAACGTCTACGATCCAGCGACGGGCCAGGTGATGCTCACCAACTCCAGCGCAAAAACCAGCAAAGACGGCCTGTATCCGCACCATCGTGGCTTGTTCTTTGGATTCAATCGCATCCGTTACCAAGGTCATCAGCAAGCCGATACGTGGCACGGTAGTAACAACGTCTTCAGCCAACACGAGAAGACGCTGGCCCAAGATACCGGCGAAGTCCTCGCCCGCCAACGGGTGGAAATCTCCTGGCGCGGCTCCGATGGCCAAACCTTCGCCACCGAACACCGCGAAGTGACCGTGTACGCGACCAAAAACGGCACTTTGATCGACTGGAATACCCAACTGACCACAACCCTCGACAACGTGCGGCTCGACGGCGACCCGCAACACGCTGGCTTCCACTTCCGCGCCAATCAAGAAGTGGCGAAAAACGGCAAACAGAACACCTACTATCTCCGTCCCGATGGCAAAGGCCCAATCGGCGAAACTCGCAATTGGGACCCGAAAGGTTCCCGCGACAACAACCGCAAAACCGTCAACCTACCCTGGAATGCTTGTAGTTTTGTCACCGGTGGGAAACGTTACACGGTGTTACGAATCAATCACCCGGACAACCCGAAAGAAACGCGCGGCAGCGAACGCGACTACGGCCGCTTCGGCGATTACTTCGAATACGATCTGACGCCCCAACAACCCTTGAAGCTGAAGTATCGGCTCTGGGTGCAGGAAGGCGAAATGACGGTCGAGCAATGCCAGGCGATGGCCGAGGCCTTTGTCCATCCGCCACAGGCGAAAGCCTCGAACTGACGCCTGCGCTGAAAACGCTGTTGGAAGCGGCCCATTCGCAGCGAATCGAGCGCATCGGCGGTTCATCTGCGGCTGCGGCAGGCTGCCGTGTGGTGGAAGCGGCCAATTCGCAGCGAATCGCGCGCAGACCACGGCGTGTGAACCGACGCTTGCGCTGAAAAGGCCGTTGGAAGTGCCCGGGGGCTGCGAGTAGCTGTGCTGGGCTAGCGTTTCTTTGTGCTGGGCTAGCGTTTCTTCCGCCGGGTGGCCGTTTTTTTCGATGCCGGCGTCGGGGCGGCCACTGGTACTGATTTATTGCTGAAGACGCTCGGTGGGGCTGCGTCGCCGTGTTTCTTCTTCAGTTCGTTTTCCAGCCGGAGGATTTGATCGCGTAAAACTTGGGCGCGTTCAAAGTCGAGTTGTTTGGCGGCGTCGAGCATTTCTTGGTACAGCTGCTGCACATATTCGAGGGTGATGTAGTCTTCAGCCGCGGCGCGCGCGCCGGTGGCTGCGGCTTGGGCAAGGGCGTGGGCCTCGATTTCCTCCTCGATGGCGTTTTTGATCGCGGTCTTCACCGTGCGCGGCGTGATACCGTGTTGTTGGTTGTAAGCCAGCTGAATTTCGCGGCGACGATTGGTTTCGCTGACGGCCGCCCGCATGGAGTCGGTCACGGTATCGGCATAGAGGATCACTTCGGCGTTGACATTGCGCGCCGCACGGCCCATCGTCTGAATCAGGGATTTTTCCGAACGGAGAAAGCCTTCTTTGTCGGCATCCACAATGGCGACGAGGGAAACCTCGGGCAAATCCAGCCCTTCCCGCAAGAGGTTGACGCCCACCAAGACATCGAAGGCACCTTCGCGTAATTCCCGGAGAATTTGAATCCGCTCGATCGCATCGAGTTCGGAATGCAACCACTTGCAACGCAGTCCGGCGTCGCGGAAGTAGGTGGTGAGGTCTTCGGCCATGCGTTTGGTCAGCACGGTCACGAGGGTTCGTTCTTGCTTGGCGGCTCGGCGGCGAACCTCTTCTTCCAAATCCCGGACCTGCCCCTTGGCCGGCTTGATATGAATGATCGGATCGACCAAACCCGTGGGGCGAATGACCTGCTCGACCACTTCCCCGCCGGTTTTCTCCAGCTCGTACGGGCCGGGGGTCGCGGATAAGCACAGACAAAGCTTCATCCGCTGTTCAAATTCCTCAAAACGCAACGGGCGATTGTCGAGGGCACTGGGCAAGCGAAAACCATGTTCGACGAGGGTTTCTTTGCGGCTGCGGTCGCCGAAGTACATACCGCGGACTTGCGGCAAGGTGACATGCGATTCATCCACCACCAGAAGAAAATCTTCGGGGAAGAAATCGAGCAATGTGTACGGTGGTTCACCTGGGGCGCGGCCACTGAACCAACGGGCGTAGTTCTCGATGCCCGAGCAATACCCCACTTCGCGGAGCATGTCCAAATCGTAGCGGGTACGGGCTTTCAACCGCTCCATCTCCAGCAGTTTCCCCGCTTTTTTGAAATACTCCAGCCGCTCAGCCAATTCCTCTTCGATGCCGCGAATGGCCGCTTGCACCCGGTCTTCCGGGGTGACGAAGTGCTTGGCGGGGTAGATGTACAGATCGTTGAGAACTTGAATCGTTTCGCCGCTGAGCGGCTGAATGATCGCTAGAGCATCGACTTCATCGCCCAATAGCTCGATGCGGTAGGCGAATTCTTCGCTCGCCGGCCACACGTCGATAGTATCGCCGCGAACACGCACCGTACCCCGTTCAAAGGCGATGTCGTTCCGCTTATACTGAATGTCGATCAGCCGCAATAAGAGTTCATCGCGTTCGATGCTGTCGCCTCTTTGCAGATAAACCATCATCCGCCGATAGTCTGAGGGCGAACCCAAGCCGTAAATACACGACACACTGGCCACAATGATCACATCTTCGCGGCTGACCAAGGCACTGGTGGCAGCCAAGCGCAGACGGTCGATATTCTCATTGATGGATGAATCTTTCTCGATGTAGATATCCCGCTGCGGGATGTACGCTTCGGGTTGGTAATAGTCGTAATAGCTGACGAAGTAATGGACCGCGTTGTGCGGGAAGAAACCTTTGAACTCTTTGTACAACTGAGCCGCCAGCGTTTTGTTGTGGGCCAGCACCAGCGTCGGCTTCTGCAAACGGGCAATCACATTGGATGCAGTGAAGGTTTTGCCGGTACCGGTCGCTCCCAAGAGTACCTGAATTTTCTTGCCCGAAGCGAATCCTTGGAGGAGTTGCTCAATAGCCTTGGGTTGATCGCCTGCGGGAGCAAACTCGCTGACCAACTGAAACTTCGCGGCCATCACGGGCCTCCTAGCCTATGCGGTTCGGATGTACAGCAATGGCATTGTAGGACCCAACCATCTCTCACGGAAGATGAAGTCCCGCCGGGAACTCGCGATTTCCCCCAGCGGCCCGGCCTCGGAAACGACGGGAGGCCAGCGCGGACGGCTCTGGGCTATTATTCCATCATCTGAAAATTATTCCAGTACCATAAACGATTCGAGGAATGTATCGGCGGCCGTTGTCGTGGCGAAATCGTGTGTGCCGAAAACGCTGACTTTGTACAGCCGTGTACCGGCCAGAATAATCCGCGCCCGCAGCAGCCCCGGTTGGGACCGGTTGGCCGTTGCGGTCACTTCCAGCCCCGGATACTTCCCTGCCAGCGTGATCGGCCGGCTGCTCGTTTCGTTCCCCCCAATGGCTCGCAGCAAATCCGCTTTCGCTTCCGCCAACAACTGCGGGCTGGCGTCGCGGGCTTGCGCGGAGCTGATCGGCAGCGCAAAGACGCGAACTGTATAGGCACCGCTGGGTGATTCCACAATAAACAGACGCGAGGGAATGTTCTTGGTTGGCTGGTCGACTTGGCGCGGTTCGCTCCCAAACCGCACTTTGAACTGATACGGCGCTGATACAAACTCGGGTGGTAGGGGTTCGCCGCAGCCACCAAGGGTCAGAATCAATGCCCCGATGACGCGGAGTATCATTCGCGCTGGCCCCGAGACCTGGCCCACCGGTGGGGGCAAACGGCCGCGGCTGGCTCTCCGGTGGGAGGGGCCTGCTGTCGGGGTCTGTTCCCCTTTCCCGATCCGATGTGGTCGGGTATAACCCGAGAAGGAAATCATATTATCCACTTGTTCACTGCCGCATCGGTGGTTAGGATAGCAGTATGAATGCGCCGGCCTTTTGTCATTTGCACCTGCACACCCACTATAGCCTGCTGGATGGTTTCAATCGCATCCCGCCGCTGGTTCAGCAGACCAAAAAGCTCGGCATGAACGCCTGTGCCATCACGGATCACGGCAACTTGTATGGGGCGATTGAATTTTACACCGAATGTCAAAAAGGGGGGATTAAGCCAATCATTGGTTATGAAGCCTATTTGGCGCCGGGGTCCCGTTTTGACCGCGACGCCAAGCACGAACTGGGTTTTGCGACGCACCTGACCATTTTGGCGAAAAACACTATCGGCTTCAAAAATCTCATCAAACTCGCCAGTATCGCGTATTTGGAAGGTTTCTACCGGCACCCGCGGATCGACCGCGAGGTTCTGGCCGCGCATCGCGAGGGGCTGATCTGTCTGAGTGGTTGTCTGGCGGGTGAGTTCAACCAATACATCCTCCGCGACAAACTCGATGAGGCGATGCAGCTGGCCCGGTGGTTTCGCAAAGTCTTTGGCGACGATTTTTACATCGAGATTCAGAACAACGGCATTGCTGCACAAGATGCCTGTACCCCGGTGGCGGCCGACATCGCGCGTCAGTTGGGCATACCCTTGGTAGCCACGGCCGATGCCCATTACCTCTGCAGTGAAGATGCCCGCGCTCACGATGTGCTGTTCTGCATCAACACCGAGCAGATGCACGATCCGCGCAAGAAGAAGTATCCGGAAGAGCGGATGCCCAACCCGTACTATGTCCGCAGCCCTGAGGATATGTACCGGCTGTTCCCCGACTATCCCGATGCCGTCGCTCGTAGCCAACAGATTGCTGATAGTGTCGATATCACCATCGATTTCCACAAGCGCCATTTTCCCGTGTTTACGCCCCCTGCGGCCAAAACGCCCGAACAGTATCTGCGGGAGTTGTGCGAACAAGGGATGTACGAACGCTATGGTCCTCACCCTTCCGAGGCGGTCCGCCATCGGCTCGATCACGAGCTGAACATTATCTGCAAGATGGGCTTTGCCAGTTACTTTTTGATTGTCTGGGACTTTGTGCGCTTTGCGCGGGAAAATGGTATCCCTTGTACGGCCCGGGGCAGTGGTTGCGGGGCGATGGCCTGTTATGTACTTTTTATCAGTCACGTCTGCCCGCTGGAATACGATTTGCTCTTTGAACGTTTCCTCGACCCCAATCGTTCGGAAGCCCCGGATATCGACATCGACTTCTGCCAAGATCGCCGCGAATTAGTTATCGAGTACGTCAAGAAGAAATATGGGGAACAATCGGTGGCGCAAATTGGTACCTTCGGCACTCTGGCTGCCAAAGCGGCGCTGAAGGATGTCGGCCGTGTGCTGGGGGTGGAGTTGAGCCGGGTCAACTATCTGTGCAAACTGGTGCCCATGAAAGGGGCGATAGCGAAAAGCCTGCGCGAGGCATTGGAGGAATCGCCGGATTTTCGCCGCGAATACGAACAAGACCCACAGGTTCGCGAATTGGTCGATATTGCGATGAAGCTGGAAGGCACGAATCGCAACGTCGGTACGCATGCGGCGGGGGTGGTTATCGCGAATGGGCCGATCACGGACTATGTCCCGGTGCAGCGGCCCCCCAAGAAGGGCAAGGACACCTCCGGCGATACCACGACGATGACAACGCAGTGGGAAATGGGGATTCTCGAAAAAGTTGGCATGCTCAAGATGGACTTTCTGGGGCTGCGCAATCTGACAGTCCTGGATAACTGCGTGCGCTTGATCAAACGGACGCGCAACATTGACCTCGACCCCATGAAGTTCCCGCTCGACGATGCCGCGACCTACCAACTGCTGCAACGCGGTGATGCCAAGGGCGTCTTTCAGTTGGAAAGTGAGGGTATTCGCGAACTGCTCAAACGGATGAAGCCCGACAATATTCGTGATCTGATTGCGGTGCTGGCCCTCTACCGCCCGGGTCCGCTGGAAGGCGGGATGGTCGATGAATACGTCGAGTGCAAACATGGTCGCCGCAAGCCGGTCTACCCTCATCCGGTCATGGAAGAGGTGCTGGGCGAAACCTACGGGGTGATGTGCTACCAAGAGCAGGTCATGCGCATCTTGAATCGCTTGGGGGGTATTGAGTTAGCCAAAGCGTACGCGTGCATCAAAGCCATTAGCAAAAAGAAGACCGAGATCATTGAAGAGCGGAAAGCGGACTTTATCAAAGGAGCCGAAGAACGGGGGCTATCCCGCGACAAAGCCGAGGAGATTTTCAGCCTCATTGAGAAGTTTGGCGGCTACGGTTTCAACAAATCGCACACCGCGGCCTATGCCCAGATTGGCTATCAGACGGCCTATCTGAAAACGCACTACCCGGCGGAATACATGGCCGCGTTGCTCTCTTCGGAAATTGATGACGGCAACAAACGCGATGTTTTCATTGACCATATTGCCGATGCGCGGCGCTTGGGCGTGGAGGTGTTGCCACCGGATATCAACCGCGGGTTGCCGGATTTCGACGTGCAGAACAATCGCATCATCTTTGGTCTGACGGCGATCAAAGGATTGGGGCGAGCCGCGGCGGAGGAGATTGTTCGCGCCCGCAACGCCGGGGGGCCATTTCGTGATCTGTTTGATTTTTGTGAACGGGTCGATCGGCGGATTGTGCAAAAAGCCGCGGTCGAAAAGATGATTCAAGCCGGCGCCTTCGATCAATTTGGCCCCCGCGCAGCGCAGTTTGCGGCCGTTGCCAGAGCCTATGCTGCGGCTGAGGAACGCGCCGCCGAAAAACGCCGTGGCCAAGGTGGCCTGTTCGACGAATTTGGCAGCAGCGAAAGCCCCCGCGACACGCTCCATCCTGCGCTGCCAGATGTTCCGGAATGGCCGCCCACCGAGAAGCTCAAATTCGAGAAAGAAGCACTCGATTTCTACATTTCCAGCCACCCGTTGGCCCAATACGACGAACAACTCCGTCGTTTCCGCACCCATGAAGCGGGCGACCTAGCCAAAGGTGGCAAAAACGGCCTGGAAGCCCGCGTCGCTGGCATGATCACCAACCTGGATGTCCGCACCGCCAACAAAGGCCGCAACCTGGGCCGCAAATACGCCATGTTCCGCATCGAAGACTTCAGCGGCAGCCTGCGCTGCATCATGTGGTCCGACGAATACGCGCGTTATCGCGAGCTGATGGTCAATGATGTGGTGGCGGTTTTCGAGGGTGTGCTGAATTGGGCACCCGATCGCGCCGAACCCGATTTTCAGGTGAAGAAAGTTCTCACGATCGATGAAGCCCGCCGCGAATTCACCAAAAGCCTGATTCTCCGGCTGCCGTACAGTGAAGATGAAGACGCCTTACGTAAGCTGGATGCGGTCAGTGTCGTGCTGAAACGCTATCGCGGACCGTGCCCGGTGTATTTGAGTATCCGCGACTTCAACGGTAAACAGGTGCAGATGAAGCTCAGTGATGCTTATCACGTCAACCCGGCGGCGTTGAACCTGGAAGAGTTGGAGATGCTGCTCGGGCCGGGTTCGGTTATCTTTTCCCGGTAGGTTGTGTCGCGGTAGGTTGTGGGGCGGTGATGGCAACAAGCCGTGGTAGCTCCAGCCTGCACAATAGGTTATGCCTTGGGAATCGCTGACAAAGTAGGCGGCGATGACAACAAGCTGTGGTAACTCCAACCTTGGCCCGCTGGCCCGCGGGGTCGCTTCTGCGCGATGATCGCCATCGGGTGCCGGGACGATGGCGACTGCCGAGCCGTTACAGTTCCGGTTCGGCGATGTTGCGGCTGTAGCGGGCCAAGAGCATCTGGACCGCTTGAATGGTTTGCCATTCGGCAAAACCGATGCGAATTTCGGTACCGTCTTCGTTGGCTTCGATATTCTCCACCGCGGTGGTTAATCCTTTGTGCAGGTAGTCGAAGATTTCGGTGAGGCGGGCGGCTTGGGAGGGGCTGAGTTTTTGGGGCAGGGGGGGAATTTCTTCGTCGAAAGCACTCCAGCCGGGGACAATCGGCAGGTTGGGGGTCGCCGTGCGTTGGCTATCGGCCACCGACACGCGACCGCTGGCTGCTTGCAGTTCATCGGCCCGCACTGTGGGCACCTGTCCACCGCCGCTGGTCGCCGGCACCAGCGCCGCTTTGCGTGCAGCGATTTCCTCCATCGAACCAAACAACAGCATGCTGCGGCCAATCGCCACCTGATCGCCTGGCCGCAAGCGGCGAATTTGGATCGCCGTACCGTTGACGCGAGTACCATTGGTACTGTCGAGATCGGTGATGATGATGTCGCCGTCTTCCATTTGAACTTTGGCATGAAACCGGCTCACCCGCTCATCATTGAGCCGCAGGGCGTTGCCTTCTTCGCGGCCAATGGTGACCGGAATGGGCAAATCTTTGTACACCCGACCCTTATCAACGCCCTCGAGGACTAGGAAAGTAACCGTTCGCATGGAAGAATCCTGTGCGATGCCCTGACCCAACAAACGCGGTCGGCCCGTTACGTTGGTATAGCACAACCGATCCGGTGTCCGATGCCAAAAACCGGGGGTTGGGAAGAGATTTTCTCTTCATTTTCCCTCTTTCTTTTCTCACTGTCAATTTCAAGCCCCCTAAAGTCGCGGTTTCTGGTCGGTTCGACAGTTTTCAGCTACTGCTGTAACTGGAAGGAGGTGAAGAGTTTGCGGCACGCAGCACTGTTGGGGGTCAACTCCCGGCCCTGTACCCCCAGAACGTATAAGCGGGGATGGCGGCCTTCCCCCACCACCAAAAGCTGTTCAACAACTGTACTGCGGGGGGTGTCGAGGTGCAGTTCAATGCCCCAGGCGGTGGCTGTACGCACTTCGGCCTCTTTGCGGATGGTACCCTCCAACCGGGTCAATTCCCGGTCGCGTTCAGCGCGGATGATCCCCGCGGCCACGACCCGGTGGCGGTCCGCAGCGATTTGCTGCGCGGCCGCGGGTTCCAAATCGTGATACGCCACCCAAACAGCCGTTTGTGAATACCAACCCCGGACCACGAAACGTTGCCCCGCTTGGATCGAACCTTGGGGGTTGGCCGCCACCTCTTCGGCCCCCGGTATCCCCGGCAACAATACCCGGAACGATCCATCGGGCGCGGTGAATTCCTCCCAAGCGGTTTCGGGCAGCCGGCCATGACCATAATTCAACACCACCAGCGTCAGCCCAGCTACCAGAACAAACACCACGGCCCCGATGAGCAGCCTCAAAGTCCACCCACCCGACGGTCGCGCTGCCGCGTCACGCCAGGCTGGCGGTACCGACACAGCCTCGTGGGGCGGTGCCTCATCGAGCGATAGCGGCTCCATCGGCAAGTTGCCACCCAGGGGAGATGCCGGCCCGTTGGCCGATTGCATTTCTCCGGAAGCAGATGGCCGCGGACACGTGGAAGCTTCTCCGGCCTGTCCCGGCGCAGGCGAATTCGCGGATGGGATTGTTCCCGCAGACGCCTCTGAGGCCCTGACCCCCGAAGAGACGCCAGAAACCGAGGCCAGCGGCCAGGCCGGTACCATCGCCCCGCACCACGGGCAAGGGGCTGTTTGACCCAACCCTTCCTGCGGCACCTGAAAAGGCCTGCCACACTGAGTACATGCGACCGGAACGAACATGCTGGCTTCACTCCCCACCCAGTGAAGGTTTGTTATAACGACTCAGCCTAAGCGCGGCGGGGGAACTCCGGGAGCGGAGTTCACGAAAAACGAGCCAGGCTTCACCATCGGCACCAGCGCCAGGGGCGACATCTTGCATCTTGAGCCACCCGTGACCGCCATTTCTCGGGTGGAGCTCTCGTCAGCGCGCGCGTTGGCCGGGAATGGGGAGCGTGTCGATGGGGCACCCCGGCAAAGGCGCTACTCTGGGATGTCGAGCGCGCGCAATCGCCAACCACGGATGGGCCGTACGCGCGTCGCCGGCAAAGGCGCTACTCTGGGATGTCGAGCGCGCGCGTTGGCCGGGAATGGGGAGCGTGCCGATGGGAGTGGAGCCGCGCTATCTTGAGCTGTTGCGGCTCATGATTTCGCGACCGTGTTCCTGACCGTGACCGTGTTTCTGACCATGCGCAGGAGTACCCGATGCGGTTTTTCGCTACGGCCCCAACCACTTGGGGTCCTCGAGGTCGCGCTCGTAATCCTGTTGACTGCCGAAGCCGAGGGCTGCAGTCCGCTCGAAGTAAGGGCCGAGGTTGTCCTTCTCAGCGCACGTGTCGATCCCCCACACGGCTTCGATCAGAAACTCCAACCAGCAGTACGGCGGTGGCCATCGGCGGAAGTACGCGACCTTCTGTTCCTCGGTGAACTGCTGTTGTTTCCACCATGCCCACCATAGCTCGAGGTACGCCTCGCCGCCCCCCATCCGCCAGCAGAGGCTGTACGGGTGCTCGGGGAACGCCATCCACGGTGGAGGCACCGTGCCGTGTTTTGTGACAAGGGTAGCGACCTCCTCCCTCATCCACGGCTTCATCATCGCAGTACCCCCCGCTGCCAAACGACCCGGCGCAGCAACCCCGCTGCGCCATCCATCACAATAACGACGCTGCGACACCCATCACAATAACGACGCTGCGCCATCCATCACAATAACGACGCTGCGACACCCATCACGACAACGACAAGCCGGCAAGTTACGAGAAACCAATCATGTGGCCGGGTCTGGTGCGGTGATCCGTTCAGCAGGACCACGTTGGCTCAACTGCCGGATACCTCGCTTGCACCACTCACTCAGCGCCCGGGCGAGAATTACGCCCTCCTCTGCGGCTGCATGAGCCGTTGCCAGGAAGTCATCGATACGAGACAGATCCGCTCCGGGTGGGGATCGGACGATGCCGTGAATCGCGCGATTGCGGGCTATCCGCCACCGGTCAATGGCGTCCTGGAGATTCTGGACTCCCCTCGACGTGATGGGCTTCGGGGGCAATCGCCGCCAGTGGTCGATCAGCATCCGAAGGCTTTCGTACTTGGCCCAGGTGTACTCCGCGGGCAGCCAAGTATCTCACTAAGCAATCGGTAATAATACTCTCGAGTATCGCAATAACTTCAAATGGGAACCCCTGAGTCCGGGCGAGGTTCACCCGGGTCCAGGCCTCCCGGTAGCTCAGGCACTTTGCCGCGTTCCCGTTGATTGGTTGGCCGGGCGGCTCAGACTTCCGCATGGCCCTGGAACCTCGGTTGACGACGTCCGCGGGTTATTGGCTTGGCCGTGGAGCTGCTCACGAACACTCACTGGCTGATACACCTCACTGGCTGATACACCTTACCCCATGTTGATACACCTTATCCCATGTTCACTCACGCGCCAATAAGAATATCCC
>JANWYJ010000034.1 GCA_025055115.1 Gemmata sp.
CCCGCGAACCCACCGACAAAGGCCCACTGCGCAAGCAGGCCCAACCCATCGCCACCTATACCCAACAACTGGAGGCCATCACCCAAACCCTGATCGCCCCCGACGAAGGCGATGTGCTGGGCCGCAGTCAGCAAGCCGGGCTGTGGGGCTTCATTCTCACCGCGGCCGCCTGGGGCCTGATTTCCCTGGTCACCCCCTGTGTGTTCCCGATGATTCCCATTACCGTCAGTATCTTCCTCAAACAGGCGCACGGCTCGCTCAGCGAACGGTTGAAGCTCGCCGCGGTCTACAGCCTGACCATTATCACGGTCTTGGGGGTTTCAGCGTTTGCACTGTTGAAGTTCATGGCGATCCTCAGTGCTCACCCCATCACCAACCTGCTGTTGGCGGCGTTGTTCATCATTTTGGCTCTCAGCTTGTTTGGGATGTATGAATTGTCGCTGCCCGGTTCGCTCCAGAAGCGATTGCAGGCGGGGCAATCACGCGGGGGGGTGATCGGCACGATTTTTGGTGCATTGGCCTTCACCGTCATCAGTTTCACCTGTGTGGCTCCATTTCTGGGTGGCTTTGCCGGCATTTCTGCTGGCAGTACCGACACGACCGGCTGGATTGTCGTACCCACGGCCCGGGAAATCGCCGGCGGGCTAGCTTTCGCCACCGCGTTCGCCATGCCGTTTTTTGTGTTAGCCCTGATTCCGAGCCTGATGCGGGCGTTGCCGAAATCCGGCGGTTGGCTCGATAGTGTGAAGGTGGTGATGGGCTTTCTTGAATTGGCCGCAGCGCTGAAGTTTCTCCGCACCGCGGAATTGCGCATCTTCCCCACGCCGCAATACTTCACGTACGATGTGGTTCTCGGCGGGTGGGTGGCCATCAGCGCCGCTTGTGGGCTGTACTTGCTCAACCTCTTCCGCCTACCCCACGACGAAGACCGCCCCCACATCGGTGTTCCGCGCCTGCTTTTTGCCCTGTTTTTCCTCGCGTTGGCGATTTATCTGGCCCCTGGCTTACTGCCCGGCCCCGACGGCAAGCCGCAGCGCCCCGCTGGTGCTGTGTACGCTTGGGTCGAAGCCTTCCTGTTGCCCGAAGCCATCGAAGAAGGCTGGAGTACCGATCTTCCCGAAACCCTTGCCGCCGCTCGCCAAAGCGGCAAACCCGTCTTTGTGGATTTCACCGGCGTCACCTGCACCAACTGCAAGTACAACGAAAGCAATATCTTCCCCCTACCGGGGGTTCATGAACAATTGCGCAAGTTCGAACGGGTGCAACTTTATACCGATGAAGTGCCCGCCCACGCCTACGCCACCGACCCTGGCCCCGCCGCCCGTCGCGCCGAAGCCCGGGCCAACGGTGAATTCCAAATCGCCGCTTTCAAAGCCAGCCAACTGCCCCTGTACGCGGTGCTGATGCCACAGGGCGACCGCGTCCGCATCGTCGGCATTTATCCTGAGGGGAAAATCAACAACCCCGAACAATTCACGGCATTCTTAAAAGATGCCCTCGAAAAAGCCAAACGATGAAACCCCCAACCCCGCCGACCCCACCCCGATGATCCCGCATGACCAACGCCAGCCGAACAACGACCCTCGGCTGGCGTTGGAGCGGTGGTCTTCACGGTGGCCCGCTGAGAATCCCCCCTGACCAACGGCCCAACCACGACCCGGTCGACCACCATCCCGCGGGCGGATCACCGCCCGCGACGATTTTCTCCAACAGCTCTAGATTCTCTCCAACAGCTCTAATTTTCTTCAACAGCTTGAACCCGGGCACTGACCATTCTGGGCTAAACTACCGACAACGCTGCGGCGGTTCCGCGGTGTCGGCTGACGACGAGCGGCTGGTAGTGGGCGATGGGGCCGCGATATGCTTGGGCACTTTGACTTCCACAACGTCCCACGCCAAACCCATCCGCTGCAACAGACGGACAAACGTGAAGGTCAGATCGATTTCCCACCAGCGATGGCCTTGGGAACAGGCCCGCGGTGCCGCGTGGTGGTTGTTATGCCAACCTTCGCCATTGGTCAATAGCGCGACGAACCAATTGTTGCGGCTGGCATCGTTGGTGTTGTAATTGCGATAACCCCAGCGGTGGGCGGCCGAATTCACCAGCCAGGTGATATGCCAGACATACACCGTGCGCACCACGACGGCCCACAGGAACCATTGCACGCCGAAAAGAAGGGCCGCGTCGGGAGTGTCGCAGAACAGAAAACCAGCGGCAAATCCCAGCGCCGTCAGCACCACGACATGCCCCGCCCACACCCACAGCCATTTCTCGCCTTTGTGCAGCCAGCGGAGAAACTTATCGCCCATCAAATCCGGAACGTATCTGGCGTAGGTCTCCAGCTTCTGCCGGCGCGGGTCGGCCGTGTAAATCCATTCCATATGGCCCCAGAAGAACCGTTGCTGCGGGCTATGCGGGTCGCCTTCTTCGTCGCTGTGCTGATGATGCATCCGGTGCGTACAAACCCACCACAAGGGCGACCCTTCCATACTGCAAACCCCCAAGAGCACCCACAATCGTTCCAGCGGCTTGGGGAATCGGGCCGCGGAGTGCGTCAGCATGCGGTGGTAGCCTAAATTGATGCCTAGGGAACCAAAAATAAAATTGCCTACCAGCACCACGGGCAGACCCCACCACACCAACGTATAACCGGGAATAAACGCCAGGATCGCCACCGCATGAATCAGAATGATCGTGGCGTAAAACCAGAAGATGCGTTTCGGGGGGGCCGTGGGGTGGGACACCGTAGGAGGGACACTGTCGGCAGAGGCGGACACCGGGGCCGGAACCGTACTCACGGAGCAGTCCTCGTCAGGAATTTGGCGGCCGAGGTAGGCCGAACGGAATCGATAGTACGATCGCAGGTCATCCACTGACAACCGGAGCATAGCCATCGGGGGCAGAATCTCCACTCCGCCCCAGCCCAGAACCGGGCGTTGGCTCCGTTGCCAGCTTTTCCGCTATCAGTCAGAATAAGAAGCCTACCGGTGGGTGTCTGCGTCCAAGCCACCAGGATCACCGAGAGAAAAATGGGTCCGAAGCGGCGGATCGCGCGTCGTTGTGAAGGTGTCCGCGTCACTATCGCGAGCCTGACCGTTCGCAGGGGGGGAAACTGGCATGTCCTTCAGCGCTATGGAATTGATGATCTGTTGCGCGGCCCGGGAACTCGACGACGGCAAGACAGTGGCCGTTGGTACCGGGCTGCCCTGCGCCGCGGCCATGCTGGCGCAACGAACGCATGCTCCGCGGCTCATCATCATGTTCGAAGCCGGTGGCCTGGCACCACAACTGCCCACCATGCCGGTCAGTGTCGGCGATAGTACCACCTTCCACCGGGCCGTACTGGCCACCTCCATGACCGACGTGATGCAGTTCTGCCAGCGCGGCTTGGTCGATTACACCTTTCTCTCGGGAGCCCAGATCGACCCTTACGGCAATCTCAACTCCACCGTCATCGGTCCACATGCCAAGCCCAAAGTCCGACTGCCCGGCAGTGGCGGTGCCAACGACCTGGCCAGCTTCTGTTGGCGCACTCTCATCGTAATGAAGCACGATCCCAAAAAGTTCGTCGAGAAACTCGATTTCCTGACCACACCCGGTTATCTGACCGGCCCTGGAGCTAGGGAAGCCGCAGGACTGCCGGCAAACACCGGTCCTCACCGGGTTATCACCGATTTATGCGTCTTCGATTTCGCCCCCACCACCCGGCGAATGCGTGTGAAAAGCCTCCACCCCGGCAAAACGCTCGAACAGGTCCAAGCCGCGACCAGCTTCGCCATCGAAGTGGCCGATCCGCTCGGCCTGACGGCCGAACCGACTCCAGAAGAACTCACCATTTTGCGGACCGAAGTCGATCCGGGCCGCTACATCCTCGGCCGCGCCGGCTGACGGCGGCAACCCCGGGGTACAATCCATTCCGGCCCTCGGGAACGCTAGAAATTGTTCTGCCGGTATTCGGCATGGTCGTTGCGGATGCAGGCCCGCATCCAGATCACCGGCGAGACGCTGTAGCGGACGTGACGGATCGAGCCATCGCAGAATACCACGTTGAAGCCCAATGGATGCGATGCGCCAAAAGCCAGCGAGGGAACCGATTCCGCCGGCGACCGAAAATCGGCCGCCGGCGCCACCGCCCCACTGCGGTACACCTCCCCATCACCGTTCCAACCCGGTGTGCAATACGCCTCGTTGTCGTCCGGGCTGCGGCCCAACGCGAGCAGATTCAGTTGCTTCTCACCAGCCAGAACCGTCCCACTGAGGCCATCGGTGATGTCGGCCAGGCGCAGAGTACCCAGCGGCGTTTGCATGATGACACCATCAGCCCCCGTGCTGAGCGTGCCAGCGTTGGCGGCAAAGTCGATCTTGGCCAGCCCTTCCCAGGCGAGTGCCGGGCGACGCGCCGGGCAGTAGTAAACCTTCACCGGAGTCGAACGAACGACGTTCGGATCGCAGTGATGGTATAACTCGATCTGATCAAGATGCGGCAAAATGTGATAAGCCCAACTCCAACTCGCTGCCCGGGCCTCGGGCGTTGTCGCAAACGGATCGGCCAGGCGCGGCGATTCCGGAGGGTAAACATGCATTCCCCCCGGCGGCAAGTGACCGTGTAGCTGGTGATAACCATGTATCCCCAACCCGATCGTCTTGAGATGGTTCTGACAATTGATCCGTGCCGCGGCACACCGCATGCGCTGAATGGCCGGCAGCAAGAGTGCCCCTACAACCACAATAATCGCCAGCAGAAGTACGATTTCTCCGCAAGCCAGACCTCTGCGGGACGGATCCGCTGACATAACGAACTGTCCTTACGCCCCAGCGTTCCCCCGGTGATGAGGCGAGTCACCGACCGGTTCGTGATAACTGAGAGAGGATCACTGCGAGTCGAGAGGGTTATTCACTCAATATCCACAAAATTCCGCTACCGTCAAGAAAAATATGAAAAAAACATGAGTTGTTCGAGTATCGGTGCTCTTTCTCTCACGAATGAACCTATTCCGGCTCGGGGGACACCAACTTCAAACCAATCAGACTGCCAATCAGGATGGTCAGAAAAAACAACCGCCAGAAAGTCGCTGGGTCTTTGAAGAACACCATGCCAATGGTGGCTGTCCCGGCGGCGCCGATGCCCGTCCAAACCGCGTAGGCTGTGCCCAGGGGAATTTTTTGGACGGCGAGGGTCAACAGGCCGAAACTGACGATCGACAGCACGACAAACGCCACCGCCCAGCCCAGTTTCGTCAGCCCGTCGGAGAGTTTCAGACAGGTGGTGAAAGCACATTCGAACAGACCAGCGGCAATCAGATAGAACCAGTGCATAGTGTTTCGTCAAGAAAAGGTCGATCCGGACTAATATTGCGGATAAAGTACTACCGCGCGGCTCAGAGCGGGAAGTGCAGGCCACACGTTCGGGTCTGTGCGGAGCCTTGAGCCGAAGTTGGACCAGGAGTGAAGCTATGACTTCCCTCAATCGCCTCGCTGGTGTGGTGGGCAGTGTTATTGTGTGGCTGGGGTACAGTGCTGGACCCGGCCGGGCGGACCCGCTGCCGAACACCCAACCCCTCCGCGCCGAAGGCGATCTTGCCGCCCAGATGGTCGCCGGCATGCACCAATACCTCGACCGGGCGTTGGCCGATTCCCCCCGGCGTCGGGCCGCTCAGTGGAAGCCCGATTACCGCTCGCTGGAACACTACCGCCAATCGGTGGCGGCCCATCGCGAGCGGTTGCGAACCCTTTTGGGTGTCGTCGATGCCCGCCTGCCAGCCCGTATGGAGTATGTGGGCGGGCCAGATGAACCGGCCCTGGTCGCGGAAACCCCGCGCTACAAGGTTTTTGCCGTCCGCTGGGATGTCCTGCCGGGGGTTACGGGCGAAGGATTATTGCTCGAACCCCAAGAGCCAGCACTGGCGAACGTCATTGCCCTGCCCGAGGCGGATTGGACGCCGGAAATGGCCGTCGGCCTGGCGCCTGGGGTGCCGTCGGAGGCTCAGTTTCCCCGCTACCTGGCCGAAAATCGCTGCCGCGTGCTAGTCCCCGTGTTGATGGACCGCAGCGACGAGTTCTCCGCCAACGCGCAATTGAAACGCGCCACCAATCAACCCCATCGCGAGTTCATCCACCGCATGGCCTATCAAATGGGGCGAACACTGCTGGGATATGAAGTGCAAAAAGTCTTGGCCGCGGTCGACGGCTTCCACCGGCAACAGGAGAAGGGGGAGAAACGCCCCACCGCGGTTTTCGGCTACGGCGAAGGCGGCCTGATCGCCCTTTACGCGGTCGCTTGCGATGAGCGCATTGCCACGGCCCTGATCAGTGCCGCCTTTGGCCCCCGGGAAAAGATCGCCGACGAACCGATCTATCACAACGTCTGGGGGCTGTTGACCGAATTCGGCGATGGTGACCTTCTCCGGCTGTTGGTGCCGCGTTCGGCCGTGTTCGTGGCCAGCCCGTGGGCGGTTGATGCCGGGCCGCCCAGCCGCGCTGGCCGCAGTGGCGCGGCCCCCGGGCGCAGCGTCGCCGCTTCGTTCGAGGCGATGCAAGCCGAGATGAAACCTGTCCTGGCGGAAATCCGCCCGGTCCCCTGGCTGAAAGGGACGCGCTTCCCGCTTGTCCGGAGTTCAGCCCCCGGCGAGCCGCCCGGTACCTTCAGCGGCCCCGCCTCCCCCGAAGCCTACGCTGCGTTTTTCGATATTCTCGGCCTGCCTATGACGATTACCGCTCCCCATCAGCCCCCAACCGATTTGCGAAAGAATTTCCAACCCCGCCACCGACAAAAGCGGCAATTCCAGGAACTCGTCGAATACACCCAGAAACTCTGGCGGCACAGCGAAGCCGTGCGCCAACAATTCTGGCAAAAAGCCGATGCCTCATCCCCACACGCCTGGGACCAATCCACCGAGGCTTACCGCGACTACTTCCATACCGAGGTCATCGGGAAACTGCCCGAACCGACCCGGCCGCCAAATCCACGAACCCGCCGCGTCTATCACGAAAAAACCTGGACGGGTTATGAAGTGATGCTCGATGTCTACGAGGATGTGCCGGCCTATGGCATTCTCTTATTACCCCAGGGCCTCCAACCGGGAGAAAAACGCCCGGTGGTTGTGTGTCAGCATGGACTCGAAGGAACGCCCCGCAGTACGATTGATGATGAAGGAAAACGAGTCGTCTATAATCAATTTTCCCGTCGTTTGGTCGAACTGGGATATATCGTTTATGCTCCACAGAATCCCTATTATGGTCGCAATGAATTCCGTCAGTTACAACGCAAAGCGAATCCATTGAAGCTGTCGCTTTTCAGCTTCATCATCCGTCAGCATCAGCGGACCCTCGATTGGTTGGAAACATTACCCTACGTCGATAAAGACCGCATCGCGTTTTATGGATTATCCTATGGTGGGAAAACCGCAATGCGGGTTCCCGCCGTTGAGAAACGCTATTGTCTGTCGATCTGTTCGGGCGATTTCAACGAATGGATTGGGAAGAATGTTTCGGTTGATCTGGATCGTAGCTATATGTGGACCGGTGAATATGAGATGTATGAATTCAACTTGGGTCATACCTTCAACTATGCGGAGATGGCCGCTTTGATTGCGCCACGACCGTTTATGGTGGAACGTGGTCATGATGATGGTGTGGGCACTGATGAAATGGTGGCTTATGAATATGCTAAAGTTCGTTATCTCTATGCGAACCGCTTGAAACTCCCGCAGCGGACGGAGATTGAATTTTTCGTCGGCGGGCATCAAATTCACGCTCAAGGTACTTTCGCGTTCTTGAAGAAACATCTTCAGTTTCCGCGCTGACGCGGGGGTCACGATCGCCAGCGGCCTTGTGGTCAGCCACGATGGCCGCTTCCCACGATGATCCGCGCTGGCGGCTGTCCACGATGGATGGCCGCGGGCGGAAGGGTTCATTCGTCGCTATCGATCCACCTCTGGGACGCTGACAATGCGTTCTTTGCCCGGGCTAAGCTGGCGGAAGGGTTCATTCGTCGCCATCGATCCACTGTTGAAACTGCTGGGCTTTCGCAGCCCAGCTTTCCGCGGCTAAGCGGTGGCGTGCCAATTGCTGCGGTGCGGGCACTCCCGACTGCAGGCGCTGCTGCACCGCCTGCGCGAAAGCGGTGGCTGTGTCCACAATGTCGGCGGCGTCGGCCCACGTCAGGGTTGCGGGTAGCCGCCGGGCGATCACCGGCTTGCCCGTGGCCAGGTATTCCTTCAACTTGAGGGGCTGCAGCGCGCGGGTCACGGGGCTATCGGCATAGGGGGCGATCAGTGCTCCGGCACGTTGCGCCAGTGCGGGCAGATCGGTCAGCGGCCGGGGGGGCAATAGCCGCACGCGCGGTAGCCGCACGAGGGCCGGATCGGGTTCGTCGCGCGGGCCAACCAACAGGATGGTTCCCGCGGTCATCGTGTCGGCCAGCGTGGCCACAAAGCGGACATCCAGCCGCCGGTCGATAACCCCCCAGTACACCACCAGCGGCCGCGGCAGAGCATCGATCTCAGCCAACGAACGCGCGGTATCACTGTTGGCCGTTTGCCAGAAGGCCACATCGACACCGTGCGTCAGCAGATGGGCCGCTTGGCCGAGCCGGGCGATGTGCGCTTGCAGTGTTTCGCTCACCGCAATCACGGTGTTCACTTTCGGCACCAGTTCCGCTTCCATCTGCTGCAGCGTGCGGCTATCCAGCCCCGGCCAGAGGGAGAAATCATCGACACAGTAGTACACCCAGCGAGCAGCCCGGATTTCACCCACCAGGTCCGCGACAACGGGAATCGTGGTCACGATGATCGGTGCGACGGGAAACGAATCCACAACCGGCCCTAAGGCGCGGCGGAGCAAATGGCGATTCAACGACCGCCCTAACCGGGAGCGGAACGACGGCCACATCTTCGGATTGAGAACACGCGGTGGAGGCACCAGCTCGGGCGCAGACGGGGGAAGACAATTCCACGACGTGTGCTGGCCGTTGGCTGGCCACAACCAACTGCGGAGCTTGCCACAGCCACGAACCACGGTACTCCAGTTGAAGCGTGGTGGCCGCGTACCGATGGTATTCACCCACACGACCGGCCGCTGTGGCAGCAAATGCCTGATCAGATGCTGGCAGCTTGAGGGATGCCGCCCCCAATCGTCCGAAAATACCACCAGCGGTGACCGTTCAGCCATGGCGTTCCTCACGTGGACTGGTGGCGAAGCGATGGCGAATCACCTGGGCGGGCACTCCGGCAACGATGACGTTCTCCGGCACCGGCTTGGTCACCACGCTGCCCGCCGCGACCACCGCACCAGCCCCGACATCGGCCAGAATGATGGCCCCGGTACCGATCCAAGCCCCTTCACCGATCGTGACCAAGGTCCGTTCGCCTCCTTGTTCGCGAATCGGTTTGGTGGGGTCGTGGAAATAGTGCGTATGGCCACCTGAGGGGATGTGTACGTTCGCGGCCAACAGTACGTCGCGTTCGAGATGAACCCAACCGAGGATACACCGCGGACCGATATAGACATTCTCATCGAGACACGCCCCCGGTTGCGAGAAGAAGGTACCGAATTCCACAGTTGCCGATGGGTGACAGCGGGCCAGGGCGCATTGCAGAAACGCGCGCCGCAGGTACTGCCCGGAAACGCCCGGCACCAACGACAAAAGTTGTGTGGCCGATTCCAACGCTCGGCCCCGGCCGATCAGTTGGGCGTTGAGCCAATAACCTAGCACCACAGGAGCCACCACGACCAAAGCCAGCAGCCGCGCGGCCGCTTTCAGCACTCGTTTCCAAGTGGAAACGGCCGCTTCAGGAGGTATGTGAATGACGGGCTTTTCGTTCATAACTTCTCGGGTGCGAGGGGGTGGCATCGCCGCCCCCGTAATCGGCAGTACAGATTGTAATAGGCCGCGACGGTGCGGCGGAGGAGAAAGCGTTCTGCGACCCGCTGCCGCCCCGCCGCGCCGAGACGAGCGGCCAGTGGCGGATTGTGAAAAAGGCGACAAATCGCCGCCGCACACGCGGCCACATCTTGCCGCGGAAACAATAGCCCTTCGTGCTCATGCCGCACGAGCTCCGGGTTCCCACCCACCGCCGTGGCGATCACCGGCAGTTCGCTCGCCATCGCTTCCAGAAGGGTCAGCGATGCCGCCTCACTGAGCGACGTGAGAATGAAGCAGTCCGCCGCTTGCATCAGATTGGGAATATCGTGGCGAATGCCCAAAAATTGGACACGCGGTGCGATCCGCAGCTCGACCGCAAGCGATTCCAACTCCGCCCGCAGCGGACCATCCCCAGCCAACAGCAGATCAACGTGCGGCAAGGCGGGGGCGGCTTGGGCAAAGGCGCGCAGGAGCGTCGCCTGATCCTTCACCGGATGATGCCGGGCGACATGCAACAGATACTGCCGGTGCGGGTCGAGACCAGCAGCGTGCTTGGCGAGCGTGCGATCAGCCGGCGGGCCGTAGCGCTCCAGCGCAATACCATTTTCGATCACCTCGATGCGTGCAGCGGCAAAGCCATCGACGCGACTCAGCCCCTGAGCACTGAAGCGGCAACACGCCGTGACCGCATCGGCCAGCCGGTCGAGAACCAAACGATTAACCGCCCGACGCAAGGGGGAGACACGATCCGGGTAGTGCCGTCCGTGTTCGGTGAGGATCAATTGGGGGCGGAAACAGCACAGGGGCATCGCCAGGGCACTATAGAAAAAGGGCGTGTATTGATGAGCGTGAACAATATCAATAGCCCGTTGGCGGATCGCC
This sequence comes from Gemmata sp., assembly GCA_025055115.1. Taxonomy (GTDB): domain Bacteria; phylum Planctomycetota; class Planctomycetia; order Gemmatales; family Gemmataceae; genus Gemmata. The sequence goes on from JANWYJ010000034.1 coordinate 10,746, forward strand.
GCAGCCAAGCGACGGCTGACGCCCCAATCCCGCCCCGGCCGGCGCTGAAAACACACGACCTCGACACCTTCACGGAGCAGCTCTTCCCCCAATGGTCCCACGGCATCCAGGCAGAACACCGTCGGTACGATACGGCCGCGCAATTGGTGAATCATCGCGCGGATGAGCATTTCGGCCCCGGCCACTTGCATCCGGTGAACAACGAAAGCCACACGCAGGGGGGGCGTTGCAGAGCGATTCATTCGCCAGTCGCCTTCGCAGCAATGGGGTAGCGCAGGAAGTGATACAACAGCATCCGGTCACGGATGAATTCGCCAGGGTCGGCCAGAACCGTTTGCATGTACGCCCCGGTGTACAGGGCCAACGCGGGGATAATGTCCGGATCGAGCCAATTGTGCGGGAATAGATCAAACAGCCACCCCGGGAGCCGCAGGCGCGGTGGCGGTGCGTTATAAAGCCGGCCGCGCATATTTCGCCAGGCCTGCCGCAAGCGCGCCGGTTTGCGGACGTACCCAAAATGGTGCAGTTCACACACGGCCAGGTGGGGGTCCATCACCAACTCTTCACCCGCGGCTTTCACACTCGACGCATCCCCGCCGGCCATCTCAATCTCCGGGATATTGCGATGAATGTTCACCTTCAGCCACGGCCAGCGGAAACGTGCCGGCTCGGCCACGTAAACCCGGTAATTGCCGTAGAAATTGGTGACCGTCATGGCCAACGTCAGCCGGTTGGTGGTCGCCATCGCGTGACGGAGTTTCTCAAACGACCACTCCGGGATGAATTCGTCGGCATCAAGCAGAATACACCAATCGCCCGTGCAATGCCGGCGGGCTTCATCCTTGGCGTGGTTGATGAAGTCCATGCCCGGGTAGCGGTCCCAATCCGAGCGGATGATCCGCACCTTCGGGTCCAGGTTCGCAATCGCTTCGTAGGTACCGTCGGTGGAGAATCCCTCATGTACGACGATTTCATCGGCCAACGGCAGGTGATGCCGCAGCATGTGAAGGAAGTGATAGTCGTTGTACAACGCGTTGCGAGCACAGGTGTAGATCGAGATTTTCATAGCGAAGTCCGGGCCAACAACGGCTGGGAAGGCACCAGCGGCCAGTCGCGCCGCGGCAGGGGGGGGGTGGGGTGGTTGGCTGAAAGATACGCCAGGCGCAGTTGGGTTGCGGCGAGGAACAAGTAATACTGCGGCTCAAAGGCTTCACAAGATAAAAAAACGGCCCCGATCAAGAAGGTCACAATTGCGGCCTGAATACCCACCGCGGCCGCATAGGCGCGAGTCGAATCGAGATCGGTTCGCGGTTGAGCCGCCCGGATGACCTTTTGAAGGTCTAACAGCGCCAAGATTGTAACAGCCAGATACAAACCCAAGCCGACAAAACCTGTATCGGCTGCCAGTTGAATGTACTGGCTGTGAATGACCCGGCCTGGCTCATCCGCCCCATAATCATAGGTGAACAGTGACGAATTCCGCACCCCGACACCCAACAGCGGATTCTCCGCAGCCATGCGCAAGCCAATCGTCCAGCTGGTCAACCGGCTTTGGGCGCTTCCATCCACCTCATAGTCGCCAATACTGAAGAAACGCTGGCGGATCTCCGGTCCGGCCAAGAAAGGTATCAACACCAACACGCCGATGGCCACCAGCAGCTTGAGCTTGCGGGTGTCGGACCGCCCGCGGAGAAGCCACACGGGCGCAGCCAGCACAATCGCTAGCATGGCCCCACGGGAGTAGGTCATCATCACCGCATGCAGAATCACCGGAATCAACAGGGCAAAGCCCCACCGATACCAGCCGCGATACGCTTCCCACGCACACGCACACAGCGGTACACCCAGCGCCAACAGCAATCCGGCCCCGTTGTTATCGTGCCCACCATAGCCGTTGCGGACAATCCCCAGGTAGCCATAGGCGAAGTAGAGAAAGTTGATCTCGTAGGCGATATAACCCAGTGACACTGCGTATATGAGAACCAATATCCACACCTGCGGGACCGTCCGGATCACCACGATGCCGACCAGGAACATCACATACATCTTCCCGTATTCGATCATGTGGGCTTCACCGGCTGCCGGATGAAACGCTTGCCCGTAGCTCAACACGATCCACACGCCAAACGCCAGAAAGGCGACATGCAGCCGTGTCAGTTGAAGCGGCGATGGCGGCCACCGCCCCGGTACCGGCCGTGGGCGGGCGAAACCACGAACCAGCGTCGCCACGATCGTTGCCAGGGCCACATACAGCGACCAGGAAATACCTTCCGGCAACGACCACTGCCACAGAAACTGCGGTCGCAATACGGCATACAAGATGTAAATGGCCAGACCGACGAACGGCGTGAAAAGGAACGACCCACCACAGCCCAGCAAGGTCAGGGCGATCATGAAAAGTGTTTGTTTCATTCGCTTCGCGACAGGAGGAAACCCACAGGTCGTCGGCGATGGCGTGATCTAAATTAGTACAATCCTTCCCCCCCTGCAATGCGGACTGCCAGGAGAGCTTCAGGTGGCCCACGGTGTCGAATTGACGGTTTCTACTCCTCCGGTGGGTTGTGGTCCGGTCACCACCGGCCTGCCCTGGCCACGGGGGGAATTACAGACGGTGGAAAAACTCGTTCTCCTGGATGCTACCGGCGTTCCGGTGCTCCTCCAAGCCACCCCGCTCGACCGCTGGCCCGATGGCTCCATCCGCTGGGTGCGGCTGGATTGGATCGCGGAAGCCGGCCGGGGGCCGTATCGCGTGACCCTTGGCGAACCAGTGGCCGTCGCCGGTCCACGTGTCGCCACACAGGTCACAAAAGATGGCGTCACGGTCGATACGGGCTGTGCCCACTTCGTGTTTCATCAGACCGATGAGGTTTTTCCGCTGCGTTCGCTGGCCGTGGAGGGCGTTTCTGTCCCGGTGACATCGACATTCACAATCCGCGACCAACACAATCGGCCGGTTCCGTTGCCGCGGTTGGCGTCGGAAAAGCCAGAATGCGGACCCGTGATGGCCCGGATGCGCCGGTGGGTCCCGGTGGTGGGGAGGAAGCAACGCCTCACACTCCATCTGGACCTGACGTTTTACGCGGGTGCCGCGGTGGTGCGCTTCGACCTGACCCTGGGCAACCCTCGGCGGGCCATGCACCCTGGCGGTTTATGGGATTTGGGCGACCCCGGTTCGAGCTGGCTGAAAGATGTTGCCATTTCGTTCCAAGTTCAGAATTCTTCAGGGTTTGCGCTCTGTTCGCCGGAACTGGCGGCCCCGGTGGAGCAATTCCCACTGCCGCTGGAACTCTACCAAGACTCCAGCGGGGGCGAGAACTGGCATAGCACCAACCACATCAACCACCGTCGGGAAATTCCTCTGCGTTTTCGCGGCTATCGGCTTCGCAGCGGTCCAGACCAGCGCGGGGGGCTGCGCGCAACACCGATGGTCCTCCTCGGGCGAGGGGAACAAGCCATCGGCTTGGCCATGCCCGAGTTCTGGCAGAACTTTCCAATCGCTATTGAAGCGACTTCGACGGCGCTTGTCCTGCGGCTTCTTCCGCACCAGTTTGCCGATGTCCACGAACTGCAAGGCGGTGAGCAGAAAACCTGGACGTTCGCCCTGGGGTTCGGTTCGCAGGCGACGGCGGAGGTGCTGGAGTGGTTCCGTCGGCCAGCCCGAGCGTTCGCTTCCCCCCCCTGGTATTGCCGCAGCGGCGCAATCCCGTATCTGACGCCCCAAACGGAAGACCCCCATTCGGACTATCTGGCCTTGGTGGCCGCCGCGCTCGAAGGGCCAAACAGCTTTGCGGCCAAACGCGAAGTGATCGACGAATACGGCTGGCGACACTTCGGCGACATCTACGGTGATCATGAAGCCGTTTACCACCACGGCCCACCGCCCCTGGTATCGCATTACAACAACCAATACGATGCGATTGCAGGCTTCGGCTATCAATTCCTCCGCAGCGGCGATAGACGCTGGTTCCAACTGATGGACGAACTGGCCCGGCACGTCATCGACATCGACATTTACCACACCACCGCCGACAAATCCGCATACAACGGTGGCCTCTTCTGGCATACCTACCATTACGCCGATGCTGATACTAGCACGCACCGTTCATATCCGCGGTCGCTGTTGCAGATGAAGCACCGCGCCGGTCTGGACCCCCACGATCCGAAAGTGCAGAAGGCGAACCGCGTCTATGCCCCCGGGGGAGGGCCGTCCAATGAACATAACTATACTACCGGGTTGATGCTCCACTACTTCCTCACGGGCCATCTGGCGTCCCGCGACGCGGTGCTGGGGCTGGCCCGCTGGGTCATCAACATGGACGACGGCCGGCAAACGATCTTCCGCTGGCTGTCGCGGGCTGATACGGGCTTGGCCAGCCAAAGCCGCGATCCGAGCTACCACGGCCCTGGTCGGGGCGCGGGCAACTCCCTCGTCGCTCTGCTCGATGGCTATCGGCTCAGTGGCGAGCGCGTGTTTCTGGCCAAAGCGGAACAACTCATCCGCCGCTGCATTCACCCGAACGACGACATGGCCCAGCGGAACCTTTTGGATGTCGAGAATCGCTGGTTCTACACGATGTTTTTGCAAGCCCTGGGGAAGTATCTGGACTATAAAGATGAATATAGTGAACATGATGCCATGTATGCGTATGCTCGGGCCAGTCTGTTGCATTACGCCCGGTGGATGGCGCAGTACGAAGTGCCGACCCTGTCGCGACCAGAGATTCTGGAATACCCTAATGAAACTTGGGCGGCCCAAGACTTACGCAAATGCGATGTGTTTTTGTTCGCAGCCAAGCACACCAGCGGCCCGGAGAAGCTGCGCTTCCGCGAACGGGCCGAGTTCTTCTTCCGCGACGCAATCGCCCGTTTGCAGAGTTTTCCGACACGGACACTCGCACGCCCGTTGGTGCTCCTTCTCTCGCACGGGTGGATGATCGCCTACTTTCGGCAGCACCCCGATGTATCGGCTCCGCCGCCGGTCGTTGCGCGGTGCGATTTTGGCACACCCACGGTGTTCGTCCCGCAGAAACAGATCGCGAAAAAACGGGCGAAAATGTTGGTCGCGGTGGTCACAGGGGGCGTCTTGGTGGTACTATTGGCCCTGATCAGTGGAATTCTCGGCTGAGCATTAAAACGTTACGAACGAAAAGATACTCTGATCTTCATCAATTCTTCTTTTGACGAACCGGGACTGTTCTTCATAACATCGCTGTGTGTCACAGTATCCCCCTTCGTCAGGGCGGACCATGAGCGAAGTACCCTCGACGCCTTCCTCAGAACCCCCGGCTGCGTCCTCCCCATCCCCCCCCCAGCGCAGTACTTGGGGCTATACTTTGGCGGTTATTGTGTTGCTGGTGGCTGGCGCCGTCGGTTACTACTACTACGAAAAAGCGCAGCATCCTGAACCACCGCCGGTGGATGAACTCAAAGCACTGCGCGAATATTTTCATCGCTTAGCCTCCACGCAACAACTGGCATCCGAATATACCGACGTTAACCCCCAGGATTTGGTTGCGGATACCCCGACGGACCCCAATCGCTGGGTCCGCGTGGGTGAGGAATTGACGTTCACGGTGGTGGGGACGGATGATCCAACCAAAGCCGCGGAACAGTGGCAGGACTTCATGCAGGCGTTGGAGAAAGCCACCGGGAAGAAAGTGGTGTACCTCGACAGCGTTCGGACCATCGACGATCAACTGGCGGCCGTGCGAGAAGGCCGGTTGCATGTCACCGCCTTCAACACCGGCGCGGTACCCACGGCCGTCAATAGTGCCGGCTTTGTACCGTTGTTTGCTCCGGCCAATGATGACGGCAAGTACTCTTACGAAATGGAAATTCTGGTCGCCGCGGCCGCGCCGATTCAAAAGCCGGCGGACTTGCGCGGCAAACGGGTGGGCTTTGTGGCTCTTTCGTCGAACTCGGGGGCCAAAGCCCCCTTATTGGTGTTGCGGGAAGAGTTCGAGCTATCCCCCGGTCACGATTACCAATTCGGCTTCACAGGCGATCACCTCCGCTCCGTGAAGGAATTGATCGCGGGGAAATACGACGCGGTGTGTGTGGCCAACGACCTGCTGCGCCGGGCCGAAGCCAGTGGCGAGGTGGATAAAACAAAGTACCGGAGCATTTATACGTCCCAACCGTTCCCGCCGTTGTGTTTTGGTGTGCCGCATCATTTGCCGCCCGAAGTGCAAGCGCAGGTGAAACGAGCGTTCATGGACTATCGGTTCAGCGCCCGCACGGCGGCTGGCCAGCGGGCTTTGGCCCAAGGGTACACCCGCTTTGCTCCGGTCAATTACGCGAAAGATTGGGAATTTGTCCGCAAAATCGACGACACGCTGACGCGCCTGTTCGACCGGGAAACCGGGGCACGCTAGGGGCGTCGTTGTCGTGGCTGGTTTCACTGCGCTAAGCCGTCGAGTGCCAGTGGCTGCGCTCGACCCCCGACGGGGAAACGTGATCCCGCCCCCCGACCCGAACGGGCGGGCCGGGGGGTATCATCGATTCATCCAGAGGGCTACCATGTCTGCGACCACCACGATTCGTAAAGCCTTTACTCTCATTGAGTTACTCGTTGTCATCGCGATTATTGCGATTCTGATTGGCTTGCTATTGCCAGCGGTGCAAAAAGTGCGCGACGCCGCGGCCCGCATGAGCTGCTCCAACAACCTCAAGCAACTCGGCCTGGCCTGCCACAACTTTGAAGGCAACTTCGGCACCTTCCCCTCCGGCTTCACCCAAGACCGGATCAATGCCGCCGGCCAAATCTACGTCAGCGGGTCAACCACCGGCTTCAACTTCCAAGGCCACTCGGTCTTCTACTTTTTGCTTCCCTACCTGGAGCAAGAACCGTTGTTCCGCAGCATGGACGCCAACGTTCCGCTGAACAACCGCAGTGCAGTGCCCGGCGAACGGGCCGCGGCGGCTATTAAAACGCTCATTTGCCCCGCCGATCAGTTCCCCGAAGGCAACCCACACCAATTCAACGCCAACGAATGGTATGGTTCCACCAGTTACCGGGCCAACGGCGGCAGCCGCCCCATCTTCGCCACCTCATCGACCAACGACGGTGTGTTCATGGCCACCGGCACAGCCGCCCGGCGCGCGCCGACCGCCCCACCGGGGGTTCGTGTCCGGCTTCTCGACATCACCGACGGCACAAGCAACACACTGCTGTTTGGCGAATCATCCCATGTCGACCCGAACTTCAACACCTTCACCACGGCAGGCTGGAATAGCGGCAGCACGATCAGCACTTGGTCGCGGTGGTATCCCGCCGGCGGCGATAACGGCTTGGGCAACATCATGTTCGGTGCTTTCGCCCCGATCAATTATCGAACGCCGTTCCGCCATGGCGACCCCGGGGCACCCGCCACCCAAAGCGCCTGGTTCGTATTCCAAGATCAGCGACTCAATGCCCTCGGCAGCCAACATACCGGCGGAGCCAACGTGGTGTTCGCCGACGGCAGCGTGCGGTTTTTGACCGACGCCACCCCACAATCGGTTCTGGCCCTCTATTGCATGCGGGCCGATGGCCAAGTGATCCCCAACTGAACCCATCCGTGACGGAGTTGCTTATGGCACAGGCATTTGCACCTCGGACGCACGCCGGGGTGCTGTTCACCGTAGCGTTTCTGACACTCAGCGGCTGCGGCGATTCCGTGAAATTGGTGCCCGCGGAAGGGATTGTGAAGATCAACGGCCAACCGGCCGCCAATATTGCCGTGCAGTTTCTACCCGACGTGACCAAAGGCCATACCGGGCCGACCTCGTACGGAACCACCAACGCCGAAGGGAAATTCCAACTCAAAACCTACGATGGTCGCGAGGGGGCCGTGCCTGGTACGCACATGGTTGTACTCGCCGACTTGGAGGAAGAACGCCCCCCGCAAGGCCAAGTGGCCAAAAAAGCACC
>JANWYJ010000036.1 GCA_025055115.1 Gemmata sp.
CCCCCCCCCCCCCCCCCCGGCCGCCCGCCCCCCCCCCCCGCCCCCCCCCGCCCGGCCGCCCCCCGCGCCCGCGCGGCGCAACCGCACGCCGGGGGCGTCGTCGTTGGGGTTGGGGGGCGGTAGTACAGGTTCGTTCAGCAATGTGGCGGTGAACGACGGATGCCCCACCTGCGTCGTGGCATCGTGGAAGTTGTGGGTGGTGGTGAAGCCCGGAAGTGGTTCGGGAGTGGCCAGAATCGCCGTTGTGCGGGCGAAATAGTTGAGGTTGGCTGTCCATTCCACCCGGCTTTTGCCAGGGTTCTCGAAGTGCCAGGCGTTTTGCACCTGATAGACCGTGTTGTTGATGAATTGGCCTCGGCACGTTCGACCATTGAGCGGAGTGAATGCTAGCACGGCATTCAAGTTGTAGAACCGGTTATTGCGGATGTCGCAATCGGTGATGGCTCCGTCGATGCGAATGGCGGCTTTGCCTGGACCTTCCCAGCGGCTGTTTTTGATGAGGATATGCCGACTGGCCGTTTGACTGGAGGCAAAGAGCACGATTCCCGCCTCCATTTCGGGATTCAGCAGCACGCGCAGGCCGCTGAAGGTCACGGGGCGGCTGGGTTCGCCAGCGGTGTTGATCAGATACACCCCTCGGAGGAGAAGATTCCGAAGGATGACGTTTTCGATCGTCACTCCAGGGGTCAGGCCGCCGAGCTGCACGCCGATTTCGGCTTGGCCTTTGCCATCCAATTCGACATTCTTCAGGCGCACCCCCTCGACATCTGAGAGATTCAGCATGGTTCCGCCTTTGAGGCCGACATACTCAATGACCGTCGGCTTACCGTCGGGCAGCGCGGATTCAATCGTCAGGTCTTTGTGTTTGTTCTTCAGTAAGGTGAGGGCCACTTCGGTGAGGCGGGGTTCCGTGATCACAATGGTATCGCCCGGGGTGGCTTTGAGCAGCGCTTCGCGCAAGGTGGCCACCGTGTTCTCACCAGCGGTTTTGGAGACGGTGATCGTGCGGTTGGCGACCGGTGCGGCCGGCGGCGGGGGTGGCGGCGGCGGAGCACTCTTGGTGAAGAAAGCGAAGTAGATAGCAATGCCGACGCCGACAATGGCCATCGCGGCGATGCCCACCACCAGCCAGGTTCGTGACGAACCTTCGACCCCCGCGGCGCGCCGCGGCGAACGCAACGGGCGGGAAAGGCGAGCGTCTTCGCCAGGGCGGGGTGTTTGTGTATCACCGCGGGCTACGTTGGGGGTGTCGATATCGAGATGCGCCCAGACAGTGGGGGTTTCTACGGTGGCGGAGGGTGGCGGAGTCGTCACCATGGCCGCTGTTGGCGCGGGCGCGACGGTGGGAAGGGCGGTAGAAGTGGAACTGGAGGTCGCCGCGAGCGTCCGCGGGGCGGCCCCGGTGGGCGCGGCGGTGGCCAGAGGCTGCGCCGCGGGGCGTGGGCCAGTCAGTGTACTGGCCACCAGAGGCGAAAGGGTGGGCATTTCCCGTTCGGCCGGCGGAGGGATGGGCGTGGCCACCCAGGGGGCCAGCGCTGCCATCACCTCGGCCGGCGTTTGGAAGCGCTGCGCGGGGTCTTTGGCCATCATCCGTTCCACAATCGCCACAATTTCGTCGGGAACCTCCGGACGAATCGACTTGATCGAGCGCGGCATGCGGTTCTGGTGCCAGATGAGCTTCTGGGCGACCGAACCTTCAGGAAACGGCGGACTGCCGGTCAGCAAGTAATAGAAGGTAGCCCCCAGAGAATAAATATCGGCGCGAATATCGACGGTGTGGCTGTCCAAGGCTTGCTCAGGGGCCAGATAGTCGGCGGTTCCCAGCACGTTCTCGTCGTTCTGCCGCGTCAGGTTGTCTTCGGTATCGTGGGTGAGACGGGCCAGGCCTAAATCGAGAATCTTCACCACCCCCGAGCGGTCGATGAGAATGTTGCCGGGCTTGATGTCGCGGTGGAGAAGGCCGATTTCGTAGGCATGCTGCAGGCCGACGGCGGCCCCATAGATGTAATGGCAGGCCCGCAGCGGGTCCAACGGCCCGAACTTCTTGACCAAATCGTGCAAATTCGTGCCATCGACCCATTCCATAACGATGAAATGCAAATGCTCGTCTTGGTCGATGTCGTAGGCGCGAACGATGTTGGGGTGATCGACGGCCGCGACGGCCCGGGCTTCGCGATAGAAACGCTTGAGGCTGGCTTCGTCTTGCACTTTCTGCAATGGAAGCACTTTGACAGCCACCCGGCGGCGCATCAGTTTATGCTCACACAAAAACACCGTGCCCATGCCGCCCGAACCGAGCCGTTCGAGGACTTTGTACTTGCCGAGGCTGAAGCGTTTGTATTTGCCTTGCAGGAGTTGTTCGGCTTGGAAGTAGGTGAGCAGGGCATCGCGAACCATCAGGGCCGCGAGTTTTTGGGGATCGCTCGGCAGAGTTTGGGTCTCGCGCAATTTTTGGATGTAGGCGCGGAAACGCTCTTCGTCGAGCAGATGGCTCTTGTGGATCAGGTCGATCAGTTCGTCCGCCGTCGTCGGTGCGGGCATGAAAACAATCTCCGGTGCACGACCGGGCCAGGCCAGCGGTTGAGGTCGCAAGGGACTTTGCGGGTCTCCGCGCAAACCGCGGGCGACTCCGGCAACAGGTCCCAGGCCCCTCCAGGACAGCCCCCAAATGCCCTAAGTATAGTTTACAGCACCCTCGCCGGTGGGAGATTCAGGCCAGAGCCGAACCGAACCACCCAACCGGCGGGGCTGGCCATTAATTGGTCATCGTCAGCTAGCCATTAATTGGTCATCGTCAGCTAGCTGGGCTGGCCATTAATTGGTCATCGTCAGCTTCACTTCGGTTTTCTGGGAAACCCCACGCACGAGAACCCGCGTGGCCGTTTGGGCCGCAACATCCACCGTGAGAGTTCCGGACTTCCCGTTCTTCGAGGCCACAATTTTCTCCTTCGGCGGTATTTCATTGACACCGTCGTCGCCCTGACAATCCTTTAGCACATACACATAGGCATCGCTGTTGGAAGAACTGAAGTCAACGGTAATCGTCTGCGGTTTTGAGATGGGGTCGAGGTCGAAGTATTTCACGTCGCCCGGTTCCATGGTGAAGGTGTGGTTTTCATTCAGTTTGGCCGGTCCGCATCCGGTGACGACCAACCCGAGGATGGCTAGCAGTGCCCCAGCACAGCGTACGATCATAGAGCAGCTCCCAAGAGAAGGGTTTCTTGATTACCGGCATGCCTTTGATCATAACGATTCCCCGGCTATCAGAGCACGGGAATTTGGCTTCCAGTTAGTCCCCAACATTCAGCAAGTATTTAGGAATGCCTTATCGCGTCGGCGCATGGGAATTTGGCTTCTAGTTATCGCGGTGGGGCAGGTCGGTGTCGGGTTCGTGGGTTTCGAGTTTGAACGGTTGCCAGACGTGCGGCCGGGCCAATGGCTCGATGTGCAGCACCTCTTCGCCTTTCTGAAAAACCCGCACACTGCCACTGGATTGGCTGACCGCGAAGGCGATGGCGTTGGTCTGTTTGCTAATCCCCGCCGCCGCGATGTGCCGGCTGCCGAACCCTTTGCGCAGATTGATCCCCTCGCCGCGGGCGCCCAGGTGCAGGCAGGCCGCTTCGGCAATGCCATCGCGGCTGATGAGAATCGCCCCATCGAGTTTGGCGATTTCCTTAATTTGCTCGCGGACATCCCGTTTGCGGACATCGCGTTCGGCCCGGGAATAACCGCGGAAGGGATTGAAGTTCTGAAACCGGGACAAACTGAGCACCTTGCGGGTATCGCCAACAACCAGAATGGTGCCGATGGGGTGGCCTTCACGACCTTCACGGCCGATTTCGGTGGCTAACTCCACCACGGCCCGCAGCACATCCAGCGGCGCGGCATGCGCCAGCACACGCAAATCTTGTGCCGTCATCCGTTCGAGGTGTTCGCCGAGGTGAATGATACTGAGACTATCAATCGGTTCGGGAGCGTCGTCTTCGGAACTGGCGATCCCGTTGTAGAGGGCCACAATATGCGCGCCTGGCTGCAAGGCCTCCATACTGACGGCTTTCAGCAGGGCGTTGTTCATCCGGTCTTGCGTCGGCAGTGGCTCGGAGTCCAGATCGATCACCGTCCAATCGGGGTTATCGCGCAACGTTCGGGTCAGAGCCGGATTGATGGCGGCCACAAACAGCTTGCAACCGGCTAGCCATCGGCCTACTTCGTCCCAATCGAGGGAAGTTTCCGTCAACAATAAGACCGCATCGGCGGGCAAACTTTTGACCAGGTCGCGCGCCGCTTGCAGCAAGGCTACCGTTTGGCTGGGTAAACTCATTCCGGCCCCATCAGTTACAATGACTTGTGCGCGATACAACAGCGAGAGGACTTCATCACAACTGTATCGGTTCACTCACCCCCGAGGACAGGGATTGCGACAATTGGCGACAATTTTTTCGCGTTCCGGACGACTAACCGCCCAAGGAGCCGCACCGATGTTCGAAACCATTCTCGACACCATCGGCCACACCCCACTGGTGCAACTCAACCGACTCACCGAAGGGCTGGCCGCGAAAGTGGCGGTGAAAGTGGAGTTCAGCAATCCCGGCGGCAGTGTCAAGGATCGGGTGGCGTGGGCCATGATTAACGAAGCCGAGCAGAAAGGGTTGCTGCGCCCCGGTGGAACCATCATCGAAGCGACGGCCGGCAACACCGGCGTGGGGTTGGCGATGGTGGCGGCCGTCAAAGGCTACCGCTGTATCTTCGTTCTGCCCGACAAGATGAGCCATGAGAAGATTCTTTTGCTGAAAGCCTACGGGGCCGAAGTGGTCATCACACCCACGGCGGTGGCCCCGGATTCGCCTGAAAGCTACAACGGCGTTGCCGATCGGCTCGCCCGGGAAATTCCGGGGGCCTGGCGGCCCAACCAGTTCACCAACGAAGCCAATCCGGAGATTCATTATCGCACCACCGGCCCGGAGATTTGGGAACAGACGCGCGGCAAAATTACCGCATTTGTTGCCGGCGTGGGCACGGGGGGCACAATCAGCGGTGTCGGACGTTATCTGAAAGAGATGAACCCGAATATCAAGATCATCGGGGCCGACCCGGAAGGTTCCGTCCTGTCCGGCGGAACGCCCAAACCTTGGAAAGTGGAAGGCATCGGTGAGGATTTTGTGCCCAAAACCTTCTCCAGCAAGTATGTCGATGAGTGGATTCGCATCAGTGATGCCGAATCGTTCCATGTGGCCCGGGAGCTGGCCCGCCGCGAAGGCATGCTGCTGGGCGGCAGCACCGGAACCAATGTCGCTGCGGCCCTGCGCTATGCCCGCCGCCTGGGCCCAGGGCATCTGGTCGTCGCCCTGGGCTGCGACACCGGCCGCAACTATCTCAGCAAGTTCTTCGACGACAATTGGCTAGCGGCGAACAATCTCACCTTCACCGAAGTGCCCGCGCATTCGGTCGGCGATTTGCTCAAAAAACGCGGCGAACGCAAATTGGTCACTATCTCCCCCGATGCGACCGCCGAAGACGCCATCCAACTGATGGAAGCCACTGGCATTTCCCAACTGCCCGTGATGGAAGGCGATAAGCCCGTCGGCAGCGTGCAGGAAGTTTCACTGGCTCGCATTCTGCACGATGGCAAAGACCCACGTCAGGTCACCATCAGCGAATTGATGGCTCGGCCGCTACCCACCCTCGATGTCCGCACCCACCTCGATGAAGCCTATCGCTTGCTGTTGGCCGGCTACACCGGGGTTCTCGCCACCCAAGATGGCAAAGTCGTTGGCATTATCACCCGTATCGACCTGATCCACTACTGGGATGTGACCCGCACCAACCGCTGAAGCGCCGCATGCCGAACAACTCGCTTTGCCGACGGGTCGCAGATACACTGATTGTTCACCCCGATTCATCCGGAGAAGTTACAAACAAAACAGGCACGAGAATACGGGTCGCAGATACACTGATTGTTCACCCCGATTCACCCGCATCTAGTACTCGGACAATGAATATTCTCATCATTGGTAAAGGTGGACGCGAGCACGCCCTGGCCTGGCGGTTGAAGCAATCTCCTCGGGCCGAGAAAGTTTTCTGCGCTCCGGGCAACGCGGGAACTGCCCGCGACGGCATCCGCAACGTCCCCATTGAGCATTACGAAACCGATAAACTCCAACGCTTTTGTGCCAAAGAGAAGATCGGTTTCGTCGTCATCGGCCCGGAAGACCCCCTGGCGGCTGGCCTGGCCGACTTTCTCCGCAGCAAACGCATCAAAGTCTACGGCCCGTCCCAAGAGGCCGCACGCATCGAAGCCAGTAAGGTTTTCGCCAAAGAACTGATGCGGCATGCCGACGTGCCGACGGCGGAATTTCAAGTTTTTGATCACCCGCAGCCGGCCCGCGACTACATCAGCACGCGCGATTACCCTGTCGTGGTCAAAGCCGACGGCCTGGCCGCGGGCAAAGGGGTGGTCGTCTGCAAGACAACCGAGGACGCCCTCCGCGCCGTGGAACGGATCATGACGCGCGAAGAATTCGGCCAAGCCGGACGACAAATCGTTGTGGAAAAACGGCTCGAAGGAGAGGAGTTGTCGGTGTTAGCCCTCGTCAGCGGACGAACGTTCCTGCCACTGCCGGCTTGCCAAGACCACAAAGCCGTCTTCGATGGCGACACCGGCCCCAACACCGGCGGCATGGGGGCCTATTGCCCCGCCCCCATCGCCACCCCCGAGCTGATGAAGGAGTTGGAAAAGAGCGTCTTTTTCCCCATCATTCATGCGATGAAACGCGGTCGTTTCCCCTTCCAAGGAACACTGTTTGCCGGACTCATTCTCACCCCGCAAGGCCCCCGGGTGCTGGAGTTCAACTGCCGCTTCGGCGATCCCGAAACCCAAGTGCTCATGATGCGGCTGAAAACCGATCTGCTCGATTTACTCGAAGCCGTGGCCGACGAACGCCTCCACGAGCTGGAAGATCGCGTGGACTGGGACCCACGACCGGCTGTGTGCGTGGTCATGTGCTCCGGCGGCTATCCGGGCAAATACGACACCGGCAAGATCATCAGCGGCTTGGCCGAAGCCGAGCAACTGCCCGATGTCAAAGTCTTCCATGCGGGCACCAAAGCCGACGAACAACATCGTGTCGTCACCGACGGTGGCCGGGTCTTGGGCGTCACGGCGCTGGGCGACACGCTGGCCGAGGCCAAAGCCCGGGCCTACGAAGCCGTTCGGCGGATCAGCTTCGCCGGAGCGCACTACCGGACCGACATCGCCGACAAGGCACTGAAGCCCAAAGCCGCCGCCGCACCCCCCGAGGTTCCGAAACTGCCCGCGAAATTCCGCAAACCCGGCAGCAGTAGCAGCAGTCACGATAGCCCCCCCCCAAGCGGCAGCGAGTCAACAAGACCGTGGTGATCGGTCCTGCGTTGTCAGCGCCGTCACGACCGCGCCGACAACCCACGTCCCCGCGGTCAGCAGTTGTCAACCCACGTCCCAGCGGTCAGCGGCTGTCGAAAATACAGTCGCGGGAGTTGCTGGTGAACCACCATTCAACCCTAGCGGAAGCTGAGCTGTACGAGGCTGTCGGGGTCGCGGAGTAGCTGCTCGACAAATTCCACGACACCGGCTCCGCGGGCGCTGGTGGTCACGTGATGCACCGCTTGCTTGAGGTCGGGCAGGGCATTGGCGACGGCCACGGAGTAGCCACAGCGGCGAAGGAAGGGCGCGTCGTTTTCGGCATCGCCAATGCCGATAACACGTTCGGCCGGCAGTTGCAATTCGGCCAAGGCGGCGTTCAAACCAAAGGCTTTGTCGATACCGCGCGGCAGGACCATGACTGCGTCTTTGTTCATGATCACCTCCAGCGGCAAGCCGGATTCGGCGATTGTTGCAGCCACGGTTTTCTCGTGCGGCACAAACGTTGCGACAATCACATACCCTGTACCAATCGGGGTAACGCCGCGTTCGTGCAAGCGCGTGGCAAAGCGGGGGGGAGGCGGTTCAGCAAGAACGCGGGTGTCGCGCGTAGCCGGTGTGTACAGCACGGCCCCATTCTCGACGACGGCCCGATCGAAAAGATCGACCCGGGGGCAGACCTCCAGCAATTCGGGCAGGACACGACCTGTGACCAGCAGCAGTTTGTACCCGGCCGTTTTCACACGTTCGAGGGCCGCGATGGTCTCGTCGTCCACGATGCCATCATGCGCGATTGTGCCGTCGTAATCGGTCGCCAAGGCCGCAAAACGCATGCTGTACCTCCGGAACAGAGCGACTGCGTATCCATTTTACGCCGCTAGCGGCTCGGCGGATCGAGTAGCCCGCGGGACTTCATCCATTCCGCGGCGCGATCGGGCCAACTGGCGCAGGGATGAGGTAGCGGACGCAAGCCGTAACCGTGGCCACCGCTGGCGTACAAGTGCATCTCGGCGGGCACTTTGTTTTTCTTCAACGCCAAGTAAAGAGCAATGCTGTTTTCGCTACTGATGTTGTCGTCCGAAGAGTGGGCGAAGAACATCGGGGGGGAATGGTTGGTCACGGTGAACTCGGGTTTTAGGTTACCGTCTTTGTCGATCAGCCCGCCGGGGTAAATGAGAAGGCCGAAGTTCGGCTGATGGCTAAACGTTTCGTCCGTAGCATCGATTTTGTCGTACATCCGTTTTGTGGTCAGGCAGGTCCAGGCCGTCAGGTTGCCGCCTGCGGAGAAACCGAGCATCCCGATACGGTTGGGGTCGATCCCATACTCCTTGGCCTGGCTGCGAACGAGTATGACGGCCCGCTGGGCATCTTGGATCATGGCGAGGTTCTCGGGCGTTTGCATTTCACGCCGCGGCACGCGGTATTTGAGCAGCACCGCCGTGACTCCGAGTTTATTAAGCCATTGGCAAACATCCGTTCCTTCATGTTCAATCGCCAGAATGTTGTACCCTCCCCCCGGCGCGACAATGACCGCCGTTGCGGTGTTCTTCTCCTTGGCGACCGGATAAATCGTGATGGTTGGCTCGGTCACGTTGGTGAGCCGCTTCACTTCGAGTTGGCCTTTCTTGGTCTCGAGGTACTTCTCCGGACCGAGGTCTTTCGTTTCCCCGGGGGCTTGGCCGGGCCACAGTTTGATCACGGTTGGCTCTGCGGCCGCAGCCGGCCCAACTCCCACGAGTAGGAACACCAATACACTGCTACGGCATACCATGACGAACTCCTGGATAGAAAACACTTGGAGAGAAAACACTACACCACAACGGAAACCACAATCCGTCCGCGCTGCCCCCGAATCGCTGTCGGAAAAAACGCCGCGGAATCCTCGGATGGTTTTTGGGGCCGCGGTGTCTGGGGGGATGAGGTCGGTTCACTTCTCGGGGAACGGATCGTCGGGTTTGATCTCTCGGCCTTCCCACACGGGGATACCGTTATCGAAGGTGAGGATGCGGTGGGCGCTACCGGGCATGGGTGGAGCGCTTTTCGCCGGGGCCCACCGGGCCAATTCTTTCTTCAGTTGGGCCAATTCGGGCTTGCCAGCCAAATTTGTCCACTCGTGGGGATCGTTCTCCATGTCGTAAAGTTCTTCGCTGCCGTCAGCGTAGACGATGTACCGCCATTTCTCGGTACGGACAGCGTGGTTGCCGGGGTTGTGCGTGGTGATGGCGGGGCGTTCGCGGGGGGCGTGGGCGTCCTTCAATTGCGGCACCAGGCTGATCCCTTCGTTGCGCTGGTTGGCCGGCAGACCGCACAGTTCGAGAAGGGTCGGGTACAGGTCGAGCAACTCCACGGGCCGCTGGCACTTCGCGTTCGCGGCGATTCCCGGGCCGGCGAAGATGAGAGGTATTCGGGTGGAGCGGTCCCACAGGGAGTTTTTCCCAGTGATACCTTTTTCGCCCAAATGCCAGCCATGATCGCTCCAGAGAACGACCATCGTATTCTTCTCATAGCCACTCTCGCGGAGGGCTTGCAGCACGCGGCCCACCTGGGCATCCACAAAACTGATACAGGCCAGATAGGCCCGCACCAGGGGTGCCCATTGCTGGGCTTCTTGCAGCCACTTGAGGCGCGGTTCGGGCAACTTCCAGTGCAAATACGATGCGAAGCGCGGCAGGTCGTCGCGGTCGTTGTCCTTGACTTTCGGCAGAATCAGTTGATCGGCCGGGTAGAGGTCGAACCACTTTTGGGGGGCATAACAGGGCACATGGGGATGCTGGAAGCCGACGGCGAAAAACCACGGCCCTTTCGGTTTTTCGCGGAGCTTGTCAACGGCCCAGCTGGCAATGTCGTAGTCGAAGCAATCTTCATCCTTGTCGGGGAAGATGCCCCAATCGACCAGCGGGTGATTGTCCGGGGTGGTCACGAACTTCTGCTGGGGCCGCGGCTGAATCACCCCGGGGGGGCCGAAGACATCCACCTCCACCGGGCGCTGCCCCTTGGGCGGATAGTTGCCATGAAAGACCTTCCCGGTGGTGATGGTGTGGTAGCCATTTTTTTGGAACCATTGGAAGAGTGTGGGGAGGTCCTTGTACGCCGCCGCGGTGCGGAACCAGGGGGCCAGGCCATACACACCAGTGGTGCTGGGCCGCAGACCGGTTAACACGCTGGTGCGGCTCGGATTGCACAGCGGGCTTTGGCAATGGGCATTGGTGAAGGTTGTTCCGCGTTTGGCCAATGCATCCAGATGCGGGGTTTTGACCTGCGGGTGGCCGCCCAGAGGCCCCACCCAATCGTTCAGATCGTCAATGGCGATGAACAGGACGTTGGGTTTGTCGGCCGCCAGCGCGATCGCCCCCCCCATCAGACCAACCAACAGGCTCATCAGGCAGCGCATGGGATTTCCTGCGTGAAACCAGAGGTCACCTTCCGGTAGAATACCGACCACCATTGTGTACCTTCCTGCCGGTTCCGACAACCGTCTTTCGCAATTACGAACCATGGCATCGTATTGCGAGGCGGACCGCAATACCCCTTTCACCAAGGAGTCGCTATGTCTCGATGTTGTCGTGGGTGTGCTGGAGCGATCCTGGTCGCCAGCCTGGCGCTGATTCCTGCCGCCGATCCGCCGGTGCTGGCTCAGGAGGACGGCTTTCGACCCTTGTTCAATGGAAAAAATCTGGATGGCTGGGTGAACGTCAACTGCCACCCGCAGACGTTTGTTGTCAAAGAAGGCGTGATTATTACCACCGGCACCCCTACTGGCTTTTTGCGTACCGAGAAGCAGTACGAAAACTTTATCCTCGAACTGGATTGGATGCATGTGAACAAAACCGAAGTGGGCAACTCGGGTCTGTTCGTCTGGGGCGATCCGCTTCCGGCGGTGGGCAGCCCCTACACCCGCGGCATCGAGGTGCAGATTCTGGTGAACTTGGAATACAAAGACAAGCAAGGCCGGGTGACCGCGACCAGTCATGGCGACGTGTTTTCCATCTGGGGGGCGAAATGCAAGCCGGATCGGCCCCACCCCAGTGGCTGGCTCCGCTGTCTGCCGAGCGAATACCGTGCCAAAGGCGGCGGGGAATGGAACCACTACAAAGTGATCGCCAACAACGGCATCATCAAGCTCGAAGTCAATGGCCGGGAAGTGTCGGGCGTGAGCGAATGTATCCCGCGCAAAGGTTATTTGGCGTTGGAGAGTGAAGGCGCGGAGTGCCACTTCAAAAACATCCGCATCAAAGAGCTGCCCAGCACCAACCCCAAGCCCGAAGAGATCGCCGATGTGTGGCACGGCGAGGTCAGCCGGTTCAATGGCTTGGACCTGCAGGGATGGACAACCGAGAAGGATTCGTGGAAAGTAGCGGGGGGGAAGCTGGTGGCGACCGGCAAGGCCGAACTGGTCGGCGAAGCGATCCCGCCGAGTGGGGGCGTCCTCATCTTCGATTGGCGCGTCCCGGCGAAATCGGCGGGCGAGTTGACAGTGGGTCTGGGCGGTCAAGACGTTCGCGTTAAAGCCCAAAAGCCCGGTTCTTGGCAGCGGGAGACTATTATGGTCAGGCCTCAAACCGGAGGGACACCGATCGTCTTCCGACCAGTTGAGGGTTTGGAGATTATGAACGTCTTCGTTCGCGGATTACCCGCAAAACCGTGAGAAGCGACCGCCTGAAAAACCCGCGGCCTGGGGCTTGGCGGATTCTCCACGCCAGCGCCACGGGTCGCCGAGCGGCCGGCGGGCCGGGCATCGCCCCCGGGATCGTCACTCGCCGTAAGTAGTTCAACCATCTGCGTGGCGTGAAATCGGTCCTGGGCGTTGTGCCGCCGCGGCGGTTACGACATCATCCCGGCTTTGCGCGCTTCCCATTCTTCGGGGCTGATGAGAACGTGCCGGGCATTGCTGCCGTTGTAGCCGCCGACGATGCCATCTTCGGCCATGTAGTCGATAAAGCGGCTGGCCTTGCCATAGCCGATACCCAACGCCCGTTGCAGAAGCGACGTGCTGCCGCGTTGTTCGCGAATGATAATCTCGACGGCTTGTTCGTAGAGCGGGTCGCGTTCGCGGAGTTTGGCTCCCAGTTCGCCTCCCGAAACGCTCTCCAGTTGATCGCGGGTCTTCAGGTTGAGCAACTCAGTATCGTAATTCGGCGTGTCGGTGGCGATGGCGTTGACCACCCGTTCGATTTCATCGTTGGCGACATAAGCGCCTTGCGCCCGGGTCAGTTGGCCGGTTTGCAAAAAGAGCATGTCGCCTTCGCCCAAGAGGCGTTCCCCGCCTTTTTCATCCAAAACCACGGCACTATCAGAACGGTTCGTGACGCGGAAACAGATGCGCGCCGGCAGATTCGATTTGATCAGACCGGTGACGACATCGACCGTTGGCTTTTGCGTCGCCAGAACCAAGTGAATCCCCGCCGCCCGGGACTTCTGCGCCAACAGAATGATGTTCCCTTCGATTTCCTTTTTCATTTTCATCATCAGGTCACCGACTTCGTCGATGATAATGACGATGTAAGGCATTTTGCGAGGTATGGCGCGCCATTCTTCGTCACTATCGGGGTTGACGCGGCGAACGATTTCCTCGAAAGGTAGCTCGTTGTAGCTGGCAATATTGCGCACGCGGGCGCGGTGCAGCCACTCGTAACGTTCCTCCATTTTCTCCACCGCCCAGGCCAGAATGGCATCGGCTTTTTTGTCTTCTTTGACGACCGGTGTCATCAAATGGGGAATGTGGGCATAATCGCTCAGTTCCACTTTCTTGGGATCGATCAGGATCATCCGGCACTCATCCGGGCGGCGGGTGAGTAAGAGGGAAACGATAATCGTGTTCAAACAGACACTTTTGCCCGTTCCCGTACTGCCAGCGATGAGCAAATGCGGCATGGTCGCCAGATCGTAGGCCAGCGGTCGGCCTTCGACATCCTTGCCAATAAACAGCGGGAGTTTGAATTTCGCAACTTTCGGCGTGTGCGCCAGCGCCGCGACCAATTCTTTGAGATAAACCGTTTGGCGAATCTCGTTGGGCACTTCGATACCGACGGTGTTGCGTCCGGGCAGGGGTGCGACCACACGCACGCTGGCCACCCGTAGGTTCAACGCCAGATCGTCGGCCAGATTGGTCACTTTGTTCAGGCGCAACCCGGTTTCGAGAGCAATTTCGTACTGCGTCACCACTGGACCAGTATGAATGCCGACCACCTTGACGTTCAAACCGAAATCCTGGAATGTCTTCTCCAACAGCACAGCCATGTCGCGGAGCTTCTGTTCGTGATCGGCAATCGGAAAAGGCTTAGGGTCGTTCAACAGCGACAACGGCGGCAACTGATAATCGGTCGCAGTCGATCCCTCCGGCGTGGCGGGAATCGCCTGGCTAGCGGGAGGAAGTTTCGGCCCGGTGTGGCGGTGAATGGGAATGTCCTCGGGCTTGGCAGCAGGTAACGAGGAATTGTCGTCGTCAGGACATTCTTCCGCCAACGCTAACGGCGCAGAGGGGGGCGGTAGGGGAATGTCCGCCTCCACCGTCTGGGGCGGCGGGGGCGGGGAACTCGCCGTTGCACACCGCACAATGAAACCGGCCAATCTCTTCAACCCACCTCCACCGGCCCGAAGGACCGCGTCCATGCCATCGGCGATCCGATCGTTGAGCCAAACCGCGGCGTACCAGCTCTGCCGCACGGTGTAACCCAAGGCGTGGGCCGCGCCGAGGACGACGTGGGGAACCGCTAGCCATGCCCCCAGCCACCCCGCAACGGCCACCACCACGGCCACCCACGGCGGCTGAAGCGTATCTTCAAGCCAGAAAAGAAGATACGCACCCAGTGACCCACCGCGGCCCGCCACCGCCGGCGACGGCAACCCCCGGCCGAAGGCATCGGCCCCCACCGCCGCGACCATCGTGAGAATCCACCAACCGCCCAACCGCAACGCCAAGCGACCCACACTCCGATGAACGACCAACTCCCCCGCGATAGCCCAGCCACTGACCAGAAAAACGACCACCCCCCAACCGAGCGGATCGAGCAGCAGCGTCGCGGCGGCTTCTCCCCAGGTGCCCAGTCGATTCGGCCCCCCCGCCACGGCCCGCGATGAACCCACGGCCACGCTCATCAGACCTGTGGCCAACAGCAGGGCGAGAACAACCCCATCGCATCGCCACCGCGACGGAGGTGGAGTTGAATTCTTTTCCGCCATTTGTTGCACCCTCTTGTCGTCCGTGCTGCGCAACCCCTATTGTCGGGCCGGCGCCGCGGTCGCTGAACCCATACTCCCCCTCGTCGGGTACCGATTTTGTCAACTTTCCACGAAAGTTTCGCTACAACGCGCGCTGGCGGAAAAGACGGTACAGTATCCCACCGGCGGTGCCGATAATTCTCCGCCGGACCAGCGCAGGGCGTTTCCGACCGCCGAAGCGGCCCCCATGGGCGACCCCGGACCTGCGCTACCAAGCCAGTACGGCCATAACCTCAGGATCGGCAACATGTTACACGTCGCTTTGTGGGAACCGGAAATTCCGCCCAACACGGGCAACATCGCTCGGTTGTGTGCCGCGACCGGGACCCGCCTGCATCTGATTGGCCGCTTGGGTTTCCGGCTCGACAACCGCTCCCTGCGCCGCGCCGGTTTGGACTATTGGCCGGCGGTTGATTGGGTGCGGCATATCCGTTTCGACGATTTTCTGCAGGCTTTTGGCAACGAAAACCGCATTTGGTGTGTGGAAACCCCGTATGAAAAACCGTACACCCAAGCCGCCATCGCCGATGGCGACTGCCTGCTGTTTGGCAACGAATCGAGCGGCTTGCCAGCCTCCATCCGCCAACGCTTCGCCGAACGGCTCATTGGCATTCCCATGCTCACCGGCGCCGTCCGTAGCCTCAATCTGGCCACTGCCGTGGGCATCGTCCTTTACGATGCCCTGCGCCGACTGCACGGCTGGTAGAACCCGAACAGTTTCGCCCAATTCCCCCCACGACCCAGACCGGTTCGTGCTGACAGCGCGGGCGAAAATCGCTTCGATAGCAGAAGCGGGGGAATTGCAGGCGTGGCTTGAGGTGTCGATGTCGCACGTGGTCGCCTTCTCGGCCGTGGAGGAATTGGCCAAGTTCGTTCACGAAGTGTTGTGTGCGAAAGATTCGCTCGACCCGGCCCAAGCGCCGTTGTTCCACACCCCGTTGCGTCGCGGCAACCGCATCTGCGGTGTGATTTTCCACGTCGAAGGGCCACGCTTGCTCCGCACCAGTGCCGTCTGGTCGAGCGAAGAGAACCGCATTCTCTTCTACGACTCCTCCGGCCTCCGCTTCCAGGAAGTGAACCTCAGCGAAGCGCCGGCGGTGGAGTGACGCGGTCTCTGTTTAGTCGTCGTCATCGCTGGTTTTGTCGAACTTGATTTTGCAACCGGCGGCGGCGTTGGTCTCGGCGACTGGCGCCGGCCGACCTGCGAGTGCCGCTTTGACCGCATCGGCCACATAGTGCTTTTGCGGCTGAGCGATCTTGTCGTCGAACGCCCCCATGTAAACCACGCGGCGGTCCTTGTTGAGTACAAAACACTCGGGTGTGAACAGCGCTCCGTAGGCGCGGGCGGTTTTCTGCGACGGATCGTACAGGTAGGGGAAGTTGAACTTCTTCTGCGTGGCCCGCTCCTTCATGGCCGGCAAGGCGTCCGCTTTGCCCGTGTTGACGTTGATGGCTACAAAGCCCACCCGGCTATCGGGTTTGTTGCATTCGGCCGCCAAAGCCATGAGCCGATCTTCATAATTCTCGGCCACAACACAGCTATTGCAGGTGAACACCACGACGAGAACGTCTTTGTCGTTCCAATCGCTGAACGAATAGCGGCGGCCATCGGTGGCTTCGAGTTTCTCCCAGGTCGGGGCTGGGTCGCCGATGTTGAGCTTTTTGTTGAACTTGCCGGCGCTAAGCGGGCTGGCCGCCAGTGGGACCAGCAGAAGGGCCAGCAACACGCGGAGAAACGGTTTCATGGTGATGACTCCGGAGTTGGATCGGTCGTGACCGTCGGCGATGGTGTGACGGTTTTCAAATACGTTGTACCGGTATCGACGTGTTCCATCCCCACCGAGCGGCACAGACCGACCAAGGCCGCATCGGTGGACGCCGCATGCAATTCACAGATGCCAAAAAACTGATCCTGCAAGAAGCGGAGTATCTGGGATAAGAGCAGTTTGGCCAAGCCCTGCCGGCGCAGATCCTCGCGCACCTGGATATCCAGAACCCCTGCCGAGGGGAAGCCCCAGCGCCAGCCGTAGCCTTCGAGTTCCCACACAATCGCCCGGGCGGCCAGAAATCCGCTGGCCAGTTTATCCACCATACGGAATTCCACGGGGTCGAGCATCCCCCAGACACATTCGTGCCACCACGTGGGGACGCCGGCGGCGCGCAGCACCTGGGTTTCGTAACGTCGCCGCAGTTGGGTAAATCGTGGATCGGGAATGGAAAACGGGGCGTCGAGTTTCTTTTGGAAAACGAGGGTCGTTGCGGCGGGTTGGTAGCCCAGCGAGCGGAAAAACGGATCCGCGGCGGCATCCGAGGCCAGAAACCCCGGACAGTTGGTGCCGCCATAAAGGCCAAAGCCATACGGGCAGTACGGCCACACCGGCCCAGCCCGCAGTGTTGTAGCCCCGTGATTGATCAGATACGCTTCACAGCGGCGAACCAGTTCCGAACCGATATGCTGACGCGTATAACCACTGCGAACGGCCACCAGGCAAATGACCCCGTGCGAATAATCCAGACCCGACAACTCGGCATTCGGCCCAAAACCGCACAAGCCGTAGCCAATGACGCGGTTGTTGGCGTGTTCATCGACCGCGACAATCAAACTTTCCGGATCGAAATAGGGCTTGGAGAACACCCAGCGCTCCAGTACCGCCGGCGTGCGCAATGGGAAGCTACCGCGGGCCGTGTGCGATTCGTTCCACACATCGGCCAGCGCCGGTGGATCGGTATTCAAAAAGCGGCGGTAAACAACCACAACCGGCTCTCACGCCACGCCGGAAAAACTCGGCGCCAGACCCGCAAACGCCAAAATACTATAGGCGAAGCCTACCAGCGGTGGAAACCTCTGGCCACTGTTGGCCGAAACTATCACCGAAAATCCCAGGCGGCGTTCAACCGTCGCTGGCAATTCGTTGTTTCCCGGAGTCTTCCATGGCGCGACTTCTGCTGAGTTTATCTGTGGTATTGGCCGGAACCGGTGGTGGTCTGGCCGCGGATTGGCCCCAATTTCTCGGTCCCCACCGCGACGGTCATTCGCCCGAAACACAACTGAATTGGAACTGGCCTCCGACCGGTCCGAAAGTGCTGTGGACCTTCAATGCCGGCAGCGGTTGGGCGGGACCTGTCGTCGCCGGGCAACGGCTGATTTTCTTCCACCGGCTCGGCGATGAGGAAATCGTCGTGTGTCTCGATCCCGCTACCGGCCAAGAGCAATGGAAACACCGCTCCGCGACAAACTACCAAGACGACTTCGGCTTCGACAACGGCCCCCGCGCCACCCCCACCATCGCCGGAAACACCGTCTACACGCTGGGGGCCGCCGGCGAACTGACAGCCCTGGAATTGACAACCGGCAAAAAGATTTGGGCACGCAATTTACTCAAAGACTACCAAGCCTCCAAAGGATTCTTCGGCGTCGCTTGCTCGCCACTGGTTGTGGATGGCAAGGTGCTTGTGAATGTGGGGGCCAAAGGGGCCGGTATCGTCGCCTTCGATGCCGCCAGTGGCCAAGAAGTGTGGAAATCCACCGACGACGGCGCCAGTTACTCCTCCCCCACCACCGCCCAGCTCGACGGCCAACAGGTCGCGGTCTTCTACACCCGCCGCGGACTGCGCGTGGTGAATCCGGCCAACGGTCGCTCCCTCTACGACATCGAATGGAAGCCACGCGACACCAACAGCGTGCAAGCCGCTACACCACTGGTGTGGAACGACGAAATCTTCCTCAGTGCCTCCTATGGCACAGGCGCGTTATTGGTCCGCTGTCGAAAGGGTGAGCTGACTGAAGTGTGGTCCAACAATCAATCGCTCTCCAGTCAGTACACCACCGCCGTTCGGGTCGGCGAATACCTCTATGGGACCGACGGCCGATCGGATTTCGGCACCGGGCAGATGCGGTGTGTGGCGTGGAAAACGGGGCAAGTGAAGTGGCGTGAAACCAAGTACGGCGTGGCCTCGGTGATCGCGGTCGATGGTGGGATTGTTGCTCTGACAGAAAATGGTGATCTGGTACGGTTCGATGCCTCCCCGGACGGCTACAAGGAACGGGCGCGAGCCACGATTCTGGGGAAACCGACCCGGGCTATGCCAGCCTTAGCGGAGGGCCGGTTGTTTGCTCGCGACGCCAAAAAACTGATCGCTGTCAGTCTGAAATGAAGCCATAGTGCCCGCCATAGGTGCCCAACTCCTAGAAACCGTAGGCGTGTCAGGATTATTCAAGCCGTACTCACCTGATGCCCCACCGCGGGTTCCCAACGCCCAGGCACCCACGCGCCACGGCCCTATTGGCCATCTCGATGCTTCCGAAAACGCAGAGTTGACCGCAACGGCTCCCAAGCACCCACGCGCCACGGCCCTATTGGCCACGGTCCCATTCTTCTCCTTCGCGACCCTTCGCGGTCCCCGGCAGTTGGTTCATTTGGCTGGGGTGCAAGCCTCCTTCTTCCAATGCCGTCCTTTGGGCTTTGCCAGCGCACCGGCAGATTGCGTCATTTGGCTTTCGTACAGGCCTCGGCACACTTGTTGCAAGCCGCGGCACACTTTTTGCAGCTCTCATCCCGACCCTGGCTGCATTCCGCGGCACACTTGCGGCAAACTTGGGCGCACAACTGACGAGCCGCGGCGATCAGGTCCGGCTCGGAAGTGCCTTCCTCCACCGCAGCGCACGCCAAGCAAACCTGCTGGCAGACCAAGCACAGCTTGGCGCACTCCTTGCGTCCTTCTTTTGTACAGTCCGCCGCGCAGGTGGCGCAGGCGGTCGCACACGCGCGGCAGGCCACGACGCAAGAATCAACGTCCTTCTTCGGCTGCGTCGGAGCCATGCCAACGCCCCCCAACACGATGCCCACAACCACCACAAAAACCCCACGCCACGGACTCATCACAGGTCCTCCCGCGAATCGTATTAAGCCGGTTCCGCCGCCGAAGCAGCGTTTCGCCCCGCCATTTCCTCAATCAGACACCAAGCGCGTTCCAACAGAATCGGTACGCAACGATCGGCGATCCGGTACAACAGCCGGTTACCCGCACGGGTCGAAGCCACCATGCCACGATCGGCCAGCCGTTGCAATTGGTTGGAAACGGCCTGCGGTTTCATCCCTAATTCGCGAGCCAAATCGCCGACACTGACTTCTCCACCCCGGATCAGGGCATGCAGCAGCCGCAACCGGGTATCGTTGGCCAGGACTTTGAACAGCGCCATCAGTTTCGCGGCTTCGTGGCCGCCCAAGAGCGGACGATGCTCAACTCCCGGCTTCACCGGGCAGGGAGCTGGGACAATCGAGGGAGATGGCGGTAACGGATTCATCATCAACTACACTATCTTGTGGAATAGTGGAAGTCAAGAGCGAGTGGAATAGTGGAAGTCAAGAGCGATTCGCCGGGGCGAGATGCTGTGAAAAAAAGAAGCCGCGCGGCGTTGGTCATGCGCGCGGTTCCTCTGCTGCTGGGGGTAGCTGGGGGTGAAGGTGGTGTGCTGCTGGAGTCGAAGGACACAAGCTTCGTTGACGGCGGAAAAGTCATCCGGATTACGGTGGCTGGGGGTGAAGGTGGTGTGCTGCTGGAGTCGAAGGGTGGTGGCGGTGCGAAAAAAAGAAGCCGCGCGGCGTTGGTCATGCGCGCGGCGGGTGTGTGTAGAGCGTTTGCGGGGTGCTGGCTCGTGGAGTTAGGACGACTCCGCCCACGTTCGGTCATCCGTGTGCGGAGTCAGTCGTGAGTTGAGCGGTTGCGGGGTGCTGGCTCGCGGAGGGAGTTAGAGCAGTTCTTCGACTTTGTTGCGGTCGTCGAGAATATGCATGGGTCGGCCGCTGCCGTTGGGGAAGGTGTATGCGGGATCGATGCCCATCGCGTGGTAGATGGTGGCGAGCAGATTTTGCACCTTGTACGGCCGGTCTTTGGGGTATTCGCCTTTGGCGGAGCTACTGCCGATGGCTTGGCCCATTTTCAGTCCACCGCCGGCTACCAGGGCACTCATCACTGGGGCCCAGTGGTCGCGGCCGGCATCGGAGTTGTTGATTTTGGGGGTACGGCCGAATTCGCCCCACACCACGGTGACGACATCATTTTCCATGCCGCGATCGTGCAGGTCTTGGATCAGGTTGGCGATGCCGCGATCGAGGTGGGGCAGTTGCCGGCGGAGTTCCTTGAAGTTGCTGCTGTGGGTATCCCAGCCGCCGTAGCTGAGGGTGACACAGCCGACTCCCGCTTCGACCAAGCGACGAGCGGTGAGGAATTGTTCGATACCGCGATAGCGGTCGCGGGTTTTGGGGTCTTCCAGGCGCAGGTCGAGGGCTTTGCGGACCACGCCAGAAGCGATCATATCGAAGGCGCGACCGGTGAAGGAATCCATGCCTTTCATCGTGCCGGTGGCGTCGATTTCGCGGCGGATGGTATCGAACTTGGTCAGCAGGTCTTTGCGGTCGTCGAGGCGTTGGGCACTCACACCGCTGGCCAGTCGCAGGTTTTCCAGGCCGGCACCGCTGGGGGTGAATGGCCGGTGGGCCACACCGAGGTAGCCCGGTTCGGTACCCGGGGTGCCGCCCCCCCGCAGCGAGACGAACGGCGGCACGTCGTTGGCTTCGCCGCTGCGGAGTTTCGAGATGACCGAGCCGAACGAGGGGTGGGCGGCGGTGCGGTTAACATTCTCGGTGTAGCCCGTCATGACCAAGGAATCGGAGTGTTCATCGACGGAGATGAGTGACCGCACGACAGCCAGTTTGTCCCACATCCGGGCTTGCAGCGGCATATGTTCACAGATGTGTACCCCGGGGACATTCGTGGCAATTGGGCGGAATTCGCCCCGGTATTCCGCGGGGGCATCCGGTTTCAGGTCCCACATGTCCATGTGCGACGGCCCCCCCGGCAAATAGATCATGATCGCGGATTTATGGGGTGTTGGCCGGATGGCGTGGGGGTCTTGCGCAGCCTTGAGGCGGAGCAGGTCGGCCAGTGTCAGGCTGGCCCCGAAGGCCCCGATTTGCAGAAAGTTCCGACGGCTGATACCGTCGCAGTAGCGTTGGCGTTGGCCCCAGAAGGTGAGCATAACGGTACGCTCCGAAGGGAGGAAAGTGGGTGGGAAATTATGGCAGCGGTGAGAATCTAGCGGGGTACGATTCTGACCACGATCTTAGCCCAACTCGTCGGCGCTCGCAATCAGAAAGTGGAAAATGTTGCCAGCCGTTGGTGCCACCCTTCTGAAGCGCTGCGGGGGGGTAGCTCATCATCGCTGCGCGAATCGGTAAAATGGGCAGCGACGGTGATTTCTGACAACTGATCCCCATGAGGGCTGCCGGTGTCCGCCACTGATAAATTTACGGAATACCTCAATCAATTCGCCGCCGATCGCGTGGCCCTGCTGGAACAACTGCGCAAGGTCGTGGTGGGGCAAAGCGCGGTGATCGAGCAAGTGTTGGCGGCGATTTTCACCCGCGGGCACTGTTTGCTCGTGGGCGTGCCAGGATTGGCCAAAACGCTGCTGGTCAGCTCGATTGCGCAAATTCTCAACGTCAGTTTCCGCCGCATTCAATTCACCCCCGACTTGATGCCGTCGGACATCACCGGCACGACGGTCCTGGAAGAAACCCCCGAGGGTCAGCGCGTCTTCCGCTTCATCCAAGGCCCGATCTTCGCCAATATTGTGTTGGCCGACGAAATCAACCGTACGCCGCCGAAAACCCAAGCCGCCTTGCTCGAAGCGATGCAAGAACGACAAGTCACGGCGGGGTCTGAAACGATGAAACTCCCCGAGCCGTTTTTCGTCATCGCCACGCAAAACCCCATCGAACAAGAGGGGACCTACCCCCTGCCCGAAGCTCAGCTCGACCGCTTCATGTTCAATGTGAAGGTCGATTATCCCTCCCTGGAAGACGAACAGCAGATTGTGATGATGAGTACGCGCCCGGAGAAGGCCGAACTGACAAAAGTTCTCAGCGCCGAGCGGATTTTGGCCTGGCAGAAATTGGTGAAGAAGGTGGAAGTCCCGAAGTTCGTCAACGAATTTATTGTGCGGCTGGTCCGGGCGACCCGACCGCGCGACCCCAGCGCTCCGGAGTTGATCAAACGGCTGGTCGACTGGGGGGCCGGGCCGCGGGCCGGCATCTTCTTGGCCCAAGCCGGGCAAGCGTTCGCCGCGATGGATGGCCGCCCCAGTGTCGCCCTCGACGACATCAAGAAAGCCGCCATCCCCGTCTTGCGTCACCGCGTCAGTGCCAACTTCCAGGCCCAAGCCGAAGGCCGCACCAGCGACGACATCATCGCCGAGTTGCTCAAAATCATCAGCGAACCCGAACCGAAAAAATATGTGGAACGGCGCAAATAACGAGCCGGGCGGGCCGGGATTGCTGCGCCGCATGGGTCGCTCAGACACAAACAGTGCCGCGTGTACGCTCGGCCAACGGCCGCTCCAGAGGGGTCAGTGTCGATGTGGTATCGTGTCTTCAGTTTGAGTGCCCAGGAACCACCGCCGGCCCAGCTGGCCGAGTATCTGCACGCCCGGGGGTTGATGATCGAACCGCACTTCCGGGGCGACGACCTCGGCTGGACCGAAGGCGAACTGCGGCTGCCCACCGGCTCCCCGGTGCTCTTGGCCCGCTATCTGACCAACGACGACGATCTCCGCGACGACCTCAACGCCTACGCCGCCGAACTCGAAACCCTCACCTATAGCCCCCACAGCCTGCCCCTGATGACGCGGGTGATTCAAACGCAACAGCTTTTCACCCTCCGCCAACCGGTGGATATCCGCGACGAAGTCTTCGTCACAACGCTTCTGGAAGAAGCCTGCCGCTTCCTGGCCTCCACCACCGACGGCGTCTACCAAATTGATGGTCGCGGCTGGTTTGCGGCTACTGGTGAAGTGCTTGTGCCTGAGTATTGACCCTGTTTGGCTGAGAATTCTGCCCTATGGCGACCGCTGAGAAGTATCTGCGTCCGGAAGTCATTCGCCAGGTCGCACGGCTCGACCTGCGGGCCAAGTTCATTGTCCAGGGCTTCCTCAGTGGCTTGCATGCCAGCCCCTACCACGGCTTTTCCGTCGAGTTCTCGGAACATCGCAAGTACAACCCCGGCGATGATCTCAAAACCCTCGACTGGAAGGTTTATGCCCGCACAGGCAAGTATTTCGTCAAGAAGTATCAAGCCGAAACCAACATGACGGGTTATCTCGTCATGGATTTGTCGAAGTCCATGGACTGGAACGGCCCGGCGGCCGCTCGCCAAGCGGGCGTCAAGGTCGATTGGTCCGCCCTCGGGGCCGCCGACGAAACGCTCACGAAGTTCGACTACGCCATCTGCCTGGCCGCGGCTTTAGGCTATCTGATGATCTACCAGCAGGACCCGGTCGGGCTGGTCGCCTTCGACACCTGCCTCCGCACCGTCGTGCCGCCCAAAAGCAAGCGGACGCAACTGGGCACGATTCTATCCGTTTTGGCCAACCTCAAGCCCACCGGCGCAACGAACATCCCCGAGAGCCTTTTTCAGCTCGCCTCCATGATCAGAGGCAAAAGCCTGGTGATGCTTTTCAGCGATTTATTGCCCACCCGCGACGATTGGAACGCCGAAGCCGATGCCCTCATTCGCAGCCTCTACCGCTTGCGCTACGCGGGGCACGAAGTGATCGTCTTTCATATTCTCGATGTCCTGGAAGCCAAGTTCCCGCTGGCTGGCTTGGTCGATTTTGAAGATGTGGAATCCCCCGAACACCAAGAGATCGACGCCCAAGGCATCCGCGACGACTATTTGGCCTTCGTCGAGCAGTTCCGGGGTTATATCCGCAGCGAATGCGCTGCGGCCAACGTCGACTATGTGGGAATGGACACCTCGGTGGGCTTCGACAAAGCCTTACTGGAATACTTGGTGCAGCGGCAACGGCGGTTCAGTTGATCAAAACCGCCGGAGAAGAGGTTGCACCCTCCGGGTCGCACCCCCCGGGTCGCACCCGCCTGGGAAGGGGTTGCGCCCTCCGGAGGCGCACTTGCTTGGGAAAGGTTGCCCCCGGGTCGCCGCCGACATCGATGAACACGTTTGCTAGTTCATTGACCGCTTCTTCTGGGAAAGGTTGTCCCCCGGGTCGCCGCCGACAGGGAGGCCTGCGGTGCCCGCCGCCGTGGCGACGGGAACACCCCAATACCGGTTCATCACGGCCCATGCCCGGGCCTTCCGATCCGTCCGATACAATGGAATTACCGTAGACGGGGACTTCCCCCGCCGGCATACTGAAGCCCGTAGCGACAGAGGGGGGAAAGTGATGCGGTATTGCCCTTTCAGCCTGCTAGGTCTGTTGGTCGTCGCTTCGGTATCGGCCCAACCGGGGCGGATGGAACCCGATCCTGAGCCAGAACCGCTGCCGCTGCCGCCGCCGCTGGTCAAACCGTTGGCTCTGAAAGCCCCCCCGGAAGTCCCCCAGCCCAGCGCGGAGGAAGTCGCAGCAATCAGTAAACTCTTGCGCGACATGGCTTTAGAAAAAATGCCCGACCCCCTGCTGCAAGCCCACGACGGCTGGGGGCAACAAAAGGAATTCGCAGTCGGCCGGATTCTGCTGCGCAACCCGCAACGGGTACCCGAATGGCCCCGAGAACTGTTCAACGACGGCCTGTGGCGGCGTTTCACCATCAGTCCCCGCGCGCCGGAAAAAACTTTCGCGCTGGGCATCACCGATCTGGTCAAGCCGGCCCCCGACACGATGCACCTGACCATCAACGTCGCCATGGACATCAACTTCAAAATGGAACAACAACTCTGGAAACGCGGCCTGCGCCTCTATAGCGGCGAAACCCGCGGGCACTGCCAAGGCGCGGTGCAACTGAAGGTCCGCGTGGTTTCCAAAACGGTCCCCAAACCCGGCTCGTTCTTCCCCGATGTGCTGCTGACTATCACCACTCACGACGCCAAAATCTTCTACGACAAAATCGTCATCGACCACACCGCCGGGCTGGATGGTCAACCGGCGCAAGCGATTGGTGATTTGGTCATCGATCTTATCAAGACCATCAAGCCCGACCTGGAACGCCAACTGCTCGAAAAAGGTAATGCGGCCATTGTAAAAGCCGCTGGAACCAAAGAAGTGAAAGTGGAACTCAATAAACTCATGAAAAGTGGGGTGATGCCCAAAAACGGAAGCCTGCCCCCAAAATAGCCGTTGCCTGGGCAGGGGGGGAGTGATTTTTGCTCTTGCATCACTACCCGCCCGCGGTTCATAATCATCCCGTTTCGGCCATGAACACGGAGGTTCCGGCCATGATCGTGACCAATTCCTCGGCTCTGATGACAGAAGCCCCCGCGATCGACCTTGGCGAAGCCCGATGGGCTATCGAGTACCTGTCATTAATGATCGACCAACTGGGGCCGGAATCGTCGGTGCGGTTGGTTCTGATGCAAGCCCAACGCGAGCTGAAAAGCCTCACGGAGAGTGCCCCCTCTGTTATTCTGGGGCCGATCCGCATAGCCGCGTGAAA
>JANWYJ010000058.1 GCA_025055115.1 Gemmata sp.
CAGCCGGGTTCAGGCCGGCCAGGCCAACAACGATCGTCATTGCTGCTATCAGGCGTGCCATGATTTCGCCTCCCGCCGGCGTATCGTCCCCACCCCCCTTTTTTTGAATTATCCGCTACAATCCGCACAACCGCAACGGCAGTCGGCTCAGACTCGTACCGATGGCCACTTCCGACAACTGGGGCGTGGTGCTCCTAAGCGCGTGTGGCCGGTGCGACAACTGGAGCGTGGTGTTCCTAAGTGCATGTGGCCGGTGGGGTGCGGAGTCCTTCAGAAGGTGGCTAACCCGATGGCAAACGCCTTGGCTACAGTGAGAGAGCGTGTGGCGGGTGGGGTGCGGAGTCCTTCAGCAGGGTGTTTCGGGCTGTTTGCCAGTGCGCGTGGAGAGGGGGTACGCGCTACGCCTCACCCGCAGGATGAAGGCCGCCAGGGGATCGGCCCGGCTGGGTCCCATGATGAGGGGTGTCAACGACGCCTCGCCCGCAGGATGAGGCCGGCTTGCATTTCGTCTCGCCTGCAGGATGAAGTCGGCTTGCATTTCGTCTCGCCTGCAGGATGAAGCCGGCTTGCACTTCGTGATGTGCCAACGTCGCGGGGGTAAAAAGACCGTCGGGGGGGGTAAAAAATGTGTAGCCCGCCGGGTCCGCGCGGGCTGCACTGCATCGGTTCGGGAAGGTCGGAACGAGAATTCAGGGAACCTTGATAACCGGCGCGTCAACAGGCGAGCTGCACTTCATCAGGCTGCACTTCATCAGCTCGGGGGGCTGGCCGAGAGCGGTTAGGCAGCGGCTGTTGTGCGGCGAAGCCAGCGGGCGCGGCCCAGCAGAGCCAGAACACCGAAGCTGGCCAGCAGGGCGGCTGGGGGAGCCGGAATCGGTCGCAGAATCAACTGGTCTTGGATCTGATCCGTGGACTTACCATCGATCGAGGGGGCGATGAGAGCCACCAGTTCATATCCGGCGAAGCGGTTGTTGAAGTAGCTGGTGTCCCCATTGAGGCTGTTGAGCATATTCTGGGCCACGGTTGTGATCGTTCCTAAGCCGGAGGCTTGGAAGTTTCCGGAGCTGAGGCTGGGGCTACTGGCTCCGTCGTAAATCAATTCCCAGATAGCAATTTGGAAGGCGACGGAGTCAGTACTGCCAGTGAAGGTGGTTTTGTTTTCCCAAGCGGTGTCGTAGTAACGGCCATACAGTTCGTAGAGGGCGGCGACTTTGGCGCTGTTGTTGCCGATCGTGGGGGCATCTTGAGGACGAACGACCGAGAAGGTGGTGTTCGTGCCGACCGACGGCAGGGGTTGGTTGGTGGCAATCTCGATGCAGAAGGTGGCAATCGGTGGTGGGAAGTTGGCGTTGGGGGGAATCGAGTTCTGTTGCCAGTAAAATGGCCCCACTGGGAGGTTGGAGAACGTCGTGCTGTTGAGGGTCACTTGGACCGTCGGATTCCCAGGATTGGTCGTTGCCCCCTGATAATTGAGGGTGACGACTTCCGCGGCAGCTGGCGGCGTGATCGTGAGGAAGGCGACGATCGCACAGACCGCGATGCTGGGGCGAATCCAGGGGGTTCGGGCGTTCATAGGGGCGTCTCGGAATGGAATCAGAGGTAGGACGGACCCGATGGCGTCTTCTCTAACAGTAAATTTTTTACCAGACCGCATAATCGGTGTAAACCGCAGAAATCGAAAAAGTTCGTAACTTGTTTTCAAGCGACACCTCAACTTCTCCGTCACTTGATGGTTAGTCGTTACGGCCGTTGCCAAAGTTTCCGATTTTGCCCAAAATTCTTCTTGACAGAAACTGTTTTGTCTGTTCTGCCCCCTCGGGAGTTCAACCAACCTCATATATTGATTGACGGCGATCGAAGCTGCAATGAGGTGCGTTGATTGACGGCGATCGAAGCTGCAATGAGGTGCATTCGTGGC
Source organism: Gemmata sp. (assembly GCA_025055115.1). GTDB lineage: Bacteria > Planctomycetota > Planctomycetia > Gemmatales > Gemmataceae > Gemmata. The sequence continues at coordinate 1,919 of JANWYJ010000058.1, forward strand.
CGAAATTACCCGGCAAATGCTCCGCGATTACCTGCACGATGCCCTGCCGGATGCGGAATTGGTGGAGGTTGAAAAGGCGCTGCGGGCTTCGCCGAAACTCCGAGCTTTGTACAAAGAAGTGATCGAGCAAGAGGACCGCGGCGAACACACCGTCGGCGCTATCTGGCGGCGCGAACGGGTCAGCTGCCCGACGCGCGAACAACTCGGCGGCTTTCTCCTAGGTGCGGGCGATCCCGAGTTGCTGGATTACATCGATTTTCATCTTGCGCTCATTGGTTGCCCCTACTGTCAGGCCAATCTGGACGATCTGAAAAAAGTGGCGAAATCCAAGAAACGCTAAGCCACGATCGTGTTGTCAGCGCGGGTTGCGAACGGTATTACACTCTGGCCCACCGGAAAAGCCCTTCGCCTTCCAGACTCGTCGTTGAGGATTCGTAGCGTGTGGGATTTGTTGGCCGATGTACCCGATGTGGCCCGGGCGTTCACCCAATTGCCTGTCGAAGACTTACTGTTGCCGGTTCTGTTGCAGTTGATTGTGATTATCGCTGCGGCCCGGTTGTTCGGGGCATTGGCCCGCTATTGGGGCCAACCGAGCGTGGTGGGGGAAATCGCGGCCGGTCTGATTCTGGGGCCGTCTCTGCTGGGCTGGTTGGCTCCCGAAGTCTTCCAGGCCTTATTTCACCCCAGCTTACCCGGCTTGGGGCCAGCGTTGGCCGATGGACTCATCGCCAAGATATTCACCGTCATCGCGCAGCTGGGGTTGATTCTGCTGTTGTTTCTGGTGGGCCTGGAGTTTGAGTTCCACCATCTGCGTGGGCATGCGCGTTCGGCGATGCTGATTTCTCTCGCCGGAATCGCGGTACCGTTTACTCTGGGGGTGGCCTTGGCTCCTTTCATCCACCCCCACCTCGAAGCCCACCCGCGTGTTGGGCCCGTCTCGCCCCTGGGATTAGCGTTGTTCCTGGGCGTGACGCTGGGCATCACGGCGATTCCGGTCTTGGCCCGCATCATGATGGAATTGAACATCACCCGCACCCGCTTGGGCACCATCACGATGACCGCGGCCGCCATCGACGACGCGTGCGGCTGGATCATCCTGGCCAGCGTCATTGCCATTGTGCAATCTAACTTCGACCCGTGGGAAACGCTGCGGATGGTGGGGCTAACGGTCAGCTTCGCTCTGGCCATGGCATGGATCGTTCGCCCCGGGTTGATCCGCTTTTTCCGTTATTCCCAGCGCGTCAACCGCGGGCATTTCAGCAACACCGCCATGGCGGTCTTGTTGGTCAGCGTACTTCTGGCGGCGGTAGCGACCAATCTCATCGGCATCTTTGCGGTGTTCGGGGCCTTCACTCTGGGCGTGGTCCTCTCCGATCAACACGAACTCCAGCGCGCAGCGCATGCCAAGCTCTACGATGTCGTCACCGCGTTTTTCCTACCGGTCTTTTTCACTTACACCGGCTTACGCACCGACATCACCGCCCTGCCCCAAGGTAGCGGCTGGCTGCTATGCGGAATCTTGGTGGCAGCCGCGGTGGTCGGCAAGCTGGTGGGCTGCGGTTTGGCGGCTCGGGTCAGCGGCTTCACCTGGAAGGAATCCGGCATTATCGGAGCTATGATGAACGCACGCGGCCTGATGGCACTGGTAGCGATCAATCTCGGCTACGACCTGGGCGTTGTACCGCAAAGCCTCTACTGCATGCTGGTGCTGATGGCCTTGACGACCACGGTCTTGACGACCCCGCTGTTACTTTGGCTGCGCTATGGGACGGAATTGGAAGAATCCATCGCCCGCAGCGGTTTTGGTTCGCGACAACCACCCCCATCCGCGGCCTTCACCCCGGAAGCTGCCACAGCCGACGACCCATCCGCCCAAGCGGCGGACGAATCCCTCCCGGTGCAGACATCATCCACACAATATTCATCACAATAGTGAATATTCATCCCCAAAGTGATCAAAAGTCATCACAATAGTGATCAAAAGAACACAGGCGACATCAAGGCCACAGCAGCCTTCGGAAGGGTCACAATCGGCCGTTCGGCTCGGTAACCGGGCCGAACGCCCTAGTCGGCGGTTGATGGAACCGTTTCGGCAGGCGCATCGGGGGCGAGTTCGGAACCGCAGTATTTGCAGTAGCGGGCGTCGGCGTCGTGTCCGGCGTGGAAGCAGCGGGGGCACATCGTTTCCCGGCTGGAGCGGCTGGAGCGGCTGCGGCCGTCCCGGCGGGCCAATTCCACCGTTACAATTCCTGTGGGCACGGCGATAATCCCATAGCCGAGAATCATCACGCACGACGCCAGCATGCGTCCCCCGGGTGTTTTCGGGGCAATGTCGCCGAATCCCACCGTCGTTAGCGTCACGATGGCCCAGTAGAGGCTTGTGGGAATGTCGGTGTAGCCGTTTTCGGGTCCTTCAATCAGGTACATCAACGCCGCCACGATCGTCAGGAGGGTGAGAACCGCCAGGAGGAAAACGCCGATTTTGCGTCGCGCGGCCCACAGGGCTTCGGTCAAGACGCGGGATTCGCGTAAGTACTCAGTCAGTTTGAAGATACGGAAGATACGCAGCACGCGCAGGAAACGGACGACCATCAAGGCTTCCGTACCGGGCAGAAACAGACTCAAGTAGGTGGGTAAGATCGCCAAAAGGTCGATGATGCCCAAGAAACTGGTGGCATAACGCAGCGGCCGGCGGACGCAACTGAGCCGCAAAATGTATTCGATCGTGAATAAGCCGGTGAAGCCCCACTCGATCGCATGCAGTTCCGGCCCGTAGTCGGCACGGATCGTGGCCACACTTTCGATCATAACAGTCAGGACACTGGTCACGATGGCAATGATGAGAATGACATCGAACGCCTTGCCGGCGGGGGTATCGGCCTGAAAGATGATGCGCCAAAGCCAGTACCGCCAGCCACTGTCGGGTCCGTGTTCGCTGGACGTGAGCATTGTCGCCGCTCCTTGTGTGCGTGCGTGTTCACACTTTGGTCATACAATACGCGCAGGGGTGATTCTCCTCTATCTCAGGGCGACTCTCCGATGCACGACTACCGGATTGAAACCGACAGCATGGGTCCGATTCGTGTCCCCGCTGATCGTTACTATGGGGCACAAACGGCCCGTTCGCTGACGCATTTTGCTATTGGGGCCGATACGATGCCCCGGGCCGTCATTCGCGCCTTCGGCCTCCTGAAGAAGGCGGCGGCACTGGTCAATCACGATCTCGGCTTGCTTGCGGCAGAAAAGGCCGAATTGATCGCTCGTGCGGCCGATGAGGTGATTTCCGGCCACCTCGATGATCATTTCCCCTTACGGGTCTGGCAGACCGGCAGCGGCACGCAAACCAATATGAACGTCAACGAGGTGATTTCTAACCGTGCCATCACCATGGCCGGCGGGATGCTCGGCAGCAAAAAGCCGATTCACCCCAACGACGATGTGAATATGTCGCAATCGTCGAACGATACGTTCCCCACCGCGATGCACATTGCCGCCGCGGAGCAACTGGTTCACGCCCTGATCCCCAGTGTCACTGCGTTGCGGGATGCTCTGGCCCAGAAAGCCGCCGAATTCCACGACATTGTCAAGATTGGCCGCACCCACTTGATGGATGCGGTCCCACTGACGCTGGGTCAGGAGTTCAGCGGTTATGTCGCGCAGATCGACTATGGCTTAATCGCCATCAAGAACACGCTGCCGATGCTGTATGAATTGGCCTTGGGCGGTACCGCGGTCGGCACGGGGCTGAATGCCCACCCGGAGTTTGCGGTCCGCGTGGCCCGCAAGATCGCCGAGTTAACGAACTTGCCGTTCATCACGGCTCCGAACAAGTTTCAAGCCTTGGCCGGTCATGAACCGTTGGCGTTTGCGTCGGGGGCTCTCAAAACGCTGGCCGCCGGCTTGATGAAGATCGCCAACGATATTCGCTGGCTGGCCTCCGGCCCACGCTGCGGCTTGGGTGAACTGACGATCCCGGAGAACGAACCGGGGTCGTCAATCATGCCGGGCAAAGTGAACCCCACGCAGTCGGAAGCCCTCACGATGGTCTGCGTGCAGGTGATGGCCAACGATGTCGCGGTTGGCCTGGCCGCATCGCAAGGGAATTTCGAGCTGAACGTCTTCAAACCGGTGATGATCTACAACTTCCTCCACTCGGTGCGCCTACTGACCGATGCCTGCCGGTCGTTCCGCGAGCATTGTATCGCCGATATGCCCGAAACGGATTACGAAGCCCTCGAATACACGGTCAACCCCGAAACCGGCATGCTCGAAGTCGATCCGGCGAAGATTCGCCCCAAAGACGGTGGCCAGATACGCAAAGGGGTCAATGCCAACCGCGCTGTGATTGCCAAACACCTCAACCAATCGCTGATGTTAGTGACCGCCCTGAACCGGCATATCGGTTACGATGCCGCCGCCAAAATCGCCAAAGCCGCGCACCACAATGGAACCACGCTGCGGGAAGAAGCCATCAAACTCGCCCCACCACTCAAAGATGGCTCGGGAGTTCTGACGGCGGAAAAGTTCGATCAGATTGTGCGGCCCGAAAAAATGACCGCTCCCGGCTTCGAATAAGTGGTTCGCCCAAGCCAACGCGCCGGGCCGATCAGACATACAACCCCGGGCGACGGCGCAACTTCCGCGCCAACGGTCGCGACAAGGCATTGCCCAGCAACGAGCAGGCCGACAACCGCGGCAGTACCGACCGATCGGCGAGCAGTTCCAAACTCTTGGCCAGCCGATTCTCCCGTAAACCCAGTTCGATCAACTGGCTCAGGGTCGCGGCGGTGAGCAGTTTCTTCGCAGCCGCTTCGGTCAGCCGGCAGTTGTTAAGACCTAAACGCCGAAGTGACATGAACTTCGGATGTGTCAGGTGTTCAACAGCCTTCGGCCCCACCGGTCGATGCGACAACTCCAAACGGCGCAGCTGGGGCCAATCGACGCGAGCCAGAAACGCCTCCAAGTGGCGCGCGGTCAGTCCGCGATTCGGCTGCGGGGTGTACCGGGAGCCTTGGATATTCAGCGAACACAAGTCGCGCAAGGCGGGATTGGCGGCGAGTGCCGCCAGCGACCGGGGACTGAAAGCGGCATAAGCGAGGTTGAGATGGCGGAGCTGTCCGAATTTCCGACACTTCACGATGGCATAGACATCGGGAGAACTGAGCCAACTGCCGGAAAGATTGAGAATCCGCAATGAACTAGCCCAGGGAGCGGCCGTCAGCGCCGTGCCGGCCCCCGGCGACAGCGGGCAATCGACCGCCTGAAGAACCCGGAGCGTGAAACCATCGGCCCGCGTGAGGTTTTCCCAGCGTCCCTCACTCAGGTCACTTTCGTCGAGGTGTAACACCGCCAGGCGCGGGAAGCTGCGAGTGCTGGCAAAGATTTCCCAGGAACCTGTTGACAAATCACTGAACGAGAGGTCGAGGGTGTGCAGTTGCGGCAAGGGGGGGAGGCGCACCAGTCGTTCGAAGGTTTCATCCGTTTGGCAGTGCAATAACCCGAATTCGCGCAAGTTGCGGAACCATTCGCTGTCTGCCAACGCCAGAAATCCGGCGGGGGTGAGGAGATCACCGTCGATCAGCAATGTTTCCAAACCCGCCCACGGAGCCGCCGCCAGCTCAGCGCAGGCGGCCTCCGTTAAGCTGAAGGCCAGACGCAGCCAGCGTAACTGCCGCCAGTGCCGGCTGTGGGCAAGAACCCGTGCGGCTTCGTGACTTGCGTCGGGAGCATCGGCCAGTTGCACGGTGAGGTGAGTCAATCCCGCGATCACGGGATGCCGCACCAGTGCCGCCAGTTGGGCCACGGTCACATGGTTGACGACCAGCCAGCGCGTCGGCACGACTTGGAACGCTTGCTCCAGGGCCGCCGCTAATCGCCGTATGCTCCGGGTACCAGGCCGTTCCGTTCCATCGAAACTGATGAACGCCGGGAAGCCCCGCTGACAGCGCCGCCACCAATGGTTGCCCCCATCGATCGACAACCCAGCTGGAAACGCCAGCCGCGGACCGGGCACATGAGCGGTCAGCCACAAACGCAACTCCTCGTTGCGCTCCAACAATTCCGGATAATCCGCTGCATCCGGGGGTAGGGATGCCAACCGGCATTGAACCCGGATGAACTCCGCCTCTTCCACACGATCGTTTTCTTCTAACCAATCGGCGTAAATCAGCCGCGGGGTGTCGTCGGCCGGATTGGCGATGATCGCTGCCAACAGCGCCTCGGAATCGCTCATGGTGGAGCCATCTTAGAACGCCCAACTCGATGGGTCTGCCCCGCGGTGGCGGGTATTGTTTGCAGAAAGCGGTCAATCCATCCGTTGGCGGAACTCTTCAAACCATCAATCCATCCGTTGGCGGAACTCTTCAAACCATCAGTCCATCAGTTGGCGGAACTCTTCAAACAAATAGCTGCTGTCGTGCGGGCCAGCGGCGGCCTCGGGGTGATATTGCACGCTGAACACCGGCCAACGCTTGTGCCGCAACCCTTCGAGGGTGTAGTCGTTGAGGTTGATGTGCGTGGCCATGACATCGGCTGGAAGGGTGGTGGGATCCACGGCAAAACCGTGGTTCTGCGTCGTAATCTCCACTTGCTTGGTCAATTCATTGCGCACCGGATGGTTGGCGCCGCGATGGCCAAACTTCAGCTTAAACGTTTTGGCCCCCAAGGCCAAACCGAGGAGCTGATGGCCCAAACAAATCCCAAAGATCGGTTTGTGACCCAAAAGCTGTTTGACGGTATCAATGGCATAGCCGACCGCGGCCGGATCGCCCGGACCATTGGATAGGAAGACGCCATCCGGATCGTAGGCCAGAACCTCCGCCGCGCTCGCCGTCCCTGGAACCACGGTGACGTCACAGCCCACCTGCGTCAAACACCGCAGAATGTTCCACTTCATCCCGTAATCGATGGCCACTACCCGTTTGGTCGCCGGGCGCGCCGCCAGCACGTGTGCCGTCAAAGTACCAAAACCGGTATTCCACCGAAAGGCTTGTGCCGGAACGACTTCCTTCACCAAATCGCGGCCTTCCATGCCAGGGAAGGCTTGTGCTTTTTGCACCAAGGAAGCGTCGTCAAGGTCGATGGTCGAGAGAATGCCGTTCATGGCGCCGCGGACACGCAGGTGACGCACCAGCGCCCGCGTATCGATCCCTTCAAGGCCGATGATGTTGTGCTGCTTCAAGTAAGTGTCCAAATCGCTTTCGGAACGGAAATTGCTCGGAACCCGCGTCAGTTCACGCACCACAAACCCCGCCACACGCACCGCACCCGACTCGGCATCGTCCGGCGTTGTCCCATAGTTGCCGATCAGTGGATAGGTCATCGCCACAATCTGACCAGTGTACGATGGATCAGTCAGAACTTCCTGATAACCCATCATCGACGTATTGAACACTACTTCGCCCAAGCTTTCCCCCGGGGCACCAAAGCTACGCCCGGTGAAGACAGTACCATCGGCTAAGGCCAGTTTCGCATGCATCGTGAAAAATTCATCTCCAAGTTCAGGAACAATCCGCGCAAACTAGATGAATCTTACAAAGCACGAGCACCACTGGATATGATGAACAACAATGTCGGGGACTATCCCCGCACAAACTGGCCGATTCGGCCGACCGAATCGCCCCCCAAGTCCCCCCGTATTACGCAGTGATAATGGCGCATCCCACTCCTTTGGATCGGCGGAAGTTTTTTGGCTCGGCGGCAGCCTTATCTCTGTCAGCCAGCAGCTATGCGAAGATCCCCGGCAGCCACGAGCGCCTGCGGGTAGCCTTCCTCGGTTGCGGTGGCCGGGCGCAAGCGCACATCGATCTGGTCACACGCCTGGCCCGCGACGGGCAGGCCGTGGCCGCCGTGGCCGTTTGCGATGTCTGGGACGGACTCGACGACGAATACGACGTTCACTTCGGCGGCAAAACCACCCGGCGACGCTATGCCCAAGGGCTTTACCCTTCCGCTCAGAAATGCGGCCTGGACCGCAGCGATAAGAAAAGTGTGACAAAAGATTACCGTGTTATACTTGATCGCAACGATGTCGATATCGTCTGCATCAGTACCCCGGACCATTGGCATGCGAAAATGACCCTCGACGCCTTGGCGGCCGGCAAGGATGTGTTTGTCGAAAAGCCGATGACGCGCACGGTGGACGAGGCGATCGTGGTGATGGATGCCTGGAAACACAGCGGCCGCGTGGTCACGGTGGGGGTCCAGGCGATGGCCGACGCGGTGTGGGTGCGGGCCTACGATGCCCTGCGCCGAGGGGCGATTGGCCACGTTGTTCAGGCGCAAACGGGGGTTTTCCGCAACGACATCCGCGGTCAATGGCGTTACTACCGGCTCGCTTCCCAAATGACCCCCCAAACCATCGACTGGGACTTATTCCTCGGCCATCAGTTTGAATGCGCCGGTCGCCCCATCGGACCAACACCGCGCGAACAGCCCTTCGATCGGTCCAGCTTCGCCCAATGGCGCTGTTTATGGCCCTTCAGTAGCGGGCCGTTCACCGATCTGTTGATCGCTCCGATCACCCGGATGACGGCCACCCTCGGCGTCCGCTTCCCGGCGCGGGTCACAGCCGGCGGGGGGTTGTATCTCGAATACGATGGCCGCGACGTACCCGATGTGGCCACCATCGTCGCCGATTACGAGGAAGGCTGCCAATTGATCGCCACGGCCACCACGCTCAGCAGTTACCCGCTCGAAGAAGTGATCCGCGGCCGGCTGGGAACTCTGAAGTTCGTCTCCGGTGGCTTTCAGCTCTTCACCGACGACCCCACACGCGGAACCAGCTACCCACCGCGGCTGGAACAGCCGCTGCCGGCTGCCGTCTTTGAAGCGGTCGAACCGCCCCGTCATGATACCGCGGCGTTGTGGCACAACTTCTTGGAATGTGTTCGACTCCGGCGACAAAACACGTTCAGCCCACCCGATCTGGGCGCCGTGGCCGTGGCCGTGGCGACCATGGCCACCGCCAGCTACCAAAGCGGTCAGGCGTTCTTCTGGGATCGTGAAAAGCGGCAGATGGTTCCTGCAGATGGTACCTGGCCTCAGCGGTGGGAAAAAATGAGCCACCACCGCGCCCAACCCCATCACATCTACGGCTGGTCTGGCGGTGATGGCGGAACCGTACAACCCCCGTATTACCAAACACTGGCCGGCCCCTGGCGCAGCGGCCAAGACCCAGCCAGTTGAATGAAAAATGCCCAACAAACGCAGCGGCCAAGACCCAGCCAGTTGAATGAAAAATGCCCAACAAACGCCGCACTACTCATTTCTGGGCCTGCTGATCCGCCAGTTTCTGGGCCTGCTGATCCGCCAGTGAGCGCACCGGCGGCAACTGCAGTTCACTGACAGCTTGCTCGGCATGCCCGAGCAATTCCTTGAGCGTGGTACGGAATTTCTCATACTGAAGCTGAAGAGCGTCGCGTTCGCTCGTTCGTTTCGTCAGTTGGGCTTGGAGGACGTCGCGCTCACGCTGCAATTGTTTTAATTGGTGCTGCAGTTGCGTTTGATGGTCGCGGGCGACAGCCAGTTGTGCCCGAGCGTCGTCACGAGCGGCTAGGGCCGCTTGATAATCAGCTTCCAGCTTCTGGATTTTGGCAGCCTGAACCGACTGGGAAGACGAACTGATCGGAGCTTTCGTGCAGCCGTAGGCCCCCAAGACGATGATCAATAAAAACCCGATGATCCGATACGCACGCGCCATAGTAGCAATCTCCTGATGAACCGGTCCTTCCATCTCTCGGCCGGGAATCCGCCCGGATAATAGGGCCTCCGAGGGCCGGTTTCGGCCTGCTTGCTCATTTCACTCGGTTCTCGAAAACGACTCACTTCACCCAAAATCACCCATTTTCCCAAATCTCCCAATATTACAATTACAAACGGCCTGCCGCCGCCGACTTGCTTGGGCGTAGTGGTGGGTGGAGGATTGGGGACCTCGCGCCCTGATCACGCCGCCTACAGCGCGATCACGCCGCCTGCAGGACGCAAAAGGTTTCGCGGGTTCTCGTCCAGGGGTCTGGGTGGAGGATTGCATCCGGGGTCTGGGTGGAGCATGGGAGGCATCGCGATCGCACCATCCACAGGGGAACTGGGGCTTTCCATGGCAATGGAACGAGTCCACCGGGGTGGAGGATGGGAGGCATCGCGATCGTGCCGCCTCCAGGGCCGCCGCGACGACTTCCATCAACAACCATGCGAGGCTACGGCCATGACCTGCGGGAAAATCCCCCCGCCACCATCCGCGGATACCTGCACGGCTCCCAGGTCCGCGTCGGGCAACGCGAATGCCCCTTGCGACCGTTGGCCCAACCTGGGCGGCGGATGATGTTCAGTTCCGGCGTGCGAGAATATGAAGAATTGATGAAAAACGGTCACAGTTTGATGAAAAAACCGCCACAGTGCCTAGCTCGGCGGGAACCTGGGTCACCACTCCGTCTGATGTCGGTGAAGGATGTGATGCCCGTCATCGTATCTGACCTCCCCGATGGCGTTCCCGGTGGTCACCACTCCGTCTGATGTCGGTGAAGGATGCGATGAGACGACCTGGAGGGCCTTGCCGAGGGGGCCGGTCACAACTCCGCCGTCCCGTGGAATAAGCCGAGGTGTCGTAAAGCGTTGATGAAGTCCATCTTTTTCATAGGGTCACAACTCCGCCGTCCCGTGGAATAAGCCGAGGTAGCTGTGATAGCGCTGCGTGGTAATCAGCCGGCGGGCCACCGCATCCTTGACCGCACAGCCTTTCTCGTGGGTGTGTGTGCAATCGGGGAATGTACACAGTGGCACAAAGGGCCGGAATTCGGGGAAATAGCCCTCCACTTCCTCCGGTCGGGTATCCCACAAGGCCAACTGCCGCACACCGGGTGTATCCACCACCCAACCCCCGAAATTCAGTTTGATCAAGGAAGCGAAAGTGGTGGTGTGGCGGCCTTTCTGATTCACCGCGCTGACGGATTGCACCGCCAGGCCCAAGCCCGGTTGAATCGCGTTCAACAACGACGATTTGCCTACGCCCGATTGCCCACTGAAGACCGAGGCCCGGCCCCGGAGCTGTTCGCGGAGGCGGTCGATCCCAAAACCGGTGCGGGCACTGCACAGCACCACGGGTACGCCCAATTGCGCATACAAACCGATCAGCGGTTGCAGTTCGACAGGATCGGCCAGGTCGGATTTGTTGAGGCACAACACCGGCTTGAGGCCCCCTTGCTGGGCCGCAGCGAGGTAACGGTCGATCAGATGCGGTTTCAGATCGGGTTGCACCAACGACATGACAATAATCAACTGATCGACATTGGCCACCAAGACATGCTCCCGCCGCCGACTGGCCCGGGTGAGAACGCCATGACGTGGTTCAACCCGCTCAATCATGCCTTCGAGGGTCTCGGCGGAGGGGGAATGGCGATCGGGGGCAGCGTTCGCACCACCGCCTCCGGGTGTCGCTGGGCGAACCCAGACAATGTCCCCCGTCGCCACCACATTCCGCTCCTCAGTGGCCAGGCTTTTGAGCAACCGGCGCACCGCGCAGCGGAACATCCGGCCGTCGTCCGCTTCCACAATCGACACCAGGCCATGCACGCGCAGAACCCGCCCACGCACGCATTGCTCGGGGTTAACCGCCGGCAACACCGCGGGGACTTCTTCCTCGGGGCCAGCCTCCGTGACCACCGTACGGTAACGCGACAGTTCGCCCTTGGCACGCACACGTTCGGTGGTTTGAATGTCCTCGGCGTGCTCTTGGCTTTCCTGGTAAACGCGGGTGAAATCTTTTTCGCGCGGCGGTTTCGCGCGATTTTTTCGTAATTCGACTCGGATTTTTTTCTTTTTTTCGCTCATAAGTTGTATTGTAGCGACTGTCTGGGCACATCCCATGCGGGCTTTGTTTCGGTCGGGGAGAACCTTTCCTCCCGCGAGAAGCGGTGCTTGACGGCCTTGGCCGCGCCGCCGACACTAATTCCCACCCCTCCCCTTTGGAGTTCCTCCCATGCGTACCCCACGCTTGTTAGCGGTATTGTCTTTGGTAGCCGTTGGGGCCTTGCCGACCGTGGCGGGGGCCGATGAAGTCGCCATTATCCCTGGGAAGGAGGCGATCGAATTCAAAGCCGGCTCCACGGTCGCAGCGCGGTATGTGATCGGTCCGGCGGTGGCCAAGCCATACTTGTATCCGGTTCTGACCCCCCGTGGCATTCCCGTCACACGGCCGTGGCCCATGGAAGCCGCCCCACCGATGGGAACCAAGGATCACGTCCACCAAAAATCGGTGTGGTTCTGCCATGGCGACGTCATTCCGGAAGGAATCGAACTGAAGATCAAGTCGGCCAACAAAGCGGATCAGGGGGTCGATTTCTGGAGCGAAGCGAAAGATGCCAACGGCCCTCGGCATGGCACCATCCGGTGTGTCAAGGTCGGTCGCCCGCAACAGCACGCCAAGAACCACGCCAGCATCGAGACGCACAACGAATGGATCGCGCCCGACGGTCAGAAAATCCTGGACGAAATCCGTGTCCTGCACTTTCTTGACAAACCGCAAGGCCGACTGTTCGTCTTCGATATCACACTGCAGGCCACGGTCTGCCCCATTCGCTTTGGCGATACGAAAGAAGGCTCGTTCGGGGTGCGGGTGCGCGACGAATTGCGGATGGAGAAGCGGAAAGATGTTCTCGGCGGCGATGGTATCCTGAGCAATTCCGCGGGAAAAGTGGGTGAAAAAGAGATTTGGGGCCTGCCCGCCGATTGGGTGCACAGCTTCGGCCATGCCGACGGCCACCCGATTGGCATTGCGGTGTTCAATCATCCCAGCAACCCACAACCATCGTGGCACGCCCGGGCTTATGGGTTGGTCGCGGCCAATCCCTTCGGCCGTGAGCGCAGCGGTTTCCCCTCACAAAAAGGGAAAACCGACTTACTGAAGCTCGACAAAGGCGGGCAGATGCAGCTGAAATACGCGGTCTACGCCCACGATGGCGACCTGAAAGCCGGCCAAGTCGCCGAAACGTACGCGGAGTTCAAAAAGTGGTGACCTTGGTGGGTGGGTCTCCTCCCCCCAGATGGTGCGTCATCGGCGCCGTGGCGAACCCGCAGCGGTCCGCCCGCGTATCCTCAGCAGTACCCCGCTGCCGCACGCCCCGATGGGCCGTAGAATCGTTGGCATGAGCACGGGTGAGCCATTCCCGGCCCTGACCCTTCGGGAACTCCAAGAGCGCATTCGCAGCCTCTTCGGCCGCAAAGACAGCCGGCGGGGTGTGGAAGGAACGTTCATGTGGTTTATGGAGGAAGTCGGGGAACTGGCCGCGGCCCTGCGCGATCCCGATTCCGCCCGCGATAACCTCGCCGGCGAATTCGCCGATGTCCTCGCGTGGCTGGCGACACTGGCGAACATCGCCAACGTCGACCTTAACGCGGCCATCCGCGCCAAGTACGGCTCCGGCTGCCCGAAATGCCAAGCCACACCCTGTGCCTGCGGGACTGCCAAGCCCTAAGCCCCCAGCCAACCCTTGAACCTGCGCTATAACTTGGTATTCGCCATCGGCATGTCAACCACGGCCTTCCGTCGGGAATGCGTTGTAACTGTGTTCGCCCTTCTGCTCGTCGCCGCGCCGCCCAGCCAAGCCGCCGACGCTGTGAAGATCACCGGCGTTTCCGTCGGGCTGCCAACCCGCAGCCGCCCGACAGACCACAACGATCCGGGGGTGGCCAAATTCGGCGCCTGGGCCCCCGTGTATGTGTCGCTGGAAATACTTTCCGCCGTCCGTGAACCGGCCGAACTGGTCCTCGAAGCCCCCGATCCCGACGAGGTCAACACCATTCTGGTGCTGCCGCTGGACTTGAACGGTATCGCCCCCGGCCGCCGAGTGGCCCTGCAAGAACGCGGCGTTGTCGGTTATGTACGGCCCGCCGGCCGTGCCAGTGAAATCACCGTCACCGTGCGGACACGTACAGGCGAACCACTGGCGGTACCGCACCGTGTGCCCCTCCGGCCGCGAGAACCGTTACAGTATGTCGTGCTGGCCCTGGGCGGTGCCCCCGCGGGATTCGAGTTACCACGACCGCTTCTTGGCGGAACCGAAGTCGGCCCACTGCGCTCCGGACGTGTCGAAGTCGCCCATATCGCCAACTTCGACGATCTGCCGGATCACTGGTTCGGCTACGAATCGGCTGACCTGCTGCTGCTGAACACCGGGACCGCAACGGACACATTCCTAACCAACCTGGGGGAAGCGAATACACCGGACGCCATCCGGCGCCGTGAAGCCCTCCTGGAAGCGATTCGCCGCGGCGGGCGCATCGTCATCGCCGTCGGTGAGAACGCGCATCGGGTGGCCCAGTTATCGCACCTTCAACCCCTGTTGCCGTATGCTATCCACCCCACCGAACCGGCCCGAACCACCGATGTTGTGGGATTGGATTGGTCTGCCGCCGGCAGCACGCAGGCCGACATCAAAAGCGGGGTTCTGGGCGTCAAAGGCGGCCCCCCCTTCAAAATGGCCAACCTCATCCCGGCGGAGAAGCCGGCCCGCGTGGTGATTCCGCCGCCGGCGCGGCCATCGAAAGAACGCCCGGTGATCGCCGCCCAGAAAGCCTGGGGGCTAGGCCGCGTGACCGTCATCGGCTTCGATCTTGATGGCGCGCCGTTGGCCGATAGCCCCCAACGGGCCGAATTCTGGGATTGGGTTCTGCGCGAAGGGGGGGCCTTCCGGGCCTCGTTAGGCGGCGACGGCAAACCCCGCCCACCCGGTGCCCTAACCGAAGAGGAAGATGAAGCCGCGGTCGCCATCCGGCTATCCAACGACGCCTTCGATGGTGTTGCCGTCGTGTCGTTCGGCTGGATCGCCGTCTTTATCGGCCTCTACCTGCTGCTGATTGGACCGGTGGAATACTTCTTCCTGCAACGAATCTTGGGCCGCCTCGAGCTGACATGGATCACCTTCCCCATCATCGTGCTGACGGTGAGCGTGCTGGCGTATCTGACAGCCGATGCCATCAAAGGCCACGAATTGCGAATCAACAAAGTCGATGTCGTGGAAATCGACCCGGCATCACATCGGCTGTATGGCACCACATGGCTGACCATCTTCAGCCCGAAAATCGACACCTACACCATCGCCCTGACTCCCAACGATGGCTGGGGCCACCCCCCCCTGCCAACGACCATCGCGGCCATCGGTGCACCGCGAGCGGGTCGCTCGGGCATCGTGCGCCGCAAATATACGATTCACGCCACACAGGCCACGCTGGCCGACAGTTTGATCGATGTCCCGATTCAGGTGTGGTCGACGAAAGCCCTGGCGGCGAATTGGTCCAGCCACTGCGCAACGGACAAAAGCGCAAGCCTGGTGTCCGCGGACCTCATCCACCCGCCGGCCGACCGTTCCAAGGTCGTCGGAACGTTCCGCCACGATCTACCGGTGCCGGCCTTGACGGATTGTGTCGCTTTCTACGGCGGTATGGCCTACCCGTTACCTGGCGCGGTGATCGTCCGCGGGCAACCGGTGCGCCTGGTTCTCGATCAGGGTACCCCGGCCGTGCAGTGGTTACAAACCCACGGCCAATTGGAAAACCTGCTCACTCGCGTGCAGTCGTATGCCGAGCGGCCGGGGCAACGCCTGGCGCAGCGGCAGCAGCTGCCCTCGTTGGCCGGTCCGTTGCCGCTGTGGAGTGTTCTATTCCACGAGGGCACGCTGAAGAACGAAGAAGGCGTGTACGCACGCAATGCTTCACTGCGCCGGCTCGACCAATCGTGGCGGCTGGTACCCGACAACCGCGATGAAGTGATTGTCGTGGGGCGGGTGCCCCCCCGCCGGGGAGCCGCCGAGGACGTGCTGTGCGGCCCGGATTCCCCCTCCCAGCTGTGGCTCAACAATGGGCCGCGCGACGGCGGGCGAACCGCCCTCCCCGGCATCGGACGACAAGAAACATGGGTGCGCCTGTACCTGCCAGTGCGATAAGGCCCCCACGAAGTTCCTCCGGATGTGACATGAGCGAATGGGTCCGCGTGGTCCGTTCCCTCGACCCTTTTCCCCAGCCCTGCAATACGGCGGCCCTCCGCCGGCGAGCCAGTTATGATTGAGTGTCGCGATTTAACCAAAAAATACGGTGAACTGTTCGCTGTCGACCGGCTCTCGCTCAAGCTCGAACCGGGCGATGTCTACGGTTTCATCGGTCCCAACGGTTCCGGCAAAACCACCACCATGCGGATGCTCGCCACCCTCCTGAACCCCAGTTGGGGCGAAGCCACCGTCTGTGGCTATTCCATCTACACGGGGGCCAAGGAAATTCGCCGGGCCATCGGTTATATGCCCGACTTTTTCGGCGTCTACGACGATATGAAAGTCGGCGAATATTTGGAATTTTTCGCCGCCGCCTACCGCATTCAGGGCGAAGCCCGCAAAAAGAAAGTGGCGCAAGTGCTCGATTACGTCGACTTGGGCTACAAACGCGATGCCCTGGTCACCAGCCTCAGCCGCGGCATGACACAGCGGCTGGGCTTGGCCCGCGTCTTGTTGCACGATCCGCAGGTGTTACTCCTGGATGAACCGGCCAGCGGTCTCGACCCCCGGGCACGCATCGAGATGCGCGAACTGATCAAACGGCTGCGCCGCGAAAGCAAAACCATCATGTTATCGTCCCACATTCTCCCGGAATTGGCCGACATTTGTAACAAACTGGGCATTATTGAACGCGGCAAACTGCTTTTCAACGGCACGGTGGAAGAAGCGGAAAGTGAAGTCCGCAAACTCCGCGGCGGACGGGTCTTTCTCGTCTCGGTGGGGGCGCGCAATCCCGAAGCGGCACAACTGCTGGCCGGTTATCCGGAGGTCGCCTCGGCTGCGGTCGCGCCCAAACTCCAGGCCGTGCGTGTGGCCCTGCAGCGCGGCTACGACGACGGCAGCTTCATTCCCGAGCGGCTGATTCATCACCACTTCAAACTCCAAAGTTTTGAAGAGGAAAAGATTGACATTGAAGACATCTTCCTGACACTCACCAAGGGCATTACGAGCTAACCGGTAGGGGCCGAGCGACACGCCGGCAGGCGTCGCCAGCCAGTGAGGCGCACGATGAGAATTCTTGTGACGGGAGGAGCCGGATATATCGGCGCGCATACGGTGCGGCAGTTGCTGGCCGCTGGTCACGATGTGACGATTCTCGACAATCTGCACACCGGCCACCGGCAGGCCGTCCCGGCCGAGCGACTGGTTGTGGGTGATCTGCGGGATGCCGACTTTGTCGATGCCCTCTTGATCCAGAAGCGGATTGAGGCGGTCGTGCACTTTGCCGCGTATGCCTACGTCGGGGAATCGGTGACGCAGCCGGCCCGGTATTATACGAATAACCTCCTCTACGCGCTACAATTGTTGGAACGATGTCGCCGACAGGGCGTGGCCCGGTTTGTGTTTTCCAGCAGCTGTGCCACCTACGGCATTCCCACCACCGTGCCGATCCCGGAAAGCGCGCCGCAACAGCCCGTCAATCCGTATGGGAACACCAAATTGGCCTTCGAGCGAGCTTTGGCCGATTATACGGCCGCCTACCCGTTGGGAGGCTGCATTCTGCGGTACTTCAACGCCGCCGGGGCGGCCGCCGATGGCACCTTGGGCGAAGATCATACTCCGGAAACACATCTCATTCCCCTGGTGTTTCAAGCAGCTGTGGGGCAAATTCCGTTTGTCACCATTTTCGGGACCGACTACCCAACCCCGGATGGCACCTGCATCCGCGACTACGTTCACGTCGAGGATTTGGCCGCGGCCCACGTTCTTGCCCTGGACGCGATTCAACCCGGACACTGCCGCGCCTACAATGTGGGTATCGGAAAAGGTTACAGTGTGCGCGAAGTGATTCGGACAGCCGAAGACGTTTGCGGGCGGACGATCCCTGTGCGGGAAGGTCCGCGGCGGGCGGGTGATCCCCCGGTGTTGGTGGCCGATGCCACGCGCATTCGCCGCGAACTGGGCTGGACGCCGCAGTACGAGCATCTCCGCGGTATTCTCGAAACCGCGTGGAATTGGCATCGGCGGCACCCCCACGGCTTCCGAGCGCCGGCAGATCGCTGACGACCCCCGGATTGGAGCCGCCGATACTTTCTGTCAGGCGGGGCGTTTAATCATTTGCGTCCGATCGTCTGGTATGGTTAGATAGTGCGACGTGTTCCTGCCGGATCGTCCCTCTCCGATGCCCGTTTTCCCCCAACCCGACCACCGCCATGAGCGCAATCGTTGAGAACGACGTGGAGATGATTGAAAAACTCCGAGCCGCCCACCAGAAGCTTCGCAAGGAGATCGGCAAAGTCATTGTCGGCCAGGAAAAGGTTCTCGATGAATTGCTGATGGCGATTTTTTGCCGCAGCCATGCTCTGCTGATGGGGGTCCCGGGGTTGGCCAAAACGCTCATGGTCTCCACGTTGGCCCAAGCCCTGGACCTCACCTTCAAACGGATTCAGTTCACCCCGGACTTGATGCCCTCGGACATCACCGGCTCCGAAGTGATCCAAGACGACCCGGTGACCCGCGAACGGATGTTCAAATTCATGCCCGGCCCGATCTTCGCCAACATCGTGCTGGCCGACGAAATCAACCGCACGCCACCGAAAACCCAAGCCGCCTTGCTCGAAGCGATGCAAGAGCGCAAAGTCAGCATCGGCGGCACCGACCACCCGATGAAAAACCCCTTCTTCGTTCTGGCGACACAAAACCCCATCGAACAAGAAGGCACCTACCCGCTCCCCGAAGCCCAACTCGACCGCTTCTTGTTCCTCATCAAAGTCGATTACCCGACGGATGAGGAAGAGGAGCAAATCATGCGGATCGGGACCTCCGACACCAAAGTGAAGATTGAACCGGTTCTCAGCGGGGAGGATATCATTGGCCTGCAGCACATCGTCCGCCGGGTGCCGGTGAGCGATAAAGTCTTCGCCTTCGCCAAGCGGATCACACGGCTGAGCCGCCCCGGCACGCCCGAAGCCGCGGACTTTGTGCAAAAATGGCTCACCTGGGGCGCCGGCCCGCGTGCCAGTATGAACCTCATCCTGGCGGCCAAAGCCCATGCTCTGTTACGCGGCTCCAATCATGTCGCGGGGGATGATGTCGTCGCCGTGGCCAGCCCCATTCTCCGCCATCGCCTCATTCTCAACTTCGCCGCCCAGAGTGAAGGTGTGACGGTCGATGACGTGATTCGCCAACTGGTGAAAACCGCGGCCAAGGCCGTCGCCGCCTGAGCATCGTTGAGACTCCCATGCCAACTTACCTCCAACCCGATGTCCTGGCGCGTGCCGAAGCCTTGGGCCTGAAAGCCCGGCAAGTGGTGGAAGGCTTGCGCGTCGGCGATCACAAAAGCCCGTACAAAGGCTTCTCCGTCGAGTTCGTCCAGCACCGCGAGTATGTCCCAGGCGACGATATCCGCCACATCGACTGGAAAAGCTACGGCCGCAGCGAACGCTACACCATCAAGCAATACGAGCAGGAAACCAACTTCATCTGCCATTTGCTCCTCGATGCCAGCAATTCGATGCGCTACGGCAGCGGTGCCACCAACAAGCTCGAATACGCCAAACTCCTCGCCGCCTCCGTGGCCTACATGGTCATTCGCCAACGCGATACGGTGGCCCTGCGCATCTTCAACACCGGCTGGGTGGCCGAACTTCCCCCCAGTAGCCAACTGGGGCATATCCACGCCATCACCCACACCCTGGAAGAGACGCAACCGCAAGACCGCACCGCTATCGGGCCGCTGTTGGATGAAGTCGCAGACCGCATCAGCCGCCGCGGTATTATCTGCTTGATTTCCGACGGCCTCGATGACCTGGAGCCGCTTCTGGCCGGCTTACGGCACCTCCGCTTCCGCGGGCACGAAGTGATTTTCTTTCACCTGTTGCACCCAGACGAAGTGCACTTTCCGCTCGATGGCAATATCCGCTTCCTCGGGTTGGAAGAACACGCCGAGCTGCTCACCCGGCCGCATTTGCTGCGCCCGGCCTACTTGCGGATTGTCAACCGCTACCTGGCCGATATCCAACGCGGTTGCGACGGCAGCGGGGTTGATTATGTGCGGCTGCTGACCGATCGGCCGTTGGCAACCGCCCTCGCGGAATACCTGGTCAAACGGTTGCAAGCCAGTAAGCGATGAACACCCGAACCGACGATGCGCCGGTCCCCCCCGAGGCCCACGCCGCCCAGCCACCGTCTGCCCCTCCGGTCGACGTGGCCCGCAGTCCGCGACCACGGCGCTTGCGCAAGATCGGGGCGTGGGCCGTCCTAGGGGGTGTGGTGCTGGCCATGGGGTTCTGGTTCGTGCGTCACCGCGAACCCGACGACGACCTGGCCCGCTGGCAAGGGGAATGGCTTCTTGCGGTACCGGCGGGCGATGACGGCGATCCGGCCAGCGCCCGACGCAAACCGGTGCTGATCCGCATCCACGGCGACCGGTGGATTTATGTGGCCAACGGCCACGAACAACGGCGCTACGCCATCACGCTGCGCCCCGACACCCACCCCAAAGAAATCGACCTGGTGCAATTGACGGCCAACGACCAGCCCCTGATGCAACAGTGGCCCCCGCCGCCCCAGCCGGTCACGCTGCGCGGCATCTATCTTCTTGAGCGGAACCGGGCGACCGTCGCCACGAGCATCGGCCGCGAACCGCGACCGACGGCGTTCGAGGCCAGCGACGGCGTGACCCTGTGGCTACTCGAACGCCAGCCGTAACCCGACAAGATTTTGAAGGTTCTCTCGAGCGAGTCGGCCAACGATCCCACCGGGGCGGCTCGAACGCCAGCCGTAACCCGACAAGACAGCCCGCAGACCTCCAGGTGCGACTTTCGACCGAGGTGTGAAGCTCATGACGTTTCTGGCTCCATTGATGATGCTCGGTGCCGCGGCGGTGTCGATCCCCATCGCCCTGCACTTCTTCTACCGCGCTCGCTACCGGCCGCTGCCGTGGGCTCCCATGAAGTTCTTGCGGGAAGCCATCGAGCAGACCAGCCGCCGTCTGAAGTTTCAAGAATGGCTTCTTCTGGCCCTCCGCTGCCTGGCCATCCTCCTGTTGGCCTTGGCCATCGCCCGCCCCGCCGAACGGTCCGTTTCCGCCGCCGGTGCCGGCGAACCCATCGACGCCGTCTTCGTCTTCGATACCTCCTACAGCATGGCGGCCCCCGATGGCGATAAAACCCGCCTCGAACGCGCCCAAGAAGCCGCCCTGGCCATCCTCGACACCCTCCCCAACCGCTCCACCATCCAGATCATCAGCTGTGCCGACCGGGCGATGGTCCTGGGACCCGTCAGCCCCGATAACCGCGATCAAGCCCGACAGTTGATCCACAACCTCGATGTGACCAGCCTGGCCACCGATTTCTTACCTGGCTTGACCGAAGCCCTCCGCACCAGTGAACACGGCAGCGCCGCCGCCAAGGAAATCTATCTGTTCAGCGATTTGCAAAAAAGCGGTTTGGAACGACAACACCACGCCCTCCGCGGCCTGGTGGAACAGATACGCGAACACCAAAAGGTCAACCTCATTTTCATCCGCTGCGGCCATCCGGAACGGAAGGTGGCCAACGTGGCGGTGGTGGATATCGCCCTGCATGCCACCATCCCCCACACCAATACCCGTGTGCCGTTCGATGTGACCTTGAAAAACACGGGCCAGGAACCCCTTCGCGGGGTCAAAGTCGCTCTGGAGATCGACGGCCAAGCGGTGGA
Organism: Gemmata sp.; assembly: GCA_025055115.1. Taxonomy (GTDB): domain Bacteria; phylum Planctomycetota; class Planctomycetia; order Gemmatales; family Gemmataceae; genus Gemmata. The sequence continues at coordinate 23,599 of JANWYJ010000058.1, forward strand.
ACGCGATGCCGCCCAAGTGGATTTCATCGACGCTGGCGAAACGGTCAAAGTGACCCTCACCGGCAGCCTCACGCAAGCCGGCTTACGGCTCGTGTCGGCCCGTGTCGAGGGCGATGGTATTGCCGGCGATAACATCCTCTACCGCGTCATTGCCGTGCGCGAGAAAGTCCGCATCCTGCTGGTGGCTCACCCCTACGCCGGCCAGCCGTATACCGACGCGGGCGATTGGCTGGTCCGCTGGGCGTTCTTCCCCTTCGATGCCCAACGCGATAAAGAGAAAATTGACAGATACTTCATCGAAGTCGAATCGGTTGCCCCCAAAGACGCCACCCCGGAGAAACTCACCAAAACCGATGTCGTTTACCTGCTGAACACAGCCACCCGCACCACCGACCCCCTGGAAGGCATCTCGCCGGCCTTTATCCGCCAACTGAAAGAATTCGTCACCCGCGGCGGCGGATTGGTCATCGGTTGTGGCGACGCCGTCAATATCGACGGCTACAACCGCAGTCTTGGTGCCGACGGGGCGGGCTTATTGCCCTTGCCCATCCGCGGTCTCCGCCAGACAACGGAAGCGACTCCCTTCACCCCGGCGATTGATAGCGTGGTGGTTCCCTCGGTGTTGGCCCCCGCGGAGGAAGGCCAGCGACAAGCGTTCCACAATTGGTTGCGCCGCGTCACCCTGACGAAAATGGTCGAATTGGACGAAACCGGCCCCGGTTCCCGCGGTGGTCAAGTGCTGTTGCGGACCACCGATGGCCTTCCCCTGGTGGCTGCCCGGGTGGTGGGGAATGGCGAAGTGATCTTTTTCGCCACGTCCTTGGATGAAACCTGGGGTCGGCTGATGTCGGAAGGGGCATTGGCCGCCCCCCTGAACATGTATCTGCTGGCGCATCTGACATCCCGACAGGTTCCGGGAGGCACACGGCTGGCCGGGGAGGTGCTGACCTGGTATCCCCCCCAACCAGAACCCAACTTTGAACTGATCCTGCCCCGCCCACGCCGCGAGAAAGCTGGGTCCGCCGAACGCCCCCGGCTCCAACTGGGACCCGGCCAATGGGACGGCGAACGCCTGGTCGTCCGCTCCGCCGATGCCCTGGTCGCGGGAGAATACGCCATCGTACCCGGAGGAGCTGCAGCCCCGACAGGGTTGATGAGCGAAACCGGGGTCGTCTTCGCCGTCAACCCCGATCTGCGGGAAACCGACAATCTCTCCTTGGCCTCGGACAGCGAACTGGAACAACTGCTGGGTTGGCGGCCGGCGATCATTCCCGCCGGCGCCGGTACCGAATCGGCCGTGCGCGAACGCCGAACCCAAGGCGAATGGACCGAATACGTACTGCTGTTTTTGCTCATGCTATTAGTCGCAGAAGCCGCCTGGGCCTGGTTCTGTGGCCGGGCATGGTAAGATGCTAACACAACGACTAGCCCACAACGCCGACAACACTCCCAGCGAGTCTGTGGTATGAATACCGTTTTCGCGTTGTCGATCCCGATGGTAGGCGAGCTGCAGCGGCGGGGCTGGTTCCCCGGCTGGCTGGCGCTGGTGTTGCTCTTGGCCGCTGTGGTCGCAGTGGGCTGGCTGTATGCCCACGAAGCCGGCCGCCTCAGCGTGCCCCGGCGGCTGATGCTGGCCACCGTCCGGATGCTGACCGTCATTGTGGTCGCCTTTCTGCTTCTGCGCCCCGTGGTGGTCCAAGAAAAAACCAATGCCAAACCCCGACCGATCGCCCTTCTCATCGATGTGTCGCAAAGCATGAATAGCGCTGACCCCCGACCCACCCTCCCCGACCAATGGCGGGCGGCAATGGCCTTCGGCTTTATCGACCCCGATAAGCCCTTCCCCAACCAGCCCATCTCGTCCATCGTCCCCAACACCAAGGACCTCGAACGGCCCACCCGCCTCACCATCGCCACCCGCATGCTCCGCAATGAGAAGCTCGACTTGCTCAACAAACTCCGGGCCATCGGACCACTGGAAATTTACACCTTCGGAATAACCCGCGAAGGCCACGACCCCCAGACCACCGAGTGGCTGGCTTCTCTCCGCGCCGATCAACCCCGCACCGCTCTGGTCAACAGCACACTGGAACTCCTCAATCGCGACGATAACGAACTGCCCACCGCGATTGTGCTGGTGACCGACGGCCGCGATAACGCCAGCGATCGCAGTTTCGCCGAACTGGCCGCTCAATGCCGCATCAAAGGCGTTCCACTGCATATCTATGGGGTCGGCAGCACCGCGTTTGGCCAACTGCGGCTCCGCGAAACCCAAGTGCCAGAAACCATCTTCCTCGACGATGGCGTTGCCATCCCGATCCGCTATGCCGTCCGCGGTATTACGGAAGGCCGTGTCGATATTACCGTGTTGTATGGCGACCCCAAAGGCACCCGCGATGTCGATTACAAAGTCGTCGCGGAGAAGACCAATATCCCGGTCCAAGACGGGGACGATGTGCGAGAAACCCTGACCTTCGTTCCCACCCTGGAATTGACCAAACTCCGCAAACAGGACGTGACCGTCGAAATCAAAGTCACCCCCGCCGCCGCCCCCGGGGGTATCGTTCTGGAAACGCTCACCGATAGCCTCACAAAACCCACGCAGATCATCACCAAGAAGTTGAAAGTGCTGATGGTCGATGGCTTGCCCCGCTTCGATTTCCGCTTCCTCCAGCGGGCTTTGTTGCGGGATCGCCGTGTCGAGGCCCGGTTTTTCCTCACCGAAGGCGACCGCGAAGCTATGAAATCGGGCTATCCCTGGCTGGTCGAGTTCACCAAACAGCTCGGCGGCACCCTCAGCCTCGATCGCAACGAATTCCGCAAAATCCTCTACGAATTCGACTTACTCATTCTCGGGGATGTGCCGGGGAAATTCTTCACCCCCGAACAACAACAGATCATCAAAGAGTTTGTCGCCGATGGCGGCGGGTTGCTCCACATTGCCGGGCGCTGGAACGCCCCACGACATTGGTTGGAAATGGGCGAAGGCCAACCGTCGATTGCCGATGTGCTGCCGGTCGAGCTGCGACCGGAGAAATTTGCCCTCGATCCCCCCGGCGGCCGCTATTTTCAGCCCTTTGTGCCGGTCATCGCCCCCCACGCCACCCGCCACCCATTGGTTATGCTCGAAGACGACCCCTTCGACAACGCCGATCTGTGGGGCCGACTGACCCGTGTCAATCCGAACGATCCGGTGGCCTCGCCCCCCCCGCCACCCCGACCCGACCGCAAAAAACAACTGTCACCGCTGGAATGGTATTACCCGGTAGTACGCCTCAAACCGGGCGCCGAAGTCTTCCTCATCCACCCCACCGCCCGCACCCCCCAACCCGATAACAAACCGATGCCCCTGCTCGCCGGCCACTACTTCGGCAAAGGCTATGTCCTGTTCTGTGCGTTCGACGACACCTGGCGCTGGCGCTACAACGAAGCCGACAAATACTTCGGCCGCTTCTGGAGCCAGGCCGTTTACCAAGCCGGTGTGCCGCGGATGATCGGCACCAAACGCACCCAGTTGCTTCTCAATACCCCCGAACCCATTCAAGGCGGCAGCGGGCAAGTGTACGCCCGACTTCTCGATGAGAACTTCCAACCGCTGAGCGTGGAGGACTTCGACGCCACCCTCGAACGGCTCGATGCCGCCGAAAACGACCGCGATCGCACCGTCCGCGTGAAATTCCGCAAACTCGAAGGCCAAAACGGGGAATACATCGCCACCCTGTTGTTCCAACGTGATGGCCGCTATCGGCTCACCGTGGACGCCCAGAACAAATCTCCGGCCACGCTCGAGTACCGCGTCAGCCTGCCGCCCAACCACGAACTGGCCCCCGGCGGCATGGCGGAAGCCGATCTGCGCAAATTGGCCGAGGAGAGCAGCACCGAGGAATACGGCGGCAAGTTCTACCGCGAAGAAGACTTACACACCCTCCCCGAAACCATTGTGGCCCAATCGGCCCCCACCACGCGCCGGGAGGAGAAACTTCTGTGGAACGCCTGGATCATGGGACTTTTGATCGGCTTGCTGGCGCTGGAATGGTTCCTGCGGAAATTCAACGGCCTGAGCTGATTTTCACCGGGAGAAAAGGGTTCGACCGCTCAGGACATTCGCTCCAGGGTGGCCTGTCAGACCACTGGCCGACATTCGCTCCAGGGTGGCCTGTCAGACCACTGGCCGACACCCTGGAGGAGGAGTCGAGACTTGTGGGGCCAACAGCGCCCGCGAGAACGACAGAAATCTTTGCATTGTGAATGAATGAAGTGATCTATGAAGACCGTTCTTGGACAACTGACACGCTGGCGCCGGGTCGAACGCCTTATCCGGATGGCCTGGGGCGCTGCGCGATGGCTAGCGGTGATGGGTGTGGTGGTGGCGTTCGCCTGCTTCACCGACTGGCTGGCCGACCGTTATCTGGGTTCGGAAACCTGGCGGAAAACGCTCAAAGCCAGTTGGATTTTTGCCCCGCAGGCGGCGGCCACGGCCGAGGAACGCTGGTTCACCGAACACTTGCGGCTGCGCTATGGCCTGCGGTTACCCCCTGATCCGATTATTGATGAAACGCCCCGGTGGCTCCGCGTCGGCCTGACGGGAGGGCAACTGCTTCTGGCGGTTGGGTTAGCCTACGTTTGGCTGGTTCGCCCCTGGAAACAGACACCGCCGATTGACGATTTGGCCTCCGCGGCGGAAAAGGCCATTCCGGCCTTCGATCATCGGCTGGTTACTGCGGTGCAACTGAATCGCCCCGGGGCGCGCACCGAAGGCATGTCCGCCCAATTGATTGCCGCCGTGACCCGGGAAGCCGAGGAACTGGCCGGTCAGCACAATTTCTTGGCGCTGGTCGACTATCGCCGTTTGCGCTCTGCGGCGGTCGTCGCGCTGCCGGTGTTGGGGCTGTGGGCGGGCTTTGCCGCAGCCGAGCCGGAATTGGCCGCGGTGTTGCTGCAGCGGCAATTGCTGCTGAGCCGAGAAATCCCACGAACGATACAGCTGCGCAATGTCTCGCAGGAAGTGTGGCCGACCGGTTCGGAAGTGGAAGTTCGCTTCCTGGTTACGGGGGCTTACACCGAGGACATGGTCGGGCGGCTGCGGGTCGAACCGGACGGTCAACCGGAGGACTACTACGATCTGAAATTTGAACGCCGCCTCGACGATGGTAGCGCCTATTTCGTGACCAAGCTGCCGCCGGCGTCGAGCGATTTCGATTTCACGGCCCGCTTGGGCAATGGCCGGACGCGCGAACGGGGGCGGATTCGCTTTGAGGCCCCGCCCACGGCCATCGAGATTGAGGCCTGGCAGATTCTTCCAGAGTATCTAGGCACCTACAACGGCCGCCGCTACGAACGCCGCAACGATGGTTCCGCCCGCGGCGAAGTCGTTGAGGCTCTGCCGAAAGCGGATATTCGCGTGGGGGCTGTGTTCAGTAAACCGGTTGTCACCGCTCGGCTTATTCCGCTGGAGCGTCATGGGCTGGATGAAAAGCCGTCTCCGCACGGCGAAGCGCGCCTCATCGGCCTTTCCGACGATCGCAAGGTGGCAGAATGGCGCTTCCCGACCACTGAAAAGATGACCGGCTACCGCATCGAATTGGTAGACGAGCGCGGCTTTTCCAACGCGGTACCCATTCGCCGGAATATTCGCATGTTGGAAAACCGTCCGCCGCTGGTCACGTTTTTACCCGAATCGACACGGCATCCCAACCCCAACGATTTTGAAAGCCAAGGCGACCCGCGGGCCTATGAGTGGGGCGATAGCATGCCGCTGACGCTCGACGGGCGGATCATGGTCATTTATCATGCCCGGTCCGAGCAAGGGATTTATGCTCCCCCCCCACCCCCCACCGACGGTCAACTCCCGCCCCCCGATCCGCGGCAGCCCTGCATTCGCTATCGTGTCATTCCCCGGGGTATCCCCGTGGATGCTTACCCGGAGGCGATTCGCGACATCCAACACCCCCGCGATGATCCGGAGAACAGAGTGTTCAGCCGGTTGCCGCTCAAACGGGTTGTCGCCGACCCCCAGAAGATGGGGGCTTTTATCCCCGAATTGGGGCTGTTTGAACGTTCCTGGGAGGGCTTGGTGGGGCTGCGTCGACCAGAGCGGATGAAAGTGAACGTGGAATTCTACGCCTTGCCGTCGCCCCATCCGGCCTTCGAACCCGGGGAACTGGAAGCCGGCGGCCGGTACATGTTCGAAGTGGCGGAACTGACCAAACGGCTTCCGGATGGCAGCCAAGCGAAACTTGAGCTGGGCGACACGGTTGAATTGTATGTCGAGGTGTACGACAAAAACCCCGACAACGCCCGCCGCCCCGGTTACACCAAAGAAGCGCGGCGGAAGATCGTGGTCAGTAGCGAAGATGCGTATTACGCCCTCAAAATGCGTGATGAACAGCACAAACGCCTGCAAGACAAGCTCCGCGAACTGGCCATCGACCAACAGAACGTCTTCCGCCAACCACCGGAAGAACCGATGAAGCCCAAGAATCCTTAAGGGATTCTCATCAAAACGTAACCTCTGTGTAACAGGGTAACAGCCGAACAGAATTCCAATTGCTTTGGTGTCCGGGTTGCTAGATACTACACTCATTCACACCGGGTCGCCGCTCTCCGCGCCCCCTTTGCCGCCTCAAGGAGGCCCCTCGATGACCGCTGGTCGCCGTCACCGTTTAGTCGCTGTGTTCGCTTTGGCCGCCCTGCTGGTTCCGCTGGCCACCTCCCGTGGAACCGATCCTGTTCGGCAACGCGACGAACAGAAAAAGATCAAAGCCCGCGTTGATGAAGCCGCGCGCCGAGCGGCCTCCACGCTCGATGCGATGATGTTCCAACGGCTGACTCCCAATGCTGAACAGAAGGTGTTGCAGGATGTCGCCGCGGGGCTGCGCGGCCTGAGCGAAACGGAAATTCAAGCGGTTCTCGACCACCTCGAAAAAGCGGTCATGGCCCCCGATCCGCAAACGGCCACCGCGGAGCAGAAAGCCGCCTACGCCAAACACTTACAAATTGTGCAACAGCTCAAGGTGATGCTCGGTCAACTCGACGTCATCAAGAGCCTCGAAGAAGCCGCCGAGCGCCTGGAGCGGGCCGCGGAGAAAGAAATCCAGCTCGACGCCCACGCCCACACAAACTCGCTGCGCAGCCGGGGTATCGATGATCGTGACGAACTCGCCACCGAACAAGCCGATCTGCGCAACGAAGTCGTCAACATCTTCAAGGGCATTCAACGGTTGGTGGAGGACAAACTGCTGACGCCCGACCAACAGGCCCGCGTGGAAAAGGCCGACGCCCTCACCCGTGGCCAACGCCTGACCGCCGAGATGGCCACCACCATCACCACCATCCGCCAAGGTCGCTTCCTCGACGCCAGCGAACGGCTCCGCCGCCATGCGAAAGAACTCAAAGACCTCGCCGCGGCCCTCCGTACCCCCCCAGGTAGCCGCCTCGAAGCTCTCAAAGCCGCCCAGGCGGAGGTCGTCAAAGCGATCGACGCCCAACGGAAAGCCAATCAAGACGCTGCGGAACGCAACGAGGCCGATTTCAAAGCCCCTCCGGGAATCGACCCGAAAGCCGCCCGGGCCAACGACCTAGCCAATCAACAGGCCAAAGCCGAGTTCGCCACCCGCGACGCCCGCCGAGCCACAGAACGTGTCGCCCCAGAAATCGCCGAGAAACTCAAACCGGCAGAAACCCAACAGTGGAAAGCGGAAGACGCCCTGCGCGCCAAAAACATCGCCGCCGCCCGCGAACCCCAAGAACGCGCCCTCGAAGCGCTCCAACAAGCCAAAGACGAACTCGATCGGCAAATCGCCGCTGCCGAATTGGCGAAAAACGACCCCCTGGCGGCCACCAAACAAGCCATTGAACAACTCGACCGCATCATCAAAGATCAAAAAGACACCAACGCCCGGACCGAAAAAGCCCTCGAACGCCCCGACCGCCTCCCCGACGCGGCCAACGCCCAAAAAGACGTCGCCCGCAAAACCGACGAGCTCCGCAATACCCCACTGCCACCCAACACCCAAGCCCAACAGGCTCTCCAGAAAGCGCTCGAAGCCCAGAAACAAGCCGCCGAAAAACTCGACAACAAACAACCCCGCGACGCCCAACCCGACCAACAAGCCGCGTTGGACGAACTGCAACGCGCCCGCGATGAACTCGAAAAACAAGCCCAAGCGATCGAACAACGCCGCGAACAACTCGCCCAACTCGAAGACCTCAAAGGCCGACTCGAAGAACTCGCCAAAAATGAGCAAAACATCGCCAAAGCCGCCGACCAGGCCGCGGCCGATCCCCGGAAACCCGACACCACCGAGCTGGGCCAAAAACAAGCCGATCTGGTGAACCCCACCAAAGAGGTCGGCCAACAACTCGAAAAACTCGCCCCCGAAGCGGCCCAAAAAGTCGGCGATGCCGCCAAGAAACAAGAGGCCGCCAAAAACGACCTCGCCATGAATATGCCCATGGCCGGCGCCGAAAAAGCCAAAGACGCCGCCGCGCAACTCAACGAAGCGGCCAAAGACCTGCAAAAACAGATCGACCAAATGAAGGGCCAAGAAGCCGCCGATCAAGCCGCGCTGCAACCCAATAAAGTCGATCCCCAACAAGCCGCCCAGCAACTCCAAAAAGCCCTCGAACAAGCGCAACAAGCCGCGCAACAAGCCAAAATGGCCGATATGGCCCTCAACCCCATGCCCGCCGATGGCATGCCCCCCATGGGCACGCCCGACCTCGCCCAACTGCAAAAGGACATCGCCCAAAAAGCCGCCGAACAACAACTCCCCGATGCCGCCAAAGCCGCGGAAAAAGCCGCCGAAGCCCTCAAAAAAGGCGACCTCCCCCAAGCCATCGAAAACCAACAAAAAGCTCTTGAGGAGCTGAAACGCGCGACCATGCCCCCCGGCATGATGGGTGAGAAAGGTATGAACCCCGGCATGGGTATGCAACAACCCATGGGCGGCATGATGGGTGAGAAAGGTATGCCACCCGGCATGATGGGTCAACAAGGCATGCCAACCATGGGCGGGATGATGGGCGAGAAAGGTATGACCCCCGGCATGGGTATGCAACAACCCATGGGCGGGATGATGGGCGAGAAAGGTATGAACCCCGGCATGGGTATGCAACAACCCATGGGCGGTATGATGGGCACCCCCAACGACCTCGCCAAACAACAACAGCAAGTTCTCGATGCCACCAAAGCCCTGCAACAATCACAGCAGGCCAACAATGCTGCCCAAGCCGCGTTGCAACAAGCCCAGGCCAACGCCCCCATGGCGGTTCAAAATCAACTCCAACAAGCTGGCAACCAACTCCAACAAGCCGGCAACCAACTCCAACAAGGCCAACCCGGTCAAGCCGGCATGAATCAACAACAAGCCGCCCAAAACCTCCAACAAGCCCTCGATGCCCTCAACCAAGCCGCGATGGCCCAAGGCCAACAAGCCGGCATGATGGGCATGGGGATGATGGGTATGGGTCAGATGGGCCAAGGTATGGGCCAGATGGGCCAAGGCCAAGGCATGGGCAGCAATGCGCAACAAGGTATGAACATGGGTATGGGTGAAGGTGACATGGCCGGTGGCGAGAAGCTCAAGAACGTCGGTTCGATGGGCAACGACGTGACCGGCGATGGCAGCTTCATCAAGATGCGCAGCAAAGAACGCGACAAGGTGCAACAAGCCACCGATAGTCAGTTCCCTGCCGAATTCCGCGAACTGATCAAACAGTACAATATCAACATCAAGAACGGGAAACCGGCCCCCACCCCGCCGGTCCCCGGCAAATGACCACACAGGCCCACTTAGGACTCTCCCAAGGCCGGTGAACTCTCAGGCTCACCGGCCTTCCTCCCATCAACCCCTTGGTGACTGTCTGCCAGGAATTCGCTATGCGCCGGTTCTTCGTCATCACCCTGCTCACCGCGTGGATAGCGGTTCTCGCCGCACCGGCGACCCCGCAACCCCCCCCAACCAACGACAAGCCCCTGGGGGAAGTGCCCAAAGACAACGTCAAAATCGATGACGAAACCAAAAAAGCGATTGATAAGGCCCTCAAATACCTCGCCGACCGGCAAGAGACCGACGGCTCCTGGGGCAATACTGCGATCACCGGCTTCGTCTTGCTGGCCTTCATGGCCAATGGCCACCTTCCCAACCAAGGCGACTATGGCCAACATGTCGCCAAGGGCGTGCGCTATCTGTGTTCGGCGGCTCGGGAAGATGGGTATTTGGTCGGTTCTCGCGGCGGCAACATGTACTGCCACGGGATGGCGACCTTGGCTCTCACCCAAGCCTATGGCATGACCGGCGATGAGGAAGTCAAGAAAGTCACCAAACGGGCCATCGACCTCATCATCAAAACCCAGAATCACGAAGGGGGTTGGCGCTACGACCCTGCTCCCACTGGGGCCGATATTTCGGTCACCATCATGCAAGTCATGGCCCTGCGCGGGGCCAAAGACGCCGGTCTGCATGTGCCCGACAAAGTCATGGACGAAGCCATCAAATACGTCAACCGCTGCTACGATCGCCGCACCGGCGGCTACCGCTACCAACCGTACGCGGCCGGAGCCGGCTACGCCCGCACCGCCGCCGGGGTTTGCGTGTTACAACTGTGCGGAAAGTATGACGCCGACGAAATCAAAAGCGCCGTCGAATTCATGGAACGCACCCGCGACGACCGCGGCCACTATTGGTACGGCCACTACTATGCTGCCCATGCCCTCAACCAAGTCGGTGGCAAAGCGTGGGAAGACTACTACAAACGCATGCGCGACACCCTCCTGGCCCCCGGCTACCAACAACCCAACGGCGCATGGTACGATAGCCGCCGCGAAGCTGCCTACGGAGCTTCTTATCAAACGGCCATCGCCGTGTTGATTCTCAGTGTCCCCACGCACTACCTACCCATCTACCAAAAGTAAGAGCATCACTAAGTCCTCGAGACTGTGTCAAAACCCGACAAAAGCCGAACGATACGCCGTAATCGGCAATGCTCCCGGTGTTTGGAAACGTCCTCGAGTATCACTCGCCGGGCGAGTACCGCGACACGCGGCTACCCCGTTGCGTCCGGCGGGTGTCCCAAGGAGTGGTCGATCCACCGTGGCTTTTCCTCCCCCGGCACAAATTTTCATCCTCGCGGCACAGAGGCGGGGGATGTTCTCGCAACGGACCGCTCGACAGGCCAATCATGAGCCTCTTGCTGACTGTAGCCGCAAGCGCTAGCCGCAAAACGTCTTGCTGACTGTAGCCGCAAGCGCTGGCGACCAACGGTCTTCGCCCGATGGGGGTGCCCTTCTCAGGGCGTAGGTGCTGTCATCAGGGTGTGTGGAGTCGATACTGCGAACTCAGGTGGGAGTTGTGCCGGACCGGGCCGTGGGAGAGGGGGTATGCAGGGGCTGTTGAGCTTCCCCAGGCGCTACTTGTTTCCGGGAAATCCCGACGGGCACCTGATGATCAGACCATTTCTCGTACCGATCGACCGATCAGGACGCATCAGAAGTGACTGGTTCAGGAGCGGTCTTGTCCCGACCACTCAGGACGCATCAGAAGTGACTGGTTCAGGAGCGGTCTTGTCCCCATGTTGGTTCGCTGATGGTTCGATCAACGACTCGGTGGCCAGGTTGTGGTTGTTGCGCGGCAGAGTAACTTCTGCGGGTTTTTCCTCCGTGCTGGCAGTCCGGTTTTTGCGGGTTTTGGTTTTACGTTCGGGCAGGTGGGTACAATGGCGGACGCGCTCTTCCATTTCCTTGCCAGGTTGGAACGTCACGACGTTTTTCGCTTCCACGCTGACCGGATCGCCCGTTTTCGGATTGCGGGCTTTCCGCGGCTTGCGTTGTTTGACTTCGAAGACTCCAAAGTTCCGCAACTCGATGCGACCTTCTTCCACGAGCGTGTCAATGATCGCCTCAAACGTCCACTGGACGATCTCTTTGGTGGCCAATTGCGTCAGGTTGCCCTTCATGAGCTTACTTTTGTTGGCCCGCTCGCAGATGGTCTTGACGATCTCTTTTTTAGTCACGAGAGTGGTCCCTCGGCGGGGTTGGACTCAGTATCGCCATGCGAGTGCTGATGCGCCTAAGTCTAGGCACGACACAGACTCACGTCAAGGAAATACCCGTCTACGCGTTGCGCACCAGGGCCAGCGCCAAGGCCACCAAGGCCGCTAGCACCAGCAGCCATTCGGGGCTTTGCCGCACTGCCCGCAACAGGGGAAGCAGCTCATAGGTTGCGGGGCGGGGGCGTGCGGCGACGGCCATGGTCCGCAACCGGACATACGCCCGTTGCAGTTCGTCGTAGCCGCGTTGCCAATCCCGCGCGACTGATTGACGCTGCGAGGGAACCAGCAGGCGAACCAGGTGAACCGGATGCGACGACCGGACCAACGCCGCGACAACACTGCCCGGTCGGCCTGGCTCGCCGATGAGGCGCGCTACCCCCGGCACCGCGGCGCGGGCCAACTTCAGGGCCTGCAAAAAAGTGAACACCGCCACGGGGGTGGCGAGCGTTTCCCCCGGCGTGCCCAGAAATGGCCGCAACGCCTCCCAGGCTCGCAACGCCCGTCGTACCGTCGCCAAACGGCGGTAGATCGCCCGGCGGCTAATCGTCTTAACAGTAATGTTTTTCGAGAGTTGAGTCGTTTCAGCCCATTCATTGGCCGCACGGAGAGGCGGGGACGGGCCGAACGTATCAAGTGTCGACTCGGGTTGCGGCGTTGGAGGAAGACGGTTGGTTGGAGTCTCCGCTTTTTCCCCGCGGGGGATTTCGGCTGGCTCCGAAAGAGTTCTTTCCGTAACTTCTTCGGCCACATAGACTTCTGCTTCGTCGTCGCCCTGATCGACAGCCAATGTGGCCAGTCCCAAACTGCGGTCGTAAGCCGCGCGAGCCTCGCGATCCGTCAGGCACACCAGCGCTTGGGCCAGGCGGTTCATCCCCTCGGTCACCAGTTCGGGATGCATCAGCTGGTGTGGGCGCAACCGCTCCATCCGTTCCATCACCCGCTCTTCGATAGCCGCGAACTCGCCGCAGCCTGGCGGTAAACCCAACAGGGTGTAGTGATCCGGAGGCCAGCTCCCCGGTGGAAGTTCCAACCACGCACACAAACGATCGTGAGCCGTTGCTGCCAAGCGTTATTTCCTCAAGCCAATCACCACAGCCCTTTGGCCACCCGTGCCGGCCGAAAAACAGCGGATGCAGCATGTCCCGACCGCATCATCCGTCGCTGGGCAACACGGCTTGTCCCATTTTGCCGAACCCGTTATAACCCTGCGCCGGTCTGTGGATAGGTGTGGTGAAGAAACCAGAGTACGGCAACGCCATGCGCAACTTCCGGCGAAGCATCGGGTTTTCCTGGCCGTATCGACGGCAGTTCGTGGCATCGGTCGTGTGTGCCCTCATCGTCGCTATTCTCTGGAGTGTGAATCTCTCAGCGATTTTCCCGGTGCTGAAGATTCTCAGCACCAAAAAAAACCTGCACCAATGGGTGGATGAAGAGATCGCCAAACATCAGGAGGAACGCGATAAACGCAAGTTCGAGGTCGAAAAGCTCAATTGGGCCCTTCAAGACTTGGAGCGGCAACCGTCCACGCCCGAACGGGAGAAGCTGCAACGGGGTTATACCGCCAGCCTGGCTATCAATACCGACGAACTCAATTACCACGCCGATTGGGATTACCGCTATCAGTGGCTGCGGGCCAAGATCATCCGCCACATGCCGACGGACTTATTCGAAACCTTCGTGTGGATTATGGCCGCGGTGTTGGTGTGTGTGATTATCAAGGGCATTTTTGAATTTTTTCACGAATCACTGGTGGGTCGCGTCACCCATCGCACGCTGTTTGATTTGCGCAATGCGTTTTTTCGGCGGGTGGTTCGTCAGGATGTGCGGCAAACGCAACAGACGGGAACCAGCGACCTGATGTCTCGCTTTACGACCGACACTGAGCAGGTCGGCCAGGGGCTGAAGGTTCTCTATGGTCGGGTGATCGCCGAACCGCTGAAGGCGGTGGCGTGTTTTGTGGCGGCGTGCCTGATCAGTTGGCAACTGACGGTTGTCTTTGTGGTGATTGTGCCGCTAGCGCTGTATGTGCTGACGAAGGTGAGCAAGGCGATGCGCAAGGCCGCCCGGCGCGTCTTGGAGCGCATGTCGGCCATGTACAAGATTTTACGCGAAACACTCGATGGCCTGCGTGTCGTCAAGGGGTTTACGCGCGAAGCCCACGAACGCCGCCGTTTCCATGCCGCCAATCGCGAATTCTACCGCAAAGCCATGCGTTTGGTGAACCTTGATGCCTTCACCAATCCAGCGATTGAGGTCCTGGTGATTCTGGCGGTGGCGGTGGCGTTGTCGGCCGGGGTGTATCTGGTCGTCACCGGTTCGACGCATATTGGCATCTTCCGCATGTGCGCCCAACCGTTGAGCTTCGAGACGCTGCTGCAGTTTTATGTATTTCTGGCCGCGATTGCCGACCCAGTCCGCAAGCTCTCCAGTGTGTACGCCAAATTGCAATCTGCGGAAGCCGCTTCGGCACGCATCTTTGAAGTCTACGATCGCGAACCGACCATTCGTGCTAACCCCGAGGGACCGCGCTTAACCACGGTGGCTAAACGCATCGACTTCCGCCATGTCTGCTTTTCCTACAACCCCGCGTCGGAAGAACCGACTCTCGACAACATCTCGTTCACCGTTCAGGCCGGAGAAACCATTGCCGTGGTGGGGAGCAACGGTTGTGGGAAAACGACACTGTTGGCGTTATTGCCGCGGTTTTTCGATCCCGATTCCGGCGCTGTTCTCATCGACGGTGTCAATCTCCGCACCGCCCATCTGCGTTCGCTCCGCAAACTCATTGGCCTGGTCACCCAAGATACGCAGCTATTCGACGATACAGTTTTTGCCAACATCGCCTACGGGAAGCCGGGAGCGACCCGGGCCGAAGTGATCGAAGCCGCCAAAAAAGCCCGTGCCCACGCCTTCATCGAGAAAAAAGAACGCGGTTACGATGAACCGATGGGTGTCGCCGGGGCGAACTTCTCGGGTGGCGAGCGGCAAAAAATCGCCCTCGCCCGTGCTATCCTCCGCGATCCGCAAATTCTCATTCTCGACGAATTCACTAGCGCCATCGACGCTCAAAGTGAAGCCGACATTCAAGAGACCCTCAAAGAATTCGTCAAAGGTCGAACCACGTTCCTCATCACCCACAAATTGCACACGGTACCCGAACTGGCCCACCGCATCGTGATGATGGATGCGGGCAAGGTTCTGGATGTCGGGACGCATAGCGAACTGATGGCCCGCTGTGAGGCCTACCGCCGCCTGTTCGAATCGGCTCAGTTGTGGAAAGCCGCATGAGTGCCGAACCCTGCCGCGCTGACGCTTCACGACCCTGTCCGTACTGGCCGCACGCCTTCAGGTTCCCAGATCGGTGGTGGTGGCCCGTCGTGGGCGGGTGTGGCGTGTTGCTTCTGTTCTTCTACCAACTGGGTCAGCGCGATCTGGTGAGCAGCCACGAAGCCCGGGCGGCGCAACATGCCCAACGGATGCTGGATACGGGCGACTGGGGGCTGCCCACCCTCTTCGATGGGCAAACCGATTTCCAGAAACCCCCCGGCTACTATTGGATGGTCGCCCTTGTGGGCCGGCTCAACGGCGGGCACGTTTCACCCTGGGTGGCGCGCTGCCCAGCGGCGGCGAGTGCCGCCGTCACAGTGTGGCTGGTGTATGTTTTCCTGCGCCGGGAAGGCTATCGCTGCGGGGCGTTCTGGGCGGCCATGGCCTTAGCCACCGCCAATCACTTCGTTGCCATCGGCCGTACTGCCCGCATCGACGTACCGCTCACGGCCGCCATCACGATAGCCCTTGTGACATTTTTCACAACCGAACGCCACTTCGCCACCAAAAGTCGTTGGTCCGCCATGAAGCGCATAATCGGTTGGGTGGTGGCCGCGCTGGCGGGCGGCTGGGCTGTCTTGCTGAAAGGTCCGGTGGCGCTTGCGCTACTGGGTGCGGTGGCAGCGATGTACTATCTGCTGGAACGGCGGTGGCCCCCGATCGGGTTACTGCTTGTCAGTGGGGCGGTGGTGAGCTTGGTGGCGTTGCCGTGGTTTATTTGGGCGAACCAAGTGACCGAGGGCGAATGGGTTCGCGTGTTCGTCTGGTACCACAACGTGGCCCGCTTCACGGGAGAGTCGGAGGCGTTGGCTTCTCATCCGTGGTGGTACTACGGTCCGCGCTTGACGTTGGCTCTGTTGCCGTGGTCCGTTCCACTGGTGCCGCTTTTGGTGTGGGCCGTGCGTAGCGGGGTTGGCTGGCATGATCATGTCGTCCGCTTCGGGCTGATATGGCTGGTGGCGATGGTGGCGATGTTGTCGGCGGCGCAATTCAAGCGGGCGGATTATCTGCTGCCGGCGTTCCCTGGAGCCGCGATCGTGCTGGGCTGCACAGCCGAACGATGGCTGTATACCCATCCATCCCGTCGCGCAGCACAGTGGCTGCCGGTGGCAGCGGTGGTGCTTGTTGCCGCCGGATGGGCCATCGGGCCGATCCTGTGGTGGGTGGTGGAACCGCAACAGGCGGCGCGCCACGCGAAGAAGCCGTTTGCCGCGGCGATCCGTGCCCACGCCCCACAACCGCAACCGATTCTACTTTTCCGCACCGAGTCGCACCTGCTGACCTTCCATCTCGGCATGCCGGTTCATACGCTGGTCGAATGGGGCGCGTTGAAAGAATGGTTCTCAGCCCCGGGTGAGCATACGGTGGTGATGCCGCCCGAATACGCTGCCGCAGCGGAACAGATCACCGGACGCAAGCTGGTGCCGGTGGTTTCGCTGGCAGAATGTTTGGCCGTTCCCCCCTCGCGCCCGTTGGTGTGCTGGCGGACCGCGCCGACGTGCCCCTGAATTCCAGCATCTCATCGATTTATGAGTAAACACGCGGCTCGCGACGGTCTGAGCGTCGTCATCCCGGCCCATAACGCGGCCGCGGCCCTCGATCGGGTGCTGCCGGCCTGGGGGGCGGTGTTACCCACGCTCCAGCGACCGTTTGAAATCATCGTTGTCGACGACGGCAGCACCGACACAACGCCTGCCGTTTTGGGCCGGCGGCTCGCCACTGTGCCGCATCTGCGTGTGCTGCAACATTCGACGCGGCAAGGATTTGGGGCTTGCCTCCGCACAGCGTTGCCCGAGGTGAAGTATCCTTTGTTGCTTTATGCGGGAGTCGATTACCCCTACACGCCCACCGACATTCGCCCGATGTTGGAACGAATTGAGCTACGCGATGAAATCTTCGGTCGCCCCCCGGACCTCATCAGTGGGATGCGCGCGGGGCGCCAACGGCCCTGGATCGTCAAGTGGCTGGGGCGAGTCTGGAATCTGTTTTGGCGACTATTCGCGGGGCTGCCGCTGAGTGAACCGATGCCGTGGTATGGTTGGCGGTCGTGGTGGAACCGGTTGTGGACACGATGGATTTACGGTGTGCCCTTAGCAGATGTGAATAGCGCTTTCAAACTCTGGCGGACCGCCTTTCTCCGCCGCTTCCCCATTCAATCGGATGGCGATTTTGTTCACACGGAATTAGTGGCCAAAGCGACGTTTCTGACGAGTATCATGGATGAAATGCCGCTATCGTGGAAAGCGGACCCGCTGCCGCCGCTGTTTCTGGTGCCCCAGGATCGCCGCCGGGTGTTTTCGCAGCCACAGTTTACGCACGAATCTGAAACGCCGCGCGACGGGGTCTCGACGACGGCGGCCTCCGCCCCCGTAGCGAACGGGGAGTCGAGTTCGTCGCCTGTTCCCACAACGTGACGCGGATTCTGTTTATCACCGGTAAATTGGCCGAACCGGCCCTACGGCGTGTCTTGGAAGAACTGGCGCCCAAAGCCGGGTTTGAAGCCCATGTCGCGGTGCTGCCGATCACGGTCGCCGCTTTGATGACCACACCGTGGATCGCGCGGCACCTCCCCCCCCTCCCGAAACCCTTCGATCGCGTTGTGCTGCCAGGTTTCTGCCGCGGTGAGGTCGACGAAGTCGCCCAAGCCGTCGGTGCCCCGGTCGTTCGCGGACCGGTCGATCTCCGCGATCTGCCCGAATTTTTCGGTTCCCGCAGCGGTCCGCCGCCGGGTTATGGGGCTTTCGACATCGAGATTGTGGCCGAAATTAACCACGCCCCGACCAAACCACTGGCCACGATTCTTCGCGAAGCCGAGCACTACCGCACCAGCGGCGCGGATGTCATCGACCTGGGCTGCGATCCGGGAGCCACCTGGACAGCCGTCGGCACAGCCGTCCGGGCGTTACGGAACGAAGGTTTCCGCGTCTCGATTGATAGTTTCAACCCCCAGGAAGTGGATGCTGCCCTGGCCGCTGGGGCCGAATTGGTGCTGAGTGTCAATAGTGCGAATGTGGAGTCTGCCCGGCAGTGGCACGCCCACTATCCCGATGTGGAAGTGGTCGCCATTCCCGATACACCGACAAACCTCGACAGCCTGGCCCGCACGGTGGAGCGTCTGCAGGACATTGGCATCCGTTATCGGCTCGACCCGATTCTGGAACCCATCGGCTTTGGTTTTGCGGCATCCTTGGGGCGGTACATCGCCACGCGGCAACGCTTCCCCGACGCGGAAATGCTCATGGGCGTTGGCAATCTCACCGAGCTGACCGATGCCGATTCCGCAGGAATCAACGTACTATTGGCCGGATTCTGCCAGGAATTGGGAATTCGCAGTATCTTGACTACCGAAGTGATCAATTGGGCACGGTCTGCGGTCCGCGAGTTCGACTTGGCCCGGCGACTGGTTCACTATGCGGTGCGCAACAAAGTCCTACCGAAACGCCTGGAACCGAACCTAGTGCTGCTCCGCGATCCGAAAGTGTACGAACAAGGGGAGGAAACGCTGCGCGACCTGGCCCAGCGCATCACGGATCGGAATTACCGCATTTTCGCGGAACGCGGGGAAATCCATATCCTCAATGGTTCCCTGTACTTACACGGAACCGATCCGTTTGCACTCTTTGCGCAATTGGCCGCGGCCGACCCCAAGCTCGATCCGTCGCATGCCTTTTATCTGGGTTACGAATTCGCCAAAGCCGTCACCGCCCTGACGTTGGGCAAGAACTACACGCAGGATCAAGCGTTACGCTGGGGCTTCCTCACCGTTGCCGAGACCAGTCACCGAAATGCCACACGCCCGGAGTAATCCCCTCGCCCAACCTGGGGACTGCACGGAGCCGGCGTGGGCCTTATGCTTCGCCTCACCCCCACGTGGATGACGCCAAGCCAGGTTGGTGGCCACTTGATCTCGAAAACCTGCGCACACTTCGTGTCGCCGCCGCGCACACTTCGTGTCGCCGCCGCGGTGGATAGTGCCGCACGCCAAGGTGCATCGATCCTTGCTACCAGGAAATACGGCCATCCCTTGGCTCACCCAGTATTATGGCGTAGATTAAAGAAACCCTCCGGCGGCTCGTGTGGGCCGCTCAATCCTTTCTTCGAGGATGCACCGATGCGCCTACTTTGTGCCGCCCTGTTATCGCTGGCTTGCGGTCTGTGGGTCGCGTTCGCCGACGACAAAAAGGCGAACGAACCCCACAACGACCGGGCCGCGAAGTTGGCCGAATTGAAGAAGAAGTACGAGACGACCTTCAACGAACTGCGCGAACGGTTCGCCAAAGCCGAACCCGCGGATCGCCGCGGCATCCAAGCCGAGATTCGTGAAGAAACCCTGCTGATGATCAGCAAAGCCATCAAAATTGCGGAAGAAAACCCGAAAGACGCCGTCGCATTCGACGCCGTGGCCTTCATTTTGGAAAAAGGCGGCATGGTGGGAGTTGATGGCCCCGACATCGCCAAAGCGGTCCAGATTCTGGGTGAACATCACGTCGCCAATCCCAAGGTGAAAGACTTCCTCCTGCTGGCGCTCAACATGGGCGAAGCTGGAGAGAAGTTGCTCAAGGCCGTCAGCGAAAAGGCCACCGACAACGAAGCCAAAGGCATGGCCTTGTTCCTCCGCGGCTACCTCAAAGCGCAAAACATCAACGACGACGCCAATGAGGCCGTGGTAGCCGCACAAGTCAAAGAGGCCACCGAGCTACTCGAACAAGCCATGAAACTGGCCCCCACGATGAAAGTCGGCCGTAGCGGCCAGACCATTGCCGATTTCGCCAAACGGGAAATCGATAGCCTCACAGCGATTCTGTCCCTGGGAATTGGCAAACCTGCGCCGGATGTCACGTCCAAACTTCTCGATGGCAAAGAGGTGAAGCTCTCCGACTACAAAGGCAAAGTGGTGCTTCTGGACATTTGGGCTACCTGGTGCGGGCCATGCCGAGCCATGATCCCCCACGAACGCGAACTGGTCAAAAAACTCAAGGACAAACCATTTGTGCTGATCAGCGTCAGTGCCGACGACAAGAAAGAAACCCTCGAAAAATTCCTGGAAAAAGAGGAAATGCCCTGGGTTCACTGGTGGAACGATGGTCCACGCAGCGAAGTGCTGACCAAGTACCGGGTCCGCGCCTTCCCCACACTCTACATCATTGATCACAACGGCATCATCAAGCACAAGTGGATCGGTAATCCCGGCAATGACAAGATCGACGCAGCGATCGAAGAACTGGTCAAAGTCGCTGAGAAAGCGAAAGGCTAAGGTCCGCGCGAAGGCTTGGGCTGACAACCGCGGGGGTTCGCCTCCGCGGTTGGTCGTTATACTGCCGGTATGGATGCTCTTGTGCCTTTTCGTTGCGATGCGATCCCGGTCGCAACACCGGCGACCGCTGCTGCGGCTGTGGAGTTACTCCCGGCCCCGGACCCCTGGAAAGTGGCGCGTTGGCTGAGCGATCTGCCCCATCTGCTGTTTCTCGATAGTGCCGCCACAGACCACCCCCGAGGCCGCTACTCCTATGTCGCCGCTGCTCCGCACAACATCTGCCGGGGACCGGCCCCCGCGGCCGCCGACGAGCTGTTCTCCAGCCAACGGGCGGTTCTGGCCTCATTTCGCCTGACTCCCATTCCCGGCCTGCCACCCTTCCAAGGCGGTATCGCCGGGTTGTTTGGCTACGGCCTTCACCGCAGCCTCGAACGCATTGCACCCTGCCGTTTCGATGAGTTTGCCGTCCCGGATTTCGCCACCGCGGTTTACCCGTGGGTGGTCAGTTTCGATCATCGGCAACAGCGGGCTTGGTTGGTTGCCACTGGCTTCCCCGCCACCGGACCAGCTCGCGCCGACCACGCCCGCCAGCAACTCCAGCAAGTCCTACAGTGGTTGCGTTCTTCCACCCCCCCGCATCAGCCCGGCGCGTCGCCCACCACGCAGGGAATTGTCGCAGCGAGCGATTTGTGCCCCCAATTTCCTCTCCCCCACAGCCGAGGTGTGACAAGTAACTTCCGCCGCGACGATTATGAAGCCACGATCCGCCGCGCCGTGGACTACATTCACGCCGGGGATTGTTTTCAGGTGAATTTGGCGCAACGGTTACTGGCCCCCCTCCGCGACGACCCCCTCCGCCTTTACGACCGCCTCCGGCAACGCAACCCAGCGCCATTTGCCGCCTACTTCGATCTGGGCGATTTCCAAATTCTCAGTGCGTCCCCAGAACGGTTTTTGCGGCTTCATCCCCACGGCGAAGTCGAAACACGGCCCATCAAAGGCACCCGTCCCCGGGGTCGCACACCCGAAGCTGAAACCACCCTCCTGCGCGATCTCACCACCAACCCCAAAGACCGCGCCGAGAATGTGATGATTGTCGACTTGCTGCGCAACGACCTGGGCAAAGTTTGCGTCTGGGGTTCCGTTCGCGTGCCGGTGGTATGTGAAGTGGAAAGCTTCCGATTTGTCCATCATCTGGTTTCGGAAGTGCGTGGGCAACTGCGGCCGGGCTTAGGCCCGCTCGATTTGCTCGTCGCGGCGTTCCCCGGCGGCAGCGTCACCGGCGCACCTAAAGTGCGCGCCATGGAGATTATTGCGGAGTTAGAACCGACGGCCCGCGGCCCGTACTGTGGCTGTCTGGGTTGGATCGGCTTCGATGCAGCTATGGACACCAATATCTTGATCCGCACATTCACTGCAGGCCGCGGATGGCTGCAATTCCCCGTCGGCGGGGGCATCGTGGCCGATAGCGACCCCGCCCGGGAATACGACGAAACCCTCCACAAAGCCGCCGGCTTACTCCAGAGCTTGTCCCCCGCAGAGTAACCGCCGCCCACACGTGTTCGCTCTGATCAGCCGGTCGCCACGAGGAACCATCAGCCTCGATACCCGAAAAATGGAACCACTCGAAATACACTCTCCATGCCGACAACCAGCTCCATGGAGAAAGGATGGCATCGGCCACACTTCCATGGAGAAAGGATGGCATCGGCCACACTCAAAAGGAACCACTCCGGCGCACACCCAGCACGAAAGCGGTCTTCTCCGTAGCCAGTGGCCGCGATCCCTTCACCTGCGGCCCAAGCCAATCATCCGCTGCGCTGTGGTATCATAGCGCCTAGAAATTGTGACGATTGTATCGTCGCGAATTTCAGAAGCCAGTAATCCGCTGCGCTGTGGGATCATAGCGCCCGCCAATTTTATCATTTCCTTTGATCATCACCGGCTTCGTTTCATCACCTGCTTCGTTTCTCTGCCCCTGTGGCCCAAGCCAATCATCCGCTGCGCTGACGTCTCATCGTCCACCGCCAGAGGTTCACCAGCCCCTGGCGCGCTCGAAGTTCACGAAGGGGCGCGAATGTCGATGAGTGTCGGGTTTTGTATATTTTTGTATATTTATGATGTTGTGTTCAGATCGCAGCAGAAAATTGAGCAAAGACAATATTTCTCCCGATCTGCAGCATGCACAACGACTTCGGCGCGACATTCTAACATTCGCCGACGTTCCACGTGGAACATATCGACAAAAATAGACATCCACACTGCCGGACAACCGCCGGACAGTTGGCCACCGCCAAGCAGCGGCGCCAGCGAACTGCGCACCTACCCAGTTCGCACCACAACGAGCCACCACCGTCAGGTCGGCCGTCGGTCTTGGCGGAGGAACCACCGCACAAGTAGCCAAACTGGCTAGACCCATTGCTGTGTCGAGGCTTTTGCACAAGCGCCCTTGCTGTGTCGGGGCTTTTGCACAAGTGCCGCTGTACACGCAAGGAGACGTGCAACCCTTCAGGCCACGCCCCAAAGAGCGTTCATCCATGCCGCGGGCTGATCCGATGTGACTCCCGCCCTAAGTTTCAGTCGTTCGGAACGCGGCCCGCGAAGCATTCGGCGGCTTGGCGATACTGCCGAAGCGTTTCATAGGCACGACCCATCAGTTTCAAGACCTCGGCTGGGTCCACGCCGGCACGATGGACCAAACGGCGGCAAGTTTTGAGACATTCCTCCACCTCGCCGTCGCGAAAAGCGATTTCTGCCAGCCGTAACTCGGCCTGCGGCCCTAAACCTTGGGGATCAGTGGCGGCGATGGCGAAGTACCGCGACCGCGCGGCTTCCCGTTTGTCGTGAAGGAAGTACCATTCCGCGGCTGCAAACGTCATCTGAATGGCCAGCGGACCGCGCAGTGATGCAGTGGCACGATCGTAGAGGAGCACCATCTTTTCGGGATGGTGCAATTCGCGATAGACCTGACCCACGAAGAAGAAACCCGCCGGACCCAGGTCACGACCTTCGTTACACTCACCGATAGCCTGTAGCAGGCGCGCACGACGACTGTCGGAAGGTCCCCTGCGGTATTGCTGGAGTGCTTCCATGAAGGCCACGAGTTGTCCATGCGCTTCCCGAGTTGAAAAACGGGTTTCTTCGAGCCATGCCCGGATGCTGTGGTCGCTGCCTTTGAGCCATTCGCAGAGGCATAAGCCGAGCGTGGCCGCTGAGATCACTTCCCGGGTTCGGCTATCGCGGGCGGTGGTGAAAAATTTCTGGGCCGTCGTAATATCGCCTGTATCGAGATGAGTTCGACCCACCCACCACCACGCATAGTCCACCCATTTCGTCCGTGGGGCATGATCGACCAGATTGATGAAGCGGCTGCGGGCGGCCGAAAATAAGCCCAAACGGAGTTCGGCCAATCCCAAGTTGTACAGGGCCTCGGCCATAGCGGTGGGCGACTGTTCCACAACATGCTGATACGCCCGAGCCGCCTCGTGCCAGCAGCCATCGAGAGAGTAGAAATTCCCCAACCACACCTGGATGCTTGCCGCCAGGGGGTGCGCCGGCGCGGTGGCCAGAAGGCGTTGAAACGCTTGGGCCACGGTGGCACGTGCTGGAGGTGTTACCCCTGGTTGCACAATCAATGCCTGTGGCTCGATGTGATAACGGAGGCCGAACCGCCGTGTCAAAGCGGCCAGGAAATCCGCCAGCGGCAGGGATTCGACATTCACCGCGGTCACTTCGTGGGCCAAGGTTGGCGTGACGGAGGCATCCAGTTGTAACGGTCGCTGCAGACTTTGGGCAACGTGTTGCAGAAGATCAACAATGGGCCGTTCGGCCAGGTGAGCCGTAACTTCGTAGCCGCCTGGAACATCGGTTGCGGGCCGAAGTTCGAGGGCGTTGGGAAGCGAAGGGCCGGCGCTGCCTGTGGGTGGTGTGTCTGGCGGCAGCCAGTCGTAATAGCGATCGAATTGGCCAGTTAGCGCTGGCCAGGCCACCGCTTCGGCATCCAGAGGATCCAAGGCGCGAACGGGTCCAAGGCGCAGGGCCTCGAGCTGGGCTTGCACAAAGCGGCATTCGTCGCCGATGGCCGTACCGTTGCAATCGGGATGCCCTGAGCGCAACAGCACACGATCCACCAGGTTCTGAGCCGTGACGAGATCACCACGGGCCACCGCGCAGCGTGCTTGGCCCAACAAAGCCCGTGCCCACGCTGCCTGATCGCCACGGGGTGGTTCGGCCCGGTGATACGCCGCGACGGCTTCTTTCAAGCGTCCTAAGGCTTCCAGGCACACCGCTTCACGATAACTCCAGCTGCGCGCGTCGGCCGCTGTCGGGGGTGACGCCGACGCTTGACACACGGCCAGCGCTTCGGCATAGCAGCCAGCGCGAATGAGCGTATCGATGTGCATCAGCACCGAGTGCGGCGCGAATTCCGGCGTCGTGGCGACGGCTGAGTTTGTGGCATCGTCCGCCGCTTCTGCGGGTGGATGCCATTTCTTCTGGAGCATGAACTGGCCAACAGCGCCTCCCATCAGGCAGAGGAGAAGTACGATAGGGACCCCAATTTTCCGCCGGCCCGAAACAGGGGAAGCAATGGGTTCCCTCGGGGCGGTGGCCGCAGTGGCAGCAGCTTCGGCTTCGGCGGCAGTCCCAGCGTTTTCCAAGGCGGTGGCCGCAGCAGGTTCCGTCGTGGTGTTCATGGGCGGTTCCGAGGGAACAGACCTAGGTTCTGGCTCTAACATGGGCTACAATCGGCTGGAATGCCAGCGCGTTTGTGAATGAGGAGAAGTTTGGGCAACTTTTTCTGAAACTGACCGATGATAAATGCGCTGAGGCGTCAACCGCCTTGGGGAAAGTCGCCCCGGAGAGCCGGCTATGCGTATTGATCCCACAGGAGCATCGCCCTTATCGGCCCAGCCGCTGGGAGCTGTTCCCCCGGTGGCCCGGGCGGGGGATTCGCCCAGTCCGGTAGTCGATGGGGAGTCGTTCATGCTTTCGGCGGATTTGGCCGCATTATTGCTCGCAGTGCGTCAATCGCCGGAAGTACGTGCCGAAGTGATCGAAACCGTTGCAGCGCGATTGGCAGAGGGCCTCTATCAGTCACCGGAAGCCGCGGCGGAGGCTGCCCATGCACTATTGAATTCAGGCGAGCTAGCGCCGCCGGCAGCGGAGTGAACGGGCTACGGCCTTCGCGTATCGCCGCTTCCTGAGCGGCACCTTGAGCATGCTTGATCTAACTGCCGAATCAACCGCTTCGCGCTCTGGGCGTATCGGCGCTTCCTGAGTGGCACCTTGAGCATGGCTTTTCGACCTGGTGCCCGGTCACGATCAAGCAGTCCGAATGGCAGGCCGGCGCGACAGTTTCCTCATGATGGCTTTTCGACCCGGTGTCCCGTCGCGATGCGGGCTACGAACGCTGGGATGCGCTGCCCCCAACGTGCGATCAATCCCTGGGCGCTAGCGCTATCTTCGACCACGGCGAAAACGGTAGGCCCCCACGAGCTTTGCCCCACCGCGTGAATACCGCAACGGCGGATGGCGGCAATCAGTTCGGCCACATCGCGCGAAGCGTAGACGCCGCCTTGGGCGACCGCAAAGGGTTCCCCGGCTTTGCGGTTGAACTCGTAGACCGCTTCCCCGAAAGCTGGTAAATCCCCCCGACGGGCGGCTGGCAGAATCCCTTGTTCGGCAATTGTTCGCAATATCTCAGCCTGGCCGTCAGTGGCGGCCGCAAAGGCACGCTGTTCCGAGACACCGTACCACCGCCCCGCCACCGGCGGAATGAACAGCACCACGCGCCATGCCGTGGGGAGGTTCACATGCGCCAACAGCGGGGAGATGGTTTCGCCGGGTTGTTTGCCAGCTTCGATAATCAGGCCTCCCGCATCGAAACCATGAACGCCCACGGCCGATCGTTCGCCCCGGCCCACCCGTTCGGCCAGTGTCACGGCGGGTCCATCCCCTTCTTCTCCGGCCACTGCGAGGGCTTTGGCCACGGCCAGCGCCAACTGTGTACCGACTCCCAGGCCGATGTGTTCCCGCGGACAACGTTCCACCAGAACTTGAAATGCCCGCCGGCGGCATTCGGGCAGCGATACCAGAAAGCGCGTGGCGAAGTGCTGCGCTCGGCTGGCCAGCACACCTTCAAATTGCGACGATGCCGCAACCCGGGCCGCGACCACGACACCCGGTTGGTCGATCATCAGCCCGACCCCACCGAAGATGCGTTGTTCCGCCGGGGGATGATCGCCACTTGGTACATGGAACAAGCCGAAATGCAACCGGCTGGGAGCGACGACGCGAATCATCGGCTCGCCTCCACTTGCTGCCGATGGGCTTCGAGCAAGGCCATCGCCGCTTGTTCCTGCGGTCCGCCGGTCTTGTCCACAATCACCCGCAATTTGGCGAACTCCGCGGCTACCTCCGCGGGCGGCAACACGTGGAGGCGAGTGGCCATGATAGCGGCTTCGACAATCGCATGCTTGGCCCGGTTGAAGCCGAACCAATCGCGACCACGCCCAGTGTGAACGACATCCGCAATCAGAGTATGACGTTCGCCGCGTTCATCGCGAGCACGGACAACGAATTCCAAATACCGGCAGCAATCGACAAGGACAAAGCCGCGAATCCGTTCGGCCGCACGCACCGGTGGCAGTTCCCGAAGGGCACCGATGGCGGCTTGAGCCAAAAGGAGGGCATCGTCGGTAATGTGAATCACTCCTTGCGGGTGTCGGCAGAGGTTGCGGTAGGTTTGCGACGATGGAAACAAGCGCAAGGTGAGCTGTGAGCTATCCGCATCCACACGCGGACCCATCGGGGCCAGATGGGCCGAGCCGTCGGCATCGAGCGTTGTGACCAAGGCTTCGAGGATTAACGCCATTTCACCTCAAACGGCACGCGTGCTTTCATATGTTGGGGAGGAACGGTGACCATAGCCGAGCCGGGGGTGTGAGTTCGGTGGTTCACTGGGGTGACGATGCGCACCAGTCCCGGGCACGGGACCGGCGGTTAGCCCGCCGGGTGGGGGTTCGGTGGTTCACTGGGGTGACGATGCGCCGGCCCTCCGCAGGTCAGAACCGCAAGGGGTGTGTCGCTCCAATGGCCCACCGAGAAAGCGTCTTGCCGCCTGACTTCTCAGGCTACCGACGGCATGATCGCCAGTATCCTCCTCGAAGTTGGAACTATTCTAGCACGACCTAGGCCCGTGTTGAAACATCCGGGTACAGACTACTCACGCTGGGGAGCCGAGGTTGTGTCATCCGAGGAATTCTCGGATTGTGGGTATTCTCGGTGTTCGAGGGATTTTGTTTTTGACTTGCCCCCCCGTGTGTGTTACTTGTAAGCCGCTGTGGAAATTACCGCCCGAGTTCGCCTCTGTCATTGCCTTGGGGAAGGAGACCCATCCCATGTTGGTACTGACCCGTCGTGTTGGGGAACGGATTGTCTTCCCGACGTTAGGCATCACCGTCGAGCTACTGCGTGTGGCGAAAAACAGTGCCCAAGTGGGGATTGCCGCTCCCCCGGAGATTCGCATTCTCCGGGAGGAGTTGGGCGGCACAGCGACCGAGGCAGCGGCACGCCAAGCCCGGCACGACCGGGCCAACGCCCTCAGCAAAATCACGCTGGCCGTTCACTTAGCGCAGAAACAGTGGGCCGCTGGACGAGCCGCAGACGCCGAACGCACCCTGTCGGCGGCGCTGGTCGCCCTCGAAGAACTCGATAAGCCGCGGAAAACGGTTATCCGTGAGAAACCCTGCCATGCCCTGATTGTCGAAGACGACCTCAATCAGCGCGAACTGTTGGCCAGTTTGCTGGTGATGAGCGGTTGCGAATGCACCACCGCCGCCGACGGCGAAGACGCCTTGAACTTCCTGCGAACTCATCAACTGCCCGACATTATCTTCCTGGAC
Source organism: Gemmata sp. (assembly GCA_025055115.1). GTDB lineage: Bacteria > Planctomycetota > Planctomycetia > Gemmatales > Gemmataceae > Gemmata. The sequence goes on from JANWYJ010000058.1 coordinate 52,135, forward strand.
ATGGCCATGCCGCGCTGCGATGGTCCCGAAACACTGCGCCGCATTCGTGCCGACAAACGGCTGGCCAAACTGCCCGTCTACTCGATGAGCAGCACCAGCCCCAAGGAAGTGAACATTCCGGTGGGTCCGAACGGTTTCGATGGTTGGGTACCGAAACCCCTCAACCCCCATACCCTGTGGGAATTGATTCAAACAGCGGCTCAGGCCAAAGTGGTGGACAACTGAGAGCTGGGTAATCAGATTCCGGGTGATTCTGTCCAACGCGCGGCGCGATTCGGGTGGATGCCGTGCCCGGGCCAGCATCTGGGCGGCTGGAATGTTCAGGCCGCAGCGGCCACGGCGGTGGCATCGGGCATCGGCACCACGCGAGGCAGAAGGGCCAGAGCATCGAGCAGGCCATCGATTTGCTGCGGATGGTGGTTGGCGTTCACTTGCATCCGCAGCACGCCGGCGCCGTGGGGAACAGCCGGGAAGACCACCGATTGCACGTAATAACCGCGCTCGAAGAGGAAGCGGCCGGCTTGGAGGGTCGCTTCCTCCGCCCCCACCAACACCGAGACGATCGGTACCAGCCCCCCCATGACCGCCAGTCCCAACCGCTTCGCCCCTTCCGTCAGCCGGCGGACGTTCTGATCCAGCCGGCGCCGCAAGCGCGGGTATTCGTCTGACGTGAGAATGCCCACAACGACGCGAATAGCTTCCAGATACGGTGGCGGCACGGGTCCGCCGAAGATAAGGGAATTTGAGCGGAGTTTGAGAACGTCGATAGCGGCGCGGGAGCCGGCGATAAAGCCACCCAAGCACGAGAAGCCCTTGGACAGCGAGCCGACGGTCAGTGTGTTGTCGTAATTGCCCAGCGCTTCCAGGACGGTCCCACGACCAGCCTGGCCCAGCACGCCTGTGGCGTGGGCATCATCGACATACAAACAGCCGTTGTACTGATCGGCAATGCGGCGAAATTCGTCCAACGGTGGCAGCCGCCCGCTCATGCTGTAGACGCCATCGACGGCGATAACGGCGTGTCGGTAGGGAGCCAGTTCGCGGAGTGTGTGTTCTAGAGCAACCGGGTCGTTGTGAGCGAATTTCGCCGTGCGCACGCCGCGTGCTTTGGCCAGTTTGAGTCCTTCGTCGATGGAATTGTGGGCGAATTGGTCGGCGACAAGAACATCGTGCCGCGTCACCAGACCGGGCAAGGCGCCGATATTCGCCAGCGTCACCGAGGGGTAGATCAGGGCTGCTTCAGTACCGAGCCACTGGGCGATCTGCTGTTCGGCCTGCACATTCGGTTCGATGCTGGAAAAGGCTCGCGAGCTACCGTTGTGGCTGCCCCACGTGCGGACACCGCGTTCGATGGCGGCCAGAACCCGTTCGTCTTGGTCCAAACCCAGAAAGCTGTCGGAACCGAAGTTGGTGACCCAGCGGCCGGCCAGTTTGATGGCCCGATCTGGTCCGACATCTTCGACAGTTTGGTCTTTCATCAACAGATCGGGGTAATCGTCGAACAAGCGGCGGAAGAACCGCGTCATCCCGGTTTGTGCCAGTGCGTCAATAAGTCGATCCAGTGGCGCGGGCATGACAAACCCTCGTCAGTGATTGGCAAAGTCATTTATCGACCAGTGGGCCACGTCAGGTTTGGCCGATGTCAGTGGTTTTGCCGAGCTAGGGGCTTCATAGGAATGATGATGGCCGGCCACTCGGCTTGCGCGGCAGTTTGGGCAATTTGCGTGAAATGATCAATGGCAAGTGGCGACGGCAGCGGCCGAAGCAGTGGCGACGGCAGCGGCCGAAGGAAGAGAACAATCCGAGGTGCGACTCGGTGAGGGGTTAGTTTCAGGCAAGCTCACGGCTCATCCGGGCGGAAGATGCTCACCCTTCCGGGCGGAAGATGCTCACCCTATCGTGAGCCATCGGTTTGTTAGCCTTCCGCCGGAAAGCTCACGGCTCATCCCGGCGGAAGATGTGCCCGGCTGCGGTTGGGCCGACGGCAGTGTCTTCAGCGGGGTCTACTGCCACCGGCTGGCCCCGGGTGGCTGTCCAGTTGCCGTTAGCCCTGTAAGCGTTTCAAGCGTTCCGCCAATTCATCTTCGGCCGCCGACGACCAGACGAAGTCGGGCGGCGGAACAAAGCCCCCTTCGGCATTGACGGTCGCGGCCGGCACTGGGCGTAACGACGCAATCCCCAACAAGCGCCCGTTCAAGCGCAGCTCGAAGCTCCCGACGCGCGCCACATCGACGGCCTCAAAGAGAGTTGGGAGGAATACTGTGGGTGCATCGGTGATCAAAACGTGTGTTTCGGAATGCACCAGGGGGGTCATATCTCCGTTGGCAAGCCCGGTCACTTGCAAGCAGCAGACACCGACGGCCCCAGGTTCGGTACTCTGCAGCACAAAGCATGGTCCCAGCCGTTGAATGCCGGTCAGAGACGTGGGCAGCTTCAGGGTCCGGGCGGCCCCACACGATTCAATGACGGCGAAGCGTGTGTCGAGCAGCCGGACGCTCGCCTCAAAGCCGGCCGCGGCGATGGCGACGACTCGCTGTGTGGCCAGCGGCCGATCGCACACTTGCCAGGTGACTTTCCAACTGCCTGGTTGCTGCGGGGTGAACGGGCAAACGGCCATCACCACGGCTTGCTGTTGCGTCAATTGGGTTAATGGCAGGCTGACGGAGGCGGGAAAGGTCGCGTTGGTGGTTTCTTCGGTGAAGAGGACTTTCAGCCCCAATTCGCCCAGCGGTAGAAGCGCTGTGGGACTGTGCAGTACCGCAGTTGCCAGAAGGGCTTCACACGCCTGGGGAACAAACGCTCCCACTGCCACGGTTGTGCCGGCGAGCCGTACGGCGACGGTGGCGTGTGTCAGGGTCAGCCCTAGCAGGAACGCCTGGGGGGTGAGGACCGGCAGGGTCAGGGGGGCCAACAACCGGCCTTTCCAGCGCAGTTCCGCAGCGGTGATGTTGGGTGGGACGGGCATGCGGAAGGTGATGCGCGTGCGGTTGTTCAATTCGGGCCGCAGGGTATCGGCGGGGATTGTGGCGGTGGGCAAGCGCAGGGAGAAATCCGCCTTGCGCCGGGTCGCCGAGCTGGTGGGCACAAGAAGATCGACGACCACGGCATCCGCCGACCAAGGGATGGGTGTTTCCCAGCGGGTTTGTCCGGCGCGTTCGTAGCCGATCGCCACCAACAGCGGAACGGGGCGGCGACGCAGCAGGTTATCGCGAACCCAATCGAGCCAGCGCGTCGTCCACGGCGGCATCGAGTGCATCTCCGGTGGGAAGGGCCGCGGTTGATCCACAGGTCAAGCAACTGGGAGAACGGGGAATCGTGAAGCGGTGGGTCCGATAGGGAACCTCGAAGACCCCCGGTACCGCCTGTAGCGCCACCAACAAGCTGGTGCAGGGGGGGGGCGGCGCGGGGTTGGGCGACTCGGTCTTGGGGGGAGACCTATCAGCTTCCGTGGAGCCTGACAGCAACTCGAACGTCACCAGGGCATGCCAACTGGCAATAACAGCGATGGCGGCTTTGCTTGCGGGGATTGTGGTTTCGGGGAGTGGCGAGTGCGGCTGGCGGTAATCGGGCGGTGGTGCTGCGGGTTGTTCGACCACTTCCCGTTGCAGATAACTGGCCACACAGCCGTAACACGCCGCACCCGGTAAGAAGCGATGAACCCAGCCGCCGATACCGCCGCTGAGGACTTCTCCCAAGGTCCACGGTTTGCCCGCGGCTCGCAGAAGAGCATCGAAGGCCAACTTGGCGGCTTCATTGTCGGCCGCGCAGATGCCCACATCGCAAGCGGCAGCGCAGCGGGCGAATTCTGCTTGGTACTGCGGATCGGTGATGTCGGCCACAAGAGTGTGGAAGCGAATGTCGGGCCGCAGGGCTTCAACCCATTGGCGAGCCAGTTCCGCTTTGAGCTGGCCTACGGCGGAGGGTGGAAACAGGTGCCGATAGACATTGTGCGCTTGATAAACATCGGGTTCGATGAGGGTGATGTGGGTGATGCGGGGATCGCGGGCCATAAGGTCCAGTACCACGATTCCGCCGCTACCAGCGCCCAGTTGCAGCAGATGCATGATGCGTCAGTGACCCAGGATAACGGAACATTGGGCCGCTTGGCTTTCGCCTTCGGGTGCTTGCGGAGCAACCCGGCCAGGCTGAGCGGAGTTTGGGCCGGCATACGGGGAGGGCTGGTAAGACAGTGGCCGTCGGCCATGGCCACCGCGGCCCAGGGGGCCTTTACTTCGCTTCTGGCAGGGGCCATTCACCGGTTTCGTGCCACACTTCGTAGCACAATAGCCAGCGCCACGCAGCGACCACGGCAAAAATACAGGTGAAGCGGCTGGCATCCCAGCGGCTGGCAGCCCGGGTGGAGCCTTGCCGCCACAAGCACAGGGTTTGCCCTTCGAGCAAATGGGGGCAATGTTTCAGGGGCGTCAGGACGCGGGTTTCCGGTGGGACGATAGGGTAGCTGGACAGCAAGCGGGTTTCCAGACGATACAGGTTGTGGCACGGCTGGAGACAATACGAAAGGACCAATCCACTCCCGACCCGCGTAACGCTGATGCGGAATTCGGGATCACGGCCGGCGTTGTAGCGTTCAATCGCCGGCACTTCGACGGCCAATAATCGCCGCTTGCCTAATTCCGTGTCGAGTAATCCCACGGCGACTCCGCGGATGGCACCAAGTCCGTGGCTGCTTCCAGAGGCTCTCCATCGCCTCGGAGCATGGCCCAGAGGCAGTGGTCGAGGGCTGTTGGTTCTGAAGAAATCGTCACACGCCCGCAGGTGGCGAATCTCAGTAGTGGCACGGCACCGATTTGACGGCGGCAACCACTTGTTCATCCGGAATGTCTTCCGCAGTCCCGGCGAAGCGGGTGTCTTTGGGGTCCATCAGGAGTGCCAAACCGCGATCGGCATGACCACGGAGGGCGGTGAGAATTTGGCGGCGTTCGGCTTCGGCCAGCGGACGAAAATCCATGGTACAATCCTCTGAAACAGGCGAGTGGACAGAATCGATGACGGTCAACCAGCCGTCATTGTGCGAGCGGGGGCTTCGGCCCGCGGTTGTTGTTCAGGCAGCACTGCCGGGTTCTTGGGAAGGCGGTGCTGGGGTTAGCGAAGCGGCCGTCGTCGCAGACGGCGGTCGGATTCTGGGCGAAGAATTCCTGGTACGTTCCAGAGAAGAGGCCGGTCCTAGCATGGGGGATCGGTCGTCGGCTGCGCCGACAGTTCTATGATAACCGTGCCTGGCGTTCACACAAGAGATACTCGCCTCAACCGCCCCTCCAACAGGCTATGATTGCCGAAATTGTGCGTCTGCCCCTGCCCGGCCATGACTACCTGACCGGAATTTTTCAGCCCGGCGCAACGGCGAACGGCTTCGTCGTGCTGTGGGTTCACGGGTTTGGCAGTCATCGCGGTGGCGAGAAAGCGCTGGCGGTGCAGCAGGAATGCGACCGCCGGGGCTGGGCCTTCGCCGCCTTCGACTTCCGCGGACATGGCGAATCGAGCGGGACGATGCACGAACTTTGTGCCACGCGGTTACTGGCTGATCTGGTCGCCATCCGAGATTGGTTGGCGACCCGCGGTTACAGACGCTTGGGGTTAGTCGGCTCGAGTATGGGGGGGTTCGCCGCAGCGTGGTTTACTCGCTCCTACCCCGAGCAGGTGGTGGGGTGTGTTTTTATCGCCCCGGCGTTTGCGTTTCTCCAACGCCGTTGGGACGAACTGACCCCCGCCGAACGCGACCAATGGCAGCGCACCAACCGTCGCCGGGTGGTCAATCCCTGGGTGACCGCGGAACTCGGCTTCCAGTTGGTGGCTGAACGCGAGCGCTTCCAGCCGGCGCAGTTGGTAGCCGCCTGGCGAACGCCGGCGCTCCTCTTTCACGGCTTGGCCGATGATATTGTTCCCTATACTGAGTCGCTGTTTTTCCTGCAGAACGTCGAATACCCGTCTGTGGAATTGCGTTTATATAAGGATGGCGATCATCGCCTGACGGTATACAAAAACGCGATCAGTGCCGCGACGGGGACGTTCTTCGCCTCGTTACTGCCCGGCGAATCGTAGTAACCTCTCTGGGAGACTGAACCTTGCGCCGCGTCGTTCTCAGCTTCGGTTGGTGGATGGTCTGTCCAGTTGTTGTCCTTGCGGCCCCCGATACGCCGGCTCCGCCGAGTGATCTGGTCGATTACGTCACCAAGAAAGATGATTCGTTCTCGTGGAAATTGGTCGATACCAAAAAGACCGACGCGGGAACCATCTACGAACTCGATCTCATCTCGCAAACCTGGCATGAAATCCGTTGGGACCACAAACTGCTCGTCATCGTGCCCAAAGATGCGAAGCCGCAAGCCACCATGCTGTTGTGGAATCAAGGTGGACGCCCCAACCCCACCTCCAACATTTTGGGATTGCAAATCGCCGAACGGGTGAAAGCCCCGGTGGCGTTCCTCTTTGGCGTGCCCAAACAACCGCTTTTTGGTGGCAAAACCGAAGACGCTCTCATCGCCGAAACGTTCGTCCGCTATCTCGAATCGCAGGATGGTTCATGGCCACTGCTGTTTCCGATGGTCAAAAGCGTGGTGGCCGCGATGGATGCTCTGCAGCAGTTCGCCAAGAAAGAGTGGAATTTTGACGTGCAGTCGTTTGTCGTCACCGGGGCCTCGAAACGGGGATGGACCAGTTGGCTGACGGCCGCCACCGGCGATAAACGGGTCAAAGCCATCGCCCCCATCGTCATCGACACCCTCAATATGCCCGTGCAGATGACCAATCAGGTGAAGGCTTTCGGCAAACCCAGCGAAATGATCAAAGACTACACCCAGCGGAAGTTAGTGCCCATTCCCGATACACCCCAAGCCAAAAAGCTGTGGACGATGATCGACCCGTGGGTGTATCGCGACCGGATCACGATGCCCAAGATGATCATCAACGGAACCAACGATCCCTATTGGCCGCTCGACGCCCTCAATTCATACTGGGACGATTTGAAAGGCGAGAAATGGGTCCTCTACGTTCCCAACGCCGGCCACGATCTGCGGGAAAAAGACGCCAACGGCAAGTTCGAGCTACTGCCGCAGCGGGCGATCAATACCCTGTCGGCCTTCGCCCACTGCATCATCTTCGATAAGAAAATGCCAGGGATGTCGTGGGTGTGCGATGAAAAAGCGGGGGTGTGCCGTTTGGAAGTGACATCGGCGGCCAAAACCCAAGCGATCCGTGTCTGGCAAGCCGAAGCCCCGACCCGTGATTTCCGCCAGGCCCGTTGGGTGCAAGATAACACGGCGATGTTCCCTGTGACCGTGACCGCCGCGGCCCAAGTCTACCGGGCGTTTTTTGCCGAAACCGAATACGACCTTGATGGACTGAAGTTCACACTCTCCACACAAATCCGGATTCTCGAACCGCACAAGTAATGGGTTGGAACTTCGCACGCGAACTCCAGACATGGGGGCCCGGCGCTACGGCGCGGCGGCCCCCCGTGCGTTTAGCCACCGCACGCGCCTACTGCGCGGCGGTGACCCGAACCCATTATGAGAACTTCACCGTCGCTTCCCGGCTTCTGCCACGGCGGCTTCGACCGCATTTTCACGCCGTTTATGCCTACTGCCGCTGGTCCGACGATTTGGCCGACGAAACCGCCGGGGGCACAACTGCTTTGCAGCTGATCGACTGGTGGCGCCACGAACTGCTCGCCTGTTACCACAGCCAACCCACGCACCCGGTGATGGTCGCCCTTCAGGCCACGATCCGCCGTTTCGCCATCCCCGCGCAGCCGTTTCTTGATCTGCTGGTGGCGTTTGAAGCCGACCAACACCGCCAGCGCTACGACACCTTCGCCGAATTGCTCCACTATTGCCGCTATTCCGCCAACCCGGTAGGGCATTTGGTGCTGTACCTCTTTGAGTGTTTCGACCCAGAGCGGGCCGCCCTGGCCGACGAGGTCTGCACGGGGCTGCAACTGGCGAACTTCTGGCAAGACGTCGCCCGCGATTTCGCCATCGGTCGCGTGTACTTGCCCCAAGAAGACCGCAACCGCTTCGGGTATCGCGAAGATGATCTGCTGTCCCGGCGTTGTACACCTGCGTTCCGCGAATTGATGCGCTTCGAAGTGAATCGGACGTATGGCTATTTCGAGCGCGGCGCAAAACTGCTGCCGTTAGTGCCACCCGAGGTGCGCGTCGATGTCGATTTGTTCATCCGCGGCGGCCGTGCCATTCTGCGCGCAATCGAACAGCTCAACTACGACGTCTGGTCCCAGCGCCCGTACCTGAGCCGCTGGACGAAAGCGAAAATGCTCCTGGCCGCCTTGGGGAGCCATTATCTGCCGCTGGGCTGATGCCGGCCAGATGTATCGTGCCCGGCCACCACCAGATGTGTCGTGCCCGGCCATCCGGCGAGTATCAACACCGTGCCAAGTCAGTACAGACCCCGTGGGCCGCGCTGGAGGTGCCAGTTGTGCCCACTCGAACCCAATCAGCATCGTGAAGTAAGACCAGCCGCGGCTGTGTAGTCCGCACGGAGGTGCTTTTCGGAGTCTCAACTTCGACCCGGTGGCGGTGGCCTGGCGCGGTTTCGTCGGTTCCTCGCTTCCTTTCTCAGAACAGCCAACGTATGATGGACTGGTGATGCTCGGTTGGTTGAAGGATGGCAGCCATGGCGCGATTGTCGCTGGTATTGGCCGCAGCGGGGGTTTTCGCTCCGATTCTGACGGCAGCGGAAACGGCGACCGGACTCTTGAAAGTCCCGGCGGATGATCCCGACGCCGATATTGCCGAGCGTTACCGGCTGGCGGAGCCATATCGTGGCCAGTACAAGCTCGTGCATCGTTACACCCTCCGCCACAGTGGCGTGACGGTGTACGACTTAACGTTCCCGTCGCCGATCGCCAGCGATATTCCCGAGAATAACACCGTTTACGCGCAATATTTTGTGCCGACAAGCCATGCCAACGGCCTTCGCCCAGAGCGAGCCAAGATTCCCGCCGTCATTGTGCTGGACATTATGCAGGGGAACCAGTTGGTGGCGCGGGGGGAAGCGATGTGGTTGGCGCAGAATGGTGTGGCGGCGTTGGTCGTGGTGCTGCCGCATTACAACGAGCGCCGGGCCCCGGGAAGTCGTGTCAAGCTGGTCTCGCCGGACATCGTCCGCACGTTCAACGGTATTCAGCAGGCGGTCTTGGATTGTCGCTGCGCGGCGGCGTGGTTGGCCGAGCGCCCGGAGGTGGACGCCGCGCAGCTGGGGATGGTGGGAACCAGCCTGGGCAGTTTCGTCACGGCCCTGACGGCCGCCAACGAACCGCGGATCAAGAACGTTTGCCTAGTGTTGGGTGGCGGCGGCTTGGTGGATGCCTACTTCAATCATCCGCGGGCCCAACCGGTCGCTGAATGGGTGGACCGCTTGGGCGGGAAGAACCTGGTGAAGAAGCTCATCGGGCTGGTCGACCCCATCACGTACGCGGATAAGCTCAAACGCAAGAACTTACTTCTGATTGCGGCCCGGCATGATGTGATCGTACCGGCCTGTGCCGCGACAGCGTTGTGGCAAGCCACGGACAAACCCCGGATTGTGTGGCTGGATTCAGGCCATGTCACCGCGGGTTTCTACACTATGACGGTGTTGTGCGAAATTCGCGATCATGTCCGCGGTCAACCGGTCAAGTAGCTGGGCCAGCTCTGGCTGGACGAATGGGTGCCGTCATGCTACAACTTGTGAACTCGTTGCCGCCCCGCGGCGATACGCGGCCTGGGGCAAAACCGTAAGTCTTGTGACAAGCGGCTTTTAAGGATTGTTGGCAAACGAAATCACAATCTGTTCGTCGAATAAAGAAGAGGCACTGGTCGATTGGTTTTTGGCTCCCGCATGCTGTCGGGGGCTTTCCCCTCTTGTGGAGTCCGTTCCATGCGTCTGACAGTGGTTCGGCTAGTGGCAGCGGCCGTCTTGACGGCGGTCCCGGCGGTGGCGCAGGCGGCCCCGGCCCCCGCAGCCCCGGCGAAAAACAATTCCCCCATCGAAAAAATCCGCAAAGTTCTCGAGGAAGTGGGGGACATGAACTACCAAAACAAATCGCTCCACGAAATCATCAACGATCTGAAAGCCAAGGAAATTCAGGTCATCATCGATCCGATGGTGTACCAATTCGGCTTCAACCCCCATCAGCCCACCATCACCATCAGTCTCAAGCAAGTCAAACTCAAAGATGGGCTGCAAACGGCTTTGGCCCCCTTCAATCTCAAATGTGGTCTGACCCGAGATGGATTGTATATCTCGACGGAAGAAGGAGTTATCACCAAACAACTGCGACAACGGGTGAGCGTGGATTGCGACGGCACCCCGTTTGTCGCCGCGGTCAAGCAATTGGCTGCGGATAACGGCGTCAACATTATTGTCGATCCCCGTTTGGGCGAGAAAGCCAACAAAGCCATCACCATCAAACTCGACGATGTCACGTTGGAAAGTGCGGTGCGGTTGATGGCAGAAGTGGCCGATTTGGGCACGGTGCGGATGGGCAATGTGCTGTTCATCACGACCATCGAGCGGGCTGAAAAACTGCGGCCCGATTCGGATGGCCCCACCAAGAGCAACAATAACCAAGTCTTTCCCTTCCCGGTACCGATTGATCCGCCCGATGGTCCGGTGCCGTTCCCGGGTGGCCCGCCGGTGATTGGCGTTCCCGGGGTGATTCTGCCGGCTCCCGGGGGTGGGGGCATCGGGGGTGGAGAGGTCGTCCCGCCTCCGCCGGCCGCGCCGCAACCGGCGCCCGCGGCTCCACCCGCTCCGGCTCCAGAAAAACCGGTCGAGGGGCCGAAAACCGCCCCTGTTACCCGAGCTAGGTTCAGCGAGGCTACGTGGAAGCCCCTTCTTGTTTACCGGCGTGCGCCCGACATCGCAGTTACCCAAACTAGGTTCAGCGAGGCTACGTGGAAGCAACCAGAAAAACTGGTCGAGGGGCCGAAAACCGCCCCTGTGGCCCCTCAGAATCGCTAACTTGAGAACAGATCACGACTTGTGGCTGGGGAAGTAATCCACCGGCCACTGCACAGCCACCGCGGGCCGTACCGGCTTGAACCTGCCTTCGGCCAAGCCTGCTGGCCTGAAACTGCCTTCGGCCAGAAGAACGAACCGGTTCCAGGCCACCCGCGATGGCCGCCCCATCTCCCATGCTACCTTTCTGCTAACCTTGTGGCCAAACCTAGGGGATGGACGCCACCCGCGATAGCAACCCCGTCTCTGATGCTACAGTCTCTCATGCTCCCATGCGACCGGCCCGAGGGACACGGTCCCCCGGGCCGGCTCGTTGTTAGGCGATCGGCATACCACTGATTGGCGTACCACTGGCGCCGAGGCGAATGTGGCTAGGGCTGCAGGGTGCCCACGGCTTGTGCTGACGGTTCTGCTTCAGCCAGGGTTGCAGCCTGCCGTGCGGCGTGCGTACGGCCGGTGAGCCTCCAGGGCGGATGCGGCTTCGACCGTTAGGCGTTATAGCCAATCAGGTCCCAGCCTTTCCGGTATTCGCGACGGATCAGCGGGGCGGCTTCTTTGATGTCGGCGGTGCATGTTTCGCCGTTGAAGTTGAAGGCTTTGCCGGTGCGGATGGCCACGTTTCCCAGCAAGAAGGCTGCGGTCAGCAAGCCAGCGTAGTCGAAGTTGGCAAGGGCCAACTCGGGTTTGCCGGCTTTGATCGCTTCGACCCATTCGTCCTTCTGCCCTTGGTCAGCTTTGTTGTTGATCGGCAGGGTTTCGGGCTTGGAGGTGCCATCGGTGCTTTCACCGGTGCTGAAGAAGACTTGGGCTCCGTAGTCGTCGGGCGAGTAGGCAATGCCCTTGGTTCCCACGAGGATCGACCCACTATTGACAAGCGGTTTGCCCGAAAGCTGCGTGGCTTGTACCACAAGCGATTCGGGGGGCAGCATCTTCCGGCCGTCTTTTTTCCCTTCGTACCAGTGCACGACGACCGGGACCATCTTGTCGCGTGCCGGGAAGTGGATCATCACATGGGCAAAGCTGGGGCAGGTCAGCTCGTTGACATCGCCGGCGGTCGCGGAAACCCGTACCGGATGGCCCAGGCGCAGGGCCATGAAGGCCATGTTCGCGGTATGACAGGCCATATCGCCAATCGCCCCGGTGCCATAATCCCAGAAGCCACGCCATTTGAAAGGATGAATGCCGACCGCGTATTCGCGTTCCGGGGCCGGGCCGAGGAATTCATCCCAGTGAACCGTTGCTGGAACCGGCGCTTTTTTCGGTGGCTTCTTATCCGTCACATCCGGGGCTTGCGGCCACACCGGACGGTTGGTCCACACATGGACTTCGGTCACATCTCCCAAAACGCCCTTTTGGATCAGTTCGACGGCACGCCGCAAGCCATTGGCCGCAGTGCCTTGGTTGCCCATCTGCGTGCATACTTTGTTCTTTTTGGCTTCCGCCCGCATCAGGTGGGCTTCGTAAACATCATGCGTCAGCGGTTTCTGGCAATAAACGTGCTTGCCATGCCGCATCGCCAGAATGCTGGGCAGAGCGTGGGTATGATCCGGCGTGCTGACGGTGAAGGCATCGATATTGCGCAACAGGGACGCATCATCGAAAATCTTGCGATAATCGAAGAAGGTTTTGGCCTGCGGCCATTTCTTCGCCTTGGGGGCCAGATGGGTTTCGTCGATGTCGCACAATGCGACCACTTCCATATGACGGGCAGCTTGATCGATGTCACTGGAACCTTTACCCCCCACACCGATCCCAGCCACACGCAACTTTTCGTTTGCACGATAAACGCGGGCCCAGGAAACCGCAGGGGCCAGGTGCAGATAGCCCAACGTTGCGGCCGAAGCCGCCAGCAGATGCCGACGGGTGAAACGATTCGCCATCGGGAGGAACCTCCGGGAGAGCTAGGGGAACATCGGATTGCGACAATCCGGCATGTTGTCCCTGAGTGTAAGCCGCCCGGGCCGCAAGAGCAACGAGAAACTGCCCATTGGGGGCGAAAGTCATAACGCGGTTGGCGGCACGTCTCACCAAGGCGTGCCGCCAACCGCCGCGGGGATGTGAAGGGTCAGCAGTCGATTAGAAGAAGAAGCCAATACCAACGTTAAAGCCGTGGACTAACCGGAACCACTTCACCCCATAGTTCGGGTCGATGTTCCCATAGTTGAAACCCACCGGTTCGCGCATGTAGCGGGTGTTGAAGAAGGTCATGCCCATGTAACCGATGCGCATTTGGATGCCTTCGGTCGGATAGAACCACAGGTTGAACTCGGCCGTACCACTGGGAACAAGGCTGAACGATTCCCGGCCATACTTGGATTGCACCGAGTAATCCCCCAGTTTGTATTTGGCCCGATACTTGATCACATCCATAAAGGCCGCGGCGGTCAGGTCCAGGCTCGCCGAGAACATGTTCCCCAAATACACCTCATGGCCACAGCCCACAAACAACCCGTACATCCGTTGCGACAAGGTATTGGAATACCAGGCCACATACTGCGGCAGGGCTTCGCCGTCGTTGGCGATGTCCACGGTCCGCCAGGCGAAGCGTTCGAAGAACCACGCGAAGCGCCCCCCGGCCATCCCGTAAACGGTACTCAGTTCCGACTCAAACAGCGGCACCCGCATCCCCACTTCCGCCTGTTGGAAGCGCTGCGTGAATTTGATGTCCATGACCTCCGCAGCATTCCAGATACCCACCGTGTTGAAGCCGCTGCCCAGGGCGGTATCGGCCGCCGTGTCGTTTTCTGGCCCCACAAACGCCGGGTGATAGTTGTACACCGGAGCGTACAAGAAGGTATCGGATAACTCAATCTGCCGATAGGCCAGCGGAGCGAAGGTAGCCCCGGCGGAATAGTGAGCATCGTAGACTTGCATGTAATTGGCGTAGAGCCGGGTTCCAGTATCGAATTTATAACCAATTTCCGTGCGGAAACCTGGTTGGAATTCGCGTTGGCCCATCCGTCGGGTGTTCAAGGCGTCGCTGCCCGGACCGACGAAAGTCCCCACGACGCCCGAGATCAACCCACTGGTATCACGGAAGCCGCGGACCGCAACCACTTGTTCACCCAGTGCCCGCGTTTGCTGGAGCATGACATATTCGGCGGTGGCATAGAAGCCCGGTTCGCCGACGTGTCCGGTGGGAATTGGCAGCACCGGCTCTGTGTTGAGCGGAGTTTGGAAGCCGCCTTCCTGGGCGGACCCCACACTCGACCATCCCAAGGCGACCAGCGCCGCCACAACGGTTCCCCCGATATACCGATGGCGCATAACCCGCTTCCCCCTTCACAGCGTTACGTCAGGCCGAAGTTGGCTCCCCAACCCGCTCCGGCGTCGGTCCCGGCGGCAACCGGGATACCGTTCCCCTGAACACAGTCCTTCGCGCCTCTGCGCGGAAAAGTCGCCGAACCATAACGATCTTGCTGGGCGGGTCAAGCGCTTTTCACCGAGAAATCTGCGAAATGCCCAAGAAATTCCCACGCGCGCAGCCCCGCGGCGTCAAGCTAGCCCGACAGTGAACAACCTGAGAAACCGCGGCGACAAGCCCGATGCCGAACTCTGGTGAAAAGAGGGAATTGAGCAGCCCCCGACGGCGCCAGAACACCGCTGGGCAACACCTACTACAACAACACATCCCGCGCTGGGGCGCGGGATGGCTCGATGGGGTCCGCAGGCGAAAGGGGGGGCGATGGCCTGAGAATCGTCCCCCCCCCAGTCTGTTTGTCCAGCGGCCCCGGGGGCTACGTTCGGCTGGGGCGTCCTGAGAACGGCCCTCGGCAGCCTGTTTTTTCCAGCCTACCCGAATGGGAAGGCGGGTGAGTCGTGCCTTCCTCCGGCTGTTATTTCAACTCCACGTTCCAGTAGGCGTTGTCGAGGAAGGACTGCCACGACTGATACTTCTTCTGCGACAGCTTGAGGTTCAACAGCGGGCTGCGCTTCGGTTTCTCCGGTTTGCGGATGAGCGTCATATTCGCCTGCCGCGGCGTGCGCCCGCCTTTGCGGACGTTGCAATCGACACACGCACAGACGATGTTATCCCACGTCGTCGTCCCGCCTTGACTGCGTGGAATGACGTGGTCGAGCGACAGTTCCGTTGTTGGGAAGCGCTTGCCACAATACTGGCATTGGTTATGGTCGCGGGCGAAAATATTGCGCCGGTTGAACTTCACCGTTTGTTTGGGCAGCTTATCGTAACGGAGCAACCGAATCACTCGCGGCGAGAGAATTTCGGCACTGGGGGTTCGCACCCAGTCGTCGTCCTCTTGGCGGAAGTGAGCGGCCCGGAAGGCACTCAGTTCGGCCCATGATTCAAAGTTGTAAGTTGCGAACTGACCATCTTCGAGGCTGACGACTTCGGCCAGGTCCTTGAAGAGCAAGCAAAAGGCTCGGCGGACGGAGATAACGTGAATGGCCATGAACGTCTTGTTCAGAACCAACACGCTCGCGTCGAGGGCCGAGTACGAACCGACATTCATAGCGGTGTGGGCCTTTCAATAGAGGACGCGATGGCTGTTGGAACCGATGCCCCAACAGTCGGTTTGTTCTTCGGAAGAGGCACAAACACGGCGTCAGGTTCAACCACTACCATCATACTGGCAACTTTTTCACATCCGCAAGCCCCTGACAGGATTCTTCCGACCGAGTTTCGCAAGAACTTCATCTTGACGCAGGTCGGGCTGGTTTTTGCGGCAAGCCCGAACAAGTCAATCCGTCCGTACCCAGCGGGCCAAACGCCGGATCGACCGTTCTAACTGTTCTTCGCGGCCCACAACGCGCAATCGGTACAACGATACCCGAATCCGGCCATCGGGGCTGAAATAGTGAGCGAAATCGTCGCTACGGCCGGGATACACCAACCCCACTCGGTTGGCCCCGGTGAGTGTGCGGTACGCCAGAATCTGGTGTAGGTCGCTGGCTTCCGCGGCCACCTTCTTCCACTTGGCATCCAGAACGGCCCACGCTGAGCCGGCGCGGCGGATCACGATATCCGGCCGCAGCACCGTTGGCCCCAACTCGAACGCCCCCTGCGAGCCGACCTCCCACCCCGGATACGGCGCCAACTCCTGTCGCAGCGAGCGGATCAAATACTGTTCAAAAACCCGGCCCAGGTCGATGAGAAACGCCGCCAGCGAGCTTCGGGGGAGTACCGAGGCAGTGGGGAATCCTTGGACAATCACACGGCAAAGCTCTAACAATTCGCGGTATTGCTCCGCCCGGGGTTCGGCCAGCGCCGCGGCGAAATCGGCCTCCGTAGGGCTTGCCTCCGTCACGCTGGCCAAGACTTGCACGATGGCTTGCAACCGCGGCCGGATCGCCGGCGGCACGGCCCCACTGCGGAGCAGTTGGCTGGCCGCGGCTTTGGGAATCCGATGCCAGGCCGTGTCGAGGTCCAGAATCGGTTCCGTCACATGGAAGTATTCGGGGAAGGCCGCGGTAGCGGCCTCACGCAGCTGCTCCGCGAGACGGAGTTTGCCCCGCAGAAACCGGGATTGCGATTCCGCTTCGCGATACCCAGCGACCAAGCCGCGGCGCAGCACATCGTCCCAGCGCGACGCCAACGCTTCGGCCACTGCGGCGATGAGCGGGCTATCGGGTTGGTGGAATTGATCAGTGGCCTCATGCGGGCGAAGTCCCAAAAGCCACAGAAAATTCGGCCACGGCAGTTTGGGTTGAAGGACATAACGACACGAGGGACTATCGAAGAAACCGACCCATCCCCGCGCTGTGAGCTGATACCAACCGCGTTCCGCGGCCGGAACCACCTCGACGATCGGCCGCGCCTCGGTGAGCAGGAAGTGGAATTCCTCCCGGGGTAAGCGACACAACCGGCTGCGGCGTTCGATGAGCGTGACAACGCGTCGGCTCACGATGGCGACCTTACTCCTGGTGTGATAAGCCTTTGTGAATCAACCGCAGGGCTTGATCATCCGGTCCTCGGAGGGCTTGATCATCCGGTCCTCGCAGGGCTTGATCATCCGGTCCCCGCAGCGCTGATCATCCGGTCCTCAGGGATGGTCGGAAGGGGCCAACCGTTTCGCCGGGCACAAAGAGGCCTCCGAAGCGGTCAAACCTTTGCGTCTGCCTCAGGGATGGTCGGAAGGGGCCAACCGTTTCGCCGGCCGCGGTGCCGCCAGACGGCGGTTCCACAGCCGTTCGAACGTGTATTCGCGCAGCCGTTCGTTCCGACCGCCCAGATATTCCCGCAACAGTGGAACAATGTGATGCTCCCAGATCGTGGCCAACTGTTCCGTATCCAACCCGGGAATCATGAAGAAGCTGTGTCCGATCTGTTTGTCCGGCCCGAAGTCCTGTGCCAAGCGGCTGTTGAGTTGTTCAAAGAGTTGGACGACGCGTGGGCCGAAGGTTTCGTCGGTCCCGGCCGCCGGGGGATGGGCCTCGAGCCAGGATGCCAGAATCGCAGCATCGGCCGGCATTTCCACAAACGAGAACCGGCGCCGCAGGGCCTGATCGAGGGCGATCGCGGAACGGTCCAGCGGGTTCATGGTCGCCAGCAGAAACAGGTTGTCGGGCAGCCGGAATTCTCGCTTTGAGTATGGCAGCGTGACGGCGTGGTCGCGGTATTCGAGCAAGTACAGCAGCTCGCCAAAGATGCGGGGTAGGTTGCCGCGATTGAGTTCGTCGATGATCAGCACATGCGGTTCGCTGGGCCGTTTCGCGGCCTGCTGGGCGAATTCGCACAGCACCCCATCTTCCACCGGGAAGCTCACTTCGCGGCGACCATCAACTTCCACTCCGCGGGCGCGAATGCCTTCCACAAACTCTTCGTAACTGTAAGCCGGGTGAAACTGCACCAAGCGCAGACACTCCGGGCGGTTGTGCGTCAGCAGCCGAGCCAGGCAACGGGCGACATGCGTTTTCCCGGTCCCTGGAACGCCTTGCAGCACCAGTTGTTTCTTCAGCCGTAACAGCCCCAGGACACGATCCAGCCAGACTTCCGAAAGGTAGGTTTCGCGTCGGAACGCTGCGGCATCGTATAGCGGCTCGTGGGGATGATGGCCGGCCCGCCGGGCCAGCGTTGCCCGCGGATCGGCTTCGATCGCACACGCCAAACAGGGCAGCACACGGTCGAAGGTGAGGAGAATTTCGCCCACCAGTTCATCGTGACGAAGTAAGGAAGCCTCCGGGGGCAATTGTTTGCCCACCGCGAGGGTTTTGTGGACGGCCCAGGCGCGGAGATCGGCCGCGCTTGACACGCGCACCGTAGCCGTGTAGTCGTCGTTGGTCCAGAAGTGGCATTGCGTGAATACGTCACCGATTTCCAAGGCGCGGAAAAGGGCTTCACCGTGTTGTTGCAGGTTTTTGCGAAATCGTTTGCCAGCCTCACGGGCCGCAGGCCCCAGATGGAAGCCGTAGCAAACGCCATCGGCAGCGATTCGCACAAACAGTTGGGCATCGGCCCGTTTATGCGCTTGCGCTTGCCGATAGAAGGTGATCCACTGCACTGGCTGGTACGGCCCACCGCGGCCAAAAGCGTTCTTACAGATGCGGGTGAGGGTGCGGCCGCTTTTGGCGTCGCATTCAAGGCCCCAGCCATATTCGCGATTCAGCACCGGGCGAATGTAGCGTTCGGCCAGGGCTTCGCACAACTCGGTGAGCGGTTCCCGTAGCACGAAGTGATAGCGTGGCCGCTGGGTGGCCATCCATTCTTTGGAGTTCTGCTGTTGGAGTTCGGCCAGAAAGGCAAATGTATCGGTGCAGAAGCCAGCAAACTCGCCAGTGCGCGCTTCCATCTGCCCCGCCTGGTGGACGGCGACGACCACATCGGCCAATTCCAACGGATGAACCCGGAAACGCTCGCGTAGCACCCGGGCCACCTGGCACCACAAGCGGGCGCGATCGGCTTCTGGCAAGGCCGTGGAGTAGGCGTCGTCCAGCGCCGGCAAAGCGGCTTCCCAGGAGACATCCGGAAAGGCTTGTCGGAAGGCCGCGAAGGCTGCGCTCCAGTGGCCGCTTTGCGTGTGGTGGTGGAACTGCTTCGTCAGTTCGAGCTGCTCCGCGGGGCACTGCCGCAACCGCTGGCGCAAAGGAGTGCGCAGGCGAACTTCGCGAATCGCTTGCTGAAGAGCCGGCACTGTGGCCGTCCAGGCGAACGCCGCGGTGGCGTCGAGCGGCTCGGTTGGGAACTGGCGATTGACCATCCGAGCGACGCGCACCAGGAATTCATCCACCTCCGGCGCGGTCCACTGCGGAGCGTGTTCGCGAATCACCGCATACGCCCGGCAGACGGCGGCGAAGCGGCTCCGCAGATCGGTCGGCCATTCCCGTAGCAATCCCAACCGCGCCAGGCCCTGTTCGACCGCAGGGCACCAGCGGGGCAGTTGCCCAGGGTCCACCCCAGGGACGATCGCCGACCAAAAACCCACCCCCACCCCCGCAACCCAATACGCTTCCCCAGGCAGAATGCAACGGGCCAAGCGGTCGGGCAGGGGATCGGCCCCTCGGTACAGATGATTCAGCGCATGCCGCAGAAAGCCGAGCCGTTCGCGGAGAATCGGCAGGTGCCAGGGAAGGGGAAGTGCCTCAACAGCAATATCCGAAAGCACTTGCGCCAAATCATCGTCCGTAGCCCGATCGAGTACCGCCAGTGCCAACACCGGCCGTGAGGTCCGGCGCCAAGCGGTTTGTTCGCGGACCTGGTCAAACGCCGACACCAAAGGGGCGAGGGGCCAAATCCGTTTCATAGGGGGCATCAGGTCGTCCATCCCGCTGCGCCAAAAACCACAAGTGCCGGGATCGTAGCCGATTTCCGGAAAACCATGAGTGCTGTGATCGTAGCAGATTTCCGGAATTTGCCGAGGGGTCCCCGCCACCGTGTTGGGAAACCCCGCTTTCCAGGCGCCACCAAGTACCCACGGCAACACACACAAACAAACCCACGACGGAGCGACGCAGCAACTCCGGGAACGGGTGATGCCTCAGATCACCGTGGAATTGGGAACGGGTGATGCCTCAGACGGTCGTGCGATCACGATGGTGCTTCTGACCGAAGTGGGAGCACGATGGTGCTTCTGACCGAAGTGGGATCACGATGGTGCTTCTGACCGAAGTGGGATCACGTTGGACCGCTCCAGGATGGGTTGCAAGCTCGTTCAACCAATTCTGATCAAAATAGGAATGTATTAACCTGTTGCCTGTCAGAACAATAAATAACTTGCATTTTTTCTCTTGGTAAGTGGACAAACACCTAGTAGTATGGAGAGGGCTTGAGCTTGTCAGTTGGCGGGAAAAGTTTTGGTCCGCGAACGCAACCGCAGCAAGCCATGGCCTTTCAAGTTCGATCGCTTT
>JANWYJ010000061.1 GCA_025055115.1 Gemmata sp.
CGCATCGTTGCGTTTGGCTTCGCCATCGGCGGTTTGATGTTCAATGCGGAAGTGCCCGCCGCAGCTTTCTTCGCGAACCAGGGCATCGCGGGCGAGCAATTCGCCGAACTCCATGAAGTCCGCCACGCGGTTGGCCCGTTCGAGGGCGACATTGAGATCGGCATCGGTACCCGGGACATTCACGTTGTGCCAAAATTCTTCGCGCAGGGCCTGAATTTTAGCGATCGCTTCTTCGAGCGACTGCTTCGAGCGAGCCATGCCCACGTTGTTCCACATCACCTGGCCTAGTTCGCGATGCAGTTCGACGGCGGTTTTTCGCCCTTTGACCGCCAGCAACTTCTTGATCCGTTCGGTAGCTTCCGCCTCGCAGCGCTTGAATTCCGGGTGATCCACCGGTGTCACGCCAGGTTTCTCACCGGCCAACCAATGGGTGATCGTGTAGGGCAGCACGAAGTAGCCATCGGCCAGTCCCTGCATCAGGGCCGAGGCTCCCAGGCGGTTCGCCCCGTGGTCCGAGAAGTTCGCTTCGCCGATGACAAACAAGCCCGGAATGTTGCTCATCAGTTCGTAGTTCACCCACAGACCGCCCATTGTGTAGTGAACCGCGGGGTAAATCCGCATCGGTTGTTCGTAGGCGTTCTCGGCGGTGATGCGTTCGTACATCTCGAAGAGATTGCCGTATTTTTCTTCAATACGACGTCGGCCTTGCTTTTTGATGGCGTCGGCGAAATCGAGATAGACACCGCGGCCACCCGGGCCCACCCCCCGGCCTTCATCACACACTTCTTTGGCAGCCCGGCTGGCGATGTCGCGGGGTGCGAGGTTGCCGTAGCTGGGGTATTTGCGTTCCAGGTAGTAGTCGCGGTCCTGATCGGGGATGTCGTTGGGGTGTTTGTTGACATCCTCGCGCCGTTTGGGCACCCAGACGCGGCCATCGTTGCGGAGCGATTCGCTCATCAGCGTCAGTTTCGACTGATGATCGCCACTGACGGGAATGCAGGTGGGGTGAATTTGGGTGAAGCAGGGGTTGGCGAAGGCTGCGCCGCGCTTGTAAGCTCGGAATGTGGCGGTCACGTTGCAACCGATGGCGTTGGTGCTGAGGAAAAAGACGTTGCTGTAGCCACCGGTGGCCAGCACCACAGCATCGGCGGTGTGTGATTCAATCTTGCCCGTCTCTAAATGCCGGGTGATGATACCACGGGCTTTCCCGTCGATGACGACCAAATCGAGCATTTCGCAGCGCGGGAACATCTTCACCGCACCATAGCTGATTTGCCGCGACAACGCCTGGTAGGCCCCCAACAGCAACTGCTGGCCGGTTTGCCCACGGCAGTAGAAGGTGCGCTGAAGTTGAGCACCGCCGAAGCTGCGCGTGTCGAGTAAACCGCCGTATTCGCGGGCAAAGGGCACCCCCTGGGCCACACACTGATCGATGATGTTGACGCTCACTTCCGCCAGACGGTACACATTCGCTTCCCGGGAGCGGAAGTCGCCGCCTTTGATGGTGTCGTAGAAGAGTCGGTAGATGCTGTCGCCGTCGTTGCGGTAGTTTTTCGCGGCGTTGATCCCGCCTTGGGCCGCGATGGAGTGGGCACGCCGCGGCGAGTCGTGGAAGCAGAAACTGAGGACTTTGTAGCCGAGTTCGGCCAGGGAGGCTGCGGCACTGGCCCCGGCCAGTCCGGTGCCCACAACAATGATCGTATACTTCGCCTTATTCGCAGGGCTGATCAGCCGTTGTTCTTTCTTGAACCGCGACCACTTCTCCGCGATCGGCCCACCAGGTACTTTGGCATCGAGATTCATAGTGATTCTTCGAGGGAAGGTAGCGGATAGTTATGCACTCTCACATAGGCACTTTCACAGGCCCACAGAAATCGGTGGCGCCAAACCCGCCCACACACCGATGACAATACCAATATTGCCCCCCACGATCACCAACGCCACGGCCACGCCCAGGCCGGCAATCGCTCCGCGGAATCGGTTATTCTTCAAACCGAGGGTTTGGAACGAGCTTTGGATCCCGTGGAGCAGGTGGAGGAAGAGCACGGCTTGGGCCAGAATGTAAAGCACAGCGAGCCACGGTGTTGTGAAGCCAGCCACCACCATACTGTACACATCGTGAACTTGTGTTCCATCCGGCATTGTGTAGCGCAGGTCGAGGTAGTTCACTCGCGTCAGACGCCCCGAGGCATCGATCACTTCCGTTTCATGCACCCAGGCGAACGTGAAGTGCGCCAGATGGAACAGAACAAACAGCCCGACAGCGATACCACTGAGGATCATCGTGCGGCTGGAAACCGTGGCTTGCACCGGTCGGGCGTAGGTGTAGGGCACCGGTCGGGCGGCGCGAGCACGCCGCTTGAGGCGAATGGCCAGGCCCAGGTGTAACACAAACACCGCCAGCAGTCCGGCCCGGGCCACCCAAATCAGTACGCCCAGATCGTGCTTGAGGAAGTGAGCGTACTTGTTGATCGCTTCGGGTCCCTGAAAAACCTTCAGGTTGCCGATCATGTGGACGATCGTGAAGGTGACGAGAGCCAGCCCGGTGAGGGCGACGAGGATTTTGCTCCCTACGCTGGAGTCAAGAAACGCCCACAGAAAGGGGCCGGCTTCGCGCTGCGCGCGGGCCGCGTGCGGTCCTTTGGGATGGCGTAAGGTCGTGGCAGAAGACATTGCTGAGGCCGGGTCCTGCACGAGGAAGCTTTGGCAGTCGTCCGTTCGGATGCGGGTTGTCGCAATCGCTCTCCGAGCGGAGTTGTCTGTTGTTGCTATTCTAAGGCTCGCCGGGGTCCTGGCGATGCGATTTACCTTTCCTACCGCGAAAGCCCGGCGCTTCTTAACCCAGCGTCGCCTCGTGGCCCCGTGCGACGACATTCATCCAGTGATGTGCGAGTACCTTCATCCAGTAACAAATGTTGGAAAAATCTCACCGGAAGACTTCCCCGCAGCTGGCTCGGTCGAGAAAGGCTTCCAGGAGCGGAAAACTCCCTCCGTCCGGGTCGCGTCAGCCGGCCCGCACAACCGATGGCCTCGGGAGAGCGCCGACCGGCCCACCAGCGATGCGCGGGGCCTTCGCGTCATGTTGCCCGCCATACAGACTCCTTGTCGCCGTACAGACTCCTTGTGTAGACGGCTGCGAAATTCCTCGTTCGACCTGATGTCGACCATTTCTCAGAAGCAGCAATTGACTTTTCCAATACCAACGACCTAACATGGTAGAGGCGATGGAGTCCGCCGTATAACCGCTCTGCTGTGCGCAGGGCTGATGACTCCTACCTGTTGGGGTGGCACGGTGTGCTGCCTGGGTAGGAGTATGGTCATCGTCCATCGCCTCCTACCCTTCGTGCATCCACCTTCAAGCGGGTTATCTCCATACCTGCGTATATCCCCCCCAACATGTATCACCACCACAACAGGGCCGAAGGCCTGAGGGAGGTTTGTGATGCATTGGATGGCTGTCGCTATCCCGGTTGTCACACTGGTTGGTTTTCTGCCCACGCTCCGCGACACGGAGCCAACCGATGAACGCGCCATTGCCGCTACAATTGAGAAGCTCGGCGGCAAGGTCCAGCTCGACGGCGACAAAGTGGTCGAAATCAATCTCGAAGGGCGACGCATCAGTGACGACGATCTGAAAGTCCTCAAGCCGCTGCGACACCTGCGAAAACTCGATCTGGAAGAAACACCCATCACTGATGCTGGACTAAAACACCTCGGCGAACTGACGAGTCTGGAATACCTCGATCTTGAGGAAACACGGGTTACCGATGCTGGCATGGAGCATCTGACCGGGCTGAAAAATCTGAAGGTCATCAACCTCGATGATACGCGCGTGACCCGCCGCGGCGAGCAAATCCTCAAAGACGCTATCCCCGGTTTGCGGATCGACCGCTGATTGACCGAAGCACCTACAGCAGGCCAAAAGGTCGATGGGCCGGCCCCTGCCCGATAGCCAAGCCGGCGGGGGTTCGGGGAGAATGCGAACAACTCACACCAGCGCACGGTCGGGGCATGGCTGTTGCCACAATCTCATCGGGGATCGCAACTTCTCGCAGAATTTTCACACTCCCCTAGAAATAGAGATGATCCCACCTGGAAATCCATCATCTTCTTCCCGCAGAATTTGCACCTCAGCCGCTCTACTTCTTCCCGTAGAATTTGCACCTCAGTAGCGCTACTTCTTCCCGCAGAATTTGCACCTCAGTAGCGCACCGGCGAGCCTTGCCGGTGCACGGCATGGAAAGAAATCATCTGCTTTTAGCCGAATTGCACACTCCCACAGGAATGGACGGCGTTGCTCTCAGGCCGCGGCGGCGCTGTCGTCATCCGGTTGCGAAGAGTTCATCGCCAAGCCTTTCCCATCATCGATTGCTCTCAGGCCGCGGCAGCGCTATCGTCATCCGCGGAGGAGCGCACGAACCGGTGGGCACCACAGATACCCCGTTTCGAACTCCGAATGAATGTCAGCAACTCGCGAATGGCCGCGACATGGCCCCATTCAGCCTCAATTTGCCTTAAGGCCTCCCGCAATAACAACGCCGGACGCGCTAAGTAGATGGTACGAAACGCTTTCCGCACCGCAGTGATGTCCGCCGTGCTCATCCCGGCCCGCCGCATCCCTACCATATTGATGCCACGCACCTGGTTCATCTGCCACTGAATCCAAAACGGGGGCACATCCTTACTGACCCCCGACGTCCCACTGACCAGCGCCAAGCGCCCCACGCGGCAAAATTGATGAACCGCACAATTACCACTGAGCAACACCCGGTCTTCCAGAACCACATGCCCCCCCAACAATGCACCGTTGACCAGCGTACAATCATTGCCTACGACACAATCATGCCCCACATGGCTATTGACCATGAAGAGATTACGGTGGCCGATGCGCGTAACACCAGTTGCGCTTCCCACACCCACCGGCATGCCGCGATGCACCGTCACATGTTCGCGGAAGATGTTCTCGTCGCCAATTTCCACCGCTGTCGGTTCGCCGCGATAGGCCCGATGCTGCGGTGGGCTGCCAATAACCACACCCGTACCCACCTGATTGTTGGCCCCCATCGTCACCGGACCGATGATGTGGGCGTGCGGGCCAATCACGCAGCCTGGCCCGATCGTCACCGGCCCTTCGATCACCGCGAACGCCCCAATGCGGACATCGTCGGCGAAAACGGCCTCAGGCGAAACAACCGCTGTGGGGTGAATCTGTGGCATACCGGCCTTCCTCGACCACAGGTGCCCGGATTCCGCAATCCGTGTTCCCAGTACACGTCCTGACTTCTGAGATTACGTCCCCATACACCCGCAGCGGGTTTTCTGCCAGTCCAATTGCCGCGGTACTAGTCCAATAGCCGCGGTACTAGTCCAATGGCCGCGGTAGGGGAGTAAACCCCAACGGGGATGACTTTTGTAGATAGGCACTGACACGGCACACCAACCCCAAGAAGCTACCGAGACCGCTACCACCTCTCCAACGACCGCCGCCGCCGCGACGCTAGCACGGCATACCAACCTCAAGAAGTTAGCAATACACAAAATACACAAGAAGTTGGGAATACACACCAACCCCAAGAAGCTGCGGAGAGCCAATGGGAGTAAGCCCACAAAGGCGAGACTATGCCGGATGGGTGTACCCGCCGTAGGACTTTCCGCGGCCGTAACAACAGCGCCCCCACCATGGTGAGTCGGCGCGGGCCGCCGTTGAGGGCGAAATGCCCTCTACGTTATACTGCAACAACGACACGTTATACTGCAACAACGACGCCCCACCATGGTAAGGGGGGCTTCAGCGCACCGTTACCGTGCGACGGCAGCAGCGGAAGTAACAACGACGCCCCCACCCCGGAAAGCAGGGAACTGTGTAAGAAGTGGAAGCTCAACGGTAAGACAATGGTAACAACGACGCCCCCGCCCCGGAAGGCGGGGGAACCAAGAACCGGCGGACCAAGTCGTCAGTTGTTCCACTCGCTTGAAGAACGTCCACCCCCAGAAGTTCCACTCGCTTGAAGAACGCCCATCCCAGAAGTTCCACTCCCTTGAAGAACGCCCCCCAGGGGGCGGGATACCCAAGACGAACAAGGGAGTTGGGGCCGATGGCCGTTCTTGGGATTGCTCCCTCACACTGTCGCGGCCTTCCGCCGCCGGACCGCGGCCAGCCCACTGACCATCAATCCGCCCAGCACCATCAGTGACATCGGCTCCGGAATCGGGGTCACAGAGACATTGTCCAACGCCGGGCCAAATGCAGTAGTCACGGTACTGGTGAAGGTGAGGGTGGTAGTGGAGCTCGTCGCGGTGAAAACGAAACTTTTCGTTTCCCAACCCATGTTACCCGGGCGGCTTCTTCCCGTCGTATCGAAACTGAACGTAATGGGGCCGGCTCCGACATCCGCCGTGAGTGTTTTGATTGCCGGTCCACCGTCGGTATTACCGGCCATGTCGAACTGCACCAGATAAGCCTGGCCCGGTATGGTGGAGAACGTCTGGGAGATGCTACCGGCATTCACAGCACTCAGATCAAGACTACGAAGACCTTGGCTGGCGTTCCAATAGCCATTATCGATCCAATCGATTCCCGCACCACCCACCGTCCAGCCGGTGATCGCGGTACTACCACTGGACAGAGTTACGAAACCGTTTGTTGGCGGCAGGTTGGTGCCTTGTTCAAAACTGCCGTTGATGATGATCGAGGCGGACGCCGAGCCAGCCCAAACAATGGACAGAATGACAGCAACGAATAAGCGCATGATCAATCTCCTGGGGCGCCCGGGAGGATGAGCAACACGCACAGCTCTCACAGGGAGACGGAGGGAGATAGATAGTGTGCGCTGGCTCGCCCACAGTGGAGGAGGTTGCCAATACTTGTTCCCTGGCGGCAATGCACCTGGGCTGGGCGCTGTGGCGAAGGTGCATCACTTCGGACAGAAATATTCTGCCGAGGCCATGATTGGGGTGTCAAGAGAAGAAACCTGCTATTGGGCGGCGATTACGCTGCCAGCAAATATGATCCGTGAATTCGGGCTACAGCAGAAAATTGATCGTGCGTTCACTGACAACGTAAGCTCATTGAGAATAAGAGTTCACTGGGAATGAGCGTTCACTGGGGAGACGTTTTCTTCCCATCGGCCTCCCACCTGAGATGCAGACGACCACCCAACAACCCACAGACGCTCACCCAGGCCCCGAAACGTCGCGTGATGGCGCACCGTGGCGTTCAACCAGCGATGCCATTACTCGAACGATCACTACCTTGTGAGCCGAAACGTCGCGTGGCGGCTAGCCATTGAGTTCCACAGCTTCCTCCCAGTGCTGATACAGCCGGGCGAGGGTCTCTTTGGTTTTGTCCAGTTCGCTGAGGGTGTCGCGGAGGCGCGTGGGATCGCGGTAGACTTCGGGTGTTTGCAACGACGCTTCCAAAGCGGCGACTTTTTGTTCGGCGGTGGTAATGTCGGCTTCGATGTCGGACGCTTTGCGGTAGGGGAATTTCCGTTTGCGCTTGGTGGGCGGGGCATCGCTGGGCGTAGCGGCCGCGGGAGCCGGTTTCTTCGGCAGTGCGGATTTGCCCGTACGGCCCGCTGGGTCGCGGGAGGCTGCCAGCTGCCGCGATTGCCGCAGTAATTCGTAGGTGTCGTAGTTACCGTAGACCACTTCCGCGGTGCCGTTGGCAAAGACAATGAGCAGATCGGCCACACGATTGAGAAAGTAACGGTCGTGACTGACAACAACGCACGTTCCTGCAAATTCTTGGAGAGCCTTTTCGAGGGAATCGCACGCCCAGATGTCGAGGTGGTTGGTCGGTTCATCGAGAATGAGCAAGTTCGCTCCCTGGACCGTCAGTTTGGCCAGCGCCGCCCGGGCCCGTTCACCCCCGCTGAGGGATTTCACCGGTTGCTCGACAATTTCCCCCCGCAGGCCGAACGAGCCGAGCCAATCGCGCATTGCCTGCTCGGTTTGCTGGGGGTCGTCCTCGGGCCAGACAGCGCGCAACACGCTTTTATCCGGGTCGAGAAGAGCCAAATGTTGATCGAGATAGCCGGGGAACACCAGATGACCGCGCTGCACCACGCCGCTGGTTGGCTCTTCTTCCCCCAACAGAATCTTCAGGAGGGTGGTTTTGCCGCAGCCGTTGGGTCCCATAATGCCCAGAATCTTTCCTCGCGGCAGATCGAAACTGAGGTTCTCGAATAGAACTTTGTCGCCAAAACGCTTGCTGAGATTCTCCACGTGGAAGACCACGTCGCCAGACCGTGTGACGTCACGGAAGGCGATGTGCGGCCCAGTGACGGGGATGGGTTTTTCGAGCCGTTCGAGTTTTTCCAATATTTTGGCCCGCGATTGGGCTTGTTTAGCTAATTGTCCGTAGTGAACCCGGCGGATGTACTCCTCTTGCTTGGCGATGAATTCGCGTTGGGCTTCGTACTCTTTGAGTTCGCGTTCGTATTTTTCCTCACGCAAGCGGACATATTGTTGGAAGTTGCCGGGGTAGCTGGTGATTTTGCGAGCGTGCAGTTCAAAGGTTTTATTGGTCACTTTGTTGAGGAAGTAACGATCGTGGCTGACAATGAGCATCCCTTCGGGTTGTTGGACGAGGTAATCTTCGAGCCAGCGGGTTGTGTCGATGTCAAGGTGGTTGCTGGGTTCGTCGAGCAGCATGACATCGGGGGCCGCCAGAAGCAACTTGGCCAGCAGCAGCCGGCGTTGTTGGCCGCCGGAGAACGTCGCCACCGCGCGGCCCCAGTCGGCCTCGGTGAACCCCAACCCCGAGAGAACGCTTTCCACTTTGTGGTCGAGTTCGAAGGCGTCGTGATGGCGGAGCCATTCACTGAGCCGGTCGAACTTGGCGCTGAGCTGTTTGCGCTGGGTTTCATCGGTGGCATTCGCCAGGTCGTGGGCGACTTGCTCGAACTCACGCTGTGTGGCCAAGAGTTCATCGAAGGCTGATTTGGCTTCTTCGAACAGGGTTCGGCCGGGCGGAAAGTCAGCGACCTGTTGGAGCAAACCGAGCCGGGCGCCGGCGTGGAGTTGCACCTTGCCGCTATCGGGTGGATCGAGACCCGCCAAAATACGCAACAGCGTGGTTTTCCCAGCCCCGTTGGGGCCTACCAAGCCGATCCGATCGCCCGCGTGAATCTCGAACTCGACGTTCTCGAACAGCGGGACAGCCCCATAACCACGTGAAACATTCGTACATGAAAGAAGAAGCATTATCCGTCAGCAACTCACGTGTGATGAATTCCCTTGTGATGGCCCATTCACCCACAGTTCATCGTGCAGATAGGAACGTTTCCGTCAACGCTTCTTCGGGTGCTGCTCGCCACCGCTGTGGCCAGGGGGAGCCAAGGCGCATCCAAGGCCCCGGTCGATTATCTGAGTCGATTACTGGAACAGAGCGATCGGTCCTGGGGCGGGCAGCCGTTTCTCCGCGGCGCGAAACAGTTTCTGGGCTTCGTCGGGGTCGCCGCTAAACCACAACTGATAGCCTAGCAGGAATGCCAAGGTGGGGTTATCGGGGTTTTCGGCATAGGCTTTCTTCAGGGCTAACAAGTGCAGGACGAAACGTTCGGGTTGGTCGCCGTAGAGTTGGGTAGGGTTGAAGGGGGCGGCTGGCCATTTCGGATCGCGGTCTAAGCCGGCCCGGATCGCTCGGACCGCGTCGGCATACAAGCCGGCGGCGAATTGGGCTTGGGCGAGCAGAAAGTAGGGCCGCGCGGCTTCGGGGTTGACGTGTATGGCTCCTTCGAAGCGCTCCGCGGCGCGGCCATATTCTCCTGCGGCCAACGCCTCTCGCCCCAAGCGGATAAGACGATCGGCTTCCTTTTGCGGATCGGCCTCGACCACTTCGGCTTTCACCGGGGCGGGGCGGCGGAATGGATCGGGCGGCGGCAGGGGCAGAGGAAGTGGTGGCGGTTCGACCCGCGCCACGGGTGGCACGGTTTCTTCCCGCCGCGGCGCAATCACAATGAAGTCGCCCACGGGACGCAAGACCGGGGGCGGATCATTGCGTGGCGGCGTCTGACCGCTGGACTCAGGGCCATTCCGCTCGGGGCGGCTTCGTTCCAGATCGATCACCGGGGCCGGCACAGGCACCACCACCGGCA
Organism: Gemmata sp.; assembly: GCA_025055115.1. GTDB lineage: Bacteria > Planctomycetota > Planctomycetia > Gemmatales > Gemmataceae > Gemmata. The sequence continues at coordinate 10,101 of JANWYJ010000061.1, forward strand.
CCGGGACGGCCACCGCGGGCGGCGCCAAGGGGCTGAAAAACCCCAGCGGTCCGAAGGCTGGTCCCCAGCCGCCCCACCACGGATGCAGGGGCGTCCAGCCGATCACCGGGGGGGCCACGAAAAACGAGCGTGTCACGAATCCGCCTGCGATTCCTCCGATGCGTACCCGGGGACCAGCGAAAGCGAAGCCCACGCCGGAGCCAAACGAATACGAGTAGCCGAAACCGCCGGCGAAGCCCGGTGCGCACACCGGGCCAACAACGAACTGGGCCGCAGCCGGGTTCAGGCCGGCCAGGCCAACAACGATCGTCATTGCTGCTATCAGGCGTGCCATGATTTCGCCTCCCGCCGGCATATCATCCCCACCCCTACCCTGGATTATCCGCTACAATCCGCACAACCGCAACGGCAGTCGGCTCAGACTCGTACCGATGGCCACTTCCGACAACTGGGGCGTGGTGCTCCTAAGCGCGTGTGGCCGGTGCGACAACTGGGGCGTGGTGCTCCTAAGCGCGTGTGGGCGGTGGGGTGTGGAGTCCTTCAGAAGGTGGCTAACCCGATGGCAAACGCCTTGGCTACACTGAGAGAGCGTGTGGCGGATGGGGTGCGGAGTCCTTCAGCAGGGTGTTTCGGGCTGTTTGCCAGTTCGCGTGGAGAGGGGGTACGCGCTACGCCCCACCCGTAGGATGAAGGCCGCCAGGGGATCGGCCCGGCTGGGTCCCATGATGAGGGGTGTCAACGACGCCTCGCCCGCAGGATGAGGCCGGCTTGCATTTCGTCTC